>JACQDB010000135.1 GCA_016201275.1 Acidobacteriota bacterium
TGTCGCAACTGACACCCGAAGAAGCGACGAACTTGGTGGTGCGCCATCTGGTGAACCGAGCCAGGTCTCGAAAAAGTCGAATAAAACATAGGCATGATTGACGTTACATCCTTTCCCCTAATGTGACATTGTCGAGGTAGTCAGACACCACCGGCGTAGCCGGTGGCTTGATGAGCGGTGCCGTCTCAAAGACGGCTGACTAGAGCACGTTGCTCGTTGAACCTAAACGCGTCCTTCACCATCGGCTCCTTCTTGCTCACGGATATAGCGGCGGATTTGTTCCTCCTTGAAGCCCACAGTGGAAACCGCATAACCTCGTGCCCAGAAGTGTTCTCCGGTGTAGTTGCGCTCTTTGCCTTGCCGTCGCGCAAGAGCTATTGCACTCTTGCCTTTCAAAAAACCGATCAGCGAAGACACCGCAAACTTTGGCGGGATGGCGATACAGATATGCACTGCATCCACCATCAAATGCCCTTCGATAATCTGGCACTCTTTCTGGCGAGCCAACTCGTGAAAGATTGGCCCCAATTGTTTTCGCAGTTCCCCATACAACACTTTGCGGCGGCGTTTGGGGACAAAGACGACCTGATATTTGCAATCCCAGCGGCAATGCGACAAGCTTTGATACGTGTTATCCATCAAGTTTCTCCTTGTGATATAAATTGGCTCATCAAGCCACACAAGGAGAAACTTACTACGGGAACGCTCAAAGCTTTTCTAGTCTCACTGGTCGAACCAGTGGCTTACCCTTTGGGATTTACAGTTACGATGGTTTTCGCCTTGCGGGCAGCCCTCATCAGGTACACGCCGCCATCCTCCAAGCCCTCACAGGTCTTTTGCCTTTTGTGCGCCGATGGTCTATGATGCCTCGCAAAATTACATAAACAACCGACGAGCAAAGAGCCGCTGTTCGTTCATCTTTCTACAATTGAAAAGGGTACGATATGTCAAAACCAATTATTTATGACGCCATCGTCGTTGGTTCAGGCGCGACCGGCGGTTGGGCTGCCAAAGAGCTTGCAGAAAAAGGTCTGCGCGTTATCGTCTTGGAAGCGGGACGCCAGGTTGATCCGGAAAAAGAATTCACCGAACACCGATGGCCGTATGAAGTGCCTTTCCGAGGCACTGTTAATGCGAGCGAAATTTTCAAACGCCAGCCGATACAATCCAAGTGCTATGCGTCGAATGAATTCGCGCATCAGTTTTTCGTTGACGACGTGGACAATCCCTACACCACGCCTGCCGATAAACCCTTCGACTGGATTCGCGGACGACAGGTTGGCGGACGCACGATTATGTGGGGGCGGCAATCGTATCGTTTGAGCGATTATGAATTCAAAGCCGCCAGCCGCGATGGCTACGGCGAAGACTGGCCGCTTTCTTACGCCGAGCTTGCGCCGTATTACGACAAAGTAGATTGGTTTGTCGGCATCAGCGGCAACCCGGAAGGCTTGGCGCAATTGCCGGATGGCAAATTTCTGCCGCCTATGAAGATGACTTGCGGCGAATTATTTTTGAAACACGCGGTGGAAAAACGCTGGAAAGATCGCCGCGTCACCATCGGGCGTGCGGCGATTCTCACTCAAAAACATCAAGGACGCGCGGCCTGTCACTGGTGCGGCCATTGCGAACGCGGCTGCTCGACCTACTCCTATTTCAGCAGCCCCGGTTCGACCTTGCCCGCCGCTGCCAAGACCGGGCGCATGACCTTGCGTCCGCATTCCGTAGCCAGTCACCTCATCATTGACACCAACACCGGCAAAGCCAAAGGCGTCGCCTTCATTGACCAGCGCACCAAACAAGCGCATGAAGTCTTCGGCAAAGTCGTGGTGTTGTGCGCCTCGACTATCGAATCAACGCGCTTGTTGTTAAACAGCGCCTCTCGTCAGCATCCGAACGGCGCGGGCAATTCATCGGGAATGCTTGGCCATTATTTGATGGATCATACTTATTCGGTGAGCCTCAGCGGACTGGTTCCCGATGCCGCCAACTATCCGTACAATTTTGATGACGGGCGCAACAACGGTTTGTACATACCGAAATTCCGCAACGTCGGCACGGACAAGCAGAGCAAATACATTCGCGGCTACGGCATACAGGGCAGCGTCCAACGCGGGATGCTGCCGACCACCATCAGGATGATTCCCGGTTTTGGCGCGGCCTTCAAAAAAATGGTGCGCGAAGAGAAAGATGCGCCGCCTTTCTGGATGGCCGCCTTTGGTGAAATGTTGCCGCGTTTTGACAACACCGTAACCCTCAACAAAGATAAGCAAGATGCCTGGGGCATCCCCGTCGCGCACATCGAATGCACGCATTCGGACAACGAGCGTGCGATGGCCAAAGAGGCGCTGGAAGATTTGAAAGAAATGGCCAGCGAAGCGAAATTCCAGATTCAATCTGCCAACTCGCTGTTGGCCGCGCCGGGGCTGGCGATTCACGAAGTCGGCACCGCCCGCATGGGCAACGACCCGAAGAAATCGGTGTTGAACAAGTACAATCAAAGCTGGGACATCAAAAATCTTTTCGTCACCGATGGCGCGTGTTTTGTTTCGATGGGCTGCCAGAATCCGACCTTGACGATGATGGCTTTAACGGTCAGAGCCTGTGAATACATCGTCAGCGAATATAAAAAAGGCAACCTGTGAAAAGCGACGCGGTTTCCTGAAACCAACCAGCGATAGCTGCAAACGGCGCGTGTTGCAGCGCGTATGACAAAGCGCCATTGAGAACCAGCGGACGCAACGCTTTTGAGCATGGATTAGCACCGCTAAAATTCGGATGCGTTGAGAAGCCGTCTGTGATGCAATGACTCAGCCAGTGCCTGCGGCTGCGCCGCTTTAACGACTCAGCCAGTGCTTGCGGCGGTGCCGCTTTGAGGTGCGGACAGGCTGTGCCTTTCCGTAAGCTATGCTCCCCACTCTCGCGGCTGCGCCGCCCTTGGGTTTCTGCCGCCAAGCTTTTCTGAGGCGCAGCCTCCGGTGCGGCAGAGCCGCGAAAAAGTAACACCAGCCTAGCGGAGAGTCTATGACTCTCCGCACCTCAAAGCGGCACCGCCGCACCGCATTCAACCCTTGCAAACAGGCCGGGGAGTTAGGGCGTGTCGCAGAAATGGATGTTCTCTCCAGATATTGTGGGTGATGTTTAATCATCTACAACATATAGACGATTGCTGGAATTCTGCGACACCCTCTATATGCGCGGCACACCAAGATTCGGGAGATGAAACTTGGCGAACCGCCTGAATGTTCATCGCGTCGCGGCGCTCATACCGAATCTTGGGGGGCCGCGCATATAGTTACTATTTCTTACTCCAGCCGCACCAATTCCGGTTCGCTTTCACTGCCAAAAAACTATATGATTGCGCCAAATGCTTTACGAGTTTTCAACCGAGGTGAGCCATGTTTACACGACGAAATTTTTTGCGAACCTTCAGCACGGCAACCGCTTTGGGCGCAGTGGCGGCATTTCGCGACGACAGCCTTGAGCGCGTCTTTGCGGTCAGCAAAAACACCAGCAACCGCAGCGCCGAAGAGATGGCTACGGATGAAGATTTCTGGCGCGAGATTCAAAACGCTTTCACGCTCGACCGCACCATCATCAATTTGAACAACGGCGGCGTCTGCCCGTCGCCGCGCATCGTTCACGAAGCCATGAAGCATTATGCAGATATTTCCAACGAAGCGCCGAGTTATTCGATGTGGCGATTGCTTGAACCCAATATCGAAAGCGTGCGGCGCGGCTTGGCCAACGCTTTCGGCTGCGATGCGGAAGAGTTGGCGATCACGCGCAATGCCAGCGAGGCGCTGGAAATCTGCCAGTTCGGTTTAGACCTCAAAGCCGGCGACGAAGTGTTGACCACCAATCAAGACTACGGGCGCATGATTAACACCTATTTGCAACGCCAACGCCGCGAAGGCATCAAGCTGCGCCAGATTTCTTTCCCAGTGCCGCCGCCTTCGCAAGACGCTTTGTATGACCTCTTCGCCAAAGCCATCACGCCGCAAACCAAAGTGATTCACGTTTGTCACATCACCAATTTGACCGGGCAGATTTTTCCCATCAAACGCATATGCCAGATGGCGCATGAACGCGGCATCGAAGTCATCGTGGACGGGGCGCACGCCTTCGCGCATTTCCCTTTCAAACTCGCCGATCTGGATTGCGATTATTACGGCACGAGCCTGCACAAATGGTTGCTTGCGCCCATCGGCACGGGCTTCTTGTATGTGCGAAAAGCGAAGATCAAAAAGCTCTGGCCGTTGATGGCGGCGGATCAAAAACAGGACGACGACATACGCAAGTTTGAAGAGATCGGCACGCATCCGGCGGCAACGCACAACGCTATCGCCGAAGCCTTGAATTTTCATGAAGGCATAGGCATTGAGCGCAAAGCCGCAAGGTTGCGTTATTTGAAAAACCTCTGGGCGAAGCGTTTGGAAAAGACCGGGCGCGTCAAACTGCTGACGCCTTACGACCCGGCGCAATCTTGCGCTTTGGCGAATTTTTCTGTCGAAGGCCTAGACCCGGTGAAACTTGGCGGGTATTTGTGGGAGAAGTATCGCATCAACTGCACGCCGATTGTTCACTCCGAATTCAGCGGCATACGCATCACGCCCAATGTCTATACGACGCTTCGTGAGTTGGATATTTTCTGCGAAGCCGTCGAAAAAGTCATACGCCAGGGCTTGCCCGCGTAAAAAGCTGGCGCTTGGTGGGCAACCGGATTGCCCTGAAGCGCGAACGATTGGGCAAGCGGCGGATAATTTTTTATTATTGAAGAATGAGCGTGATTGAACTTTGGGGATTGGAGAATGTCGGGTTGATGTTACAGGAGCCAGGGCAGTCGTTATCTGTCAAAGGGGTTTGGCAAAAATTTTATGATGTTCTGAACTACTCGCTCATTCCGAACACCAATTATCAAATCTCGATTCTCAATATATTGGTGTTCACGCTGGTTCTGTTTATCGCCTTAATTTTCTCGCGCCTCATCCGAAAATTTCTCGACAAGCGGGTGTTGCCGCGACTTGGCCATATAGACAAAGGCTTCCAATATACCCTGCTGCGGGTGCTACATTACATCATTGTTTTTGTGGGCGTGTTGTACGCTCTGAAGATCGGCTTTGGTGCTGACCTCACCGGCATCGCTGTCATTGTCGGTTTTCTTTCGGTAGGCATAGGCTTCGGTCTGCAAGCGATCACCGGCGATGTGATTTCCGGCTTCATACTGTTGTTTGAACGACCGCTGCGGGTTGGCGATTATTTGAAGTTGGGCGAAATGGAAGGCCGGGTATCGCAAATCAATCTGCGCTCGACCATGTTGATTACCAACGATCAAGTCACCATCATCGTGCCGAATTCCGAACTCGTGAAAAACCGCGTCATCAACTGGTCGTACAGCCCCAAAGTCAGACTCCGCATTCCCGTAGAGACTGCCGAATCCCATGACCTCGCCAGTGTTGCCGCCGCCTTAATCAAAGCCGCAGAGGGCATCAACCATGTGCTGACCGAGCCACAACCGAAGGTGCGCTTCTTAGGACACGGCGATTCGTCCATGCAGTTTGAGTTGTTAATCTGGACGGATATGCCGCACGACCATCAACAGATTCGCAGCGATGTGAACAGTCAGATTCATCAACTGTTCAATGAAGGCGGCATCCTGACGCCAACCCTGCAACGCGAATTCAACCTACGCGGCGGCGTCATTCAATTGAATAAAAAGAAAAAAGCCAAAAGCAAAACGCCCGAGCCAGTTATGGAGCGCACCGCCAATGACACGCGCCAGGCCGCCGGACAAAAAGTCGAAGCGCAAAAGCTCGAAGCGAAAATTCTGCCTGAAGAATGACACCCCTTGCCGCCAGAAGAGGACGGCGGAAACGGCAACCGCCTAGGGATACCGCTGCACACCGATACAAGCAAGACGGCAAGCGCTACACGCCAGTTCATCAAAGGGCGTGGTCGCTGTTCATTGGTGGTGTGCAAGGGCTCTCGAAATCGGCGCGACCGGTTTGGCGAGGCGGCCTTTGCCGTGACTGTTTTTCAGCAAAAGGGCTGACAGATTCTTGCTCTCTTCGGGTATAATAAAAAACTGAACTCCCCTCAAGCGGTGGGCGTTTGGTATTACCGATTGCAAAACCAACGAAGAAGCACTTTGTTGAGCAGCGGTCAGAGCCTGCGAAATCCAGCAGTCAGAGATCACCTCTCAACGTAAGTGCTGTTATGCTGCAATTCGGTATCAGGTTGTTGAAAGCAGTTTTTTTATTCAGTTTTACTATGCGGAAAATAGCTACACTCAAGTTTATCTCGTTTTTACTGATCACCACATTTCTGGTTGCGCGCGCTGGCGAAGTCATGGCCTATGGCCGCGATCAGGCGCAAGACAACAAGCAGTCACAAATTGACGAAATCATTAACCGCGCCGAAAAGCATTACAGCCAAGGCGAAGCGGCGTACAAGGGCGGCCAATATGATTTCGCCCGCAATGAATTTGATCAAGCTGTAGATACCATCTTCATCGCTTCGATTGATGTCCGCAGCGATGACCGTTTGCGTATCTATTACCGCCAGCTTGTTGAAAAAATTAATCACTACCAAATTGATTCTCTGGATGCTAAAAATGGCGGCTTCAGCGAACAGCGTTACGAACCATCGCCGCTTGACCGCCTCGCTTCCTTATCCGAAGCCGACCTCAGCGAAGTGGTTGCCGAAGATGTGGATTTGACCAACACGCGCTTCAATTTCGATTTCGAGGCGGCTTATCCGGTGCGGCAATTCATCAGCTATTTCACCAAAGGACGCGGACGCGCCACCTTGGAAGCCGGGCTGCATCGCTCAACCAAATACCGCGAACTGGCGACGCGGATATTTAAGGAAGAAGGCGTGCCGACGGATTTAATCTGGCTGGCGCAAGTGGAATCGAGTTGGAACCCGAACGCTTATTCATCGGCAGGCGCAAAAGGCATATGGCAATTTATGCCAGCGGCGGGGTCGCGTTTCGGCCTGTCGCAAAACTACTGGGTTGACGAGCGCTCGCATCCCGAAAAATCTACGCGGGCGGCGGCGAAATATTTGAAGTGGCTGGCGACGCGCTATCACGGCAACTGGACTTTGGCGCTGGCGGCTTACAACACCGGCGAGGGCAATGTGGATTCGGCGATTGCGCGTTCCGGCAGTCGCGATTTCTGGCGTATGCACAGCAGCGGCTATATGGCGCAGGAGACGCGCAATTATGTGCCAGCGATTTTAGCGGTGATTACCATCGCGAAAAACCCCGTCAAATATGGCTTTCAAATGCCCCCCGCTTACGCTTTGAAATACGAGACCCGCGCCATTGCCAAGCAAACTGATTTGCACCCGTTGGCCAAGAAATTGAACATCTCTTACGGCGCGTTGCTGGATTTGAATCCTGAATTGCAACACGGCGTCACACCTCCCGGCAAACACCTCATTCGCGTGCCTGCGGTGCTTGAACCAAAAGTCGAAAAAGCCGCAGGCGAAGGCGAAAAATGATTTAGTCATTCGTCCGTAGTCCTTAGCTCGACTTTGTACATTTTGAGATTGGACAACCCCAATCAAGCGCTGACGTTGTGGTTCGCGCCTGGAATGATTGAACCTCAGCTTGTTGAGGTGAGGCTCAATAATTCCCAGGGTTGAAAAAACCAATGAAATCAGACTGCTTCGCCGCTGAAAAATCTAGCAACGGAGAGCCGAAGCGGTGAGGCTATTCATCTGAATCCTCCCAACGGAAAGCCGAAGCGGTTTGGCCATTCGCCTGAATCCCCCCCACGGCAGTTGGGGGATGCTTAAAGTCCAGCCTACACACTAAGCAAGCAAGGTTTTTTTGCAATCCCCCCAACGGCAGTTGGGGGATGGACCAACTACAACATATGGGGTGTTGCTGGAATTTTGCGACACGCTCTAGTTACAAACTTTATAGCGAATTGCATTTGCCTATGCCCACCACACCTAGTTGAGAGGTGGTCACAGACCGCCTCTCAACCAATCACCCACATCTGCAAGCCGCTATAAGAATCCCCGAAAGTCGTTGCCGCAAGTTGAAAAGCTAAGGACTACGGACTACATCACAAAACAAGACTGTTGCGGCGGTCTGCGCCCTGCGGTATGATCGCAGAGTAAAATTTTTAGCAGCTTCCTGCCTCCCTTTCGATAACGCTTAACCATCAAGGAAACCCGCAAGAGGTTTACCGCAATATGCTGGACACGGTTCTTCTTACACTGTTAATCATCGTCTGGGCTTTCGAGTTGTTCTTCTTCTTTGTGCCGTTGGGCAATGAACGCTCGACGGTCAGGCGTCTGCCGTTGATTACCTTTGCCATTCTTGCGGCCAATACTCTCATCTATTTCGTCAGCCTGCCGGTCACGGTGCAGCAAGACCGCGCCAAAGAAAAAGCCTTCAAACAGATCAAACTGTTTATCGAAGACAATCGCGAAATTCTCGCCGATGACCAGATTCGCGAACGCCTCAAAGAGACCGGCCTGTTTCGCAAAGAGATTGAGTCCATAGAAAAAAAATTGCAGGCAGAGCCAGCGAATGAAGATAACTATCGAAGCTGGTTGAAAGGCGCAACCGCATCGCAACTACGCAAAGAGATCAAGCCGTTATTGGAAGATTTCGACGCCGCCGACGAAGCCCATCTCTATAACAAATACGGATTGGTGCGCGATGGCAAATGGAAAGTCTATCAACTACTGACCTATTCGTTCATCCATGCCAACAGCAAAATCTTTGGCCTGATCTTTCCGCTGCATCTGTTCTTCAACTTGATTACTTTGTTTGCCGTAGGCTTCAGCATAGAAGACCTGTGGGGGCGCGACCTGTTTTTGTTGTTCTATTTGTCGGGCGCGATTGTGGCCAGCATCCCTGATGCTCTCAGCGGCACTGGCTTGATCGGCGCTTCGGGCGCGGCTTCCGCCGTGATGGGGGCGTTTCTGGTGCGCCTGCCGCATACCAAAATTAAACTCGGCTGGATTTCCCTGCCGCTGGCTCTGCCGATGCTGGCTTTTGGCAAAAAGCCTTATGGCGTGGCCAAAGTCGCAAGCTATTATTATTTGGCTTTTTTCTTCGTCAATCAGTTGCTGTTGTGGTGGTTCTTCAACTACAAAACTTCGGGCGGCGATGGCGTCAGTTATCGTTGCCATTTGACGGGCTTCGCCTATGGAGCCATCTTTGCGCTGACCATCAAGTATTTTAAGGTTGAAGAGAAACACATCAATCCGCAGATTGAAGCCAAGATCGCTTTTTATCTATCGCCGAAAATTACCGCCGCGCTCGAACTGTTGGACAACGGAGAAGAGAAGGTTGCCGAAAAGAAATTGAAGGCGCTGTTGTCGAGCTATCCGCATAATCCGGAAATCCTGATGGCGCTGGTGCAAGTCTATGAGCGCATCAAAAATTTTCCGCAACTCAACGAATCCTACAGCGCTTTGATTCGCCATCATCTGGAAAAAGACGATAAAGAAGCGGCGCTCTATGCTTATGACAATCTGTTGCTGGCCTTTCCTGATAACCATATTGAGCCGCAGATACCGGCGCGTGACTGGCTGGTGTTGTGCGAATACCTAGTCGAGTTGGAGATGTATCACGAAGCATCGGTGGAATATGAGCGGCTGGCGACACTGTGTCTGGACGATGAATCTACGCTGCGCGCTTGTGTGCAGGGCGGCGAAGCAGCTATGGAAGCAGGCGATTTGCAACGCGCCATACGGCTCTTTGAAAAGATCGTTTCGAAAAATGCTATGGACGGTTTTTCCGCACGCGCCCGTCTGGGACTAGAGCAGGCGCAGTGGCTATTGGCGCGGCGCACCGGCGCGCTCAACACCGGTATGCTGCCGAACATCACCAAGCCTCTGCCCTTCGCTTCGGATGCGTAGCCGTTCTAAAACAGCATCTCAAAAATCCAACTTCAAATTCAGTTGAAGGACTCGCGGTCGCTGCGTGCGTCGCGGGATTAAAAAATCTTTGTCATCGCGGTCTATGAATTCCGAACCGAAACTGAAGGTCGTGCGATTCAACACATTGAAGACATCAATCGCGCCGCGCAGTTTTATGCGTTCACTCAAGGCAAAGGTTCGCGCAACGCGCAGATTGAAGGTAAAGGTTCCCGGCCCTCTGCCGTAATTGCGCGGCAGGTTGCCGCTTGCACCAATGGGCGCAAGCGCCAAAGCGTTTTTCACCGCATCGGCAAGTTCACTATTCGGTTTACGCCACAGCGGGCGACCGATTGCGGTAAGAAAATTCGGGCGATCATTTTCGATGTCGTTCAAGTTGCGATCAAATCCCGCGCCGATGTTGAACGGTCTTGACGAACCGAAGGCGACAATCGGCGCTAGGTCTAAATTGAGTTTCGGAATTTGCAACTGCCCGCTGCATACGAAACGATGACGCTGGTCTTGCAAAGACAGTGCGCGTTCGGCGCGGCGGTCTTGCAAATCCTGCGGCGAAGCGGTGTTGGTTGTGCCTTCGTCAATGAATTTCGCCAACGTGTAAGCAGCGCGAAAATGCACTCGCCGACCGAGCCGGTAACGCACTGAAAAAATGCCGCCGTGATAAAACGAATTGCCGGTGGCTTCCAATAACTCCACTTGCGTCAATGACGGGTCGGGTCGCAAAACGCGCACCGCTTTCAAGGCCGCGCTGAGATTGCTCGAACGCGGCGCATTCAAACCAAGCGTCAAAATTCTGACGCCATTCACCGTCTTGATTGCGCCTGTAGTCGTCGCCGTGTTCGCCCCCGCATCAAAGCGCACCACATCAGCATTAGAACTGGCTATCGGGCGCGCGCCCTGCACCGGGCGATTATCAAAATCACGGCTCATTAAATAGTCCGTGAAACTGGCAAACCCCGCAGGCAACAACGGCGCATTGATATTGGCTTCGCGCCACAGATGCGCCCCGCGTGTGAAAATATAGTCGGCGGTGATGACGAGATTTTTGCTCACTTGACGCTCTATGCCAAGTCCGCTTTGCACGGTGTAAGGGATTTGTAAATCCTTACTGACGCGGCGCAAAAATCCGGTCTCTTTTACGCCGTAGGTGGGCGCGAGGTTCGCATCGGTTACGGAATTGGGAAATTTGACCAGTGCTAAAACCGCAGGGCTGAGGTCGGAATCAACCGTGATCGAGGTGCGGCCTAATGAAAAATCATCAAGCGTTCGCAGCAAGGCGCGGTTATAAAAAATGCCGAAGCCCGCACGTATCACGGTCTTGCCGGATTGCGCCAGCCCTTGGCTTTTTTGTTTACCGCCGAAAGGGTCAAAGGCGATGGCAAGTCGCGGACTGAAATTATCGCGGTCGCGCAAAATCGTCTCGTTGTCCCAACGCAGACCGAGCGACAGGGTGAGATGATTTTTCAACTTCCATTCATCCTGAATGAAAATTCCTGTGACGTTGTTTTGCACGCGGCTTGCAGTGTTGAAGCGTTGCACAAAACGGCTTGGGCGATTGGCTAAAAAATCATCCACGCTGGCAAAGCGATATTGCCCGTTGGCGGCAAACAGGTTGTCGAAAGTCGAGCGCAGCAATTGCGCGTCGAATCCCGCTTTGAAGAAATGTGTGCCGCCCGTAAACGAGAGCGTGTCTTGAATCTGGGTGCGCCGCTCTTGCCGCGCAAAGGCTGGAGCCGAAGCGCTGCCGGTAAACGCACCGGCGATGATTTTCGCCGGTTCATCAATCTCGACGCCTATCGAATCCACAGCGGTTTTGCTGCGCGGCAAGAGGCGCGAATATTGCAAGCGCGCCTGATTGAGGAAGCGCGGCGTGAAAATATAATTGTCCGTGAAGCTGATGGAATCGGAGTTGCGCCCGGCCAACAAAATCGTCTCTGCCAACCGCGCCCCGCCACCAAAGCCGCGTTGATTCGCGCCGCGTGAAAGGTCGAAACGCGCCGTCGCATTATGCAACTCGTTGACATAAACATCGCCGCGCAGATTGGCGGTGTTGACGATTTCCGGCGTCGAGATTGCGGTAAACAGCAAGCCGACATGGCTTCCCGTAGCAAGCGGTTGATTTGGTTGCGGCAACGGAAAAAGCGGATTCGTCTGCACCGGAACCAGCGTATTAATCTCTGCAAAGTCCGTGACGTTGAGGCGCTCGAAGCTGGCGAAGAAGAACAGTTTTTGTTTGCTGAGGGGGCCGGAAAACGTACCGCCTTCGCGGTACTCTGATTGCGGAATGCGAGACAAACCGCGAGCATTGCGAAAGTAGGTGTTGGCATTGAGCGCTTCATCACCGAAGTAGAAATACGCTGCGCCGCGATATTGATTCGCGCCGCTGCGCGTTCGCACGTTGATGCGGCTACCGGCGGCGCGGCCATATTCTGCGGCGTATTGATTGGAGATGATCTGCACTTCAGCGATGGCTTCGGGCGACAAGGTGATGCGTTCTCTAGCGCCACGGTCATCGTTGTTATCGAGACCGTCAATGGTGAGGTTGTTGGAAGTCGCAGGCGCGCCGGTCAACGAAAAGAGGCCCGCTTCTTCGGGGGCATTGCGAACGAATTGACCGCGCCCTTCGTCGGCCAACTCCGCTGTTGATAAAGGCGCTTCGGTTGCGCCGCCCAACAGAAAAATCAATTGCAGCGGATTGCGATTGAGGATCGGCAAAGCCTCCAGATCGCGCCGTTCAAAAGTGCCGCCGACCACCGTGCGCGACGTATCTACGAGCGGCGCGCTGGCCGGCGAGACGGTGATCTGCTCGTTGATGGTTTCCGGCACAAGCGCGAAATCCAGAGTGATGTTGCGACCGCTGCTGGCTTCGATAGCTTTTCTTTCTTCTGCCTTGAAGCCTGCGGCGTTGACCGTCACCTCATAAATTCCGGGTTCGGTAAAAGTGAGGCGATAGCGCCCTTGACTATCGGTCAGCACCGAGCGTTCGACCCAGGTTGCCGTATGTTTTGCCGTAACTCTGGCGGCAACGATGACGGCATTGGCGCTGTCGCGCACTACGCCTGCAAAGATGAGGTTGTCCAAATCATCGGCGCGAACGATTCGGAAAGATGAGAACAGCACCATAAACAACAAGGTTCGCGCTATCGCTTTGAGCCACGCAGCGCGGCGTTTGAAAGACCGCTGAGGCATAGAGGAATTCCTCCGTTGAGAGATTTCATAGTTGCATTGACGATTTGCAAAAACAGCTTTTTCTGAGCGTTGCACGGTGCTGTGACCACGATGAACAGACCAGCCAGAGGCTTTGAGTTATCGAATGATTCGCTATTGAAATTTAGCCTCTATCAGGAGGGACGGAAAAAAATCACCAAACCATACAAAAAGTTTTCGCCGATAATTTTTTTTGATGGCGAGTCGAAAAAGAGGAAGGAGGCAGAGCGCAAATAAGAAGGCCGTGCGCTTTGAAGTTTAATCAACGCGCTCGGCGCGCCCGCCGCGTTTGATTTCGACCACATTGATTTTGCGGCGCGGCACTAGCGCGTTTTTGGAGCGCTCGTCAACTGAAAACAGTTCCTGGCTGATGTTTTCGCGTATGTAGTGGAGGAACTTTTCAAAATCGTTCTGCATTTGATTCATGCGTTCGCGCATATTCAAAATGATGCTGACGCCCGCCAGATTGACGCCCAGATCGCGGGTCAGATTCAAAATCAATTCCAGCCGTTCGATGTCTTCTTCGGTGTAATAGCGCGTGCCTTTTTCGGAGCGCGACGGCGTAATCAAGCCTTCGCGTTCGTACAGGCGTAGAGTTTGCTGATGCACGCCGTACTGATCGGCGACTACGCTGATGGTATATTTCTTAACCTTTTTCGCTTTCGTTGCCATACGCAAAACTCTTCGGTGCAAAGATTTTCAAAGCGTTTCCAGTAAACCAAGACTACGGCTTGTCTTCGCTGTGCGTGCGTTCGGCCTCGTCGCCTTTGCCGCCGCTTTTGGTCTGCCCTTGTTGTTCATCTTTCAAGTATTCAACAGCGGCGCGTTTGCCTTTCGCTTCGCCAACGAATTTATCCAACTCCAGCATACCGGCGCGCAACATGGATTCACGAGCGCCGACAATGTCGCGCTCATACTCGGCGGCGGTGCGATGGCGCTGCCGGGTGCTGGCTCTGGCAAAAGCCCAAATCATCAGCGCCACCACAGCCAGAACGATTACCCATCCAATGGCTTCTCCCATAGCTTCAACTCACAACATCAAATTGCCAATTCGCAGCGCTGCGCTAGTCCGCATTCTGCCAGCCGCAAGCCGCAATCCCCCTCATTCCAAGCCCATTTCGGCGCGTGGATTTTCCATGTTTTTCGCGGCGTATTGTTGCAGCAATTCCTTAGTCTCTTCGCTGATGACTTTCGGCAAGGTGATTTTCACTTCGACATATTGATCGCCGCGCACGCCGCCGCCGCGTAAACTCGGCACGCCGCGTTCGCGCAAACGAAACTGCTGGCCGGATTGCGTCCCCGGTGGGATTCGCAAACGCGCTTTGCCGTCAATGGTCGGCACTTCGATCTTCGCGCCGAGCGCCGCTTCGGGAACGGTTATGGGAATCGTGCAATAGATGTTATCGCCTTTGCGTTTGAAATACGGATGCGACCCGACATTGGTGATGATAAACAAATCGCCTGCCGTGCCGCCGAAATTTCCCGGCTCGCCTTTACCCGCAATGCGTATGCGCGAGCCGGTGTCCACTCCCGCAGGAATTTTGACAGCCAGTTTTTCCCGACTGCCATTGCGGGCAATCTCCATGTTCACGGTCATCCCGCGCACCGCATCCTCGAAAGCAATCTCTACGGGTTGTTCAATGTCCGCGCCTCTGGTTGATTGCGTGTAGGTTTGCGAAGCGCGTCCCCGCAAGTTGGAAAAGATTTCCGAAAACACATCTTGAAAATTCGCCGACTCGAAGCGCGAGAAATCAAAGTTCGCGCCGGTTGCCGCGCCTGCTCCCTGCGGCGGTATCTGGTCGGAATAAAATCCGTAATGATCATATACGCTGCGCTTCTTTTCATCCGACAAGACATCGAAGGCTTCCGACAATTCCTTGAACTTCTCTTCGGCTCCTTTGTTATTCGGATTGACATCCGGGTGGTGCTGCCGCGCCAGTTTGCGGTACGCCTTCTTGATCTCTTCGGGCTTGGCCGTGCGCGGCACACCAAGCACAGCATAATAATCTTTCTTGCTCATGGGGTATTGGTTACTGGTTACTGGTTACTGGTTACTGGTTACTGGAGACGGGAGTTTATCTCCGAAACCAATAACCAATAACCAGTAACGAAGAACTACTTTTTATCATCAACATCAACGAAGTCGGCATCAATCACATCATCGCCGCCGGGGTTGCTGCCGCCTGCTGCTGCCGCGCCCGAAGCGTTGGGGCCGCCGCCATCGCCGCCAGGGGCTTGACCCTGCGCCGCTTGTTGATACATGACTTCGGCGATCTTGTGCGAAGCCTTCATCAACTTTTCGTGAGCCGCGTTGATCTCTTCGGCGCTGTCGGCTTCGAGCTTGCCTCTGGCTTCGGTCAAGGCCGCTTCGACATCGCTGATGATAGCAGCGTCAATCTTTTCTCGATTGTCGGCAATGGTCTTTTCAATCGAGTAAATCATGCCGTCCAACTTGTTGCGCGCTTCTACACGCTCGCGCAATTTGCGGTCTTCGTCGGAATGCGATTCGGCATCCTTCATCATACGGTCTATTTCGTCTTTCGCCAGACCCGATGACGCCGTGATGGTAATCTTCTGTTCGCGTCCGGTGCCTAAATCTTTCGCCGACACGTTAGCGATGCCGTTGGCGTCTATGTCAAAAGTGACTTCGACTTGCGGCATACCACGCGGCGCAGGCGGTATGCCTACGAGGTGGAATTTGCCCAGCGTGCGATTCTGCGAAGCCATCGAACGCTCGCCCTGCAATACGTGAACTTCAACCGAGGTTTGATTGTCCGAAGCGGTAGAGAAAGTTTCCGATTTGCGCGTCGGAATCGTCGTGTTGCGCTCAATCAATTTGGTGAAGACACCGCCCAGCGTTTCAATGCCGAGGCTGAGAGGCGTGACATCAAGCAACAGCAGGTCCTTGACTTCGCCGCCCAAGACGCCTGCCTGAATCGCTGCGCCTACGGCTACCACTTCGTCGGGATTGACGCCTTTATGCGGCTCGCGGCCAAAGAACTCTTTGACCATCTGCTGCACTTTCGGTATGCGCGTCGAACCGCCTACCAGCACCACTTCATCAATCTGGCTGGCCTGCAACCCTGCGTCTTTCAAAGCGGCGCGGCAAGGCTCTATGGTCTTTTGCAAAATATCATCAACCAACTGCTCGAACCGCGAGCGCGTCAACTTCATCACCAGATGTTTAGGACCGGCTTGGTCGGCGGTGATAAACGGCAGATTGATTTCCGTTTCCATCGTCGAAGACAATTCGATCTTGGCTTTCTCTGCGGCTTCCTTGAGGCGTTGCAAAGCCATCTTGTCTTTCGACAGGTCTATGCCCTGATCTTTCTTGAACTCTTCGATAATCCATTCGATAACGCGCTGGTCAACATTGTCGCCGCCCAAGTGAGTATCGCCGTTGGTGGATTTCACTTCGACTACGCCTTCGCCGACTTCCAGTATGGATACGTCAAAGGTGCCGCCGCCAAAATCGAATACCACTATGGTTTCATCTTTCTTCTTGTCCAAACCATAAGCCAGCGCTGCCGCCGTAGGCTCGTTGACGATACGCAGGACTTCCAAACCGGCAATCTTACCGGCGTCCTTGGTGGCTTGACGCTGCGAATCGTTAAAGTAAGCCGGTACGGTGATGACCGCTTGCGTGACTTTCTGGCCCAGATGATCTTCGGCTGCCTGTTTCAATTTTTGTAGAATCATCGCCGAAATTTCCGGCGGCGACCAATCCTTGCCGCCCGCCGTGATGCGTACATCGTTGCCCGATGGCGCGACCTTGTACGGCACCATCTTCATCTCTTCGGAAACTTCGTCGTAACGCCGTCCCATAAAGCGCTTGATGGAATACACGGTGTTTTCAGGATTAGTGATGGATTGACGTTTGGCAACCTGCCCGACCAGGCGATTGCCGTCTTTGGTGAACCCTACGACCGAAGGCGTAGTGCGCGCCCCTTCGGCATTGGGAATGACAACCGGTTCGCCGCCTTCCATAACGGCAACCACAGAATTCGTTGTACCTAAATCTATTCCAATAATCTTGCTCATCTCTTAATTAGCCTCCGATTCTTAAAACCCGCCTGTCAACAGGCGCACTGTCATAATAAATATCTGAGTCTTTTGTTGTCAAGTTTTTTGTTTTATTCATTATCAGGAATTTTATTGCTCTTTGATGAGCGTCTGCGCTGGCAGTTGGCGGGGGCGAAAAAAATAGCTTGGAGTAAAAAATATTTCGCGGCGGTTTGGCGCGTTCAAGAATTTCTCAACTAGGGAAAGCTACATTCATAGCGTGGTAAACAAATCTGGTTTGCGTGTGAATTTTCGCTTGACCAGCCGCCCTGCGATCAAGCGAAGCCAGTGTGCCAAGACACTTTTTGGGGATTAAGTGTTGCGGCCAAGCGGCCAAGCATTCGTAGCGACTACGATGTTTCGGCCAGGTTCAGAGAGTTGTTGCAAAAACAACTCTCTGAACATCTTTTATAGAGGCAACACCAAAAGGTCTTCTTCGCACCAACGAGTTTCAATCACTACCTCACACAAATTTCTACATCATAAGTGGGCGTTCTCCTCACCAACGCGCCAAGTTTAAGGAGCAGAACTCATGAAAAAAATCATTTTAACTACGGCGATACTCATACTCTGTGCGGTCTGTGCGATGGCGCAAAAATCGGCAACCCAAGCGTCCGCCCAAGGGCAGCAGCAAACCGCTGCAAGGCCAGCGGCAAAAGAATTGACGCTGGCTTCCGGAACCCAACTGGTCGCGCAATTACAAACAACGCTGGATGCCGGAAAGTTGCAAGAAGGCGATGCGGTAATCTTCAAAACCACAAAGGACATCAAGGCCAACGGCGAGCTTCTTTTTAAGAAAGGCTCGACCTTGATCGGCCACGTCACCCAGGCGCAGAAAAAATCCAAAGAGACTCAAGAGTCAAAAATCGGTCTGGTCTTTGACCGTCTGGAAAACGGCTCAATGATGATGCCGATAAACGCTACGCTCACTTCGGTCACCAGAGCGGCGACCACGGCTGGCGCAGGCGATGATCTGTTTGCCGCTGGCGGCAGCACAACTTCAAGCGGCAGCGTTGCCACTGGTTCGCAAAGCTCAGGCGGTTTGCTTGGCGGCGTCACGGGTGCAGTGGGCGGCCTCACCAACCCCGCAGGCGGCGTACTCAACTCCACCACGCAAGCGGCTGGTGGCGTGGTCAATTCGACCACCGGCACGCTTGGCAATACGACAGGCGCGCTTGATCAGACGATCAAAGGATTACAGATTTCGCCATCCTCGAACACTTCAGCGGAAGGCAGTTCAATGCTGTCGCTGACTGGCGCTAATCTCAAACTCGAAAAAGGCACCTTCTTCAACCTGACCTTGAATCAGGAAGCCCAAGCCGAAGCGTCGCCGCGCAATAAAAAACCATAAGCTGTCGGCAGTAAGCAGCAATACAAAAAGGTAGTGGGTCAAAGGGGTGAGCGGTTCAGCGTACAAGCTTCAGCCCAAAAGCGCGACTAAGGGAAGGAGAAGAAAATATCCTCCCATCATTGCCGTAGAGAAGCGGTCTGTGACCGTTGGGCTGGCGGTCACAGACCGCTTCTCAACCGTAGGCTATTTCTTTCGCTTGAAGGCGGGACTACGAAACCGCTCTACTTTTTGACTCACTCCCGCTGATTAAAACGTCAGGCGCAAAGCCAACTGAATATTGCGCGAGCCGCCGCCGCCTAAAAACGGATTGCCGATGCCGACATCCGGCGTAACGGTGATCGGCAAAAAGCCTTGTCCGCGCCCGGTCGCCGGGTCTATGCCGTTGAAACTGGCGTCGGCAGAAAAGCCCGGCAGCAAAGGCGAAGCGAAGTTCGGATGATTGAAGACATTGAAGACCTCTGCACGAAATTGCAACTTCACCGCTTCGGTAATCTTCGTGGTTTTGAACAAAGACATATCCACGTTGCGATAGGAGGGGCCGATCAACGCATTGCGTCCGAGGCTGCCGAAGTGCTGCGTGCCGGGTATGCAGGAGGCGGCGCTGCCATCGCCTTTCGGGTCTAAGGTGCAAGGCACAGCAAAGGCCGAGAGATTCAAGAAACGATCCGCTCCATGCGTTCCCGCATAAGGGTTGCCGACCAAATCGGGGCGCGGGAAAAATTCGCCCGTGCCGTTATAATCGTCGAACAGATTAAGGTGAAAAGGCGAGCCGCTTCTCAAGGTGACGATGCCGTTCAACTGCCAGCCTTCGCCCAGGCGCGGATGCGCTTTCCATAAACTCGGCAACTCGTAACTGAACGTCCAGACGAAGCGATGGCGTCCATCGAAATTCGAGTTGGCGCGCTCCTGATCGGTGCGATAGCTGTTGTCGGGTTGCGTCGCATTGGCTACATAATCCTGGCCGTCCGAAGCGTTGTCAATCGAATGCGACCAAGTGTAATTGATCTGCGAACTGAAGCCGTGCCAGTTGCTCAAACTCAAACTGCTTTGCAGCGCGTTGTAGATCGAGTTGGAAGTGGATTCCAGATAATTGACATAAAAGAAGGTCCCGCCCGAAGGCGCAAACGGTCCGTTATCAAAAGGTCTGGCGCTGGACGCCGCCGGATTCACCGGCTGATTGATGTCGCGGTAACGAAAAAGTTTGGCTCCCAGCGAACCAACATATCCGACTTGCAGCAAGAGGTTTTTGTTCAATTGATGCTGCACATTCAGGTTGTAATTCTGCACGTAAGGGGTTCGCACTTTTTGATCAACGGCAAACACATCGGAGTCGGCGTAGTTGGTAAAAATTGGCACGCCGCGTTTAATGGTGTCCACCGTCGAGAACGAAAAAAGAATCGCCGCCGGGCCAATCGGATTATAAGCAGGCCCCGGATTGAAGGTGTTGAAGGGCAATTGACCGACGAAAAAGTCTTGCGAAAAAGCGTCGTAGAACAAGCCCCAACCGGCGCGCACCACGGTTTTGCCTTTGCCCGTCATATCCCAAGCCAGTCCCAGGCGCGGCGAAAAATTATTCAGGTCGCGGTCATACAAACGGTCAACCATACGCAAGCCGGTCTTGGGAGCGAAGTTGCTGAACAAGCCATGCTTTTCGCCGATGACGCCGAAATAGTCATAGCGCACGCCAAGATTGAGAGTCAGATTTTTGCTCCAGCGATAGCTGTCCTGCACATAAGCGGTGTGCGAATTTTGAAAAGTGTTGCGCCGCGAATCGCCTACTGCTGAACGCCCACCGCTCAAGGTGCCGGAGAGAAAATCTTCGAGCGAAGCGAAGTCCAGGCGTCCGCGATAACCGGCATCGAAGAACGCATTGACGAAGGTGCGGCGAAATTCGTAGCCGGTCTTGATTTCATGTTTGGTCAGTTTGACGGTCAGGTTGTCTATGAAATGCCAGTTGGTGTCAACGCGAGCGCGTGGCACCGACAGCGTTGCGCCCAGAGAGGCCAGCGACGAACCGAAGTTCGGGTCGTTGCGAATGCGTATGAAGGGCAAGCCGAAATCTTGCGCTCCTTGAACGCCGGTGTTCAAACCTATCGAGCGCGGGTCAAAGCTGCGGTCTTCGGGGAAGAAGCCTTCATCGAAGCGGTTATAACCGAAGCGCGCTTCGTTGACTCGGCGCGACGAAAAAATTTTCAGGTACGAGAGCGACAACAGATTCACCGTCGTTGGCGTCACGGTGTTATAACCCGGCAGCACCGTGCCTGCGAGAATGGCCAGCGGGAAGGATTGATCGCTAGTGCCAAAGTAATAACGCCCGGTCACTTGATTGCGTTCGTTGAAGGCATGATCAATTTTAGCGATGAAGCTGTGAACATTATTTTTGGCGGGCGTGGTGACAAAAAGATTCGGCGACGGGTCAAACAACGCCACAGGATTATTCGGCACAGGCCACGGGTTGCGCGCCAGCAAATCCCGAATCACCGGATTGGTTGCGCCGCCCAAGGTGGCGATCTCTCGCGGGTCGGGAACACGGGCGACCGAGTTCAAACCGACTTTTTCGCGTTGGCCTTCATAGCTGGTAAACCAAAAAGTTTTGTTCTGCACGAAGGGGCCTCCGGCAGCAAAGCCGAATTGGTTGTTATGAAATTCGGTCTGCGCGATGGACTTGCCGCTGCCATCGGTTCGCGGGTTGAAATAGTTGCGCGCATCCAGCGCGTTGTTGCGATAAAACTCAAACAGCGAGCCGTGAATTTGATTGCTGCCGGACTTGGTGACGATGTTGACGATAGCACCGGAGTTGCGTCCGTACTCGGCTTCAAAGTTCGACAGAATCGCGGCTTCGGCAATCGCTTCGACGGGCAAGATCGTCGCCGGAGTGCCAAAGACTCCCGCTTCATTGATGGCCGGAAGATTGCGATAGCCGTCGTTCATATCGGTGCCATCGAGCAGATAATTATTCGAGCGTCCGCGATTGCCGTTGGCGCTGAAGAGGCCGAAGGAACCCGGCGAATCGGTCGCCCCTGAAGGGTCGCCGGTCGCGCCCGGAACCAGCACTAAAAACTTGGTGAAGTCGCGCCCGTTGATGGGCAAATCGGCGACCTGTTTGGCGGCAATCGTTCCGCCCAAAGTGTTGTTGGTAGTTTGCGCTTGCAAAGTTCCGGCATCAATCTCTACGACCTCTTCGCGGCCTACGCTTAGTTCCGTATCAACGCGACGTTCGCCAGCGACCTCGACTTTCACGGCGCTAACTTTGGCTTTCTTGAAGCCCGTCGCGTCAACGGTGACTTCATAATCGCCGATGGGCAATTCTGGAATGGTGTAATTACCGGCGTCGTCCGTGACCGTGGTGCGTTCGATGCCGGTATTAATATTTTTCGCTTTAATCGTGGCACCGGCAATTGCTGCGCCTTGCGGGTCAGTGACAGTGCCTAAAATTTTGCCGCGAAAAGTTTGCGCCAGCGTCGGCAAAGCCGCGCCGAAAGTCAGCGCGAAGATCAGAGTGATGGCCGAAAAAGTTTTCAGCAGGTTTGCATAAAAGTTTTTCTGCTTTGCACAAATGAGCGTTTTGCAGGGAAATTTCATAAGCTATCTCCTCTATTGATGTAGTTATGGTTACGGATGACAAAAAGTCAGCCACAGATTACACGAATTTATAGAGATTCACACGGGCAAATCGCATTCGCATAAGCGTTGGCAAAAACTTGGTGTGCATCAAAAAAACGGTAGCGATAAAAAAAGTAACGAGGTCGTGTTTACGCGGTGAATCGCTGACAGGTTTTCGCTGTTGGATGGTTAGGGAAAAAAGTCGCGCTTGAACGGTCGTGCAAATGGTTGGCCAATCATAAAGCCGCGACGAACGCAGCGTGCGGTTGATTGAATAGCAGAGAAAATCCAGAAACAGTTATCGTCGTCGCCCATCAAAAAAGCGGAGCGCCATTCTTCAATCAGCGAAGCGGTTGCGCTGAAAATGCTGGTCTGATTACGCCACGCCGATAACCCGCAAGCCTTGCACGACGGCTACTGAAAGCAGATAGCCGAGTCCCGTGTAAAACAGCAATTGCAATCCCGCCATCTTCCACGAATTGGTTTCGGCGCGCACCACAGAGACCGTCGAAAGACATTGCAGCGAAAAGAAGAAGAAGACCATCAGACCGATGATGCTCGATGGCGTAAACACTCGTTGCGAGCTATTGGCAAAGGTCGCTTCGCGCATGGTGTCGAGCAATCCGGCTTGCTGCGCTTGCTCATTATTTTCGTCGGCTACATGAAAGACGATGGCCATGGTTGACACGAACACTTCACGCGCCGCAAAAGCGGAAATCAAACCGACGCCGACGCGCCAATCTACCGCCATAGGCCGCAGCACAGGTTCCAGGCTCTGTCCCAGTTGCGCCGCAAAGGAATGATCCAAATCGCTGGCCGTGATGAACGCTGCAGACGTGCCGTCTTCACGTTTAGGTTGCTGCGCGCCAAGCCCAAAATTGGAAAGCATCCAGAGAATAGAGGAGATGATGATGATCGGTGCTCCGGCTCTTTTCAAATATGCCGAAGCTCTTGACCAAGTGATTTTCAGCGTCGGTTTGATAAGCGGACGGCGATACAGCGGCATTTCCATAGCCAGCATCGAATCACTTTTTTTGCGTATGAAAAGTTTGCCGATGATGCCTGCAGTTAAGGAGCCAGTCAACAAACTGGCAAGATAAATACAGGCCAATGCCAGCCCGGCTTTGCCCACCGCACCGGGCAACAGCGCCGCCAGCAACAAAGCATAAACCGGCAGTCTTGCGCTGCAACTCATCAACGGAATAATCCATATGGTCAGCAGGCGTTCGCGCTTTGACGGAATGGTGCGCGCTGCCAACACCGCAGGAATGGCGCAGGCAAACCCCGACAGCATGGGAACGAAGGAACGACCATGCAGCCCCAAAGCAGAAAGCGGACGATCAACCAAAGCCGCGCCCCTCGATAAATAGCCGGAATCTTCCAGCAACGTCATCAGGAAAAAGAGTATGAGGATTTGCGGAAAGAAGACCGCCACCGCACCAACACCGCCGATGATGCCTTCGGCGATGAAGCGTGCCAAAATACCTTCGGGCAAAACCGCCAGCGTCAACGCTCCGGCTTCTTTGAACAGCCATTCGATAAAGTCCATGAAGGGTTGCGCCAGCCAGAAGATGGAAGCGAACAAGCCGCCTAAAATAATAAAGAAAATTGGCAAGCCTGCATAACGATGCAGAACGACTTTATCAATGCGTGCGGTCAAAGAATTTTCAGCCAGCATTAGTGGCCGACTCTTTTTTACTGCGCCGCTGGCGTCTAAAATGGCGCGCAAACGGCGATACGCTTCTACCGGTTCATCGGGAATTTCGGCCAGCACAGCGGCGGTGATGAAGGGATTGGTAAGCCGCTCGCGCAATGCCGTCATCAATTCCCCAACGCCCCAACCGGTGCGCCCGTCCACGGGAACCACCGCCACGCCCAGCGCCTCAGAGAGTTTTTTGCTGTTGATGGTTTGCCCGGATTTGGCTAGTAAATCCATCATCGTCAACGCGACCACCACAGGCTTGCCTTGTCGAGCAACGAAGGCCGCAAATTTCAAATGACGCTCTAACTGTGTCGCATCTACAACGATGATGAGCGCGTCGGGGTGAATGGAGTCGTGACGGCCTTCGATGACCGAGCAGGAAAGTTCTTCTTCTATGGTGGGTGCTACGGTGGAGTGTACGCCCGGCAAATCTACGAAAGAGATTTCCGCGCCCAACTCAGCGCGGCTTTTGCCACGCGAAATGGTGACCGTGACGCCGGGATAATTAGCGGTGTGAAAGCCGCCGCCGGTCAGGCCGTTCATCAACGCGGTCTTGCCAGCGTTGGGCACGCCCGCCAGACAAACCGTCAGCACTCGATCCGCAGGCGTGACGGGGGGCGCAGCCTGTTCCTCTGCCGTCCGGGTTTCTGTAGAAGTGGTCGTGAGGGCGCTGGAGTTGATTAAAGCACTCTGATCCATGCGGCTTCCCGGCGTCTGAGCGCCAGACGCATTCCACGCACTTCCACCACCAGCGGGTCGCCAAACGGCACGGCTTGCACCACCGCCATTTCCTCGCCCGGCGTCAGCCCCAAATCCAGCAACCGGCGACATTCGGTCTCCGGGCCATCCAGTCTTTCGATACGACAACAAGTGTTGATCGGCGCATCCAGCAGTTTCATATGAACCTTTTTATGATTACTTTGAAAATAAGTCCTAAAATGAAATTGACTTTCAATTTAAGTCCACGTAGAGAATACGGCCAATCGGTAGGCTTGTCAATAAAATTAATCGCCTACCGAAAGGCGTTCACGGCTGCGCCGTCAAACCGTCTGACAAGTGATAACAAGTCGGTTTTTATTGAGGTTTTTGATACTTTTTCAGTTTGTGCTGCGTCGTTCGGCTCACTTGCCCATACCTCTCACAGACAGAGCCAATCCTCAAACCAAGTTTACAACTCCTTCTGAAGGCAATGGGCTTTGGCTATGCAAAGCCTTCTAACACAGGGAAACTGGTCACGAAGATGAGGATCGGCGGCGACACAAATCCATAGAGACGGAGTTTCAGGACGAGTTGTATCCGCATGGCGTGAGCAATGATCCGATATTTTGGGAGCGCGGCATGGCGATGTTGCTGATTTATGCCAGGCGTGAAGCCACAACTTTTTGGCAACCGCTTGGCAGCACCGAAGGCCATCGCCGCTGGTGGCTTTTTATGAAAGAGATTATGCTGACCAATCCCGGCAACAGGGTTGTTGCCATTGAACTCGATGCAGTCTTTACGACCTATGCAACACACACCAGTTGCTCAAATAGAGGTTGGCGCAGTTTTGCCTGAGTTAGAGATTACTTGTCGCTAACCAAGCGCTTTTGTGGCGTTGGCATTGACTGCGCTTCTCGCTTACAGAAAATGGCGTCATACTCGCCTCGTCAGCAAAGAGCGCCTATCATAAAACCTTGAGGCGAAAATGAGAGAGTAGGTTCGATACGCCTAAGTCACAGCTACCTTTCCTTGCCGCAGCAACGATTCTTTTTGCTATCGGGTTATTCGTAAAGAAATTTCGTCACACACGGATTGCCTCTCTGGCTACTCTGTATATCTGGTTTGAATAAGGGTTTTGGTTTGCTGAAACAACGAGCGGGTTGGCAATGGCAGGGATAGAACATTCTTATCCGCGCACCACACTCAATTTCACTTTTCATGGAGCCGATTGGTGGCACGTCGGCATTTTGGTACTATCTATTTCTTTATTGATGGGGGAAGTGATTATCTTATGTGCGGCATCTGCGGAGTCGTCGGCCAAGCCGATGAACAACTCATCAAGAATATGCTTGCGCCTATCGCGCATCGCGGCCCCGACGATGAAGGTATCTACATCGCCCCTGCCGCCAACGGCGAGCGCGTCGGCCTCGGACATCGCCGCCTCTCCATCCTTGATCTTTCGCCAGCCGGTCACGAACCGATGCGTGACGCGCAAGGCGAAATCTGGCTCACCTACAACGGCGAAATTTACAACTTCAAAGCGCTTCGCAAAGAACTGGAAAGATGCGGTCATCACTTCACATCCGAAACTGATGCCGAAGTCGTCATCTATGCCTACCGCGAATGGGGCTTGAACTCTCTGGCGATGTTTAACGGCATCTTCGCCTTTGCCTTATGGGATGGGCGCAACAACTCCTTGCTTCTGGCGCGTGACCATTTGGGCGTCAAGCCGCTGTATTACGCCGACACACCCGCCGGTTTTGCTTTCGCTTCGGAAATCAAGGCGCTGCTGGCGATGCCAAATTTTCAACGCGAAGTTGACCTTGAATCATTGAATCAATACCTCTCTTTTTTATGGACGCCCGACCCCTACACGCTGTTTCGCGGCGTCAAGAAATTGCCGCCCGCGCATTTTCTGCTTTATCAAAATGGACGCGCCGAGGTGCGCTCATTTTGGGACGTGGAGTTCAACGAAGACGATTCGCTCACCGAGCAAGATTGGATTGAACGAGTGCGCGAACAGGTCGAACGCAGCGTGCGCGCGCAGATGATTGCCGATGTGCCGCTCGGCGCGTTTTTATCGGGAGGCGTGGATTCGTCTTCAATCGTGGCGCTTATGACCGGCCTCGCTTCGCAGCAAGTGACGACTTACACCTTCGGTTTCAAGAGCGAAGATTTGCGTTACGACATACTCGAAGACGATGTGAAGTATGCGCGGGAAATCGGCGCAAAACTTGACACCGATTATCACGAAAGTTTCTTCGAGCCGCAGGTGATAGAGTTACTTCCGAAAATTGTTTATCACATGGACGAACCCGTTGCCGACCCCGCAGCGATTACCAGTTACCTGATTTGCAAAGCGGCGCGGGAACGCCTGACGGTTCTGCTTTCCGGCATGGGAGGTGATGAAGTGTTTGCCGGTTATCCGCGTCACATCGCCGTAAAAATAGCCGACGCCTACAACCTGATTCCGTCTTTCATCTCGCGCCCTTTGGTTGAAGCGATGCCGGCTTCGATGCCTGGGCGCTTCAATTCGGTCTTTCGCAATACCAAAAAACTGGCGCGGTCGGCGGCCTTGCCTTTGCGCGAGCGCTACTTGGGTTATTGCACCTATTTCAAAGAAGACGAAAAGGCGAAGCTTTATTCAAGCGCGATGAACGAAGCCGCGATGAATTTCAACGCGCTCGCCGCGCACCAAAAATACTTCGACAAAGTTGCCGACGAAGATTTCGTCAATCAGATGCTCTACGTGGATATGAAAACTTTTTTGCCGTGTTTGAATTTGACCTACACCGACAAAACCAGCATGGCCAATTCGATGGAAGTGCGCGTGCCGTTGCTTGATTACGAGTTGGTAGAGATGGCGGCGCGCATACCAACGCGACTAAAAATCAAAGGGCTGACGCGCAAATATGTATTGAAGAAAGCCGCTGAAGCGTGGCTGCCAAAAAATATTATTTACCGCAAGAAAGCCGGGTTCAGCGCGCCTTTGCGTTCGTGGCTACACAACGATTTGCGCCCGATGGTCGAAGAGTTATTGTCCGAAACGAACATCAAGCGGCGCGGTTATTTCGATTACGCTGAGGTGCGCCGTTTGATTGATGACAACCTGGCGGGACGCGAAGATAACGGTTTGAAGATTTTTCAACTGCTGACGCTTGAGTTGTGGCATCGTGAATTTATTGATTGAAGAGTCTGCGAGTCTAGCGTCCGGTGTCCGGCGTCCCTGACTTTAGCTTCCATCAGTATCCGAAAATGGTGGATTGCGAACCCAGAGTCAGAAACATTGCGACACCGGACGCCGGACACCAGACAAAAGACGGCTTATGACTGAAGACTTAAAGACGCGGGTGCATGATTTCTGGCAAGCGAATCCTTGCGGGGCGAAGTTTGCCGAGATGCAGATTGGCTCGCGGGAATTTTTCGAGGCCGTAGAAAAACATCGCTACCAAACCGAATGGCATATTCCTGAAGTCGTGCAATTCAACCGTTGGCGCGATAAAGCTGTGCTGGAGATTGGTTGCGGACTTGGCACCGACGCGATCAATTTCGCCAGAGCAGGCGCGCATTACACTGGTGTTGATTTAACCGAACGCTCCATAGAACTCGTCCAGCGTCGCTTCGATTTTGAAAACTTGAAAGGTGAGTTGCGAACCGCCGATGCGGAAAATTTGCCGTTTGCTGATAACACTTTCGATTTGGTTTATTCGCATGGCGTCTTGCATCACACGCCGGACACCGAACGCGCCATCAACGAAGCGCATCGCGTATTGAAGCCCAACGGGCAGGCGATGGTGATGCTTTATCACAAGAACTCCTACAACTATCGCGTCAACATTATGATGCTCAGACGAATGGGCGCACGTTTACTCGCCTTCAATTGGGGACCGGCTTTCGTTCACGGCATCACCGGCGAAGACGAAAACCGCCTGCGCCAGTTGCAAGAAATTTATCGCAGCGACAAAAGCAAGCTGCTTTCCCGCGCCGAGTTCTTGAGTCAGAACACTGATGGCGCGGGCAATCCGCTGGCTCGCGTCTATTCGCGCAAGGAAGCCTTGCAGATGTTTTCGCGCTACCGTGAAGCGCACACCCAAGTGCATTTTTTGAACAAGCGCTGGATTCCGCTCATTGGTCGTTTGCTGCCTCGCGCCCTTGAAAAAACTTTGGCGCAGCGCCTCGGCTGGCACTTGTGGATCATAGCGAAAAAATAGTTTGGAGTTTGTTGTCCAGAGTCTGTAGTCCGGCGTCCAGTGTTTGACAACAGTTTCAGACACCGGACACCGGACTACAGACTCTGGACTTCTGCATGGATATGAAAACAATTTTAATCACCGGCGGCGCGGGTTTCATCGGCAGTCATTTGCTTGACCGCTTGATGCAGGATGAAAATAACGACGTGGTTGTTCTAGATAACTTCAACGATTTTTACGACCCGAAAATCAAAGACGCGAATATTGCGCCTCACGCTGGTGGAAGCAACCTGACGATTTATCAAGCCGACATCACCGACGAAAAATCGGTAAACGAAATTTTCAGCTATCACGATTTCGATTGCGTGGTGCATCTGGCGGCGCGTGCAGGTGTCAGACCATCGCTCGAAAATCCGCTGGCTTACGAAGCGACCAACGTGCGCGGCACTTATGTGTTGCTGGAAGCGGCGCGCCAAACCAAGGTGCCGCAATTTATTTTTGGTTCGTCGAGTTCGATTTACGGCATCAACGCGAAAATACCATTCACCGAAAACGACCACGTATGGCAAACCATCTCGCCTTATGCGGCGACCAAATTGGCAGGCGAAGCTATCTGTCACACCTACAGTCATCTGTATGGAATGCGCGTCGTGTGTCTGCGTTTTTTCACCGTCTATGGAGCGCGGCAACGACCCGATCTGGCGATTCATAAATTCGCTCGTTTGATTGATGAAGGCAAAGCAATTCCGATGTTCGGCGATGGTTCGACGCGGCGCGACTACACCTACATTGATGACATCATTGCCGGTATCATCGCCGCGATGAAGTACACCACCAGTCAATTTGAGGTAATCAATTTAGGCGAATCGCAAACCGTAGAGTTGCGCTATTTGATTGAGCTAATCGAAAACGCGCTCGGCAAACGCGCCCTCATTGAGCGCCAACCATTGCAAGCGGGCGATGTGCCGATCACCTTTGCCGACATCAGCAAAGCGCGGCGGCTGCTCGACTACAACCCGCAGACGAAAATTGAAGACGGCATACGGCGGTTTGTTGAATGGTTCATTGCAGTGAAAGGATGTAGCCAATGAAAGTTCAAGAGCGATATTCGCGGCAGATTTTATTCGATCCGATAGGCGAAGCGGGGCAGGCGCGTTTGCTTGAATCGCGTGCGGTGATTATTGGGTGCGGCGCGTTGGGCGCGGTGCAAGCCGAGACGTTGGCAAGGGCTGGCGTCGGGCAAATGGTTTTGGTTGACCGCGACTTTGTGGAAGAATCGAATCTGCAACGCCAGATCATGTTTGAAGAATCGGATGCGCGGGAACGCTTGCCGAAAGCTATTGCGGCGGCGCGGCGCATCGGGCGCGTCAATTCTGATATTCACGTCGAAGCGGTAGTGACCGATGTGAATTTTAAGAACATCGAAGAGTTGATTGCCGACGCGGATGTAGTGCTGGACGGCACGGATAATTTCGAGACGCGATACTTGCTCAACGATGCTTGTGTAAAAACGAACACGCCGTGGATTTATGGCGCGGCGGTTGGCGCTTACGGTTTGACCATGACGGTGTTGCCGCACCAAACGCCTTGCCTGCGCTGCGTGTTGGAAATGATGCCAGAGCCGGGGTCGGGGCCGACCTGCGATACGGCTGGGGTGTTGATGCCGATTATTTCTATCATCGCTTCGCTTCAAGCGAGCGAGGCGATCAAGATTTTAATCGGGCAGCCGGAGAAATTGCACGGGTCTTTGATTCGCGTTGAGGTGTGGGATTTTCAAATCAACAAAATCAATCTGGCGAATTTCACCGGGCCGGAGGATTGTCCGGTCTGTTCGCAAGGCGAATATGAATTTCTGCGCGGCGCAGGTCGTCAAGTTGCGGTGTCGCTGTGCGGACGCAATGCCGTGCAGATTGGCCAGACCAGCACGGCAAAGCTTGATTTCAAATTACTGGCGGAACGCTTGCGACCATTGGGCGAAGTAGCGTTTAATGATTTCCTGTTGCGCTTTCGCGTTGCTGATTACGACATCACGGTGTTCCGCGACGCCCGCAGCATCATCAAAGGTACGAATGACATCAACATCGCACGCGGTCTCTATGCGCGCTATATTGGCGTTTAGTGTATGGTTTATCGGCGCTCGGAAAGGATGGGGAAGATGACCAGAAAAGTAATTTTATATCTGGGAAAAGAGGGCTATGTGATAGCGGCAGTGCCGAGTCTTCCCGGCTGTCTCCGTCAGGGGAAAACCCGCGAAGAGGCCTTAGCAAATATTCAGGAGGCCATTGCCCTACACATAGAAGTTTTGCAGGAACGCGGCGAAATCGTTCCCTACGATCATGTGGAGATGGTCGAGGTTGCGGCATGAGCAAATTGCCTATGGTTTCCGGCGCAGAGTGTGAAAGCGTTGAGCAAAGCCGGTTTCATTGTTTACCGTCAACGCGGCAACCATGTAACTCTCGTCCGTGACCATCCGGCAGCGCAAACCACCGTGCCTTTGCATAAAGAACTTGATAGAGGGACATTGAAAGCCATTCTTCGGCAGACAAGATTGAGCAATGATGAGTTCATCGCTTTGTTGTCAGACTAAGGATTCGCCTGCAAAGCCCTAACGACAGCGACAGCGGGAGTTGATTGATGGAAGCAAATACGAATTACTTGACCTCATCCACCGGCGATACCTTCGAGCAGGACTTCATAGGCGAATGCGAAGTCGTGGTCAAGCGCGAAGGGCATAGTCGGGCGCGGCACACCTTTACGGTGGGCAAGCGCATCATTGCGCGGCTCAAGTGGATTGGGATGCGGCGCGCCGTTTATGAAGTTGATGGGCAAATCTTTGACATCAACGTGAAGGCGTTGGGCAAAAGCATCGCCTTGATCGCGCCCGATGGCAGCGAGTCGTTTCTGATCGAACGCTCGAAGGCCAATCCTCACAAAGCCGGTATGCGCGTCGAGATGGCCGAAGGCGACAACTTTCGCTTGCTGCGAAAAATTGACAGCCGTCTCCGTGAAGAACAATCCATCGTCATCAATAAGAAATTTTATCAATCGCACTTGCTGGTCTTTCACTTCAATACGCGGGTGCGTTCACAAACCACGGTGCGTGTGATGGTCGAGCCAGCGATGAGATGGGAAGCGCGATTTATGCACAGGATATTGGCGCTGGTGGTGTGTCGCATCATTTTGGAGCGCCGCAATTCAGGCACTCATCGAACCCGTATGAAAGAGAAGAAGCCGCCGCAATTTTCCAGTAGCGTCGGCGTCCGCGAACGCAAAAAAGTTTATTGACCGGCAAACGAGCTTACGGGAATTCTCCGGCGGTTGTGCCACTTTGATGTGCGGCGCGGGCTTTGCCCCGCCGAAACACTTGCCTCCAGAATGTTCGCGACTACGCCGCCAATTGGCGGCGTAGCCGCAAGACTTTTATGGCAATCTGCCTGGAAAGGCCGAGCCTTTCCGCACAGCAAAGCGGCACAGCCACACGCCGCACACAAGAGATGGAAGGGATAAACAAACCGAAAAAATTGATATGACCACTTCACACACTCGCATACGCGTGCCGTCTTCGACCTCGAACCTTGGCCCCGGCTTTGATTCGCAAGGCCTCGCCTTGAACCTGTATTTGACCATTGACGTAGCGCCAACGACGGATTCGCATCTCACCTTCACCTTTAGCGGTGAAGGCGCAACTGAACTCAACTCTGCCGCCGAAAATAATTTGATTCACACGGCTATGCAATTTGTCGCCAAACGCGAAGGCGTAGCGCTCCAAGCGGCGCGCTTGACGGTTACCAACGACATCCCGCTGGCGCGTGGCTTGGGGTCTTCTGCTGCCGCCATTATCGCCGGATTTTCGGCCTTTGAAGTAATCACCGGCACGACGCTTTGCGAAGATAAATTGCTCGCCTATGCCACGGCGATGGAGCATCACAGCGACAACGTAGCGGCTGCCTTGCTCGGCTCGTTCGTGGTAAGCTGTGTGACGGACGATGGCAGCGTTCGCGCTTCGCGTGTACAGTGGCCGGACGACATTCGTGCGGTAGTGGCGATACCGAATTTCAAAGTGCGAACCGCAGCGTCGCGGCGCGTTGTGCCGCTGCAAGTATCGCGTCAGGACGCGGTGTTCAATATTCAACGCGCCGCGCTTTTTGTCGCGGCAATAGCCGAGCGCCGTTATGATTTGCTTCGGGAAGCGATGCGCGATAAATTGCATCAGCCGTTTCGCGCCGCCCTAGTTCCGGGTTTGGCAGAGGTTTTACAATTGGAAAAGGTTGATGGCCTGTTAGGCGCGGCCTTGAGTGGTTCGGGGCCTACGGTCTTCGCGCTGGCAACACATAATTTTGACCACGTAGCGAAAGTAATAGCCGCCTGCTTCGAGTCACGCGGCATTGAATGCGCGACACGATTTCTGGAAGTCGAAACAGTGGGGCGCGTGATTCAACAACTATAGACGACAGGAACATGATTTCAGCAGACCCGATAATGGAAACGAGTTGTACGGGCGACCCTCTGTGGTTGCCACTTCGTCAAAGCCAATCGTTTGAAGTAAAGGCGACCGGTTCAAAAGCTGAGGAGTTGCAATAAGGGGCAACCACAGAGGGTCGCCCGTACAGGGCTGCTGAAAAGTTTATCAAGATATATTTTTCAATAGGAGTTTTATGGCAAATAAAAAACTAGCTTCGCAAAAGAGCAAGCTGCCGATCTTCGCCATTGCTATCGTCGTGATTCTGGTGGCGCTGGTAGCGGTCGCCTATATGTCCAGCAAAAAAGAGACCACCAAATCACTGCCGGTCTCGTCCGAACCCATTATGGTGGAGAACGTACAGCAGAGCCTGGAAGCTTATCGCGGCAAAGTTGTCATCCTCGACATCTGGGCGACGTGGTGCGGCCCCTGTCGCATAGAGATACCTGATTTCATCAAGCTGCAAAATCAATATCGCGCACAGGGCTTGGAAATTATCGGCGTGTCGGTTGATCCGATCACCCAGACCGGAGCCGCTGCGGTTGCCCCTTTTGTCAAAAGCAACGGCATCAACTACACCATCTGGATGGTCAATAGCCAAGCGGCTCTCAGCCAATATCCTATGGGGTCGGGCATACCGACCACCTACATCCTTGACCGCAATGGCCGCGTCGCCCAGAAGTACGTAGGCGTGCAGCCTATGAGCCGCTTTGAATCCGACATCAAGGCATTGCTGTAACAGTCCTTAGTCCCTGGTCATTAGTCATTAGATTTGCAGGCCATCGCTGCACTCACAGTTTTAACTAAGGACCAGGGAACAGGGACTAAGGATTAAGTAATGAAGCCGCTCACCGAACAGACTAACCCGCATACGCGAGACATAGACCGGCGCTCGACGCTGGAAATCGTCACGCTCATCAATCAGGAAGACCAGAAAGTTGCCGAGGCCGTGGCGCAGGTGCTGCCGCAGGTCGCCGCCGCCATTGATTTGATCGTCGAGCGTTTGCAGGCCGAAGGTCGCTTGTTTTATGTAGGCGCGGGAACCAGCGGCAGGCTTGGCGTTCTGGATGCGTCGGAGTGTCCGCCGACTTTTGGTGTGCCGCCGGACTTGGTGCAAGGCATCATCGCCGGAGGACCTACGGCTTTGCACAGCGCCATCGAAGGCGCAGAAGACAACCCCACACAGGCGGCCATTGATCTGCACGCTATTGGGGTGTCGTCGCAAGATGCCGTGGTGGGAATTTCGGCAAACGGCAACACGCCTTATACCGTCGGTGCTTTGGAATTTGCTCAACAACTAGGCGCGGCGGCTATTGCCATCACCTGCAATGAAGGCTCGCGCCTGACCCAAGTGGCGGACGTAGCGATAGTGCCGGTGGTGGGCGCGGAAGTTATTGCCGGGTCTTCCCGTATGAAAGCGGGGACGGCACAGAAGCTGATTTTGAATATGCTTTCGACCGGCACGATGATTCGTATGGGCTGGGTCTATAGCAATTTGATGGCGAACCTGAAAGCGACCAACGAGAAGTTGCGCCGCCGTGCGCGCTTGATTTTAGCCGACGAGACCGGCCTTGATGCCGAAGCAGCGGCGCGTATATTTGCAGCGTCGGGCAATGATTTACGCCTCGCTTTGGTGATGACGCGCTTGCATCTGTCACGCGAAGAAGCCGTAGCAAAACTCGCAGCCTGCGGCGGTTCGGTGCGCCGCGCACTCGATAGCTTAGAGAAAACCGATGAAGTCTGAACCATGAAGTCTCAACGATTTCATCAGGCGCATCGCTCATCGTTGATACTTCGTCATTCCGACTTCACACCGTTCAGACTTCATGAGTTATGACTACACGGCTGATTCACAACGCGAAAATAATGCTGAAAGACGCCGTGCAATACGGCGGCGTGGTCATTGGCAATGGCCGCATCGTGCAAGTCTTTGTTGAGGCCGATAAGCCAACCGGGTTCGCCGCCCACGACACGCTTGATCTACACCAAAATTTTCTTGCGCCGGGAATGATTGACATACATATACACGGCTCGGCTGGCGTTGATGTGCAAAACGCCACGCAAGAAGACCTCGCCAAACTTGCCGAATTTTTATTGCACGAAGGCGTGACCGGATATTTAGCTACATTTGTGCCGACCGCCGAACAGAATTATCAGCAGGCGATTGCTGAAATCGAAACCTACATAGCGCATCAAGAGGAAAGCCAACACCTCGGCGCACGAATTTTAGGCATACACTTTGAAGGGCCTTTCGTCAGCCATGAAAAATGCGGCGCGCTGCAACGTCAGCACTTCAGAACTTACGATGGCAACCCGCGCTCGCTTGAAATTTTTACGCAACGTAAAAATTTGAACCTGCCTTATGCGCGAACCATGACGCTCGCTCCTGAAATCGCCGGAGGGCTTGCCTTGATTGCAGAATTGACGCGCCACAACGTGCGCTCTTTCATCGGCCACACCATTGCTACGCCGGAAATTTTAGACCAGGCGGTTTCGGCAGGCGCGCATCACATTACGCACTTTCCCAATGCTCTGGAAGCGCTGCATCATCGCCAGCCCGGCGCAGTCGCATGGGGCTTGTTGAATCCTGAAGTCACGCTGGATTGCATAGCCGATTTTCATCACGTTCATCCCTTGATGCTGCGCCTGATGTACCGCAATAAAACCGCCGAGCGCATGGCGTTAATCAGCGATGCGATATTAGCCAGCGGATTAGGCGATGGCGAATTCACCGTATGGGGCGACCGCATTGCCGTCAAAGACGGGTTGACGGCGCTGGTTGACGGCGCGGCCAAAGGCACTATCGCCGGGTCTGTAATCAGTATGCGCGAGGCGCTGAAAAACCTTGCCGGTTTGGGCATTCCCCTTAACGAAGCGGTCTGCATGGCTTCGCTGATTCCGGCGCGTGCGGCTGGAATTGCGTATGAGTACGGCTCGATTGCGGTGGGCAAACGCGCCGATTTGATGGCTTTCGATGAAGCCTTCAAGGTTCATTGGGCGATGGTGAACGGTGCAATCAGGCGGTACTGATTTATGCGGCACACGCTGATCCGCCATTCGCTATGACTCCGTTATCGTTGGTTCTGCTGGTTTGTCAGCGCCGCGTCAGTGTGTTAAAAATTCAAGCAAAGTTTTTGCTGCGAGGATGAATTCAAGAGGCTATGAAGTTGTTCAAAAAAATCATGCTGGTCGCTCTGCTAATCCATCTGTTGACCATCGGCGCGTGGCCGCAAACCACAGCCCCGACCAAGCCCTTGCCGCCGGCGACTTTTGCCGAACGTCTGGGAGCAGACGAAGGCGCAGTGCTGGCGATTTTGTTTGGCGCAAATATGCGCGGCAATCTCGATTTGTGCGATTGCAATCAACCGCGTGGCGGCTTGGCGCGGCGTGTTGGTTATGTCGAAGCCTTCAAAAAGCACTTCCCGGAAACGCCCGTCGTGCAAGTCGAGGTCGGGCAATTCTGGTACAACAGCGACACCATTTCGCCTGCTCTTCTGGCACAGAACGATTATGTGTCGCGGGCCTACAGTCGCTGGCCGATGGATGTCATTAATTTGAGCCGCTACGATTTGCTTTACGCCCAGAGGCTGCTGCAAAAAGACGGATTGGACGAGCGCCGCAAAACCTTGCCGATGATGAAAAACCTGATTTCCGCCAATGGCAAATTTGCCGACGACACGGTTGCGCCGCCGCCATTTCTCATCAAAGAGGTTCAAGTGCCGCGCCTCAAAGGCGCAAAAAAGTCAATAAAACTGGGCTTTTTGGGCTTGGCCGAGCCGCTGCGTCCCAGCGGCGGCCTGATGGACAACACGGTGAAGAATATGTATGCGACGGCGCGTGCGCTGGTTCCGCAACTACGCCAGCAATGCGATGTGCTGATTATTCTGGCGCACGCTGAATTGGAAGGTGCTATGCAGTTAGCCCAAGAAAACCCCGCCGCTGATGTCGTCATAGCGGGCAACGCCGAAGGCTTTTACAATCCCAGAGAGGTGGGCAAAACCTTGGTGATATGCGCCGCCCCCGGCAATACCCGCGAAGGCGATTTGCGTTTGTTGGTGTCGCCCGAAGGACAGTTTCGCTTCAAATTTCTGTCCACCGATTTGGATGCTTTAGTGCCGACTGACCGAGCGGCGCTGGCCTTTGCCGAAGAAGCGCGTGATGCGCTGTTCAAACTCCGCACTCGTTGACAAGGTCTCCGGCTCTTTATGCTTCGCAAATTTATCATTGCAGTTGTCGTAGCGGCGGTGCTGTTAGGGCTGGGCATTTTTGCCGGCCATTATTACTGGACGCATCGTTACGATCAATTAATTATCGCCACGGCGCAGAAATATAAACTGGACCCGGCGCTGGTGAAGTCGGTGATTTATGAAGAGTCCTATTTCAACCCGCAGGCGCGCAGCGCGCAAAACGCCGTAGGCTTGATGCAGGTGACGCCCATCACCGCGCAGCAGTGGATAGATTCAACGCATACCGAGAACTTGAGCGAAGCGCTCAAGACCATAACGAAAGAGTATAAAAATCGGCGACCGCTGAAACTCGAAGAGGCCTTGCGCGACCCGGCCATTAATCTGCACATCGGCTGCTGGTATCTGCAAAATCTGCTGACCCGCTATCGCGGCAACCGCGATGCGCTGGCGGTGGCGTTGGCAGCCTACAACGCCGGGCCGACGAACGTGGAACGCTGGGTTGATGATATAGAGTTGGCGAAACTGTCGCGTGACGAATTCATCTCGCGCATCGAATTTCCGGTGACGCGCAATTACGTACAGAAGATTATTGAGCGCTACAATCACTACAACAGCAAAGGCGGGATTGGTTGATAGCTCCCGCCTTGGTTGTCGGTCAACCGATTCATGGTCTGCGGTTCGTGGCAAAGTGAACCTTGCCGGTTACCGTTAGCCTTCTCTCATCTGACAAATTCTTTCATCGTGCTGCGTTGATTGGTGAGCGCATTCCAGACGGTGATGCGCGCCGTTTGTCCGGCTTGCAAGAGTTGGTCAAGTCGAGCCTCGCGGCTGACGATTTGCGTAGTCGTGCCGCCGTCTTCGCGGGCTTCTTCCGGGTAGGTGAGAGCGTCGAGCGCCACACCGTTGATTTCGATCACCGTGTCGTTGGTAATGAAGCCTTTGCCGATGACGCGCAATTCCAGGTTGCCGCTTTTGTTTTTCAGCTTCACTTTTTTGATTTGCGGTTGCGTCGGCACGGCTTTGTAAACGCCCAGCGGCAGCGTGTGTCCCTTGCGTCCGTAGGCGAAGAAGGCGACCTCGCCCAGATCGTTCAAGGCAAAGGTGTCTATCTCTTTAATCGTTTCGCCGGTTGGCACAGTATCGCCGATGGCTACGACTTTGAGCATGGCTTTCGGGGATGCCAAAAAGATTGCGGTTGTGGAACTGCCGCCTTCGATTTTGGCTTTGAAAGCCACGGCGCTGTTGGCATTGATGCGCGGTCTAAGCAAAAGAAATCTTTCGATCAACTCGGGATCATAGAGTGTTAAGAATTTGCCGCCGATGGGAGTGGCATCGCCTTGCACCATAATTTTTTTGAATTGTTCGCCGGAGCGCACGAAGATGCCGCTATCGGCCTTGCCTTCGAGTAAGACCGAAAAGGCGACTTCGCCTTTGTCATTCAAGTCGCTGGTGCCTAGAGTGCGCGCTTGAACCGCGAGGCCGTCAACCAGTGGGTCTTCGTCTATGAAAATCTTTTTGATGCCGGTGTCGGTCTTCAGAAACCAGCCGTAGCGTTCGCGGTCTAATGAATCGGGGATGATTTTGCCTTCAAAGAGGACCTCGCTGTTGTTGTTGATGAGGGCTTGTACGGCGGGAAAGAAATTGAAATAGAACTTGCCGGGAAGAATGGTGGTTGGGTCTTCATTGACAGCGACGGGAGTAATTTGTCCGTTTGATGATACGAAAATTCCATCCCGAAATTTGCCCTGCCCGTCATCGCTGCAAGCGCCGAAAGCAATTTCGCTTTTATTGTTGATGCTTGGCTCGCTAAGTCCACAACGTCGAAAAATCGTGCCGAGAGGGGTAACATCACCTTCCGCGATGATTTTTGTCACACGATCTTCCGAATAGAGAAAGATGGTAGTAACCAAGCTATCCTTCACCAATGGAAATGCCTTGAAAGTTGCTTGAGACTGGTGATTGATGTTGGCTGCCCCAAACCCTAATTTCCCCCAAGGAGTTTCTGTACAGGCGTCAGCTAGTATTACACTATTTTCTTTTGTGACAAAAAACAGTCCGTCAAAACATTTCCCTTCGGTTTCAGCAGAAATCCCTATATCACCTCTGTTATTGAAAGCGTGGGAACCATTAAGATATCCTACACAATCATCGCACCCAAAGAAGCGCCCGCCATCAGGACTTGGCTCACCGCGTTTTACAATCGGCGCAAAAGTAAAGCCGCCGCTTTGCGCGAACGCCGCAAGTGAAAAAAAAGAAATCAACGAAATCATGACGGCAAAGTTTACCACTCGTAACCACGAGGTGTGTTTCATAGAGCCTCCGGTAGAACTACTGCTGAAATTTGTCCCATCTGCTTCGGTTGTGGAAAAGCCTTGCTGCTGGCCTTGCTGATGAAGCGCTTCTGCATTCATCACCGGCTATCTGGTAAATCGGATCGGTGATGCCAAGGCTTAACGAGATATTCGGTTGGTAATACCCCCCTATGGGCGGCGACTCTTTAAGCCTTATCAACCTCATTTAACCCATGAGCCGGCAGAAGGTTCAGTAACTTCTCTTATTTTTTTAAGCGCGCCGATAGTGATGCAACGAGGTAAGAACGAAAAGGGGTCGTCGTCCCGCCTTCAGGCGAAAGCGGTTCAGCGCCTGTCAACCAGAGGGCTTGAGCCGTTGACGAAACTCTCGCGTGACGCATTCGGCGCTGGCCTCAACTCCGGTAACGCAACTCGCAGCGACGCCAGTCTCTGGCAGGGTTTGAGGGATGGAGCGCGGCGCATCCGGGTCTGAGATTGCTGCACCGAATCAACTTTTCGCATAAGTGATTCACAAAACTCCATGCGCCGCGCTTTTCGCATAACGGGTCTGCTGGTTTTCAAAGTGGCGGGACACCTCTTGCTTAACCAGCCGCCTGACCTAGCCAAGCGCCGTTTATCAAGCGTGATTCATAGCAGGTTGCCATCGGCGTTCACTTTCCCCTGCGCCGCCCCTGCAAAACCTTTTGCTTCGCAAGTCGCATCAGGCGAAGGTGAGTCGTATATCGGGTTCTTTCTTCAACTCCATTGCCTTATCATTCACCTGCTCTTACAATAGGTGCGGCGCTAAGGCTTAGGAAAAATTTTCGGGATATACGACTCGATTTCGTGAACGAGCATAGCGGAGTTGTTCCCGAAAAGTCTTAAACAAAATCTAAATTTAATTTAAACGAACTGGGAAAGAAGTCTGGGACAGTGGCTATGCCTATTTATGAATTTGGCGCATTTCATTTGAACGCAGGGGAGCGCCTCTTGCAGCGTGACGGGCAGGCGGTGTCGCTGAAACCGAAAATTCTCGACCTGTTGTTATTCCTGGTACAAAACAGCGGCTGCGTCCTGACCAAGGATGCCATCATGAAAGCGGTGTGGGCGGACAGCTTCGTTGAGGAGAGCAATGTCTATGTCAGCGTCTCGGCGTTGCGAAAGATTCTGGAAGCCGACACCAAGGGCCGGGTGTTCATCGAAAATGTTCCCAAGCGCGGGTATCGGTTAGTGGCCGAGGTCACGGTTCGCGAACCAAACGCCCGTGCCGTCAAGTCCCATGACCAGCACACCAACGGCGCGGCAAAGACAGCGCTGGCGGTGCTGCCATTCAAATATATCGGCGCTGGCGAAGAAGACGAGTATCTGGGCTTAGGACTAACCGATGCGTTGATTACCAAACTGTGCAATGTCAGGCAAGTGATCGTGCGCCCGACCAGCGCGGTGCGAAAATATCAGGAAGCCGTTGACCCGCTGGCCGCTGGTCGGGAGTTACGTGTGGGAGCGGTACTGGACGGCAGCATACGCCGAGCCGGTCAGCGCTTACGAGTAACCGTGCAGATGGTCAACATAGCGGATGGCGCAGCGTTATGGGCGGGACAATTTGATGAACAGTTCACTGATATTTTCGCGGTCGAAGACTCCATCTCCACACAGGTGATCAAAGCGCTGATGCTGCAACTCACCCGCGAAGAGCAAGCGCGTTTGGTCAAACACCACACCGAAAACCCGGAAGCCTATCAGTTATATTTGCAAGGGCGATACTGTAACGAGAAAAGAACTGCTGAAAGTCTCAAAAAAGCAGTTGAATATTTTCAGCGAGCGATAGAGATAGATCCGAACTATGCGTTGGCTTACTGTGGTTTGGCGGACTGTTATATCTATGGAAGTGGCTATAATGTCTTCCCACCAAAGGAGTATCTTTCTCAAGCTGGGGAGGCTGCATTGAAAGCGTTACAACTGGATGACTCTCTTGCAGAAGCCCATTCTGCATTAGGACATTATGGTGTATATATCTGGGATTGGGCAGGGGCAGAGCGAGAATATAAACGAGCTATTGAATTAAACTCGAACCATATAGTAACTCATCGGCGGTACGCCTCCTATTTAGTGGCAATGGCGCGCTTTGATGAAGCAGAGGCAGAAAGTAGAAAGGGAATGGAGCTTAATCCTTTGTCATCACGCGCCAATTATAATTTGGGGTATACCTTTTATTTTGCCCGCCAGTATGACCGTGCCATAGAACATCTATCCAGAATGCTTGAATTAGAACCTGACCTCAGAGCCCTATATGCTATCCTCTTAGGACTTGCATATGAGCAGAAGGGAATGCACGATGAGGCTATTGCAGAATATAATAAAGCCCTAAGCCTACAAACGATGGAGTTTGAAATCCTATCCTACATCGGATATTCCTATGCAACATCTGGGAGGATAAATGAGGCGCGGAAGGTGCTGGATGAACTGTTGGAAGCTTCGCAACAACATTATGTGGAGCCGTATTTCATTGCCTTGCTGTACACGGCTCTCGGCGAAAAGGATGAGGCGTTCGCCTGGCTCGAAAAGGGTTACGAAGAACACATCCTGACGATGGGCGAACTGAAAGTTGATCCGATGTTTGACAGCTTGCGCGATGACCCTAGATTCACTGATCTGCTCCAGCGCATGGGATTCCTGACGAACAACGAACGCGGCTCAGATACAAGGGATTTTTAGGAAGAGACAAACATAAGCAAGCAACGCGCCGCCGCCGCGCCTATTCGTACCGCCGCACAGCCGCAAAAAATACGAGCCGCGAAGGTCGTCTAATATCAAGATACAAAATTGAGTGAGATGAGTTGCGAGGCGGTTTCTGACCGCGCTTTCCGGCGGTCAAAGACCGCCTCTCAACAATGTGTACCTCAATTTTATCTCATCGTTCAGCCTTCCTTTTTCTTTTGCCTTTTTACTTTTGCCTTCCTGCTGTTTCCCGCGTCAGGCTTGGGGTTCCTGCGGTACACTTTTCCGAGGTCTGCAATTCTCAGAAAATAATTTGCACTCGTGCCGTCCGCAGCTTGCGTACTTAGCTGGTGGGGTGGGAAGGATTAGACAAATTGTCCAGGGAGATTTTAGTCCGAGCAGAGGAGCAAATAGCCAGGTCTGCCGCCGGCGATCAGGTCGCTTTCGCCACGTTGGTGCGCGAACATCAAGGCATGGTCTTTAGTCTCGCGTATCACTTGCTCAGAGACCGCTCGCTTGCGGAAGAGTTAGCTCAAGAGGTTTTCCTTCTTCTCCACCAAAACCTCTCCTCCATAAAATCTCCCGCCCACCTGAAATTTTGGTTGCGGAAAGTCACCTCGCATCGCTCTATAGATCAGATGCGACGGCAACAGGCCAGACCGCAAGTGCCGCTCGACGAGGTGGCGGAACCAGTAAGCGTGGAGCGAGCGACAGACCCTTTGCTGTCGAAGTCTTTGCATAAACTGATTGCGGCGCTGCCGGAAAAAGCGCGCCTGGTGTTGATCCTGCGCTATCAGGAAGACCTTGAGCCGATGGAGATCGCCGAAGTTTTAGAGATGCCGCTCAACACCGTGAAGAGCCATCTGCGGCGTTCGCTCGCCACCCTGCGCGAGAAGTTGACGCGCTGCATAGGAGAAGTAAACGTATGAGTCGCCTTGATGATGAATTGAAAGTGTTGCTGCAACGTCAGGAACCGTCGCCCGATTTTACTGCGCGTGTGCTGGCGCGCCTCAATGCCGAACAACCTAGCGCGCCACTGCCGTCAGCGAATTTCTGGCAACGCCTGGTCGCATACTTGCAATTGCCAACCCGGCGTTGGGCGCTGGCGACAGCAGCCCTCTTGCTGACCGCTGCCATCGGCGTCGTGCAATATCAACGCACCAAACCACACGGCGTTGAGCCACCGACAGCAAGCGCGCCCAACAACAATTCATCAAGCGACCATACAAGCCTAGTGGCAAGCGGGACAACTGCTACGCTGCCCGATACAACAACTGATATAACGGGTGTGGAAAAATCTGTAGGTGAAAAAAATCGTGATGGCGAAAGCTCGCCAAGTGTAACGCCGGTCAAGGATGAAAAATTCAAGCCGTATCATCAAACGAATTTGCCGTACAGGAAAGCCGCTTCGCCCAGTCACGAAGACAGGCTTGCTCATGCGCCGCCGCCATCGGCAGGCGAGCTTGCCAAAGCACAATTGATGCAGGCGCTCTTCATCGCCAGCGCCACCGTCAATGAAGCGAAACGCCTGGCGATCAACGATGAATAATTTTTTTCGCTGGCAAGCCGTCGTGCCAGCGTAGCAGCAAGGTCTGGTCGCCGGACTCCAGACCCCAAGACTCCAAATCACTATCGAGGGTTTTATGAAAGCAATTTTTCCCAAGCTCCCAGGTCTGCTCTTTGTGGTGTTGCCGCTGCTGGCGGTCAACGCCGCCACGGCTTACGCGCAAGACGCCAAACTGCGAATTGACCATCTCAATAAACTGTCCGACAAAGCCGTGCAGATTATTGATGTCAACATGGGCGAATCCATCATCCAACTCGCCGCCAGTATGCTCAACGAAAAACGCTCGCCCGATGAAGCGAAAATCAAAGAGTTGATCAAAGGCATTCAAGGCGTTTTCGTCAAACGCTTCGAGTTTGACAAAGAGGGCGAATTCACCGACAGCGACATCGCCCCCATTCGTTCACAACTGCACGACAACCCCGCCTGGGAGCGCATCGTCAGCGTCATCAGCAGGAAAAAAGGCGGCGACAAAATGAACGTCGAGGTCTTTTTGATGAGCCAGGGAACTGTCGTCAAAGGGCTGGCGGTGCTGGCCACGGAAGCCAAAGCCATCACCGTTGTCAATCTGGTCGGCCCAGTGGATTTGCAGAAGCTGTCGGAACTCGAAGGCAAATTCGGCATCCCCAAACTTGGTTTGAAACAGACAGAGCAGCCCGATGACGCCGAGAAGAAAGAGAAACCGGAACCCAAAAAACCTTAGGAGTAAGCCGTCATGGCAACGCCCAAAACGCGCCTCGCAAACATTATCGTAGCGCTTGCCCTGCTGTTGTCAGGGGCAGGCGCTGCGGTCTGCGCCGATAACCAAGATGATAAGAGTTATAGCTCCGTCATCAACTACTTGAAATCGAATTATAAAGCCAAAGGGCAAGGAGCGTTCGGCTTGGTCACACTGGCGCGATTTGTTGTCAAAGTCATCAAACCGGCAGGCGTTAAAAACTTCAAGCTGGCGATGCTGCGCGATTTGCAATTCACCAGCGCCAGAGTTGATGACGACCTCGGAGCCTTCATGCGAGCCAATGTTCATGCTCGTTGGCAGCCCTTGACGCAGGTCATCTCGCGCCAAGAAAAGCAATACGTTTACGTTTACTTTCAACAGGAAAAAACCGACGCGAAATTTCTCATCGTTGCCGTACAGAAGCAGAACGCCTTCATCATTCAATTCAAATTCAGCCCGGAAAAACTGGCGCAATTCCTGGCAAAACCTGAAATCATGGGCATCTCTTTGACCGGCGAGGACGACAAGAAAAATAATTCCTCGTCCGCTACTCATGCCGATGACGATAACCAGAAGAGCAAAGAAAACAGAAAGCTCGACGACAACAAGAAGAACTCGGAAGTGAAGCCGCCGGTCGCCCCTGAAGCCGTCGTAGAAATCACTGACGGGGGTCGCAGCAATGGGTGTTTTGTCCAGATATTGTGTTCGATGGTTTAACTATCTACAACATATGGGATATTGCGGGAATTTTGCGCCACGCTCTGGTTACTCGTAGAAAAGGTACGAACCCAATAGTCAGCAAGGCATATCTGTTGCGGTTTTCATCAATGCGCGCTGCCTTCGGCAAAGCGCATTGCCGCAAAGTTGTGTAAGATACTCGGCGAAGTCATATTGGAATTTCGCGGAGTGTTGGGATGACCGAAAAAAATCTTACGCCTCATGTGGTTATTGTCGGCGCGGGCTTTGGCGGATTGGCAACGGCGCGAGCGCTGAAAAATGCTGCCGTTCGCATCACCCTCGTTGACCGCACCAATCATCACCTCTTTCAACCGCTGCTTTATCAAGTCGCTATGGCGGGGTTGTCGCCTGCCGATATTGCCGCGCCGATTCGCTCGATTCTGCGTAAACAAAAAAACGTCAACGTCATTCTCGATGAAGTGACCGAGGTGGATTTGACTGGCCAAGTCGTCACCATGCGCGATGGGCAATTGCCTTATGATTATCTGGTGTTGGCAACCGGCGGACGCACCAGTTATTTTGGCCACGACGAATGGGAAAAATTCGCGCCGGGCTTGAAGGATTTAGATGATGCTGTAGAGATTCGTCGCCGCGTCTTGCTGGCCTTTGAAGCGGCTGAAAAAGCGACCGATGAACAACGCCGCCGCGAGTTGTTGACCTTTGTGGTGGTTGGCGGCGGCCCCACGGGCGTAGAACTTGCGGGAGCGATTGCCGAACTGGCGCGCTTTGTTTTAGACCGCGATTTCCGCTCGGTGAATCCGAAATCGGCGCAGATTCTGTTGCTCGAAGGCGGGGCGCGCATCCTGCCAAGCTTTGCCGCAGAGTTGTCGAAGAGCGCCACTGAACAACTCGAAAATTTGGGCGTCACGGTGCGCCTCAACGCACAAGTAACGAGCCTTGATGACCAAGGCGTTTTTCTTGGCGACGAATTAATCAAATCGGCAACCGTGATTTGGGGCGCGGGAGTGCGCGCCACTTCGTTGACCACCAAACTCGGCGTGCCGCTCGACCGCGCCGGGCGGGTGATTCTGGCAGCCGATTTGACGTTGCCAACATTTCACAACGCTTTTGCGATTGGCGATATGACGGCGTTTTTGCATCAGGACGGCAAGCCATTGCCCGGCGTCAGCCCCGTAGCCATACAGATGGGCGAGCGCGTCGCTACAAATATCAAGCGCGATTTGCAGGGACAAGCTTACGAAAATTTCTCTTATCATGACAAAGGCAGCATGGCGACCATAGGGCGTTCGGCGGCCATAGCGCAACGCGGCGACCTGCAGGTAAGCGGCTTCGTCGCCTGGCTGGCGTGGTTACTGGTGCATATCTTTTTCCTGATCGGCTTTCGCAATCGCTTCGCCGTATTGTTCAACTGGGCGTGGTCGTATTTCACCTATCAACGCGGGGCGCGATTAATCACCGGCAGGCGTTTGAGTTTATTGCCGCGTCAAGCGCTGCCTGATGAATCGTCGTCCGCAACGCCGTCAAGCGAAGGCGAATATCTGAGGCGTTGAGACCGCCACCGTAGCGAAAAATAAATCCTCGTAAAATCGAACCTCGAATAAATTATCGGCGTTATAAAAGCAATGCCCAACAGGTTGCTTCCCAGCCAGCTCCTGAAAACGAACAACCGGGAAATCAGGAAAGCGCGATAACTTTTGCACCTTAGTCAAAAGGTTCTGGCCTGCGTTGACGCTCCGGTTTCTCTGTTGCGGTGACAAGGAGAAGGAAAGATGTCTCAACGTGAAGCGATTCGTGTGTTGTTATTTGCCGATCAAGCGTTATCCCTGCCAAGCCTGCGCGAGTCGTTCAAGGCGCATAGCGAAATGAAAATCATGGGCGAATGCGCGAGCGGCATCGAAGCCGTTCATGCCGTCAGACAACAAGCCATAGAGTTGATGATTCTCGACATCGAGAGCGCCGATTCACAGGGTTTTGCGGCACTGGAAATTCTCTCTGCCGAAGGGTCGCCTTACGCCATATTCGTGACCCACAACGAAGGCTTTGCCGCCCGCGCTTTTGAATTCAACACCGTGGATTATCTATTGAAACCGTTTGCGCCCGAACGCTTCGACAAAGCTCTGCTGCGCGTCCGCAAACAACTCCTGGATGACAGCAGCCATTGCCTGCGCCAGCAATTGCTGGGAATTTTGCAGACACTGAATGGCAAGCCCGAATACGCCGAACGCTTCCTCATCAAAAACAACGGTCATATTCTCTTCGTCAAAACCGCAGAGTTGGACTGGATTGAAGCGGAAGGCAACTATGTGCGCCTGCATTGCGGCAAACAAGCGCACCTGCTACGCGACACCATCAGCGCTCTGGAAGCACAACTCGACCCGAAAAAATTTCTGCGCGTGCACCGCTCGACCATCGTCAACCTGGATCGCGTCAAAGAGATGCACAGTTGGTTTCACGGCGATTATCGCATCATCATGCAATGCGGCGCGGAGTTGATGTTGTCGCGCCGTTATCGTGACCGCCTCAGCGGCCTCTTTGGCAGAGAGTTGTAAATCATTCGCATCAAGTTGTAAATCTTTATCAACCTACGGCGCGTCATCACGCTCACCTCTCACTCCATCACTTGTGGACGGGCCTTCATCACATAGTGATGCCGCCGCTTCCGCCATAAACCTACACTACATCGCATGGCAAAGGTCGCGTTCGCAACTGGGCGCGACCAGCTTCAGTGCATCGTGACAAAGGCTGCGCCGAGGTTGGAGAGCGTCAGAGGAAAGACTTCGGCGCAGCCCGAATTCAAACTAAGGAGTGTGCTATGCGACGATTCCCTTGCCTCTTCACTTTGGCTCTCGCGTTTCTAATTTTTCCTGTTGCCGCGACGCCTGTTGTACCGGCAACGCCTAGGCCTCGACCCGCGAAAGACCTCGTGCCTTTCGATCTTTCGCGAATTGATCAGCAGACGATAAACGCATTTGTGAAAGCTTGGCGCATATCGAAATGCGGCCTCAGCGACAACGAAGGAGTGGTGTTGGTTTATGCCACGCCCACTGGTCGCTATCAAATCAAAACCCCGAATTCCAGCAATCAGTTTCGGAGTTTCACCTTTCCCTGGCAAGACGACATCATTGCCATCTTTCACACTCACCCGCGCAGCGTTGACCCCAGACCCTCGCTCTATGATATGCAGGTAGCCGATAAATATCAGGTGTTGGTCTTCACACTGACCTTGCAGGGAATGTACGTTTATGACCCGCAGCTTAAAAGGACGCATCTGGTAATCGCTGGGCTGGATTGGCTGGAGGCCGCGAAGTGGACGGATGAGTTGGCGACCAAGATGGCGGCGGTGTCGTCGTCGTTTTCATCAAGACTGATAACCAACGGTTCACGGTAAGCTGAATTTATCGAAGGTTGAATTCCAATTCCATGACTACCCAATAAGGAACAGGCCGGCCATCTTTCATGGCCGGCTTAAAAACCATATCTCTAATAGATTTTTCTGCCTCTTGATTTAAGCCGTCAGGCAATCCCCATACAATTTTCACCTCTTTAATTTTGCCATCTGTGCCAACCAATGCTCGCAAACGAATCCTGCCTTCGATTTTATTCCGGCGCGCTTCTTCGGGATAATTCGGACGCGGACGGGTCAAAGGTATAGGTTTGGAATCAACGCTCTTTGCCGATCCATCTGCATTGAAACCTGCTCCTGTACTATTGTCGTCCGCCTTCTCTTGTGCCTCTGATGCTTCACTTTCCTGCTGCTTAAAATCGTTGGGGATACCGCGAATTTCTGTTACGGCTGGCACAGAGGGTAGCGTGGCCTTGTTGGCCTTGGCGGTTTGTGATGCAGTAGAGATAGTGGCTTGAACAGTCGCGTCGTAAACCACTTCGCCGCCGATGACGGTCATGATGCAGCGCGTCTTTAAGATTTCCGGTTCGGCGATTTTCATGATGTCTGCCGATAGCACCGTCAGGTCGGCGAATTTGCCAACTTCTATGGAGCCTCTGCTCTTCTCTTCAAACGCCGCGTTCGCCGCCCACAAGGTAAACATCTTCAAGGCGTCCTGGCGCGAAACTTTTTGCTCAGGGTGCCAGCCTTCGCCGGTGAAGCCTTTCATATCCTTGCGCGATACCGCCGCGTAAAATTCAATCATCGGTTCGCCCCTTTCCACAGGCGCGTCCGAACCTCCGGCAACCTTGCAACCCAACTTGATGAAACTCTCCCACGCATACGCCCCGGCGAGGCGCTTCATGCCCAGACGCGACGGCGCAAAATGCAGATCGCCAATAGCGTGCGACGGCTGCATAGAAGGAATGACGCCGAGTTTGGCAAAACGCGGAATGTCGTCCGGGTGGACAATCTGCGCGTGTTCAATTCGCCAGCGCGGCTCTTGCACTTTGCGTTCGGCAACCGGCACCGCTTTGAAAGCTTTTTCGTACAAATCCAGAATCACGCGATTCGCCCTATCGCCTATCGCATGAGTTTCGACTTGAATGCCGCTCTTCAAGGCTTCGACCAGCATCGGGTACAACTCTTCTTCTTTGACCGTGGTAAAACCTGCGGTGTTGTAATCGGAATAATTTTCCAACAGCCAAGCGCCTTTGGAACCGAGCGCTCCGTCCATCACCACTTTGATGGTTCTGAGGGTGAAGCGCTGATCGAATTGCCCTGGGCTTGCGCCTTCTTTCATCAACCGCGAGGCGTTGACGCCGGGGCCATAAATCGCTTTGTAGATTCGCAATTTGATTTTGCCTTCGCCATAAAGTTTTTTATACAACTCGACATCCGCATAACTACCTCCGGCGTCGTGAATCTGCGTCCAGCCGAGTTCGAGGCTGCGTTTGACGCCCAGCAATATCGCCTGTTCGGTGTCGGCGCGACCGCCTGCGGGAATCTTGCTGCCAAGGAGCGCTTGCGCCTTGTCCAAAAACATTCCGTTCGGTTCACCTGTCTGTTGGTCTTTCATGATTTCGCCGCCAAACGGATTGGGTGTGTTTTTATCTACGCCAGCGAGTTTGATGGCGGCGCTATTGGCCACCCCCGCGTGACCATCGGCGCGGGTCAGATAGACGGGATTATGGGGCGCAATTTTATCCAAGTCCCAACGGGTCGGAAAAGCTTGCGGCTTCCAGAAAGTTTCAATCCAACCGCGCCCCGTCACCCATTCGCCGACTTTGGTTTTATCAACACGCTCTTTGATACGCGCCAGAAATTCATCGAGCGTGTTGGTGCCTTCAAGGTTCAAGGTCATCTCGCGCTGGCCTACGCCGATCAAGTGATAATGCGAATCGGTCAAACCTGGCACCACGGTGTTGCCCTTGAGGTCAACGATTTTGGTGGCTTTGCCTTCGTAAGCTTTGGCGTCTTTGTTCGAGCCGACGAAGATGATTTTTCCGGCCTTCACGGCGAGGGCTTCGGCACGCGCTTGCTTGTCGTTGACGGTGTAGATGTTGCCGTTTTTGAAAACCACATCGGCGGCTTCTGCGAACGCTTCAACCGTTTCAGCGCGAGTAAACGCCAGCGGCAGACACCACAGCAAAGCAATCAAGGTCAGGGAGATGATTCGCATAATTTTTCCTCTTATCAGAATGCAGGCTCTCCGCTATGGATGTTAAGAAAAAGATTTCGGCAGACCAAATTATTGAAACCACCTGTACGGGCGACCACCGCAGGGTCGCCCGTACAAGGCTATTAAAGCTTTCACCAGAAAACATTTTCTTCAGAGTTTTTAGGCGAACGGAGAGTCAGATTTTCAAGCAATAAAAAAGGCGGCCTTGCGACCACCTCTGAATCATTGGCAATGTCTTACAAATTATATTTGCCCGCGTTAATGATCGCGTCGGCGATGCGACGGCGCGCCGCTATCGCTTTGATCGGGTCTTTATGCACAGCGTTCGCGATGACCGCCGCGCCTTGTGCATCGTCGGTTTCCGTAGCGATGGTCTGCGCCCTTTGTTCAATGCGCGCCGCCGCATCGCGCACAAAAACTTTGGTGATGTCTATCTGCACAGGAACCTCTTCTTCGCCGCGTTCATCAACCAGCCGGCGCGTGCGGAGCAAGGCACTCTCCATCGCATAGACCTCCATCACCATGTCGGAAAGCAAACCAAAGCACTCCTGCTCGTCACGCGCTTTGTCGCCATAGGTTTTCTCGACGCTGCGTATTGCCGTCAGCGTCATGGCTTTTGCGCCTTCGAGCAATTTCAATTCATCAACGAACAGGACGTTCGCCAGATTCAAGGTCATGGTGTCGGAATCAACCGCGCCGCTGGCGACGATGCGTTCCGCTGCGGCAAACAACGCGAGTTCGCCGGTCTTTGCACGCTTCAACAATTGCGAGGCGATGACGATGCGATTGATTTCACTGGTGCCTTCATAAATTCTGGCGATGCGCGCATCCCGATAAGCGCGCTCTGCCGGGTAATCTTTCGAGTAGCCGTAACCGCCGAATATCTGCACCTCTTCGTCCACCACATAGCCTAGGGCTTCGCTCTCCCAGACCTTGATGATCGAGCATTCGATGGCGAATTGTTCCAACACGCGCAAGACCTGTTGCGGTTCGTCTTTATCCACTTCGTGCAGCGCTTCGTCTATTGCGCCGAGGGTGCGATAGAGCATGGATTCGCCGACATAAGCGCGCATGGTCATCTCGGCAAGCTTCTGTTTGATGAGGCCGAAATTGGCGATGGCTTGACCGAATTGATGGCGCTCTTTGGCGTATTGCACCGATTGCATGAGCGACAATTTCATCGTGCCAACCGAGCGCGCTCCCAATTTCAAACGCCCGATGTTTAAAACATTGAAAGCGATTTTATGGCCGCGCCCGATTTCGCCCAGCACGTTTTCAACCGGCACACGGCAATCTTCCAACATCAAGGCCGTCGTTGAGGAACCATCTAGGCCGAGTTTTTTTTCTTCGTGACCGCTGACCAGCCCTTCGCCGCGTTCGACTAAAAAAGCGGTGAATTTGTCGCCATCAATTTTGGCAAAGACGGTGAAAATATCGGCAAAGCCGCCGTTGGTAATCCACATCTTCTGGCCGTTGAGGATGTAATGTTTGCCGTCTTCCGACAGCACCGCTTTGGTGCGTGCGGCTAAAGCATCGCTGCCCGATTGCGGCTCGGTCAAAGCATACGCGCCGATCCATTCGCCGGTCGCAAGCCTGGGCAAATATTTCTGCTTCTGTGCTTCAGTGCCGAAAAAGACTATGGGCAAAGTGCCGATGTTGACGTGCGAACTTTGCGAACCGGCAAACGATGATTGCAAGGCAAACTGTTCGCCGACCACGGCAGAACTGACTTTGCTGAGACCCAGCCCACCATAGGCTTCGGGAATGTCTATGCTGAGAAGGCCGAGGTCGCCCGCCATACGCATCAATAGCCGATGCACTTCGTAGTCTTTGGCATAGATGCCGTCTTCACGCGGCAACACTTCTTTGCGAAGAAACTCTTCAGCGGTGGCCGCAAACATTCGCTGCTCTTCGTTGATGTCTTCGGGGGTGAAGACTTCGGCAGGCGAGCGGTCTTCAAGAAGAAAGCTGCCACCTTTAACCGTAGGCTTTGCTGCGCTGGTCATGATGTCGGTCTCCGTTTTCGCTTGATTCCAAACAGGGCATTAGGGTAGCGCAACTGTAGCGGTGAAGTCCACCTTTCGTATTCACATGAGCAGACAAAAAAAAGCAAGGTTTGACGGGCAATTGATAAAAATATTCAGCGACCAACCAGTTCAACCTTGCCGGCAAACTACGACACGCGCCGCGTTCCTACTACAGACTGAAAATCGTCGCAGGGCTTCGCCTGGGTCAGCAGCGCAATGCTAGAATCATGCGAGCGACGAAAACCACAGGTGAAGGACGGATGGATGCGAAAGAAACTTTTTTCAACGGCAGTGCTGCTCGGCTCTTTGATGTTTTATAGCGCCTGTTCGCAAGCGAAGATGCCCGGCAGTTGGGTGATTCTGGATACCGGAACGCCGGATGCTTTTTATACGGTGAATTTTGTCAACGACAAAGTGGGCTTTCTCAATGCTTCGACAGATCGTAACTATGTGCCGCTCGGCGTTGATGACAAAGCCAATCAAAACGCCAATCAAAACGCCAATACCAATACAAGCAGGGAATCCAAAACCCTCAACCCGGCAACCCACAATGGCAAGAAAAAAGTTGACCCGTTGAAAGCCAACGACGGCTTCGAGGTCTTGCAGACCACCGACGGCGGCGAAACCTGGAAGCAATTGCCGGAGCAGTTCAAATATAAAATTCGTTCGGTGTGGTTTGTTGACCCGCTAAACGGTTGGGCGTTGACCATTGACCGCGACATCCTCAGAACCACGGACGGCGCGAAGAGTTGGACGACACAACGCAAAGCCGGAAAGATCAAACTCAAAATCACCGCCAATCGCCGCACCCCGGAGATGGAACAACCGGAACAACTGGAGCGCGTCTTTTTCATTGATACCAATCACGGCTGGGCGTGGGGCGGTGGCGTCAAGAATGACTATGCGGAACAGCCGGGCATCTTTTTGACGACCGTGGATGGCGGACAAAACTGGAACGCCATCAACTATCCGTTCGAGCAGAATATCTTCAGCGCCTTTTTTCTGGACCCGCAACGCGGCTGGGTGAACCTTGCCGAAGGCGGTTTATATAAGACCACGGATGGCGGCGTGACTTGGACGAAGTATCAAAGCAAAACCCCGGAATTGACCTTCGATTCGATCTTTTTCGTGGATGATAACAATGGTTGGGTGGCCGGTCACAGCGGACGATTGGCGAAGACTACGGATGGCGGCAAGACGTGGACGAAGATGGTTGACATCAAAGCTGAGTACAAAATGCGCGATCTGTTTTTCAGTGATAAAAACCACGGCTATGCGGTGGGCGATAAGGGCGCGATTTTGTACACCGCAGACGGCGGCGAGTCGTGGGCGGTCGAGACGCCTATGGCCGAGGTCGCATTGCGCCAGGTCTTTTTCATCAATCCCAACACAGGCTGGGCGGTCGGACTGGACGGCGCGATCCTGCGCCACGAACCGTAACGCACAAGTCAGGAGTCGAGAGTCCGGCGTCCGGTGTCAGGGGTCGAGAGTTTGGCGGTGCGAGTCCGCGAACCGGTGACGACGATGAACAACGAATAGCCGTTTGCCCTCTCTGGCTTCACGAACCGTGATTGGTGCAATTGGCTTTGGCTGTCGGACGCCGTACACCGTACCGGTGACTTCAGATTGAAGGTGCGAGACAACTTAGTGGCAGGCGTTTGGCACTAAAGAAGTTGGTTGACAACACTTCAAGAAATCTTTGCAAGACGAAAAACTTTGCCGCGTTCTAAGGTTGTGCAAAAGATGCTTGAAACCACAGCCCAACCACAAGCCGTAAAATTAACTGTAGAAGGTCAGAACGAAAACTTGACACTCGAAAGAGCAGCAAGGGAAAATAAGGAAGCCTCTGGTGAAAACACAGAGCAGGAGTTGGTAGTAGGGATTAGCCCGATTAAACCTTGGAGCCGGGAAATCAATCTCTCCCGTATTTGATAAGGGCTCTCAGGGAGGAAAAAGGATATGCAAAACAAAGCCTTGTTTGCAGACGCATTCATCTCTCAACCGTCATTGGTTGCGCGTCTAGCGATGGAGTTTGCGGAAGCCAGCCGCGAATTTCGTGAGAACCCAAGTCAATATGTCAGCAGCGCCGTCAAAGGCGATGGCATCGGCGGACGGCGACGCAGAATGCACTTGATGTATGGCGCGGCGGTCGCCTTGCTGGTTTTTTCAACCCTCTTTCTGGGAATTCTGGTGGCTTACACCATTACCCACGCCAAAGATAAAATCGGCGATGAACTAGCCGAAACCTCCATACCGCTGGTTGATCCCAACGATTTCAAGATGCAGGAAATAGATGCGCCGAAATCGTCGGCCAAAGAACGCGCCGGTGGTGGCGGCGGTGGCGGTCGCAAAACTCCTACGCCTCCTTCCAAAGGTCAATTGCCGGAATTTTCTTTGAAGCCTCCGATTATTGCGCCACGACCGGAGCAGACCTTGCGTCCACCCGCGTTGCCGGTGCCTGAGACGGTACAGGTTGATCCGCGCCTGCAACCCAAGCGTGATGATTTAACCCCGACGGGATTACCAACCGGCGTGCTGGGACCGCCTTCGGCAGGGCCAGGTGAAGGCGGCGGTATGGGAACCGGTAAAAACGGCGGTATGGGGTCGGGCGATGGCACAGGTGTTGGCCCCGGCAGAGGCTTCAACATGGGTGGCGGCGATCCCCGACTTGGCGGCAGCGATTTTAACGCGGACGGCTCGGCCAAGAGCGTGGATTCAAAACCCCAAGCGTTGAACCGCCCACGTCCCAATTACACGGAAGAAGCGCGCAAGAACAAGATTCAGGGCGTGGTCAGAGCGCGGGCGCTCATTGGCGCGGATGGCAGCGTCAAACAGGTCAGGGTCCTCAGCAGCCTTCCCGATGGTCTGAACGAAGAAGCGATTCTGGCCGTCAAACAGATGCGCTTTAAACCCGCTACCAAAAATGGTCAACCCGTTCCTTTCTGGCAGACACTCGAAATCGAGTTCAACCTGCGTTAGCGTAACGGTTGTCACAACACTATGAGTGGTTGCGTGCCGCGATTCGAGGCTTCCGTTTGGAGGCTTCCAATCGCGGCGTTCACTTTACGAAAAAAGTTTCTCTCAGCAACATGGCTACACTAATCACAAGCGAATTCGTCAAAACGCGGGAACCGCTTGCCGCTTTCTCTATGCTAGAGCAAAAGGGCATAGTGGCGCGCCTGGTTGAAGAGCTTGCGCTTGCGATAAAAGATTTCACCCGCGACCCGCGCAGTTTTCTGCGCGACCTGTTTGCCGACGAAGCTAAAGACCTGCAACGCCGCAAACGTCTGCGGATGGGCTTGGCGTTGGCACTGACAACACAACTGGTTTTATTTGGTGTGATCGCTTATTTCGGCTGGCATCATTCAATGGCGACAACGAAAGCGGATGAATTGCCCTACAAGGTGAAGTGGGTTGACCCGAATGATTTTAAACCTGAGCCGACAAAAACAACGGAGTCAGCCGCCAACGGCAACGATTCATCAAAAGTTGAAATGCCGAAAGGTAATCGCGACGCTGGCGCAAGCAACGGCGGCGGCGGTAACGAAAGCTCTACACCTGCCAAACAAGGGGTCTTACCTCCGGCAGTTTCGATTCCACCAATGGTATCTGTAAACGCACCCAGCGCTCCTGCACCTAGTCTTGCCATCTCCCCGACGATTGAAGGAATTCCGACGCCGCCGCCACCGAATACGAATATTGGTTTGCCCAATGGCGATCCGCATTCCGCTTCAGGCGGGAAAGGCACGGGTGATGGTCTTGGCGATGGGAATGGTCCCGGCGCAGGCAACAACACAGGCCCCGGCGCAGGCAATGGGAAAGGCGAGCGCGGTTCGGGAACCGGAACCGGCAACCCCGGCACCCCGAATGGTTCTTTGATTCCGACCGGGCCGATTAATTATTCTCTGCTTGCCGGAATACCGGACAGCACAGGCATCGTCTTCGTTCGCCGCGTCAAGCCCATCGTCACGGCTGAAGCGCAGGCCAACAAAGATTTCGGCTATGTGTTCATTGAAGCGACTTTCAATAAAGACGGCACGATCAGCGATATTGTCATCAGACAATCGGTGCCATCAATGGATGAGCAGGCGAAAGAAGCCGTCCGGCAAATTAAATTTCGCCCCGCGACGATTCGTGGCGAACCGATTACCTTGCGGAAAGTGCCGATTAAAGTGCCGATCAGAATTGAGTAAGGGTGGTGAAACTTCTTTCCCGTTTTTCGATTAACGGGAGCGTGTCGCAGAATTCCAGCAGCCGTCCATATGTTGTGGACGGTTAAACCATCGAACACAATATCTGGGCAGGAAATCACTTTCAGCACCACCCTCTACCTGAATGCGGCGCTGAAAGTGATTTCGCCGTCACAACTCTTTTTGTAGTTTGGTGGAAGTGGATTTTATTTTATAAAGCGCCTTGCCGATGTTAGCCGTCGGAGTCATTTCCAGAATCACCATATAATCGCTCTCCAGATGACGGATTAAAAAACTCGCGCCCTCGTAAGCAATCAAAGTGGCGTCTTGATTGAGTAAATTCAATTGCCGAGTGATGTCGCGGCACGATTGCGCGGTCAAGGCGATGTAGGCGGCACGCAACCGCAGTTGTTCGACATTGCCTTTGGAAAACCATTGCACCGCCTCGCCATCGGCTTCCAACACAATCGCGCCCTCGGCTCCATCAATCGTCTCGACCAGTTCTTTCAGTATCGCTGTAAATGGCACACGCGCTCCTTTTTCATAATTCAAAAATTCGCATCATTATAGCCGAGACCATTGATGAACAGAATACATTTTCGGTAACCCAAAATCCCACTGATCCCGCTGCCGAAATTCAATACGGAACGAGTTGAGTTTAGAGGCGGTCTTTGACCGCGCATTTCGGCGATCAAAGACCGCCTCTAAACTTCGCGCCGCTTATTTTGTTTTGTTGTTCGGTAGTAAAAAGATTGGCAAAAGTCTGGCGCAAAAAAGTAAGGCGAAGGAGTCGCGGTGTGAATGTCAACGCGCCTGCCTTCGCCGGAAAAATATCTTGATTCGTAGCGGCTGGGTTTAGCCGAACGATACCGTCAGGTCGCGCCCGAAATTGAATTGCGGACGGCGACGTTGTTTGAGCGCCTTGGTGCCGGTCTGCGACAACGAGGTTACCAAGATCGGCATGGCGATGGTTGGGTCGCACAGCACGGTGACGGTGCGCGCATCTTTGGCAACGCGCCCCCAGGTCTGCGCTTCTTCAAAACTGCGTCCGGCATTGACACTGCTTTCCGGCAAATCGAGGCCGATTTGAATACCGTATTTGTGACCGCGCACCGTTTGCTTGATAATCGAAGCCGTCACTTCCGCCTGATGCAGAAAACTCTTGGGCGGGCCGCCGCCAAACAACACCACAGAGGTATTGACCGAACGCGAGACGATCTGCGAAGCCTCGACCATATCTTGAATGATGTCGAACTGGAAAGGGTTTTTGCGATTGATGCGCGAGGTGGCGATGCCTACGGCGATGGCTGAATCACTGATGCCCGGACAGAAGACCGGCACTTTGGATTTATAAGCCGAAGTCAGTATGCCGTCTTCGGTAGCGATTTCGGAAAGCTCGCGCCCTAACAGATGCAGAAACTCGCGGGTCGAATAAGGGCGCATATGATCAACCGTGTTGGCGAAATTGCCTACCCATTCGTCGGCTTCGCGGTACTCGTATTCGCTGGCCAGCGTGTCATAAAAACGGCCTACCTGCGCTTCCTGCAACTCTTCGTCGCTCATATCGTGAGAGGCTTGATAATGATAACGTCCGAGCGTCTCGTGCAGATCGTGAAACAGATTCGTGCCGCTCGACACCACCACATCCACGTAATGATTTTTGATCAGGTAGGAAATCAGCCGCCGCATTCCCGAAGCAATCAACGCCCCTGACAGCCCCAGAAAAATCGTGCCGTTGTCCGACAACATATCAATCCACAGATTGTGGGCGTCGGCCAAAGCGCGGGCTTGGAAACCTGCGCCTTCCATCTTTTGCAGAATTCCGGAAACCGAACGATCCCGATCTATCTGCACAGGGCGTGTCGGATTGGTTAAAAATTTTGCGCTCTTTTGTCTTCTCATCATAAACGGTGTCCTCAAGTAGTCGGTAGTCCGTAGCCCTTAGTCCCTGGCAAAAAAACTCAGGACTACGGGCTACGGACTACCGACTATTCTAAATAAGTGTATCGGTTGATGTCGCTTTCGTACTGTTTTACGAGTTCGTCGGCTCTTTCCTGAGACATCTGGCCATTGGCAACCCGCTCGCGGGTCATGCGTTGAAAGCTCTCGAAAACCTGCTGTCGGTCGTACCGCGCAAAGCTAATCATGTCGCCGACGCGATGTCCCTGCACGGTCTTCTTGATGTGATAGCGCCCCTCGGTATCTATGACAATGTGCGCTTCGTTCGGTTGTCCGAACAGGTTATGGTAACTGCCCATCACTTCCTGATACGCGCCGACTAAAAATATGGCGATGTAATACGGCTCACCGGTAAACGGGTGCAACTCCAAAACCTCTTTCACATCTTTCAGGTCAACGAATTTATCTATGTGGCCATCGGAATCGCAGGTGATGTCCACGAAGGTGGCATAATCGGTGGGCTGTTCATTCAAACGATGAATCGGCATGATGGGAAATAGTTGATCAATCGCCCAATGATCCGGCGCGGAACGAAAGACCGAGAAATTGCACAGGTATTTCGACGCCAGAATCTTTTTCAAATCGTCGAACTCTTCTTCCTGAACTTTGGCACCTTGGGCGAATTTGGAAGCGCGTGAACAAACTTCCCAGAACAGCACTTCGCCTTTGGCGCGGTCTTCCAGACTGATCAAACCGAGATTGAATTGCGTGTGTAATTCATCTTTGTGATCGAGCGCGTCGTGATAATACTCGCGATAATTTTTCGAGTTGATATAGTCGTACAACTCTTTGAGTTCAAAAATCACCTGCGGGTCGTCATCGGAAACCGCGACTTCGGGTTGATCGTCGGCAAAGGTTTCGATCTCGTCGCGTATCGAAGTCACAAAGACAGCGTGATAGGCCGACATGACGCGCCCACTTTCCGTCACCAGATTCGGTTCCGGCACGTTCTCGTCTTCGCACACTGATTTGATGGTATAAACGACATCGTTGGCGAACTCTTCGGCGGTGTAATTGACCGACGATTCAAAGGTCGTCTTCGAGCCGTCGTAATCCACTCCCATGCCGCCGCCGATGTCCAAAAATTCCACATCAATGTGCATCTGGCGAATCTTTGAATAGACGCGGGCCGCTTCTTTCATAGCGTTTTTGACGCGCTTGATGTCGGTGATTTGCGAGCCGATGTGAAAGTGCAAGAGCTTGAGCGAATCAATCATGTCGTTTTCGCGCAGCAGTCTTATGCACTCCAACATTTCGGAAGGCGTCAGTCCGAACTTCGCCGATTCGCCGCCCGATGAGGCCCACTTGCCCGAACCTTTCGAGTAGAGTTTGGCGCGCAGCCCAACCATAGGCTTGACGTTGGTCTCTTGAGCGCGGCGCACAATCATTTTTAATTCGTTGAGTTTTTCGACAACGATGATGACGCGCTTGCCGACCTGGGTTCCCATCAAGGCGAGATTGATGAAGGTTTCATCTTTGAAGCCGTTGCAGATGAGCAGGGATGCCGACGTTTGATCGAGCGAAAGGGCGGCGTAGAGTTCGGCTTTCGAGCCGCATTCAACACCAAAATTATATTTGCTGCCTTCGCGTAAAAACTCTTCAATGACTTCGCGGCGCGGATTCACCTTCATGGGAAAGACCGGATAATGGCCGCCGGTGTAATTGAATTCGCGAGTCGCTTCAGCAAAAGCGCGATGCAGTTTTTTCAGTTGGTTGGTGAGAATCTGCGGAAAGCGCAACAGGATGGGCAATTGTAGCTTGCGCTGTTCTATGAGGTCATCAATGAGTTCCTTCACATCTACAGCGCGTGGATCGCCCTCCGCAGGGCGGACAGCCAGATGACCTTTTCGGTTTACCTCAAAGTATCCCGCTCCCCAATTTTCCACACCGTAGGTCTGTAGGACCTCGTCTAGTGTGTTATTCCTCATCTAATTCCTTCCCTGCTGAATGTGGCATCAGCCGCTCAAAAGGGCTTCTTGCAAGCCCCTGAATGTAGCAGATATGCGGCGGCAAAGTCAAAAATTTTTTCATGCACAAAATCCCCCAAATCATTAGCAGGACGGGCGGATTTGCGATACAATCCGCGCCGCTGTCATTTGTTGGGTTTTTGCCTCACCTTTACGATCTGGATGTCAGCACCTCTGCTGCACAAGCGGAGTGGAATCCCCAAGGATTTTTTTGCGGATAAACTTTCAAGGAAAAGCTTACTTATCTAAGGAGGAAGGTACTGCGATGAAGCATTCAACGCTGTTCCTCAGCGCTCTGGTTATTGCTGTGTTCGTAGGCGGCACCAGTGCGTTGATGCAACAGAACTACAACAAACAACTACAGGACAAGGGGATTGATTCGGCACCGCCGGTGTTGGAAGCAATTCCGCAAACTTACATGAATCAAACTTCGCGTCACAAATTAATCCTTGCTGTAGCCGACGCGCAGGTTTATGCCGATTTACAAAATCAAAATGCCATCGTTGATGAAATTAATTATGGCAGTTTCAAAGTCGTGACGATTGACGAGCAAGCGGTAGGAGGCCGCGCGGCTCTGCAAGCGCTTGCGACGCCGGTGCATGACGAGCAAAATTTCATCGCCCTCAACGGCTTTGTTCTCGACACCACCAATCCTGAAGTAACGTATGCACAGTTGCCCGCCGATTTGCACAAGCCAGACATGGCCGACGCCCTGACTCGCGACCTGCGACCGCGTGGCGGTTTGTACCTGGTGCAGTTTGCCGGGCCGGTCAAAGATGACTGGTTGGCAGCGTTGAAAAACTCCGGCGCTGAAATCGTTTCCTATATGCCGTCAAACGCTTATGTGGTGCGCTCGAAGGCCAAAGCCGCAACGGCCTTGAAGGCGTTCAAACAAAATCGCTTCGTGCAGTTTGTCGGCGATTATGAACCGGCGTATCGCCTCTCGCCCGAACTGCGTAGCCTACGAAGTGTGGATGGTACGGCTTTCGTTGACATCACCGTGCAGGTCATCGAGGGTGCGAATGCGAAAAAGACGCTTGCCAATCTTGCCGCGCTGGCCAGCGCTGGCATTCAGACGCATCAGGTGTTGAATTATCATAATGTCGAAATGCGCGTGCAGGCTTCGCGGCTGGCGGAAATCGCTTTTTACGATGATGTATTCGCGGTTGAACCGCAGCGGCAACGACGCAGACTCGACGAAGCGCAAGGGCAAATCGTGGCCGGAAATCTCACAGGCAATTCGCCTACAGGTCCCGGCTATCTGACTTGGCTTGCCGGTAAAGGCTTCACCAGTTCGCAATTCACGACGTTTGCGGTCAACGTCGTGGACGATGCGCTCACCTTGACCGGGCATCCTGATTTGCCTACCGCCCGTGTCGCCTTCACCAACAACCCGACGGCGCAGACCGGTATGCAAGGTGGCCACGGATTTTTGAACGCCAACATCATTGCCGGATTCAACAGCGGCACGGGTGCGGCGGTCGAAGATGCCAACGGCTTCAACTACGGCTTGGGGATTTCACCGTTTGCCAGAGTCGGCTCAACGGCCATCTTCGGGGCGACGGCCTCAAGCAGCACCGCCTGGGAAAGCACAGCTTACGGACAGGGCGCACGCCTGTCGTCAAACTCTTGGGGCTTTCAAACTCAAACCGGCGGCCCGGTCGCCGTTTATGATGCCAGCGCACAGGAGTACGACCGCATCGTGCGCGACGCGCAAACTACCGCAGGGTTGCAGCAACTCTCTATCGTCTTTGCGGCGGGCAATGATGGCTCTGGCGCGAACACCGTCAGCAGTCCAGCCACCGCCAAGAACATCATCTGCGTAGGCGCAAGCGAAAACGTGCGACAGACCGGCACTGACGGTTGCGCGGTCGCCAACACAGGGGCTGACAGCGCCAACGACATCATCGGTTTTTCGTCGCGTGGCCCGGTCAATTCCGCTGGCGGTGACGGGCGCATCAAACCCGACATCATGGCTCCCGGCACCCACATCGAAGCGGGTGTGCCGCAATCGAACTACGATGGCACCAGCGTTTGCGATAAATTCTTCCCCACTGGACAAACCCTCTACGGTTGGTCTAGCGGCACCTCGCATTCCTGTCCGGCAGTCGCAGGCGGCGCGTCGTTGGTTTATCAGAATTTCCTCAACAACAGTCTGGCCGCGCCGAGTCCGGCAATGGTCAAAGCCTATCTGATGAACTCTGCCAGTTATATGAGTGGGGTGGGCGCAAACGATACCTTGCCTTCCAACAATCAGGGCATGGGGCGCATGGATTTGGGCAGAGCCTTCGACGGATCGGCAAGAATTCTGGTTGACCAGACTCAGGTACTAGGCACCACCGGACAAACTTTCCAAGTCACTGGCTCGGTAGTGTCTTCGGCGCAACCCTTCCGCGTCACCTTGGCGTGGACCGATGCCGCAGGGCCAACCACAGGCGCGCCGTGGGTCAACAACCTTGACCTTGAAGTAACCATCAACGGCACGACTTTCAAAGGCAATGTTTTCTCCGGTGCCAACTCGGTAGCGGGCGGCACTGCCGATGGCAAAAACAACGTCGAGTCGGTATTCCTTCCGGCTGGCACTACCGGCAGTTTCACTGTCACCGTCAGAGCTACGAATATCGCTGGCGATGGCGTGCCGGGCAATGCCGACACCACCGATCAGGATTTTGCGTTGGTGGTTTACAACGCCAATACCGGCACGCCGACTTCGCCAACCATAGGCGTCAGTCCCGCCAGTTTCAGCTTCACGGCCACCGCAGGCGGCGCGAATCCGGCGAGCCAATCCCTGAGCATCACCAACACCGGCGGCGGCACTTTGAGTTGGACGGCGAGCAGCAACCAAACGTGGTTGAGCGTCAGTCCGACTTCGGGAACCGCTCCGTCAACGGCAACCGTGTCGGCCAACATTACGGGGCTGGCAGCGGGAACCTATAACGGCGCGATCACCATCAGCGCTACCGGCGCGACCAATACGCCGGTGACCGTACCGGTTACCTTGACCGTCAATGCCGCAGGCGGTTGCACCGGCCAGTTGATAGTCAACGGTGGCTTTGAAGGCAGCGCCTCGCCCTGGACGTTGAGCGGTGCGGTGTTCAGCACCGGCAGCTTCCCGCACAGCGGCACGGGCTATACCATTCTCGGTGGCGGCAATAACAACAGCCATACGGAATTCCAGCAGATCACTATTCCGGCGGGCTGCTCGAAGAACCTCACCTTGTGGCTCAACGTCACGTCTAGCGAGACCACGACAACGACGCAATTCGATAAGATTTTCATCGAAGTGCGAAGTACCTCGGGGACCTTGCTGGCAACGCTGGCAACCTTCAGCAACTTGAACAAAGGCACAGCGGGCGTTTACGTACAACGTGGGCCGTTCAGTCTGGCGTCGTTTGCCGGACAAACGGTTCGCATACAATTCCGCGCTACAACGGACGGTTCGCTGATTTCGACCTTCAGAGTTGACGATGTATCGGTGCAATGATGAGGGACGTTTGAAGCGCAGCGTTTGTGCAAAGCGCAACGCCTGTGATTGAATAATCCGCTGATGAGGTTTCGGCTTCGTCAGCGGATTTTTTCTTTGGTTATTGGTTACTGGTTATTGGTTACTGGTAAGAGCGGTTTCACAAATAACCAATAACCAATAACCAATAACGAAGGAACTATGAAAATACCAACTCTTCAAGATGTGTTGTTAGCAAGGCGGCAGATTCGCCCGTATCTTTCACCAACGCCGATGCACTCGTATCCGGCCATCAATGAATTAATCGGCACACCAGTTTTCATCAAGCATGAAAATTATCAACCGATCTGCGCTTTCAAAGTGCGTGGCGGCGTCAATCTGATTTCGCAGATGAGCGACGCGGAAAAATCTCGCGGCGTAATTTCGGCATCCACCGGCAATCACGGCCAATCCATCGCTTATGCGGCGCGTTTGTTTGGTGTCGCGGCGCGCATAGTGGTTCCCGAAAACGCCAATCCCGGCAAGGTCGCTTCGATGCGCGGATTGGGCGCGGAGGTGATTTTTCACGGCGAAAAATTTGATGATGCGCGCCTGCATTGCGAAGCGCTGGCCAAAGAACACGGCTATCGCTACATTCATTCGGGCGATGAGCCGTTGCTCGTTGCAGGTGTTGCAACTTACGCTTTAGAGATGCTCGAAGCGCAGCCCGATCTAGCAATCATCATCGTTCCCGTCGGCGGTGGCAGCGGTGTTTCAGGAACTTGTATCGCGGCAAAAGCCATCAATCCAGCCATAAAAGTCATCGGCGTACAAGCCGCCGCCGCGCCCGCCGCTTATGAGTCTTGGCGACAGAAACAGATTATTGAAGCGCCCAATCGCACCTTTGCCGAAGGCTTGGCGACCGCCGTGGGTTTCAACTTTCCGCAACAAATTATGCAGCAGATGCTCGATGATTTCGTCTTGGTCAGTGACGGAGAAATCATGCAGGCGATGGTTTGGATGATTGAACGAGCGCACACTTTGGCGGAAGGCGCGGGCGCGTCGTCGCTTGCGGCGGCGTTCAAACTGCGCGACGAATTGGCGGGTAAAAAAATCGCCATCGTCTGTTCCGGCGGCAATACTTCGCTGGAGCATTTGAATCTGGCCTTGCAGAAAGCTGCGTAAGAATCGGGCGCGGTGATTTCAATTTTGCTTTTTGCCTTTTGCCTTTGTAGTATTACGCAGCATCGAATCCGGCAAACACAGAGAGGTCAATATGGGCGCTTATGTTTTAGGAATTGATTTGGGCGGCACGAAAATCGAAGCGGCAGTCTTTGACGGCGACGGCAAAATCATCGGGCGGCATCGCGATAAAACCGAAGCCTGGCGCAGCGAAGAGGAAGTCTTCGAGCGCATTGTCGCGGTTGCCAATCAATCAATCACCAATGCCAAAGTTGAGGCGAAGCAGATTGCCGCTGTCGGCATCGGCGCGCCCGGCCCTTTAGACCCCGACACCGGCTATATCATCGAGACCGTCAATCTACCGTTTCGGAATTTCCCGCTGGGGCCGCGCCTCTCCGAGCGTTTCAACCACTGTCCGGTGACGCTCAACAATGATGTTGACGCCGGAACCTATGGCGAATTCAAAGCTGGAGCGGCGCAAGGAGCAAAATTTGTGTTGGGGGTTTTCGTCGGCACAGGCATCGGCGGCGGCCTCATACTCAACGGCGAAATGTATAACGGCTTTAATAAAAACGCTGCTGAAATTGGCCATATCGTCATTAAAGTCGGCGGCCCGAAAGACCGGCGCGGCGTGCGCGGCACGATGGAAGGGTTAGCGGCGCGTCCGGCGCTGGCGCGTGACATTAAAAAAGAAATGAAGCGCGGCAAGAAATCTCTGATGGCCAAAAAGATGGACAAGAAGACCGGCACGATTACCAGCGGCGACATTAAAGAGTGTTATGACGCTGGCGATGAGGTGGTCAAAAAAATCGTCCATCGCGCCGCCCGACATCTCGGCTTAGGCATAGGCAGTCTGGTCAATGTCTTGAGTCCCGAAGTCATCGTCTTTGGCGGCGGCGTCGTCGAAGCCCTCGGCGAAGCCTTTCTCAAACGGGTTGAAAAAGACCTTCGCAAAGTCGCTTTTGATTTCAGCATGAAAAACGTGAAGATTGTCAAAGCGCAACTCGGCGACGACGCCGGTATCACCGGCGCGTCTCTGCTGGCCCGCGACGCGCTCGGCAAAAAAGCCCTCGGCGCAAGTTGAACCATATAGACCGCGAGAGTAACGACCCAGCCTGCTTTGCCCCGCCGGGGTGTAGGAGATTAGCCAGTGCTGTAGGCACTGGAACCAAGTGGGGCAAACGCGGCGCGCCCTGAAAGGGTGCAGGAGATGGATGGTCGCCAGCCTCCTGCGCTCTTCCAGAGCGCGACCGTCAAGCCGCTTTCGCCTTCCCGTGGCGCTACCACGGGCTATTCTCTTGTGCGCCTCCGGCGCAAAACTCAGCGACCAGCAATTTTCAAACAGGCTGAGTCGTTAGCTCGACTTTGTACAATTTCAAATTGAACCACACCAATCAAGCGCTGACGTCGCGGTTCGCGCCTGGAATTATTGAA
>JACQDB010000140.1 GCA_016201275.1 Acidobacteriota bacterium
ATCATGACTGACACCATCGAGATGTTCGGCGAGATTAGTACAGGTGTAGTTGTTGGGTGTACATAACAAATATTCGATATATTGTTGCTTCGTCATCATTCTTTGATGATACTATTTCTGACCTCAAGCGAAAGTCCTAAGAGTAAAAAATCAACGCGGCGTTACTTGTTATTTTCGGCCAACTGCGCTTCGAGGTTGGCGCGGTCGAGTCCGGCCATCACTTCTTTGATGTCTAGCTCGGAATCCGACATGGCTTTTTGATAGAGCTTTTCGGCTTCGGCTTTCTTGGCAAGGGCGCTCGTCAGGTCTAAATCTTCGGGGCGATTGGCGCGGTCGGCAAGCACGGTGACGCGCTTGGGACTGACCTCGACGAAGCCATCGCTGATGACCATCTCGCCTTTTTCGTCGCCGATGTGATAAGTGAGCAAGCCTGCGGGTTTGAGTTTCGAGACCAGCTCCGTATGCCCCGGCAAAATTCCGAGTTCGCCGTCAAACCCCGGCACTTCGACGCTGTCCACATCGGCTTCAAAAACTTTGCGCTCCGGCGTTACTACTTCCAGGTGTATCATTTTGCTTTCGCCTTTCTTTCAGTGCTGAGGACTGAGGACGGCGTGCTGAGTCGTAAGTAGAACAACAGTAGAACACACTTGCGTCTCTTGACTATGACCCACGCAGTCCTCAGCACTCAGCACTACATATTCTTGGCGGCTTCGACGACTTCATCAATGCTGCCTTTGAGGAAGAATGCCTGTTCGGGAATGTCGTCGTGTTTCCCGGCGATGATTTCACGGAAGCCGCGTATGGTCTCTTCAATCGGCACGAACTTGCCTTCCAGCCCGGTGAATTGCGCGGCGACAAAGAACGGCTGCGACAGGAAGCGCTGAATTTTGCGTGCGCGTGAGACCGTCAATTTATCTTCTTCGGACAATTCATCAATGCCTAAGATGGCAATGATGTCCTGCAAATCTTTGTAGCGTTGCAGAATGCGTTTCACGTCCTGCGCGGTGTTGTAATGTTCTTCGCCGACGATGCGGGGGTCGAGAATGCGCGAGGTTGACGCCAGCGGATCAACCGCCGGATAGATGCCTAGTTCGGCAATCTGACGCGACAAGGCGGTGACCGCATCGAGGTGCGCGAAGGTCGTCGCTGGCGCAGGGTCGGTGTAATCGTCCGCCGGTACATAGATGGCTTGCACCGAAGTGACCGCGCCGCGTTTGGTCGAGGTGATGCGCTCCTGCAATTCGCCCATCTCCGTAGCCAGCGTTGGTTGATAGCCGACCGCCGAAGGCATACGACCGAGCAGTGCAGAGACTTCCGAACCGGCCTGCGTAAAGCGGAAAATGTTATCAATGAAAAGCAGCACGTCGGTGCCAACTTCATCGCGAAAATATTCGGCAACCGTCAGCGCCGTCAAGGCGACGCGCAAACGCGCTCCCGGCGGTTCGGTCATCTGCCCGTAAACCAATGCCGCTTTCGAGCCTTTCACCGCTTCCATGTCCACTTTGTCCAAGTTGAATTCGCCGGTCTCGTTGTAGTGTTTAATAAATTCGTCGCCGAAATCTATGACTCTGGATTCGACGAATTCACGAATCAAATCATTGCCTTCGCGTGTGCGTTCGCCGACGCCGCCGAACACCGAATAGCCGCCGCTCTTTTTGGCGACGTTGTTGATCAGTTCCATAATCAACACGGTCTTGCCGACGCCTGCGCCGCCGAACAGACCGATTTTGCCGCCACGCAAAAACGGCTGAATCAAGTCTATGACTTTGATGCCAGTGGCAAACATCTCTAACTCTGTGGCTTGATCGGAAAAAGGCGGCGCGTGGCGATGAATCGGATGATTGGTGTCGGAAACAATGTCGCCAAGTTTATCCACCGATTTGCCGATGACGTTCATCACGCGACCCAGCGTCGCATTGCCAACCGGGACGGTTATCGGCAAGCCCGTGTCTATGGCTTTCATGCCGCGCACGATGCCTTCAGTAGGCTCCATAGCGACGCAACGGCAACGGCCTTCGCCGAGGTGTTGTTCGATTTCAACGATCAAATTAACCGGCTCGAAACCTTCAAAGCCGTCGCTGACAATTTGTAGTGCCTGATAAATCGGCGGCAGCGCCGCTTCCTCAAATTCTACGTCCACCACCGGACCGATAATCTGTATAACCTTGCCCTCGTTTGCCATTCGCAATCTCCTTTTATGATTGAGCGTTTCTAATTCAGTGTAACGAAATCATGTGCGGTTCAAAGTCAGAGAAAATAGCACAAAAAGCGCGCTATTGGCTAGGTTGATTTCGATAATCCTTCGGGCTTGTGACTTGCGCTTGTGATTGAGAGGCGCGACAAAAACCGCTATGCTTTGCCGAGTTATCTTGGCCGTGGGAGAAATCGTTTGATGAAAAAATCTTTGCTGTGCATGGCGCTGGTGCTGACCGCCTTGGCTTTCATCAGCGCCGCAAACTCTGAAACCAGTACCGAAGAAACGGTGTTGCTCGCCAACGCCAAAGCCAACACCCCGTTGCGCTTTGAAGTGACGGTTGCCGCAGGCTTGCTCGAACCCGCGCAAAACGGCAGACTCTTTGTCTTGGTAAGCCGTCGCGCCGTTGGGGAACCGCGCCTCGCTGTTGGCGACACCGGGTTGGACGCGCCGCCCCTATTCGCAAAAGACGTGAACCACTTTTCAACCAACAGCACTGCGGTAATTGATGAAACCGCCAGCGCCTTTCCGCTTAAAAATTTGTCACAACTGGAAGCGGGCGACTATTTCATTCAAGCATTGTTCGATTTCAACATAGACGTGAAATCAATAAACGCCGAAGGCAATCTCTACAGCACGGTGCAAAAAGCGCACCTCGATCCGCACCAGGGCGGCACTATCAAACTGTCGCTGACGCAAAAAGTGCCGCCTGAAAAATTGCCTGCCGATAGCGAGTCGGTCAAATTCGTAAAACTCAAATCGCCACGATTGAGCAAGTTTCATGGCAGGGATATTTATCTACGTGCCGGCCTCATTCTGCCGAAAGATTTTGCTAAAGATTCGTCGCGCCACTATCCGCTGCGGGTTTACATAGGCGGCTACGGTTCGCGCTATACCGGCGCGCAGCGAATGTTCGAGTCCGCCGAATTCAAAAGCGCCTGGGCTGCCGATGATGCGCCGCGCATGATAGTTTTGCACCTTGATGGGGATGGGCCATACGGCGATTGTTATCAAGTGAACTCCGACAACAACGGCCCCTATGGCGATGCCATCACGCAGGAATTGATCCCTTACATTGAACAAAAATTTCGCGGCATCGGTGCGCCGTATGCGCGGGTCGTTGACGGCGGTTCGACGGGCGGTTGGGTGTCTTTGGCGTTGCAGGTTTTTTATCCTGATTTTTTCAACGGCACCTGGTCATACTGCCCGGATGGGGTGGATTTTCGCGGCTTTCAATTGATCAATATTTATCAGGATAAAAATGCTTACGTGAATCAATATGGCTTCGAGCGCCCCAGCGAACGCGACACCAACGGCGAAGTGCGCTTCACGATTCGCCACGAATGTCAGTTGGAAAACGTCTTGGGCGCGGGTGACAGTTGGGCGATGTCGGGCGAACAATGGGGCGCGTGGAATGCCGTCTATGGGCCACGCGGCGCAGACGGTCGCCCGAAACCTTTGTGGAATCCGCAGACCGGCGTGATAGATAAAACGGTGATCGAGCATTGGCAGAAGTACGATTTGCGTTTGGTGATGCAGGCGAATTGGCCGCAGCTTGCGCCGAAGCTCAAAGGCAAACTGCACATCTGGGTAGGTGATGCCGACAATTATTTTTTGAACAACGCTGTGCATCTGCTGGATGAATTTTTATCGAAGGCCAATCCCGCCGCCGAGGCGGAAATTTTTTATGGCGCAGGTCAAGGGCATTGCTGGCTGGGATTGACGCAGCGACAGATGATGGAGGAAATGGCGGCGGCTATCGAAATAGCCAAGCCGAAATCGTGATGCTCAAATAATTGGGAGTGAGGCTATGAAATTACAGGCTTCAACTTATTGGATTACCAGACCAGCAAGCTGAAGCTGGTACGCTGAATCTTTCCTCTATCCCTTTTGACGTGGTTTGATTTAGCGAATCTCTGCAAAGTAAAATCACCCTGATTTTTCGTTATTCACGATTCACTGTTGTGCCTTCGAGTTCGCTGATGAGTGAGCGCAGGGCATCCGGCACGCGTGTGGATTTCAATGTTTTGGAATCAATGCAGACATAGAGCGAAGTAGCGGCGTTGAGTAAACGGTCTTCGCCTTGCAGGTAAATCTCGAATCTGAAAAGCAGACTGCTGTTGCCGATCTTCGCCACGCGCACATAGATTTCGAGAATGTCATCGAAGCGCGCCGGGGCTTTGAAATCAATTTCGGTGCGCGCCAACACCGTGTCGGCATTCATTTCCAGCATCTTCTGATAGGTCAATCCTAGCTCGCGGAAATACTCCGTCCACGCCACATCGTAATAGGTCAGATAATTGCCATTGAAGACGATGCCCTGTAAATCGGTGTCAGCGAAACGCACCCGTATGTCGTGATGAAACTTAAACTCGCTTTTCATAAGCGCCTATGATGCCTCAAACCAAACCAGGAATCAATTTCAGGAATTTCAAAGCTCGGTGCTGAGTCTTGAAAGGCATCTTGATTGAGCAAGACCAGACGCACCGCCCTAAACATCATTCTTCATCGGTCTGCCAGGCATCGCCCCAAGCGCTTTTGCGGGCGCGGCGAAAAGCTTCTTTGTTGGATTTGGTAATGGTGGTGCGTTCGAGGCCGTCTCTGGCGCAGAGTTCAAGATTGATGTGGCCTTTGAAAATTTTGGGATGACGGACGATGCGCGCTTCAGTCGCGTTCACGGCATCAAGCTTGGTGCCGATGAAGTAAGAGAACTTCTCGTCTTCGTAAGCCGAGGTTGCGGCTTTGGCGCGACGATGAAAGGCGGCGCGTTCGACTCTGGCGGAGAAGTGGCACCAGTCGCGCCCTTGCATAGGGCACGGCAAAGCGTGCGGACAGGGCGCGACGACTTGCGCGCCTTGTTGGATTAACTCGGTTCTCGCTTGCATCACATTGGCATAGCCTTGCGTTGTGCCGGGTTCGATAATCACCAATGTTTTCGCGGTTATTTGCCAGGCTCGCTTGATGACGCTGAGTTGCGCCGGTGGCTTCAACTCGCCCAGCGCATACGCCATCACGACGACATCGTGCGGTTCAACTGCAAACGCCGATTCCACATTGCCGTGCTGCCAATCTGCCGTTTGCATTGCCGCGACAGCAGATTTTTCTGCCAGTTGTTTGCCCATTTGAATCAAATTTCTATCGCGCTCAATGAGAGTAATTTTTGCCAACTCATCAAAGACCTCGGCTGCCGCCCACATTGCCGCGCCTTGCCCCGCGCCTAAATCAAGGAGGCTTGCGAAGCCCGCTTCGGGCATACGCTGGTGCAATTCAGACAACACCGAATGCGCCGCCGCAAAGGTTGCCGGAAGCCGCGTCGCCAAGTACGCCTGCGCGTGGGTCGCGGTCGCTATCGCCCTGTTGCGCGGCGCTTCATTGGCGCGATAGTGAATAGACAACTCCGCCGCCGCTTGCGCCAAAGCGTCTGGCTTGACGCTTGCCAGTTCTTCTTCGATAGCTGCTCTGAGATGAAAAGGGAGTTGCATAGAGGTGTTTGACTTCGTTTTAGACTGATGAAAAAGTAAGTGCGCCCGGAGAGGCTTGAACTCCCAACCCCCAGATCCGAAGTCTGGTGCTCTATCCAATTGAGCTACGGGCGCACATTCAAGTTGGCCTTAGCTTATCGTCAGATTCGCGCCACTGTCAAACATTCTTTATCGGCGCTATGCCAGCAAAAGGCCTGTCAAAAAATTATCATTTACAAATTCTGCAAGATGAAGTCGGTCATCATAGTACGCATATGTTTGACCAGCAACGGATCAGCCACGCCGTGCCGCGATTTCGGATACAGCATCAATTGAAACGGCTTGTCCGCCTTCTGCAATTCGTAAGCGAGTTGAATGGTGTTCTGCATATGCACGTTGTCATCAATCATGCCGTGAACTAAAAGCAGCTTGCCGCTTAACTCTTTGGCCGCCGCCAGCACCGAACTTTTGCTATAACCTTCGGGGTTGTGCTGCGGCGTTCCCATATACCGCTCGGTGTAAATCGTATCGTACAAGCGCCAATCGGTGACGCTGCCTCCGGCAATGCCGAGCTTGAAACTCTTGCTGTGCGTCAAGGCATAAGAGGTCATAAAGCCGCCGAAACTCCAACCCGATAAGCCTATGCGCGAAGCGTCAACAAAAGGTTGGCTCTTCAAATAATTCAAGCCATCTTCCAGATCGCGCAATTCCAGTTCGCCGAAATTATGATAGACCGGCCACACCGATTCGGCCCCCTTGGCGCTCGCCGTGCGATTGTCGCAGACCCATATCAGATAGCCTTTTTGCGCCAGCATCTCGTACCACATAAAGGTGACGCCGCCCCAAGCGTTGCGAACCTGCGGCGCTTGCGGGCCGCTGTAGGTGAAACTCATCACTGGATATTTTTTCGCCGGGTCAAAATTCACAGGCTTAATCATCAGCGCTTCCATGATGAAGCCGTCGCGGGTTTTCACTTGCAGCAATTCCGGCTTGCTCAATTTATATTGCTGCAAGACCGCGACGCGATTTTCATCAAGGCTGCGAACCACAGCGCCATCGGCTTTGTGCAGGCGCACCTGTGTAGGCGTGTTGAGATCGCTCCAACGGTCTATGAAATGTGTGAACGTCGGATTGAAGCGGCTGAGGTGCGTGCCGTCAGTTGCGGTGAGTCTGGTCAATCCCGTGCCGTCGAGCTTGATGCGATACGTATCAAGGCCGATGTAGCTGTGTTGGGTGGCGCTGAAATAGGCATAGCCGTTCGCTTCATCCACGCCGTGCAGCGTGCGTATGTCCCATTTGCCAGCGGTGATTTGTTTGAGCAATTTGCCATCGGCGGCATAGTGATAGAGGTGCAGCCAGCCGCTGCGCTCGCTCATCAACAAGAAACTGCCGTCTTTCAACCACACCGGCTCTTCGACTTTTTCGACATTCACCCAAGTCTTCGAGGTCTCGTTCACGAGGGTTGCGGAGTGACCGGTCAGCGGGTCTGCGGTGTTCAAATCGAGCCAGGTTTGCTCACGATTTTGAATTTCGTAAAAAACTTTCTTTCCGTCCGGCGTCCAGCCTACGCGCACGATGAGCGGCTCGACATTGCCGTACTTGAAAATATCTACCCAGGTGGTCGCGCCGCCTGCGGCTTTTACTACGCCGAGTTTAATCGTTGGATTGGCGTCACCGGCCTGTGGATAAGGCGTGGTTTCAACAGCCTGAAAATGCGGTATGTGGTCAACGATGGTGAACTCGTTTACCGGCGTGTCGTTGATTTGCAGATAGACGAGACGTGTGGAATCGGGACTCCACCAGTAGCCTTTGAAATTGCCGCGCCCGTACAACTCTTCCTGATAGACCCAGTTCAAACGCCCGTTGAAAATTTTGCCGTTGCCATCGTTGGTCAAGGCGCGTTCGCGTTGCGTACTGAGGTCAACAACATAGAGGTTGTTGCTGCGCGCAAAACTCACCATGCGCCCGTCTGGACTGAACTCTTCGCCTTCTTCGACTTCGGGAGTGTTGGTCAAGCGATAGGCTTTGTCGCTGCCGAATTCATAATAAAACAGGTCGTTGGCGGTGTTAAGTAAGACCGCTGTTTCCGCCGCGTTCATCTGATACGCGGGGCGATGCGCCAGAGCGCGGGCATCGCTCAAACTCAAGCCAGCCAGTTGCGCGAAGGCCGCTTCCATTCTTGCCGCGTCATAAAAGGGTTTGGCATCGCCTGTCGCAGCATTGATTTTCATCAGTTGATTGAAGTCGGATTTGAATTGCAGATAGCTCGAACCGTCTTTCGTCCAGTGCAAACCAGATGGCGGATTGCCATTGAAATTGACGCTCTTGGCCGGGTCGTACAAATCGTCAAGGGTGAGCATACGCTCCTGCGCGTATGTCGCCGAAGCAAAACCGAGCAAACACAGAAGGATGGCAAGCTGTTGGATCAAACGTCGCATGAAGTTCTCCTGTCGAGGTAAGACTTTCGTAGAATTGCAGTGCCGCAATAAAGATTATTTATACCGAAATATTCCAGGCCAGGAAAGCAAATTTTCAGGACATCTCAAGATGCCGGAAAACCTGCTCTGAGCCGCCTCTTGAAATGAGTCAGGAGGATAAAAAAATGGTGGTAATCTGAGATTCTCTCGGGACAGTTGACCTAGTTCAGGCAGCAGCTTTTTCATGGCTCACCCAGGGGTTCTTCTCGCATCCTTTTACGAAGTTGAAATGGAGTATATTCCGCTGTCAAAATTGTGCTACCATCTGCCTGATGATGGTGACTATTGACTTCAAACCGGAGATGGAATCCCGCCTAGCCGAGCAGGCTGCGGCTCTGGGGGTTTCTGTCGAAGTGTTCATTCAGCAAATCATGGAAAGTATCCTTGGTGCGCCCGTACCACTTGAATCGCAACAAAGAAAACAGCGATTTCATGATTGGTTGAAAAGCCATGCCCATATCACCGCGCCGCCGCTTTCCGACGAAGCAATTAGCCGCGACAGCATTTATGGCGGAAGAGAAGACCGCCAGTTATGAGCTATTTGCTTGATACCAATCTGCTCCTTCGCCTTGTTCAAGACACGCACCCGATGCACCGCGATGCCGCAGACGCCGTGGATCAACTTCTGGACAGGAATGAAACGCTGTATATCATTCCGCAAAATATCGTCGAGTTCTAGGCGGTAGCGACGCGCCCCGTCACCTATAACGGGCTGGGATTGACGCTGACCGAAACGGCAAAAGAGATCGCAGAATTGAAAGCCATTTTTACATTATGGTTGGATGTTCCGGCAATCCACTTTGAATGGGAAGCCTAGTCAAGGCGCATCAGGTTTCAGGCCGTCAGGTGCATGATGCCCGATTGGTTGCAGCGATGCTGGCCCACAAAATCGGCAATCTGCTGACCTTCAACAGCGCCGATTTCAAACGCTATCACGAAATTAATCTGCTTGACCCACGCCCTTTCACCAATCCTTAAATGATTTATCACCCTGGTCGGAGAATACGAGTTTCACCAGAACCGTTTAGAAATCCTCTTTCCTTCAAAACCGCTGAATTGGGAAATTTTTCAAGCCCGGTGAAAGCGCCGCAACGACGGCGATTAATTTTCTCTGAACCAGCCTCGGTCTGCTTGCGACCGCTAGGGGTGTAAGATAGAATGCGGCGGCGCTTGAGTAGATTCCTATTCCCCTGAGCGCACTCGTTCTACTTTTACATTAACAAAGGAGTATGCCCCGATTGTTGCGTTTGCCCCCGTGTGTAGGTGTGTTCCTGAAAAGCGAGGGTGCAAGCAAAGCAGGGCTTTGCACACCATGAAAAAATCATTATCTTCTAAATCCTTCCAACTAAATTTGCGCGTTGGATTGATTGTCTCTTTGCTTCTCCCAGCCGTGGTATTCTCAGGTTTATTCATTGCCTCGCCACCCAAAGTTCAAGGGATTTCAAGCACCATTGTCATCAGTCAACTCTATGGCGGCGGCGGCAACACCGGCGCAACTTTTAGAAATGATTTCATCGAACTTTTTAATCGTGGCAACGTCGCAGTTAGTTTGAATGGATGGTCTGTGCAATATGCTTCTGCGACAGGCACAACCTGGCAAGTTACCAATTTAACCAATGTCAGCCTACAACCCGGACAATATTATTTAGTTCAAGAAGCCGCCGGAACTGGCGGCACGACAAATCTACCCACCCCCGATGCGACTGGCACAATTGCCATGAGCGGCACTGCCGGGAAAGTGGCCTTAGTGAACACCGCTACGGCGTTGAGCGGTGCTTGCCCTACCGGCGCAAGCATCATAGATTTTGTCGGCTTTGGCACTACGGCAAATTGCTTTGAAACGGCGGTTACTCCAGCTCCCAGTAACACCACGGCAGTGATCAGAGGTTCAAACGGCTGCACCGAAACAGATAATAACTCAACCGATTTTGCTACGGGTGCGCCGAACCCGCGCAACACGGCCAGCGCCTTCAATGTTTGCGGCGGCGGCGCACCGAATTTAACCATCAACGATGTCTCGTTAAACGAAGGCAACGCGGGAATAACGAGTTTCACCTTTACCGTCAGCTTGTCGCAACCGGCAGGCGCAGGCGGTGTGACCTTTGACATCGCAACGGCAGACAACACCGCGACTCAGCCGAGCGATTACACACAAAAGACGCTCACCTCGCAAACCATTCCTTCAGGCAGTTCAACCTATTCTTTCACCGTCTTGGTCAACGGTGATACGACGCCGGAAGCCAACGAAACTTTCTTCGTCAATGTCACCAACGTCACAGGCGCAACCGTCACTGACGGGCAAGGACAAGGCACGATTGTTAATGACGACTCTGCACCCAATTTGTCCATCAATGATGTATCGTTGAACGAAGGCAATGCGGGAACGACAACCTTTACTTTTACGGTGAGCCTGTCTTCGTCTGCGCCAGCCGGTGGCGTCACCTTTGACATTGCAACGGCAGACAGTACGGCAACTCAACCAAGCGATTACACACAGAAAACTTTAACCGGACAAACCATTCCGGCAGGCAGTTCGACTTATACACTCGATGTTCTGGTCAACGGCGACACCAACGTAGAACCGAATGAAACCTTCTTCGTCAATGTCACCAACGTCACCAATGCAGTTGTTGTGGACGGGCAAGGGCAAGGCACTATCGTCAACGATGATGTAGCGACCACGCCGATTCACGACATACAGGGCAGCGGTTCGACTTCGCCTTTGCTTGGTCAAGTGGTCACCACCACAGGCATCGTCACGGCCTTACGCACCAGCAGTTATTTCATACAGACGCCGGACGCCAACATTGACGCCGACCCCAACACTTCGGAAGGCATATTGGTGTTTACCGCGCCCGGAACCTTGACCCTAGGCGCGCTCGTTCAAGTCACCGGCACGGTCGCCGAGTTTCGCAGTTCCTCTGCCAATATCAATTCCGCCACCTCTACGGAACTCACTTCGGCAACCGCTTCGGTGCTGTCAACCGGCAATCCTTTGCCGACGCCGATTACCTTGACGACCGCCGATACCAGCCCTATGGGTTCGCTTGAACAATTGGAAAAGTTTGAGGATATGCGCGTTCACATCAACTCTCTGACCGTGATTGCGCCGACCAGCGGCAACAAGAGCGAAGCGAATGCTACGGCGACCAGCAACGGCGTGTTCTTTGGTGTGATTACAGGTATCGCCAGACCGTTCCGCGAACCCGGTATCGAAGCGCCCAAGGCTTTGCCCACCGGCAGCAGCGTCACCATTCCGCCGGTGCCGCGTTTTGATGCCAACCCCGAACGCATACGCATAGACAGCGACGCGCAGACCGGCGCGACCGCCATAGATGTAACGAGCGGTGCCCTCGTTACCAATTTAACCGGCGTGCTGGATCCGGGCGGCTTCCCCAATTACACGCTCTATCCCGATGCTTCGACTCCGCCAACCGTCAGCGGCAATGTAACCTTTACTGCTGTGCCGGTGCCAACTGCTACAGAGTTCACCGTCGCGTCATTCAACGTGGAACGCTTCTATGACAACATAGACGATGCCGGTGGCGATGTGGTGTTGACGCTGACAGCCTTTAACAATCGTTTGAATAAAGCGTCGCTGGCGATTCGCAATGTCTTGCAGACGCCCGATATTTTAGGCGTCGAAGAGATGGAAGACCTCAAGACCTTGCAAGCGCTGGCAACCAAAATCAACAACGACGCGGTTGCCGCCAGTCAACCCAATCCGATGTACGTAGCCTATTTACAAGAAGGCAACGACGTAGGTTTAATTGACGTAGGCTTTCTGGTGAAGTCTTCGCGGGTGACGGTTATTGAAGTCACGCAGTTTGGCAAGACCACGACCTACATCAACCCGAACAATGGCGCAGCGGAAACTCTCAACGACAGACCGCCGCTGATGTTGCGCGCCACCGTGCCTACGGCTTGCGCTGCACAACCGTTTGCTGTCACCGTCTTCGTCAATCATTTGCGTTCGCTCAACGGCGTGGATGATGATACGCCGGATGGCACAGGAACCGCCGGAACGCGAGTGCGCGCCAAACGTCGAGCCCAGGCGGAATTTCTTGCCGACTTGATTCAAGCACGCCAAGTGGCAGACCCAACAGAAAACATTATTTCGATTGGCGATTACAATGCCTTTCAATTCAACGACGGCTTGGGCGATTCGATAGGCACTATCAAAGGCACGCCGACTCCCGCCAATCAAGTAGTGCTGGCGAGTTCCGATTTAGTCAATCCTGATTTAGTGGATTTGATCGAATTGATGTCCACTCCGGCAGATCAAAAATACTCTTTCTGTTTCGATGGCAACGCGCAGGCGCTCGATCATGAACTGGTCAATCAACCGTTGATGAATGCCTTCAGCCGTTTCGCTTATGCTCGCGTCAATGGCGATTTTCCTGAAGTCTATCGCAGCGATGCGACTCGCCCAGAACGCATTTCTGATCACGATGCAGCGGTCGCCTATTTCACTTTGCCGACTGCGCCGCAACCGACCATCAGTTGTCCGGCGAATATCATGGTGTCCAACACCACAGATCAATGCGCCGCCGTTGTAACCTTCACGGTCAACGGCAATGATCCTTGCGGCGGCACGGTCAATATCATCGCTTCGCCGCCTTCCGGTTCCAGCTTCCCCGTAGGCACGACCACAGTGACCGCTACGGCCACCAGCAGCACCACCGGACAAAGCAACAGTTGTATGTTCACCGTCACCGTCAGCGATACACAAGCGCCGACCTTAACTTGTCCGGCAAACGTGACGACGACCGAAAGTTCTCCAGGCTCCGGCGCTGTGGTGAACTACAGCGCGCCGACGGTGAACGACAATTGCCCCTGCAATGGCGGCGCGACAAAACCCTTCGGGCAATCGCCGCAAACGACCATCGCCTGCACGCCGGTGTGCAGCCCGGCATCCGGTTCCACCTTCACGGCTGGCACCACTACGGTCACTTGTACAGCGACCGATGCGGCGGGCAATCAAGGTAGCTGCACGTTCACGGTGATGGTTAATGCGGCTTGTTCGCTCACTTGTCCGGCCAATATCACCAAAGTGAATGATGCGAATCAATGCGGTGCTGTGACTACCTATGCGGCTCCGACTACAATGGGCAGTTGCGGAACCGTGACTTGTTCACCGGCTTCGGGAGCGTTCTTCTCGAAAGGTACAACGACGGTGACTTGCACCACCGCCGCCGGGCCGAGTTGCGCCTTTACGGTGACGGTCAATGACACGCAACCGCCGGTCATCACTTGTCCGCCGAATAAAACCGCCGTCACGGCTAACCCTGCGGCGACCACCGCAGTGGTCAATTATGCCGCGCCAACCGTAAGCGATAATTGTTCGGGCGTTGGGGTCGTTTGCACGCCTGCTTCGGGAACCACCTTTCCATTAGGCACGACGACAGTGACTTGCACGGCAACCGATACCTCAGGCAACACGGCGACGTGTTCTTTTACCGTCACGGTTTTCAATCTCTGTTTGCAGGATGATGGAAATCCCCAAAACGTAGTTCTTGCCAACTCGCAAACCGGACAGTATCGCTTCTGTTGTTCCGGTTCGGTCTTCACCGGCCAAGGAACGGTGAGAGTGACGGGAGGCGTCTATACCATCGAACATAATCCGGCTGACCGCCGTGTGACGATCAAGTTATCCGCAGCGACCAACAGCGGCACGGCTTCGCTGCAAAACCCTATAGGTGTGACTCGATGCTCGATTACCGACCGCGACATTCGCAACAATAGCTGTAGCTGTCAATAGCGCGGAGGTAGTGCGAAAGCAGTAAGGCGCGCCCGGCAACCAACTGCGCCGATTTCGCTTTGTAGCCGCGACCTATAGCGGTTTGCAGATGTGTGCGATTGGTTGAGAGGCGGTCGCAGACCGCCTCTCAACCAGGTGTCGTGGTCGCGGACAAATGAAATTCGCTATATGGTTGCGCTCAAGCGTGTCGCATAAAATGGGTGTTTTGTCCATATATTGTAGGTGGTGGTTTAACCATCTACAATATATGGGCGGTTGCTGGAATTCTGCGACACCCTCTAGCGCCGTAGGAGCTACTCATCGGTTCAAGCGCTCCCACTTCCGCCTTACTTGTTTCGCCCTACCACGCCGCCACGTTTCGCGGTACTACGCAACTTTTCTCTCGCCCCCTTGAAAGCCTTGCTTGGGCTTGACCCTCATTCAACAGTTGCCAAGCAACTCGCAGTTCCTCAATAATCACGCCATGCCAAATCACCCGCCGCAGCACAGGCATAACCGCATCGCGTTTCTCTCAACGATGTTGCAGCCTTGTCTAGGCAAAGGTTTTTCACGATGCACCTCGCGCCATCTTTTCTTGACGGCACTGCTATGCCTAATGGCTCTGACTCCTGCATGGCGCACGGCTTCAAGCATAGAGCGACAACCTCAGTTTCAAACTCTCTCTCCGCCTCGTGCCGACAACGAATTTTTTTGCGGCTTCAATGCGCTAGGCGCGGATGAAGAATGGAGCAAACATCAACTCCACCTGCTGCATTCGCCAGCCGAACCTACAGCCATCATCAATCACAGTTTGCCGCCGGTGAACCTCGTTGGTGACCTGGCGGTAATCGAAGACGACGGCTCCATCATCATGCCGCCCAACGACTTCGACCTGAACAAATCGTCTTTGCTGTTCACTCCCGTCGGCAATGGCTATCGCGTCAACCGCGACCCCATAGCCTTCACCAAAAACTATGGCACGCCCTTGCATACTTTTTTCGGCATAGATGATCAACCTCTGGACAACGCCAACAACGGCTATAAGGAATGGTCATTAGGTAGCGCGCCGTTCACTTTTTTCGGCACCAGCTATGAGAAAATTTTCATCGGCACTAACGGTTTTATCACCTTCACGGGTGGCGACACGAGCGGCAGAGTTTCAGCGGCGGCGCTGGCCGCAGGGTTGCCGCGCCTCGCGCCTTTATGGGCGGATTTGGATGTCACCGCCGAGGGCAGCATCTATTACCAGCGTCTGGAAGATCGCCACGTCATCACTTGGGACAGCGCTCCACAAGCGCAGTACGCCAGCCTCAGCACCTTTCAACTGGTGCTTTTTGATGATGGCCGCTTCGCCTTTGTCTATCGCAAAGTCAAAGCGCGCAACGCGCTCACGGGCATTTCACCGGGTCGTTCCACGATCCCTTCTCAGCCTATGGATTTTTCCAACGCCCACAACGAATGGATTGCCTCATCCGCTTTCGAATCGTTCTCGAAACTGAAACGCATAGACCTCCCGGCCTTCACCAGAGCTTTTTACGCGGCGCAGCCCGACGCTTTCGACACGCTTTATTTGTGGACTGATTTCGCCTTTGATAACGGGCCGGGGTACGCCACCAGTTTCAACGTGCGAAACGACATACGGGGCATAGGGCAGAAGCTTTTTGATAGAGGCGCGATTTACGGCAGCCCGACGCGGCTTTCTTCCATTGCCCTCATCGGTGATGTCTTGGGCAGTTGGCCGGATGATCCCTATGCCAACGTCGTCGGCCTGTTTAGCGCTGTCAAAATTGTTTGTCATGAACAAGGCCACCGCTGGCTTACTTACGTGCGTTTCAAAACCAACCAAGGCGCAAGTGACGATTTGTTGGGGCGCGACTTGAGCCACTGGAGTTTTCTGATGGATTCGCGCACCACTTCGGAAGGCAATTTCTCTTCGCTGATGGAAGGCAATGCCTGGAACGCGGAAGCGGGCGGCTTGTACCGCACCATCGAAGTTTCGGCGAATTATTTTTCCGAGCTTGACCAGTATTTGATGGGCTTGCGAAGCCCCGAAGAAGTCAACGCGGTTCATTATCTCGACGTGCCGGATGACGTGAAAGCGCGGCTGCGCTTTGGTTCACCGATGAGCAACTTCACCCTCGCTGCCGACAGCAAAACCGTGACGGTCGAGCAGATCATCGCTCAGGAAGGAGCAAGAGTTCCCGCTGCCGCAACCGCGCCGAAAGAGTTTCGCATCGCCTTTGTTTTGGTGACTGAACGGGGTGCAAGCGCGACCACGAAAACCTTGAGCAAACTGGAAGAGTATCGCGCCGCGCTGGTGCGCTATTTTTCCTTGGCGACTTCACGACGCGGCGCGCTCAACAGCGCCTTGTTTCACAATTAATCCGCGAAGTAAAAATTCTCTGAACGCAAAAAGGCGCAACCCGCAGAGGCTGTATGCACCTGCGGGTTGCGTCTGTTCGGATGGCGCGGTCACGCCTAGAGCGGTTTGTGTTTGAGATTACGGAAACCTCTAACCCGTTGAGCGGCGGTCGAAGACCTTCGCACGGTCGAAGACCGCTGCTCAACGATAGGAGGTTCAGTACACCCATATGAAAACCGCTCTAGGGTTTGCGGCGACCAATCACTTTCACTTTGATTTTCTGTCTGCCGAAACTTTTAGCTTCGCGGTAACTTGGTACATATATATCTATACGGTTGCCGCGAATCGCGCCGCCGGTATCGGCGACCTTGTAAATGCCGGTGTAGCGTCCCGCCTGAATATGTACCATCGTACCCAGCGGTAAAACTTTCGGATCAGCAGCCACCAGTCCTTGCCGTACATATTCGCCGGTCGCCGTGCGGCCTTTCAAACAATAGGCGGTGGCATGAAAATCCGTCGCGTTCAACTTCTCTAGGTCTTCGCTTTTGAAGTTGTCCCAATGCTCATTGCGCGGCGGAATCAAAATAGTTGTGGCCTCGCGTTTTTCGAGATTGCGCGCCACCGCCAATGCCGCTCGCTTTTCGTTGCGTCTAAGGTTGACGCCGAAAATGCCTTTGCCGCTGTCGGCAACAAATTGCGAATTCGACAAGCGCTTGACGGCGACGGGTTTGGCGGATTTTTGCGTGAGAGAGCTTTTTACGTTTGGCATCTCCTTAAAGATGCCTGGTAATTCCATCGCGTTATCGTTGATGGAATCAGCCTTGGTGGTTGGTATGCTTGCTTTTTTCTCTTGAGCAAACGTGGTCTGGTTTTCCAGAGTGGCGATACATCCAAATGCAAAGAGCGTCATGACGGACAAGCTGGTGAAGGCTCGGTTCATGCCGTTATTCGGTAACAAATTCATTCAAACTCCTGACTAAAGATATAGCTAAGGGCTACTGATCAAATGTCAACTTAGCACCAAGGATTTTCACCTTTGGTTTTCGTATTCGATTTTCCCAGGTACATCAGGAAAGCTGTTTGGCGCAGGTAGCGCGCCAAACGAAGCCCCAGTATATCATGCACGATCAAGCGTTTTTGCCAATAAAATCGGGCTTTTTGCACACTTTGGCAGCAGCCCGACCGATTACTTTCACTATATCAAAGCTTACCCGGACTTCTTGCGATTTTCTTACAACCACGCACGCCCCGTAACTGTTGACAATTTGCCGTCACTGAGGGAAACAGTGGCGCAGAAAGGGGGCGGGGGAGTGGGGGAGACGGGGAGAAAGAGAGACCGGGAGACGGGGAGAAAGGGAGACGGGGAGTGGTTGACGAATTTGATTTGAGGCGAAACTTTGCATATCGAATGCAGGGAAATGCGTATGCCGAAGACGCGGCACGATTGATGAATGACGAAGAACGAATGCCGAAGAATAAAGCACGAAGCACGAGGAACGAAGAACGAGGACGAAGGGCTAGGGCTAGAGATTGAGGAGTGCTACTATCGTGAAGGGTTTTGCAAAAGCAACGTGCTTGCTTCATCCACCAAATTTTTGCTTCGAGGTTGAGTGATGAAACGGAAGATCAACGGCATCAACATACACTATCAAGAGGAAGGCGAAGGCGAGCCTTTGATATTTATTCACGCCTTTGCGCTCAATCAAACCATGTGGCGCACCCAGGTTGCAGCTTTCAAACATCACTATCGCTGCATCACGCTTGACCTGCGCGGCTTCGGCCATTCCGATGTACTTGACGCGCCGTCTTTGATGCATGAAATGGCGAGCGATGTGCGCGAATTAATGAAAGCTCTGATGATTGAAAAAGCCGTGTTCGTAGGGCTTTCGATGGGCGGCTATATTGCGTTGGCCTTTTATCGGAATTATCCCGAAGCGGTGCGCGCTCTGGTGCTGGCCGATACGCGAGCTACCGCCGACACCGAAGAAGCCCAAGCCAATCGTTTGCGTTCGGCAGAAAAAGCTTTGCGCCAAGGCGCTGCGGCAGTTGCCGATGAAACGACGCCGAAGTTGCTGGGCGATACCTCGCTCAACACCAGACCCGATGTGGTGAAACTTGTGCATGACATTCAATCATCGAATTCGCCCACAGGCATTGCCGCAGCGCAACGCGGCATGGCAGCGCGGGCGGATTCTACGGATTTGCTTGCACAGATCAAGGTGCCGACGCTGGTGCTTGTGGGCAGTGAAGATAAACTTACGCCGCCTGCCGAAGCCCAATTTATTCATCAAGGCATAAGCGCTTCAAAGTTAGTGGTCATCGAAAATTCCGGCCATTTATCGAATATGGAAACGCCCGATGAATTCAATCAAGCGTTGCGCGAATTTCTGGCGGCGCTTTGATGATGAGGCTTCGTTCGTTTGATGTATGCCGGGACGGACGATAAAATTCGCCTTATGAAAACACTATATGAACCCATCGCAACTTACGACGAAGGGATGTTGGCGGTCTCTGCGTTGCACACGCTTTATTATGAACAGAGCGGCAACCCCGCAGGCAATCCTGTAGTCTTTCTACATGGCGGCCCCGGCGGCGGCACAACCCCCGATTATCGCCGCTTCTTTGACCCGTCGGCTTATCGCATCATTTTGTTTGACCAACGCGGCAGCGGCAAAAGCACGCCCTATGCTTGCCTCGAAGAAAACACGACTTGGGATTTGGTCGCCGACATTGAAAAATTGCGCGAGCATTTGGGCATAGAGCGTTGGGTGGTCTTCGGCGGTTCGTGGGGCAGCACCCTGGCGCTGGCCTATGCCGAGACGCATCCCGAACGCGTCAAGGCGATAGTTTTGCGCGGCATTTTTCTGGTTCGCAAAGCGGAAATAGATTGGTTCTATCAGGAGGGCGCAAACGCTGTGTTCCCGGATTTCTGGGAAGAGTACGAGAAGCTGATTCCCGTCGAAGAACGCGGTGACCTGGCGCAGGCCTATTACCGCAGATTGACGAGCGACGACGAAGCCACAAGATTCGCAGCGGCCAAAGCATGGAGTATATGGGAAGGCAGCACCTCGAAACTTTATCCCGATCAAGATTTGATAGACGATTTCGCCTCGCCCGAAAAGGCCGTAGCGCTGGCGCGCATCGAGTGTCACTACTTTTTGAACAACTGTTTTTTTGCTTCGGAAAATTATTTGATTGATAACGTCGCAAAGATTCGTCACCTTCCGACAGTGATTGTGCAGGGGCGTTATGACATGGTTTGCCCGATGATGAGCGCTTGGGCCTTGCACCAAGCCTTTCCCGAAGCCGAATTAGTCGTCGTGCCGGACGCTGGACATTCGGCCTTTGAAAAAGGCAACACCAGCGCTTTGGTTGATGCGACGGATAAGTTCAAAACCCTATGATTGCGTCTGCGGCTTAAAAAATACCAAGCCGCAGACGCATTGCTTGAGGCGTTGAAGCGAGATCACCAAGATGCCTGATGCAGCGCGCTTCGACATCTCTTGCTATTTCGCCGCGTGATTGCAGACGTAATTAATTAAGGTGCGAATCGCTACGCCGGTCGGGCCTTTGGCCATATACGGCTTGCGGTCGTTTTCCCAAGCGGTTCCGGCTATGTCCAGATGCGCCCAGGTCGTCTCTTCGGCAAAGTGACGCAGGAACCATGCCGCCGTGATTGTTCCCGCATAGCGTCCGCCTGAATTTTTAATGTCGGCAATATCGCTTTTGATCAACTCTTTGTAATCGTCATCCATAGGCAATTGCCAAAACCGTTCGCCGACCTCTTTGGCCGCCTGTCGCAACTCCGCTATAAACGCTTCATCGTTGCCCATGATCCCAACATTGAACGGCCCCAAGGCAATCGAAACCGCGCCCGTCAAAGTCGCCAGATCAATAATCTTCGTCGCCCCAAGTTTGCGCGCATAAGTGATGGCGTCGGCCAGAATCAAACGCCCTTCGGCATCGGTGTTGATGACTTCTATGGTCTTGCCGCTCATGGCGCGCAACACATCGCCGGGTTTATAAGCGCGACCCGATGGCATATTTTCCGCCGTAGGCATCACGCCTATAACATTGACGCGGGGTTTGAGTTGCGCGATGGCCTGCATCGCCGCCAGCGTTGCCGCCGCGCCCGACATATCGTACTTCATCTTCTCCATGTTTTCGGCGGGCTTGATGGATATGCCGCCGGTGTCAAAAGTGATGCCTTTGCCGACGATGGCAATTACCTCCGCGTCATTGCCCATCGGTTCCGCGCCTTCCGGTTCATAGCGCAAGACAATCATTTTTGCCGGTTCATCCGAACCGCGAGCCACGCCCAACAGCGCTCCCATGCCCAATTCTTTCATGCGCGCTTCGTCCAGCACATCTATGTCCAGAGCGTAACGCGAGGCGACTTCTCTGGCGCGTTCGGCCAGTTCCGTAGGCGTCAGCGTCGAGCTGGGTTCATTCGATAATTCTCGCGCCAGGTTCACCGCTTCGGCGATAATGTGACCGCGTTCAACGCCACGCGCCAAGGCGTCTTCCGCGCCCTCTGCCGAAGTGACGATGATGATTTCATCTATGCGGCGCTCTTCTTTATTTTCGGTCTTGTACATATCTGGCTCAAAGAGTCCCATCAAAGCGCCTTCCACAAACGCTTGTACGCTGCGTTCCAGGTCAAGGTGCGAACGCCGCAACGTCGCCATCGAGCGCGCCCCTTTGCTTCGCAGAAAGCGCGTCGCCGTACCGGCAACTTTGCGTATGGTGTCGAAATTCATCTCTTCGCGTTTACCCGCGCCGATCAACAACAGGCGTTTGGCGCGTATGTTGCCGGGGCGATAGATGAACACCGTGTCGCCTTGTTTGCCGCGCATCTCGTCGGTCGCCAGCATCTCGCTGATGATGCCGTTGGTGCGTTCGTCCAATTCTTTCAAAGCGCCCTCGTCGGCCTTTTCACCTTCATAAATCGTGACCACCAAAGCATCGGCTTCGACTTCATAAAATTTGGCATAATCGGCTTTGACTTCCATAGTTCAATGGCGGATTGCGGAGAGCGGATGGCAGACTTGGTGTCGCCGAAGCGATGTCAAAATTCCTTATCCAATTTCAGATTGCTGCTTGCCACTGGCGAAGTGAAACTCGTAGATTCAATCCGCAATTCGCAATCCGCAATCCGCAATCAACGGCTCCTTTCTTTGATCGCCGCGCGCGCTTCGCGGTCGGCTTCGCGTTGGCGCTCGGTGGCGCGTTTATCGTAAAGTTTTTTGCCTTTGGCGACGCCGAGTTCGAGTTTGACGCGCCCGTTTTTGAAATACATTTTTGTTGGCACCAGGGTCAAGCCCTTTTCCTGTGCCTTGCTCGCCAGTCGTTCGATTTCAGTTTTGTGCAACAGCAGTTTGCGCGTGCGCGTGGGTTCGTGATTGTCGCGGTGGCCGTGTGAATACGGGCTGATGTGAGCATTCAACAACCACGCCTCGCCGTCGCGGATAATGCCGTAACTGTCTTTTAAATTGCAACGCCCTTCGCGAATGGATTTGACTTCGGTGCCGGTCAGCATCATGCCGCATTCATACGTTTCAACGATGTGATAGTTGAAATAGGCTTCGCGATTGGTGGCCACTATTTTTTCATTAGCCATAATAAAACCGAGCGAGAGCGACGATTGACTTCTGGCAAGCGCCCGCACTCAATTGGTTAAAAAATATATCCGATGCTCTGCAAGGTGACAAGGGAAGCGCGACCAGCGGCGACCAAGGCGGCGCGGTTTGCCAAGTTGCTGTGGGTAAAAAATGGTCGCGGATTGGGCGCAGTTTGGCCTGCGACCGCAGCTTGGCGCAGCCAATCGCGAAGGTCGCGCCAAGCCGTCAAGCTGCGCCAAGCTTTCGCTTTTCCTGCGCCGCCGCAAGGCGGTAGGCTGACCACAAAGGCGTGAGGTCGTTTGCGCCTGCGACCAAACCCTTCCTCAACTTTTTGCACGCCTTACCCGTCACGCATGACGCGTCAGGCATCCCCTTCTCAGGTTGCTTATCACTCAAGGGCGTTCTACTATTTTCAAATTCCATGAGAGAGTACCAATTAAAACCTGTAGAGCGGCAGCACAGTGCGCGACCGGAACTTTCGGTTTTTCTTCCCGTCTTCAACGAAGAGGAGAATTTGAATTTGTTGAACGCCAGACTCACAGAGGCGCTCGAACAACTGCGCCGCACTTACGAAATCATCTATGTTGACGATGGTTCTACGGATGGCAGCCTCGCCATCTTGCGCCAACTGGCGGCGGACAACGCAGGCATACGGGTCATTGCCTTGCGCCGCAACTACGGACAAACGGCGGCCATGAGCGCCGGCATAGACCACGCTCGCGGCCAGATACTGATTCCTATGGATGCCGATTTGCAGAACGACCCTGTGGATATTGCGCGGCTGTTGAAAAAACTGAACGAAGGCTATGACGTGGTGTCGGGCTGGCGCAAAGACCGCAAAGATAAAATGATTACCCGTCGCGTTCCTTCCATGCTCGCCAATCGTTTGATCTCGGCGATCAGTGGCGTACATCTGCACGATTATGGCTGTAGTTTGAAAGCCTATCGCCGCGAGGCTTTGGCTGACGTGCGGCTGTACGGCGAGATGCACCGCTTCATACCGATTTATGCGACCTGGGCGGGCGCGAAAGTCGCAGAGTTGCCGGTCACTCATCACCCCCGTCACGCCGGAAAATCGAAATACGGCTTGTCGCGCAGCCTCAAAGTGCTCTTCGATTTAATCACCATAAAATTCATGGCGACCTATTGGACCAAGCCTTTGTATCTGTTCGGCGCTGCCGGATTGCTCTGTTTGGCGATTTCATTTTTCGCGCTGGTAGGAGCGCTCTATTACCGTTTTGTGCTGGATGTTCATCTCAACCGTATGCCGCTGGCGACCTTGGCGATGGTGATGTTTGGCATGGGCATACAATTTATCTTTATGGGATTGATCGCCGAAATGGTGGTTCGCACCTATCACGAATCGCAGGACAAACCGACTTATCTGGTGCGCGAAAAAATCAATCTCGAAGACGACGCAGGTGAGCCGTGACCGGCGGCCTCACATCCTTTAACGGCATCCAACATTGTATGATTGCCGGAATCCACCTTGATAATTTAAGTGAAGACGAGACGCTGGCGAAAATCGGCGCGTTGATCGCGCAAGGCGGGGCGCATTATATGGCTGTGGTCAACGCCGCCAAAATTGTCAGCGCTCAAAATAATGAACAACTGTTCGGTATTTTGAACAGCGCGGATATCGTGACAGCGGACGGAATGTCCGTGGTGTGGGCGTCGCGCTGGCTCGGCCAACCCTTGAAAGAGCGCGTCACCGGCATAGATATGTTTGAACGCTTGATTGAATATGCGGCAGCGCATGAGTTATCGGTTTACTTTTTAGGCGCACGCGAGGCGGTGGTAAAAACGCTTGCGGAACTCTTCAGCGCACGATTTCCGCAACTGCGTCTGGCCGGATTTCATCACGGTTATTTCGACGCGCAGGAGAACGCGGAGAGGGTAGGCCAGATTCGCCAGAGCCGCGCCGATTTGCTCTTTGTGGCGATGGGTTCTCCGGCGCAGGAAAAATGGATTGCCGCGAATCTGCAAGCATCTGGAGTGAAATTTGCGCTGGGCGTGGGCGGCAGTTTCGATCACCTGGCTGGCTTTGCGCGGCGCGCCCCGCGCTGGATGCAGAGCGTCGGCTTGGAATGGCTGCATCGCCTGTGGCTTGAGCCGCGCCGATTATGGCGGCGTTATTTGATCGGCAACACGCGCTTCATCTGGCTGGTCCTCAAACAAAAACTCGGCAGCACGAAAGCCAAAGGCAAATCGTAAAATCCCAATTCAGTTTTCCGGCTCCACGTTGGGTCGCGGTTGGCTGGCGGCAAATTTTTCTATCAGCTTGTGGTAATCCGAGGCGTAAAGCAGTTTGATATTAACTTCCGGGTAGCCTTCGCGCAGTTGCCGCAGCTTGCGATTTTTCTTGGTCACCAGTGCTTGTTTCAAGGTCGTGAGTTCGATGAAGAGGTCTTGATCGGGCAGATAAAAATCGGGAGTAAACGAGCGCAGGGCTTTGCCTGTGGCGTCGCGTTCGATGACGAAACTCTTCGGCTCGTATTGCCAGCGGACGTGATAAAAATCAAGTATGCGGGCGAACTCGGCTTCCGATTCGTGAGCAAAACGAACCTCTTGCACTTGCTTGGTGCTTTCCAGGCTCGCGGACTCCGAGTGCTGGTTTTGCTCAATGGTTGCCATCAGGCGCTTTAATTCCGGCAACAGCGAAGCGGGGATTTCGACTTTATATGCGCCGATTTTGCGAGTCGGGTCGTGATCTTTGATGACCAAAAATTGCTGCCCGTCGCGGTCGGCGATGTGCAGGTGAAGCGCTTTGTTGCCGTTGTCGGGTTGCCGATCAGCGGATTTCGTTTTCATACAAATTGCTTTGTCCTTGCCGAATCCGGTTCCTGCCTGACGCCTGCATCTCGTAAGGGGTCAAGACGCCGCGTCTCCCTTCGGTCGGGTATGGAAGCCCTTGTGGTTTTCCGCCAAGCCGTCCTTCACTCAAAAAAAAATCCTGTTTCAGCAACTCCACAGGAATTGACAAAACAGGGGCGATGTCAAACCTGAGTCTAACCCAGAAAATTTGTTTTGTTCAAGCAGGATTCACGATGCAGTGTTGCAGCAGAGTCCTGCAATTATCAAAGTCAAAGAAGAAACTTCAGATGAAACTGAAGCGGGAAGCTTCTCGCTTTCGAGTAGCGGTGTTCATCGGTGTTCATTGGTGCTTCCATTTCTCCTTTTCTGAAACGAAAACAGCAGGCTGGTGAGCGATGCGCGACCTTCGTGACGACTTATCGAAAAGTTGATTTCAATCCACTGCCAAAGCTGCTATACAATGGCAAAACGATTTGGTGCGAACTTGGTCAGGATGATTCTATAGCTTTGCAGACAAACATTGTGCGGCTCTGTTACAACCGTTTGCAGATGTGTGTGATTGGTGTAGAGGCGGTCGTGGGCAAATGAAATTCGCGATAAAATCCGTTTCCCAACCTCGAAGAATATCATGAACACGAAGGTGCCTGAACTGTTTTTGAGTTTCGTGCTTTTCGTGATCTTGGTGATGAAGTAATCGGGTTTGCTGTTTAAGTGAAGGCTCGGAAGACGCCCTAGCCCAAACCCGCGCAGGCGTTTTTCCGGTCGCGTCAGGCCGCATCAGGGAAGGTTGGTTGAGAAAGATTTTTCATGGCGAAAATCCTGTGGTTTGTGGCGGCAATCACCGCTGTTTTATGGCTGCTGTTGTTTGTTGAAATGCTGCGAGGGCATCTGGCGACAAAGTTTTTGCGCGCCGTGGAAGTGAAAACTGATGCGCCGCTGCCGAAAGTCTCGGTCATCATTCCCGCCTGCAATGAAGCGCGCAACCTTGCCGAAGCGCTGCAATCGGTTCTCCGGCAGGATTATGAAAATCTGGAATTCATCGTCATCAATGATCGCTCGACGGATCAAACCGGCGCGATTTTACAACGCATAGCGGCAAGCGATGCGCGCCTGCAGGTGGTCGAAATAACCCGTCTGCCGCAAGGCTGGCTGGGCAAAAATTACGCCCTTCATTGCGGCGCGCAACGCGCTCACGGCGACATCTTTTTATTCACCGATGCCGACATCGTGCTGCATCCTCAAGCGATCAGCAAAGCCGTTACTTTTCTCATCGAACAGCGGCGTCATCACCTCACTATGGCTCCCGAAACGCATATGCCCACGGCGTTGCTGGGCATTTTTGTCGCCGCTTTTGCTCTCTTCTTTGCGATTTATGCGCGACCCTGGAAAGCGAAAAATCCGCGCAGCCGCTATCACATAGGCATCGGCGCATTCAATTTGGTGCGCGCCGAAGTCTATCGCGCTGTCGGCGGTCACAAGCCTTTGGCCATGCGCCCGGATGATGATTTGAAGTTGGGCAAATTGATTAAAAAGCATGGCTATCGGCAAGAGTTTCTGTTTGGCAAAGGGATGATTTCGGTCGAATGGTATGCGTCGCTGCGCGGCTTGATTCAAGGTTTGGAGAAGAACACTTTTGCCGGATTGGAATACAGCGTGCTGGCAACCATAAGCGCAAGCGTCGGTCTTGTGGGGTTGAGTATCTGGCCGTTTGCGGCAATTTTTTTGACGACCGGCGGGACGCAACTTCTCTACTTGGCGGTGGTGCTGGTGATTCTGCTGCTCAATGTTGTGAGCGCGCAATTTCACGAAAGCAAGCGCTGGTACGCTTGCGGTTTTCCGCTGGCCGCCGCGCTGTTTGTTTTTATTTTGTGGCGCAGCATGATCGTCACGTTGCGACATCGCGGCATCAACTGGCGCGGCACGCATTACGCGCTTGATGAATTGAAAGCCAATAAAGTTTAACCCGCAAGCGCCAAGGCAACGCCAATCCGTTTACAAAGCTGAATCGAAGCAATAAAATCAACGCGCTAATCTATCTTCAACTCATTGAGTAGAAATCATCAGAGGTCGGAGGTCAGGGAATGAAAACAAAAATCAATCGCCGGGAATTTGTTCGCAACAGCGCCTTGCTGGGTGTTGCTGCCGGATTGACGCAAGCCACAGCGCTCACCCCGCTGGCGCAAAACAAAGGCTCGCGCCCCTTGGTGGTTTCAAGCGCCAACGGCTTGCGCGCTACACAACAAGCGATGGAGATGATACGCGCCGGAGCCGACACGCTTGATGCGGTCGTCGCTGGCGTCAACATCGTCGAAGAAGACCCCAAGGATATGTCCGTAGGCTACGGCGGTTTGCCCAATGAAGAAGGCGATGTCGAACTTGATGCCAGCGTTATGCACGGCCCGACCAAACGCGCCGGAGCGGTGGCTTCGCTGCGCCATATCAAAACCCCCTCGAAAGTTGCCAAGCTGGTGATGGAGCGCACCGATCATTTGCTATTGGTTGGCGAGGGCGCTTTGCGTTTCGCGATGGCGCACGGGTTCAAGAAAGAAGAATTGCTGACCGAAGAAGCCCGTCTGGTGTGGTTGCACTGGAAAGAATCCATGAGCGACCGCGATGCCTGGGGCCCCGGACTGGCGTCGCCCGAAGGCAGTTCTACGAGTTCGTTATTCAAAGCGCGCCCCGATTTGCTTGCGCTTGCCGAGCGCTTCAGGGCGCAGCCGCCAACCGGCACGATCAATTGTTTGGCCGTCAATGAACGCGGCGATATGAGCGGCACGACGACGACTAGCGGCCTGGCCTTCAAGATTCCCGGGCGCGTTGGCGATTCGCCGATCATCGGCGCGGGCTTGTTTGTGGATAATGAAGTGGGCGCGGCGGGTTCGACCGGGCGCGGCGAAGAGAATTTGAAAATCTGCGGCGCGCACACCATCGTCGAGATGATGCGACAAGGAATGTCGCCTACGGATGCTTGTTTGGAAGCGTGCAAGCGCGTGGCCGGAAGTTACAATCATAACCAAGCCAAGCTGGCGAAATTCAGCATCAACTTTTATGCTTTGAACAAAGATGGCGGGTATGGCGGCGCGGCGCTCTTCGGTTACTCGTTGCCGGAAAAAGACGGCAACCGGCGGCGTTCACAATTTGCGGTTCACGACGGCAAAGAAAATAAGCTGCACGAATTGGCCTATCTTTATGAAGCGCCAGATAAAATGTAGCGGTTGGCGTTTGAGACTGCTCTTCATGATTGATATAAGCAAAAGGATGTTGGCTGCAATAAAGTGCAATCTGGTACAGGCGACCTTGCGTTGGTCGTTCGTATATAGCCTTTGAAAATCGCTCAAGTTTTGCAGGTGATTTCATCCACCATGTGCAAATTGAAATTGCTGTAGCCGCCTCTCTAGGCATACGAGATAATGAACCGTGAAGCCTGAAATGAGTGCAGCGAGACGTTTAGCCGGGTTCCTCATCGGACTTTTCTTTCGCTACCTTGAGGGTCAGCAGGCAGCGCGCTACGAGGATGGCAATCCATCTCAGGAAGGTCTGCGCCTTATGGAAATCGCGTTGAGGATCAGCCTTGAAGCGTACACAAAACAGATTCGTCTATTCCGAGATCGCCGTTCGCGGAATAGTCATAAAGAGTACACCCTATCCATAACTGAACATGGAGAGGAGCAAAAATTCAGCATCCAGCCAAGTGAAGTTCAACACATTTTTGAGGCCATCAACTCGGCAAGGATATGTCCTTATCCTGCCTTTCGTGTCCCTAAGCTTGATGGCACATCCTATCAATTGATTTTTGGGGAAGCCTGGCGGCGCTATACCTATCACCTGCCGGAGCGAGCCGCCCCCGGATACGATGATCTGAACGGCATAAAAGACCTGCTGATTGATTTTGCCTATGCCTGCAAACGCAAAGCGCCAGACGCAAACTTTGAGCCGAAGCCTGCCAAGCGCATTTCAGAAAGCTTCAAATAATTGCCCGTGTGCGGTCCTCCCTCGATTTCCAAATTGAAATTATCGGAGGATTCGGCTTTCATACTGATGGTCTGTACGTGATACCGACCATCAATATTCCCAATCACAACTTAAAGCGTAGCCAATGGCCATCAAAAAATCGGACCTTTACTCTTCTCTATGGGTTTCCTGCGACGAACTGCGCGGCGGCATTCCCGCGCGCGACCTTGCCGCACTCGAAGCGTATTGGCAAATTCTCCCAGGCGTCCGCGCCGCACTCTTTCAACCCTTGCGCCCCGGCTACTTTCAACTTTCAACTCTCAACTCTCAACTCAAACCAACCATCTTCGATCACGCCGAGTTCACCGCCTTCATCACCACGGTGACGCAACTGTTTACCGCGTGGCGCGAAGCCAATACGCCGCAACTCAAAGGCTTCGATAAAGACGGACACCCGAAGGCGCTCATCGAAAACATTGCCGAAGATTTGCTGACTACGTTCAAAGGCGCGCCGCTGCTCGATGCTTACGATGTGTATCAGCACCTGATGGATTATTGGGCTGCGACCATGCAGGACGATTGTTATTTGATCGCCGCCGATGGCTGGCGTGATGCCGCCCAGCCCCGGTTGTTTGTTGAAGACAAGAGTAAAAAAACCAAAACCCGCCCCGATTTCGTCAGCGGCAAAAAGAGATACCAGACCGAACTGCTGCCGCCTGCGCTCATCATCGCCCGCTACTTTGCCGCCGAACAAGCGGCGCTTGAAAAGCTCGAAGCCGATATAGCCGCGCTTGGGCAACAACTGGAAGAACTCGCCGAAGAACACAGCGGCGAAGACGGCTTGCTGGCCGACGCCCTGAACGACAGGGGCAAGCTCACGCGTGCCAGCGTCAGCGCAAGGCTGAAGCAGTTGAAAGTTGAGAGTGGAGAGTTGATAGCGGAGGAAGAAGCGGCGTTGAAGCAATGGCTGAAACTGGAAAGTGAAGAAGCCGAAGTTAGCGCCCAACTCAAAGCGGCGCAGGAAAAGTTGACCGCAGCGGTGGCGGCCAAATACCCGGCGCTGACCGCAGACGAAATCAAGCGGCTGGTGGTGGATGACAAATGGCTGGCGGCGCTTGACGCCGCCGTGCAGGGCGAACTGGAGCGCGTCTCGCAAACCCTGACCGGGCGCATCCGCGAGCTTGCCGAACGCTACGCCACGCCGCTGCCGCAATTGGTGCAAGGCGTGGCAGAATTGGAACAAACCGTCAACCGTCATCTGGAAAGGATGGGGTTCAAGCTATGAACAAGAATGCACTCATACTGCCGGAAGATTACGCCGATTGGCTGGCAGAGCTGAAAAAACGTATTCACGGAGCGCGGCAGCGGGCCTTGCTTGCTGCCAACCACGAGCATATCCGGCTCTATCACGACATTGGCATGGACATCTTGCAGCGGCAGAGCCGTCAAGGCTGGGGCGCAAAGGTGATTAACCGGCTATCCTCCGATCTGCGTGCCGCCTTCCCGGAGATGAAGGGCTTATCCACTCGGAATCTCAAGTATATGAAGTTTTTCGCTCAGGAATGCCCCGATTTCCAAATTGGGCAGCAGTCTGCTGCCCAATTGCCGTGGTTCCATATTGTCATCTTGCTCGGAGGATAAAGAATGAAAGCGGAAGTGAAATCCGGCTACAAGCAGACCGAGGTTGGCGTGATACCGGAGGGGTGGGAGTCCATGTCGTGCGCCGACCTGTGCATAAAGATTCAAGATGGAACGCATTTTTCGCCAACAGTTCGCGGCCATGACTACCTTTATTTGACCTCGAAGAACATCCGTTTTGGTTTCCTTGATATTTCCACCGCAGACCGAATCGACGCCGCACAACACGAAGCTATATACAAACGATGTGACGTGAAGCACGGGGACTTATTGCTGACTAAAGATGGCGCGAACACTGGCAATGCGGCGTTGAATACTTTGACCGAACAGTTCAGCCTCTTGTCCAGCGTCGCATTTCTCCGGTTTGACGCTAAGAAACACTCTACAGAGTATTTTCTTCAGCAATGTCTCTCTGTGCAGGGGCAGCAGCGCATGAAGGATGCAATGTCTGGAAACGCTATCACACGCTTCACACTGGAGAAGATTCGGAAGCTTCGCTTCCCAGTAGCGCCCCTCCATGAACAACGTGCGATTGCCGAGGCGTTGAGCGATGTGGATGAGTTGCTGGGCGGGCTGGAGCGGCTCATCGCCAAGAAGCGCGACCTCAAACAAGCCGCTATGCAGCAACTCCTCACCGGCAAAACTCGCCTCCCCGGCTTCCACGGCGAGTGGGAGGTAAAGCGGCTCGATCAGTTTGCTCCTTTGCAGCGAGGCTTTGACTTACCGACCTCACAAATCAAGAGAGGAGATTATCCGGTTGTCTATTCCAACGGTATTCAGAACTACCATGCAAAATTCATGGTGAAAGCCCCAGGCGTTGTCACAGGCAGGTCAGGAACAATCGGGAACGTCCATTTCGTCAAGCAGGATTTCTGGCCTCACAACACCGCGCTTTGGGTGACTGATTTCAAGAGCAACGACCCGAAGTTCGTTTTCTATTTTCTTACCAGTGTTGGCTTGGAAAGGTTTGGCACTGGCTCAGGTGTTCCCACGCTCAACCGAAATGACGTTCATGAATTTCGTGTGAGCGTTCCGCCTTCACCCGTCGAACAAACCGCCATCGCCGCCGTGCTCTCCGACATGGACGCCGAACTCACGGCGTTGGAACAGCGACGCGACAAGACCCGCGCCCTCAAGCAGGCGATGATGCAGGAATTGCTCACCGGGAAGACACGATTAATATGAAAGAAGCTCAGAACATTGAATGGAAAGAGACGTGGCGGGACGAGTTGCTGCGCTGGGTCTGCGGTTTCGCCAATGCGGAAGGCGGGCGGCTGCACATCGGGCGCAATAACCGGGGCGAGGTGGTCGGCGTGGCGAACGCGGCGCGGCTGATGGAAGAGATTCCCAACAAGGTGCGTGACATCCTCGGCATCGTGGTGGAGGTGAACCTGCACGAGAAGAACGGCAGGGAGTGGCTGGAGATTGTCGTCGAGCCGTATCCGTATCCCGTGAGTTACAAGGGCGAATACCATGTGCGTAGCGGCAGTACCAAACAGGAATTGAGAGGTGCGGCGCTCGACAAGTTCATCCTGCGTAAGCAAGGTCTCACCTGGGACGGTGTGCCAGTGCCGGGCGTGGCGGTGCGTGATTTATCCCGCGAGGCGCTGGCGGAATTTCGCAAGCTGGCGCGGCAGAGCCGTCGGCTGGCGGCTGGCGTGTTGCGCGAAGCGGCGGCGACGCTGCTGGACAAGTTGCACCTGATGGAAGGCGCTTATCTGAAACGCGCCGCTGTGCTGCTCTTTCACCCTGACCCGGAGCGCTTCGTCACCGGGGCGTTTGTGAAGATCGGCTATTTCCGCACGGAATCCGAGTTGCTCTATCACGATGAAATTCACGGCTCGCTGTTTCACCAGACCCGGCAGACAATGGATTTGCTGCTCACGAAATATCTGAAAGCCGCCATCCGTTACGCCGGCCTCTATCGACTGGAATCTTTGCCTGTGCCGGAAGCCGCATTGCGCGAGGCGCTGCTCAACGCGCTGATTCATCGAGATTACGCCAGCGGCGCGCCGATTCAAATCCGCGTTTATCCAGACCGACTCAGCATCTGGAACCCGGGCGAATTGCCCGAACACTGGACGGTCGCCCGCCTGCTGAAGCCGCATCCGTCCTGCCCTTTCAATCCCGGCATCGCTAATGCGTTTTTCCGCGCCGGTGAAATTGAGGCTTGGGGGCGCGGCATACAGCGCATCACCGACGCCTGCCGCGAGGCCGGCACGCCTGCGCCAAAAATCGAGTACGAGCCGGGAGATGTGCTGGTCGAGTTCCCCTATACACCGGAATATCTGGCAACCATCTCGGCGACGACAGAAAAAACGCGGGTAAAAACGCGGGTAAAAACGCGGGTAAAAACGCCCGAGCACATTCTTGAGATATTGCGCCAACAACCGGCTATGACGTTGATCGAAATAGCCGCTGAAATCGGAAAATCCGTCAGCGCCGTGGAGCGCGCAGCGCAAAAACTCAGCCGCGAAGGACGGCTGCGTTATGTCGGTCCGCGTAAAGGCGGACATTGGGAGGTAATCGAATGACCAACTCTGCCCGCACCGAACGCCAAACGCAAAACCGCGTGATTGCTTTATTCACGGACGTCCGCCGCGCCGATGGTCTCGGCTATCATTACCTAGGCGACTGGCATCAGCGCGCTAACAATCGCCACATCGAAACTGATTTGCTGCGCGCCAATCTCCAACAACGCGGCTACAGCGACGCGCATATCGCCGCCGCTTTGCACAAACTGGAAACGGCGGCGGACGTGACCGGCCTCACGCTCTATCAAGCCAACCTGCGGACATATCAATTGCTGCGCTACGGCGTGCCGGTGCAGGTCGCCGCCGGACAGCTCACGACACCGTGCATCTGGTGGATTGGGAACACCCGGACAACAACGACTTCGCGCTTGCCGAAGAGGTGACGCTGCGCGGCGGTTATCAGCGGCGACCCGACCTGGTGCTGTACCTCAACGGCCTCGCCATCGCGGTGATCGAATTGAAACGCGGCTCTGTGGAAGTGGCAGACGGCGTGCGCCAACTCATCACCAATCAGGAGGAGATTTTCAATCAAGGATTTTTCACTACGGTGCAATTCGTCTTTGCCGGTAACGATTCGCAAGGCTTGCGCTATGGCACTGCGACCACGCGGGAGGAGTTCTTCGTGGAGTGGAAGTCGGCCAACACCGCCCCGCTCACCGCTGGCGCACTGCTGGACCGACCGTTGGCAGAGATGTGCGAGAAGTCGCGCCTGCTCGACCTCATACGCAACTTCATCATCTTCGACGGCGGGCGAAAGAAAGTGCCGCGCCCGCATCAATTCGTAGGGGTGAAGAAAGTGCAAGAGCGCATCGCCAAACGCGAAGGCGGCGTCATCTGGCACACCCAAGGCAGCGGCAAAAGCATCTTGATGGTGCTGATTGCCAAATGGCTGCTCGAACACGACCCCGAAGCGCGCATACTGATTATCACCGACCGCGACGAATTGGATAAACAGATCGAAGGCGTGATGAAAAACGCTGGCGTCATCGGCGCGGAATCGCCTTCGCCACGCATCATCTCGCGGAATGAATTTGAGCAAAAGCTGAGTGCGCCGAATCCGCGATTGCTGTGCGCTTTGATTCATAAATTCGACCTCAACCTTGAAGGCGCTGCGCCGCCGATTCACGGGCGGTTTTATGTGTTCGTGGATGAATGCCATCGCACACAAGGCGGCGACATGAACAAGCAGATGAAGCGCTGGCTGGAACACGCGATCTTCATAGGCTTCAACGGCACGCCGCTTTTGCGTAAAGACAAACAGACGACCCGCGCAGTCTTCGGCACTTACATACACACCTACAAATTCCACGAAGCGGTAGAGGACAAAGTGGTGTGATCTGAAATACGAAGCCCGCGATGTGCCGCAGCGTTTGACTTCGCAAAAAGCTATTGATGCATGGTTTGAGCAAAAGACCAAAGGGCTGAACGGCTTTCAGCGCGCCGTGCTGCGTAAACGCTGGGCGACTATGGAAGAGTTGATGAGCGCAGGCGAACGCAAGCAGCGCATCATCGCCAACATCATAGAAGACTTCCAATGCCCGACAGCGGATGAGCAGAAGGCACGGCTGGCGCTGGAATTAGACCTGACTATGCGCGAACGCGCCCCTGCTGGATGGAAAGGCGACCCTGCACGCGAGGCGCAAGTGCTGAACGCGCTGTTCCCGCTGATGCCCAAAGATCGCACGGCGACGCTGGCGATTTTCGAGATCATCAAACATCAAGGTGGCTACTAATGGACGAGATGATTCAGATTGGCGAACTTTCGATCAAGGTGACAAGGAAGGGCATCACGTATGTCCATCTCTCCGTGCATCCACCTGATGGCCGCGTCACCTTGGTCGCTCCGACAGCGACTCGTTTAGATGTGGCACGCGCTTATGCCATCAGTAGACTCGGCTGGATCCACGAGCAGCAGCGCAAGCTCAGAAGCCAGGCACGCGAAACGCCCCGGCAGTTTGTCACCCGCGAAAGCCATTATCTATGGGGGCGGCGCTACCTGTTGACGGTTGCCCACGCCGACGCCAGACCCGGCGTTCGCCTTGACCACCGGCGCATCATGCTCACCGTGCGCCCGGGCAGCAGTGCCGAGAAGCGCGCCGAGATTATGCACGAGTGGCATAAGTCGTTGCTCCACGAAGTCGTGCCGAAGTTGATTACGAAGTGGGAAGCGAAACTTGATGTGCAGGTGAAGCGGTATTTTCTTCAGCGCATGAAAACCCGTTGGGGGGGCTGCAACCACCGCGCCGGTCACATCCGTCTGAATACGGAACTCGTGAAGAAACCGCAAGACCTGCTCGAATACGTCATCGTTCATGAAATGGCGCACTTATTAGAACCGACGCACAGCGAGCGCTTTATAACCCTGCTCGACCAGCATTACCCAACCTGGCGAGAAGCCCGCGCCGAACTCAATGAGTTGCCCTTGTCAGCAGAATTTTGGAAGCCATGATTATCGCTGAAGCGCGCCTCTGCTGCGCTTGCTCTCCTACGCCTCACCTTCCAGACAACAGCGACAAATCCCGTAGCTCAGTTCGTCACATCCCGGCTGCTTGCCATCCACTAATTCTTTGCCGTTCTCACGGAGATGATCGTCTTGCTGTTGGTTAGAGAAGGCTTTGCAGGATTTAGAAACTTCGTGACCACCACAAGCAATAACGCAAAGAGAAATGAGTTGCAGGCTCGAACTGGCAAAATACGGGTCTGGTTTGCTGTAGGGCTTACAGGACTTCCATTGACCCTCGCAATATCAAACGCAAACTCGACTCTATCTTGAAAAGAGCGAAGATGCGCCACTATCGCATTCACGATCTACGTCACTTCTTCGCATCTCTATTGTTAGCGCAAGGGGTTGAATTAAAAGTTGTGAGCGAATTGCTGGGACATTCAGATATTCGTATAACTGGCGACATTTACGCTCACGTTTTATCTTCGCGGAAAAAACAAACGATTGATTTAAGGGATAAGATTCTGACAGGCACGAATTGAATTTAATCCCTGTCAAAGTTCCTGTCAAACTCATCAAAAATAAGAAAGGCTACCAAATCGGTAGCCTTTCTTATTGAAACGAAAAGTGGAGCCAAGGGGGATCGAACCCCTGACCTCATGACTGCCAGTCATGCGCTCTTCCAGCTGAGCTATGGCCCCTTTTAATCAAACCGTGCGTTGGTCATGAACGCCGACTCATACTAGCAAAGGCGCTTTTATTGAGTCAACCGCGATTCTCTGCGCCGCGCCCTTGAATCCATAGATTCGGTTCAGGCATAGTGCATACGTTCCTTGTGTCAGCGCGGCATCATCGCCTCTGGCAAAACGATTCACGGAAAAATAGAATCGCCGATAACCGTGCGATTCTCTGACAAGAAATTTGCAGTTCGCAAAACCATTTTTACGATTCTCAAACATCGGTGTGAGACAACGCATCAGGAAAAATACGAGCGCGAAAGATCACCGCAAGACCGCAGACGCCGCCCACATCAAATATGATTTGGAGCGCTTCCTGCTCGGCGGCAGGTTTGATCTTTATGAAGACGAGCGCTTGCTTGCCACTTTGGCAAGGGAAAACTGCGCGGCGGAAATCGCTTACAATAAACTGGTTTTTTCCGGCTGGGGCGAAGGCTGGTCGCGCTCCTGGCGGGTGCTGTCTTGCGCCATAACGGATGAAACGGCGCGTCTGCATTGCACCCGGCAAATGGGATTGACACCATGCGAAATTATTTTGCGGCGCGGAGCGGCCAGCGATTCATCGCCTCTATCGCGCCGTGAATTTGCTCATCAAATCGGCGCGTTGATTGCCGCGAACCTGGCGGGCTGGCATATCGAACAGACCATTCAATCGCGGGATGATTATCGCCATCTCTCCGGCCTTCACACGCGCTTGATTATCAAAGAACGCGGCCACACTATCGCCGCCGTTGCCATCGGTCGCGGTGCCGCACAAAACCACATTGATGCGACGCTGGGCGCGGGATTGGTGTGGCGCGAAGAACTGCGCGGCAGAGGTCGCAAGGTCAGGCGACTGGCTTTGTTTGTGCCTCTTGGAAGCGCTTTGACGACGGCCTGTCGCTTGACCTGTTTGACGATGAACAACGCGCCGATAGCGCTTTATGAAGTGGACGAAACCAACAAGTGCATCAAGCCCGTGGCGGCTTTCGCGCAAGCCGATTTATCCGACAATTTGAAACGCGCTTCGCGGCGCGCCGAGTGGCCTGATACGCTTGCGCCTGCATCGGAAGCCGCAAGGTTGCTTGATGAATTGCAAGCGCTGTTGCCGGAGACGCTAGACACGCAGCAGCGCAACGGCTGGCTCTATCTTGCGATTCGCGGGCTGACCTTTGCGCGCCTGGCTGTGCAGAAGGCGACGCTGGAATTCGGCCTCTCGCCGCCGCGTCAAAAACTCAACGATAAAAATCATGGCGAGTTGTTGGAATTGCTTTCGCAAATCACCCACCGCCGTCGCGCCGATAGGGAAAATCGCGGTGATGAACTGTTTCGTCTGCACGGCGAACGCTGGTTGGAATCCATCATTCGCAGGGATGTGACGCGGCTCGATCCGACGCTTGAGGCGCGCTTCGTCTATTCGCAGGTGCCAGCCTATCGCGGCGAGCAACGCTCGTTCATAGATTTGCTCACCGTCACGCGTCAAGGGCAATTGGTGGTGATGGAATTGAAAGTCAGCGAAGATGCAGAGTTTCCTTTTCAAGGATTGGATTACTGGATTCGCATCAACTGGCATCGGCTGAGAGATGATTTTGCGCGGCGCGGTTATTTCAAAGGCTTGCCACTGACGGACGCACCGCCGTTGTTGTATCTGGTCGCGCCGCTGTTTCGCTTTCACGCCACGACGAAATTAATTGCCAGCCAAATTTCTTCGCGAGTTCCGGTGTATCGCGTAGGCCTCAACGACGACTGGCGCACGGAGTTGCGCGTCCTCTTGCACGAACGGTTAAATTGAGCGACAGGGAAGAGAGCAAAGCTTTCTTGGCGCTCTGGCAGGTTGCGTACAAACCCTCAAGATATTGTATGCGGTTGCCGTGAAGACCTCTATATATTGAGTGCCTGTAACGACCCAGCCATATTTGCCCCGCAGGGGTGTAGGAAATTAGCCAGTGCTGTAGGCACTGGAACTAAAGGCACTGGAAGCAAGTTGGGCAAACGCTGTGCGTCCTGAAAGAGTGCAAGAGAGGCGATGCCGCCAGCTTCCGGCGCTCTGGCAGAGCGCGACCATCAAGCCGCCTGCATCTTCCCGTGGCTCCACCACGGGCTAATCTCCTGTGCGCCTCTGGCGCAAAAACGAATTCCCTTGGCGCTCCCACGAGCTACGCTCTGGTGCGCCTCTGGCGCAAAAACGAATTCCCGTGGCGCTCCTACAGGCTAATTTCCTCTGCGCCTCTGGCGCAAAACTAAGAGAGGGGGAAGAAAAGATAATTCCATAATTCCCGTTGAGCAGCGGTCAGAGACCGCTGGCTAAGGGAGTTGGAAGAAAATAGAATCCCATGTTTCCGGTTGAGCAGCGGTCTCTGACCGCTGGCTTGGCTGTGCGCCGACGGCGCACCAACGAAGCGACCGGCAATTTTCAAACCGACGGAGTAGTTACGAGTGCCTTGACGCAATCTACCAGAGCGCCTCTTTTGTTGAAGCGCGACGTTGGCAATCCTACAAACCGTAGGCAAGCAAACGGCCAGAGAAACCAAACCGCGACTCACCGCCGATGTCATTGTAAAATCATCGAAGGCGCGGCGGGTTCGGTTGCCTCGTTTGACGGCGCGTGTTGTTCAATCTTGCCTTGCCAACCGGCGGCAGCGCGAAAGGTGAAGATGTTGGCGTCGCTGTGTAAAAGGCTCTGCCATTGGGTGCGGTTGGATTGCACGGAAATTTTATCAATCGCGAAATCTTCAAACCAGCCGCGCATCTGGACAACGGCGTTGTTGTACAGGGAAATCCGTGCCGGATTGAAACCCATTAATCGCGTTGCTGTCCAATCCACCGCTACCGGATTGAAGCCTGCGACAATGACGCCCGAAGCGTAAGCTTCGGGATGCAGCGGCCCTTCACCTTCGCCGCCGATGATGCCGTCAATCACCGAAAAATATTTTCGCACTGGCGTGGACTGCAATCTTCCTTCCGCATCGGCAAACAACAGTGCGTGATTTAAGTCCAGCGTCATGCGCCAGGCGGTGTCGTTGCCGTGCCAATTACCATAGGTGAATTTCGGCGTCGCTGTCGCCGTTTGAAATTTCGCCAAGGCTTTGCGAAACGCCCGCCAGGCGACGAATGGATAACGCCCGATGCGCCAGTTGCGGCCTAAAAAAATATCCATCAAACGGCGTTCGGCGCGGTCTTGCCAAGTCGGATTTGCCATCTCGTCGCCGCCGCTGGCTGGCGCGCCGATGCGATAATGCGCCAGATGATTTTTGTCGGTGTTGATGCCGACCATGTTTTTCAGATTCAGCGTCGTGCCGACTTTGCGATGCACTTTGAGTTTGGGAACCGAGATCACCACATCGGCTTGCAGCACCGGTTTGGCAATCAAATATTCGTGTTGATGATGGCGATGCGCGGCGATGGTGGCGCGGCGATTATAATCCGCGCCGTACAGACGCTGGCTGTCTATGGCCTCCATGAAACTCTCTGCGCCAAGCGTTACGGCTACCGATTCGACGCCCTGTTGCGGCACACGTTCCCAGATGATGCCGTATTGATACACGGTCTGCTCTTTGCGAAAATCGTGCGTCGTCACCTTGACGCCGAGCTTGACGAAGGCTTCGCGCAAATATTTTGCAAGCCTGTCCATCCCCGAATTTTTCATCAGTGTCGGCCAGTCGCAATTCATTTGCGGCGCGTCGCCAATCATAATTTCGCCGCTGCCATCAAGCGCAATGGCGACGTAATCGGCAATGGCGCGCAGCACCGACGGATGCGTGGTGACGGCTTCCCAAGCGCCGCCGCTGGCATTGAAATGCAGCACAAAATTCGGCTTGATTAAAACTCTTTGATGCCTTGAAACCAGTTCTCCTAGCGGGTTCCAGGTCTTTGCGCCAAAATTTTCTTTGTCCAATCCAAGCAGGCGAAACGACTCGCGCACCATCGCATACGCTTGATTGGTCGGATCAACTTGCAGTTCCGCGTGCGGGTATTCAGGGAAAATTTCCGGCGGATGAAACGGCGGCTCCAGCGCATACTGCTTTGCTCCCGAAACAATGGCGACGGTTAAATTGTTTAACTGTGTTTTCACGCTTCACGCTTCACGCTTCGTTGTTCACGGTTCACGGTTGTGCCGATTTGCGGAATCGGCAATTCCTGTATCACCAGCCGCGCTTTGCCGCTTGGTGACAGCGGTATGTCAGGCACAAAGTGCAGCGTCGTCGCCACCGTGTCGCCCATCTTTTCATTCAGCGCCGCCAGAATATTAGCACTGTCCTGCGCCGTGTAATCGTCGCGGCGTTTGATTCGCAATTCGACTTTGCCTTTTTCGCGTTGATAAAACTGCACCTGCAACACGCGGTCAAACACGTCGGTGTGAAAATTCAAAGCGGTGGGCGAAATCAAATTATCGAGCCTGCCGATAATCATATCCTGACGGCGGCCTCTGGTCTCTTTCAACAGTTGATAATTTCTGCCGCACGCACAACGCGCCCGTCCCAGCACCGCCCAATCATCCGTGCGATAGCGAATCAACGGCATCGCAAAATTGTCCAGCGCGCTGCCAATCAATTCGCCGGCTTCGCCTTCAACGCTTGCCAGCGAGCCGTCTTCTTTCAACACTTCGACGATGCTGTATTCCGCGAAGATGTGATAGTCGCTGCTGACTTCGCATTCGCCCGCCAGCACTACGTCTTCGCTGTGACCGTACCACGAAAACAGCCGCGCCTTGAAGACCGCTTCGACAAATTCGCGTTGCCCCGGATAGACGGTTTCCGAGGACGCAAGAATCGCTTTGAAGGGCGGCGGCGCAAGCTTTTGACTTTGCAGCAGGCGGGCGAAATCAATCACCGCCGACGGATACGAATGCAGATATGGCAGATGCTTTTCTTGCATGACGCGCGCATATTCGGCGACGTTGGTGGCGGTCATGTGAAAATTGGAAAACACGAAAGCGCGTTCCGACGGGTCGTATTGCCAGTGCCGCGAACTTTTGATGGGCGTGCCTCTGAGCATGGCGCGACGCTCGCGGTAATCAAAACCCAGGCGTTCCCATTGAGCCACCATGAAAGCGCGTTCACGGCCTCCGGCATCGCGGGTGTTGTAAAAACCCAGCGGCACGCCCATCGTGCCGCCGGTAGTGAAATAGTGCATCTGGTGCGGACGCAGATTTTCGGCAATCAAGTCTTTGAGATGATCGCGCACCGTCGCTTTATCGAGCAGAGGCAGGCGCTGCAAGTCCGCCAGCGAGCGCACCTGTTGTGGGTCGAAACCGACTTGGCGAAACAGGCGGCGATAATACGGCACGTTGGCGGCGCAGTGTCGGAGCATGGCGCGCAGTTTGGTGAGTTGATAATCGTAGAGGCGTTCGGCGCTCCAATATTGCGATTGACGGAGTAACTGTAGCGTCGGCGCAAAATTTTTACCGTAACAAAGGGTTGCCGGAAGCCGATAATACAACGGCCTCAAGACCGCTTTCATTTTGCTCCTGATGCTCATTGGGAAATTCATGTATAGACAAAGACGATGGCGCTTCGACGATGGCATTCACAGTTTGCTACGGATCAAGGAACAGAAAATTTGGCTTTCCCGTAACTTCCGTGAAAGGTATCAAGATATTGTGCTATCTATCGCAACGGCGTACAACATCTTGGGAGCCTTCACGGAAATTACGGGAAAGTCGAAAAATTTTTCAAGCTCTGCGATCACAGGCAAAAACTAATTCATTCGGGTTGGCGCGCACCGTTGCCGGTCGTCCACACAAGCGTTGAAAAAGTGATCCGGTTTCGGCGCGCCTGTGTGCCATTCAGCCAAGCCGCCAAATCATCATTTGGCCAGCGCCTCTTTCGCTATGGCATCATCAACTTCTATCTCCATACGCAGCAGCGCCGAGCTATAAGTTTTGCCTTGCGCGTCGGTCTTCAAAGAAATCGTGCCGCCGCCGTCCAGACTGTTGTGCAACAGAAAATTCAAGGCTTCGAGATTCGGCACTTCAAAGCGTTCGACTGCGCCCAGGCAGATGCCTTGGAAATGTTCTTTGACGCGCTCTGCTGTCACCTGCTCGACCAGCAGCGGATAATACTCCGGCTTGAAGGCAATCAAGCCGACATTCGCCGTGTCGCCTTTATCACCCGAACGCGCATGAGCCAAGTGGATCAGTTGTATTTTTGCCATATTCCCTCAACAAGAAGGGGAGAGGGGGAGACAGGGAGAACGGGGAGATTCAATGTCTCCCTGTCTCCCTGCCTCCCTGTCTCCCTGTCTCAGCTACGCTTCGACCACCGAAACTTCCGGCGCGACTTCCGCTTTGGGAATCAGCGCTGGCCAGTAGGCGATAATCTCTTCGACTTTCGGACGCCCACCCGCAAAGCCTGTGACGCTGGGTGGGCCGTTTAACACCAGCGGCGCGATCTCTCGCGTGAAGCGTTCGATCATGTGCCGATTGTCGCCGCGCACGCCTATGCGAAACTGGACTTCGGGAAGGTCTGGCAACGCCTCGCCAGCAAGCGCACCGTGACAGGCATTCGCACCGACGAATTCCGTCATCACGGTGTCGAATTTCAAGCCCAGCCGATCCAGTCGTTCGCGCAAAATTCGATCTGCCGCTTGCGCTTTTTTCAGCGCGTCCGGCCACGAATAAACCAATGTGCCGACGGCTTTCCAACCGGCGGAATAACTGATGCTGACTTTATAAAACTCGGTGGCCGGTCGGCCTTTGATGCCGGAAAAGCGCACCCGATTTTCACCGGCTTCAGCCAGTTTTATCGAAGTGAAATCGGCTATGCAATCGGGCGTGATGTACTCTTTGGGGTCGCCCATTTCGTACAGCAACTGCTCTTTGATGGATTGAAGGTTGATGCGCCCGCCAGTGCCTTCGTGTTTGGTGATGACGAAGGAGCCGTCTTCCTGGGCTTCGATAATCGGATAGCCTATGTCTGCCAGATTCGGAATCGTTTCCCAATCGAACTGGCAATTGCCGCCGGTGCATTGCGCGCCGCATTCGACCGTATGACCGGCAATGGTTCCGGCGGCGAGCCTGTCCCAATCATCCGCCGCCCATTTGAATTCGTGAATCAGCGGCCCCAGGGAAAGCCCTGTATCGGTGACGCGCCCGGCAATGACTATCAACGCGCCTTGGTCGAACGCTTCGGCAACCGGACGCCCACCGAAATAGATATTGGCGCTCTGCACTTGCGAGCGAATTGCGGATAGCGGCTCGCCGGTCTCCAGGTTTTTCAACTCGACGCCGCGACTGAGATAATCGTCAAGGCGAGGCATGATGTCATCACCGGCAACGATGCCAATCCGGGCGCGCCCTTGAAAACCGGCCTTGCGCGCCACCTCTAAAACCGCATCGCGGCAGGCTTCACCATTGACGCCTCCGGCATTGGCTACAACCTTGATATGGCGCTCAACCAAGTCAGGCAAAATCTCTTCAATCATTGCCACGAAGTCTCGCGCATAGCCACTGCGCGGGTCTTTGGCGCGCTGCTTCTGCATAATGGACATGGTGATTTCGGCAAGGTAATCAAGGCCCAGATAATCAATCTGGCCGCGCCGCACCTGCTCAATCGGCGCTTGCACAGAGTCGCCCCAGAAGCCTTGCCCGTTTGCTATTCGTATGGTTCTCATGCGTATCCTTTTTAGGAGGAGAAAGGGAGAGGGGGAGAAGTACGCTACTCCCCCTCTCCCTTTCTCCCTTTCTCCCCTTCTCCGAATCAGGATTGTGGCTTGGGCGGCAAATCACGCGCTTCGATTACCGATTGAAAGCCTTGCCGGGCGTGCGAGCCATCGCAAAACGGTTTGTTGGCGGCAAACCCGCAACGGCACAGCGAGATGGTGGTGCGTCCACCTAATCCGAATTCGTTGCCGTTGGCGTCTTTAATTGACAGGTCTTCGCAGGTGATGCGAATCGGTCCGTTATTGACGAACGTCACTTCTGCTTTATCACTCATTCTATTTCTCCTTTTATGAATCGTAAGTTTTCGATAACTGCCGCGCCGCACAGCGCAGTGCCTAATCTTAGCGCACGCGCAGGCTTTATAGAAAGCGCGGGGTATGCTAAAACTTTGGTTCACCTTCTTGCCAGTTGTCCGATTCACGTTCTATTTCAAGGAGACTCTTATGAAACGCCTCGTTAGCTGGTTGTTCATCGCGCTGTTTACGTTTTCCTCCGTAGCGGCGCAAGCTCAACAAGTCACGCCCAAACCGTTCACGATTCATGATCTGATTAATCTTCGGCGCGTCGGCGATCCGCAACTTTCGCCAGACGGATTATGGGTGGCCTACACCATCACCGACACCGACAAGGTTGCCAATCGGCGCACCACACAAATTTATCTGGTCGCTGTGAAAGGCGGCGAAGTTCGTCAACTCACCAAAGAAAAAACTTCGTCGAGCCAGCCGCGTTGGTCGCCCGATGGCAATCGCCTAGCGTTTATTGCGGCGCGTGACGGAGTGCCGCAAATTTGGACGATGGACATCAACGGCGAAGCGGTGAAGAAAGTGTCGAACGTAGCGCTGGGCGCGGATAATCCGCTGTGGTCGCCCGATGGCAAGCTGCTGGCGTTTACCTCTGAGGTCTATCCTGAATGCCCGGATGATGCCTGCAACAAACTGCGCGACGAGGAAGCCGCGCAAAGCAAAGTGAAAGCCAAAATTGCCGACCGGCTGCTCTTTCGCCATTGGAATGCCTGGAAAGAAGGCAAGCGCTCGCACGTCTTCATAGTGGCCAGCGAAGGCGGCACGGCGCGTGATATGACGCCCGGTGATTTCGACGCGCCGCCGTTCAGTCTGGGCAGCCCTACCGATTACGCCTTCTCGCCGGACGCCAAAGAATTTGTCTTTGCGCGCAACACCGATAAAGACGAAGCCTTTTCCACCAACAGCGATTTATTCATCGTGCCGGTTGCAGGCGGCGAAGCCAAACGCATCACCGGCGATAATCACGGCGCAGACCTGTCGCCGCAGTATTCGCCCGATGGTCGCTTCATCGCTTATCGCTCGCAAGCCAAAGCCACCTTTGAAGCTGACCGCTGGCGTTTGCTGTTGTATGACCGGCAAACCAATCAAAGCCGCTCAATCAGCAATCAAATTGATAACAACGTCGAAGGCTTCACCTTTGCGCCCGACAACAAGAAAATTTACGCCGTGATTGCAGAACGCGGACGACAGCCGATTTATGAAATCTCTTTAACCAGCATCGCTATCAATAAGCTGCTCAACGATGGCGTCAACGATGATTTGAAAGTCAGCAGCAACGGCAATACCTTGATCTTCACGCGCAACTCGGCGACGCACCCGGCGGAGATTTATCGCGCCAATGCCGATGGCAGCTATGTCAAAGCGTTGACTTCGACCAACGATGCGGCGATGGATTCCTTCGGCTTGCGCGCTGTGGAAGATGTGACGTGGGAAGGCGCGGGCGGTTCCAAGATTCACGGCTTCGTCGTCAAGCCTGCGAATTTCGATCCGGCGAAAAAATATCCGCTCGTGGTGTTGATTCACGGCGGACCACAAGGCGCTTGGAGCGATGCCTGGAGTTATCGCTGGAATCCGCAACTCTTCGCGGCGGCGGGCTATGTGGTGTTGATGCCGAACCCGCGAGGCTCTACGGGGTACGGGCAACTCTTCACCGATGAAATTTCGGGCGATTGGGGTGGCAAAGTTTATACGGATATTTTGAACGGCGTGGTGCAGGCGGCTTCGGCGCAATACATAGACAAAGAGCGCATAGGCGCGGCGGGCGGCAGTTATGGCGGCTACATGGTGAATTGGATTTTAGGTCATAACGATGACCCGCGAGTGAAATTCAAAGCGCTGGTGTCGCACGCCGGAGTTTACAATTTGACCAGTATGTACGGCGCGACCGAAGAACTGTGGTTTGCCAACTGGGAATTCAAAGGCAATCCGTGGGCAAATCCGGCGCTCTATGAAAAATGGTCGCCGCATAAATTTGCCGCCAATTTCAAAACTCCTACGCTGGTGATTCACGGCGAGTTGGATTATCGCGTGCCGGTAACCGAAGGCTTGCAATTATTCACGGCGCTGCAAACGCAGAACGTGCCCTCGCGCTTGTTATATTACCCGGACGAAGGCCACTGGATTTTGAAGCCGCAGAATTCCGAACTCTGGTACCACACCGTTTTGGCTTGGTTCGATACCTATTTGAAAGCGTCCGCGCCAACCCAGGCGAAAACGCAGTAACGATTTTTCAAGCGCCAACTTTTCCAGCATCGCTCTGCCCTCGCGTTCTCATGAACCTCTGGGAACACCAAGATTTTTTGTGAGCCTTGGGGTTCCGGGCCTCTTGTTGGCAGAAAAAAAAATTGCGCCTTCGCGGCTCGCCACTCATTAGGGAGAACTTTACATTAGCAGGTACGTTTCAATTGATTAATCTTTTTAATTTTTTGGCCTTCTGGTGGTTTGGTAGAATCTGAATTCTATAACTCCAAGCACTACAGAGGGTGTGCTAGAAGAAGTCATAAGCGGCAACCAAAGGAGCTAGGTCTTATGAAACAAGAGATGGACAGTTTGTTTGACAACGACGACGAAACCGGCGAAGCCAACGAAGTGGAGGCCAACGAAGAACTGCCGATTGCCGAACCGGGCTACGATGTGGATACTGCCGATTTGCTCAAGCTGTATCTGCGCGAAGCCGCACGCGCACCGATGCTCGATGCGACGGGCGAAATGCAATCGGCCAAGCGCATCGAGCGTGCCCGTCATCGCCTGCAACAATTCCTGTCGCGTTCGCCTCTCGCCATAGAATATTTTGCTTACCTGCGTCAGGCGTTCCGCCACGGCGATGAGAGCGCCGCCGATTTGATTGAAGAGGTCGAAATAAAATCTGCTTCGCAAAGTCCTGCCGAAGTGGTTGACGCGGCGTTGGCCCAAATCGAAGAGGCCGCCAGAAATCTTTACAATCCGAAACGCAAGCCACTTAAACGCCTGCTCAAAAAATATCCGCACAGCTTTGCCACGCGCCAACGCATAGCTTTGACACGCGCCCTTCGTGGGGTCACGTTCACCCCTGCAGGCGAGCGCAAATTTATACGGGTGCTAGATATTGCCGCGCAGGTCGCTAAAAATTATCCTGCGAAATCTACCGAACGGTCGGTCAAAAACGCCAAAGGCGAAATCGTTGCGCCGCGCAAAGAAGAGGGCTTTGACATCGAAGCGACCGTGACTCGTATGTTGACCGAATCGGAAGTGACGGTTGCGGAGTTGAGTCAGTTAGCCAGAAAGGTGAATGCGGCGGCTTATGCGCTGGCTGCCGCCAAGCAAAAGATGACCGAAGCGAATCTCCGGCTGGTGATTTCCGTCGCTCGTCATTTCACCAATCGTGGCCTGCCTTTCCTGGATTTGATTCAAGAAGGCAACATCGGTTTGATGCGCGCTGTCGAGAAGTTCGATTGGCGACGTGGCTTCCGCTTCTCGACTTATGCGATGTGGTGGATTCGTCAATCTATGGCGCGAGCGCTCGATACGCAAAGCCGCATTGTGCGCTTACCGGCTTCGGAACTGGATATGATTAACAAAGTGACGCGAGCGGCGCGTTCGATAAGCGAAGAGAAGGCTGCCGAAGTTTCCAGTGCCGAAATCGCCGACCTTCTCAACGTGCAGACCGAGCGCGTCAGCGAAGCCTTGGGCTTTTCGCAGCACATCATTCCGCTGGACATTGCCGCCAATGATAACGGCGAAGCGGCCATCGCTTTCGTGGATGATGGCGGCGCTAACAATCCGTTTCAAGCCGCGATGGCGCGGTCGCGCCGCGATGCGATTTCCCGCGCCTTGGCGCAATTGACGCCCCGTGAAGCGAAGATTTTGAAACTGCATTTTGGATTGGAAGCGGGAGTTGAACCGCGCACCTTGGAAGAGATCGGCCAAGACCTTTCGGTGACTCGCGAGCGGGTGCGGCAAATCGAAGCCGGAGCCTTTGCCAAATTGCGCGAACTGGAAGACGGCCAAACCCTGCGCGAATTCCTCACCGTCGCGTGAGCCTAAACAGGGAATTGCAAAATAAAAATCGGTTGCGTTGAGAAGCGGTTTATGACCATCGCACTTCGCGGTCATAGACCGCTTTTCAACCAAGAGGTTGGTCGTTGGTTTGGCGATTCGCTGCTACCACACCTGCAAACAGAATCACCCCCGCTTTGGTGATTCACGATTCGGTGGTCACGATTCATTGTTCAAAGATGACTTGAGCGATGGCCAGATCGCGGGAGTGGGAAAGCGACAAGTGAGCGCGGCTTGCGCCCACTTGATGAAAGCGTTCCAGCGCGTGACCGGAAAGTTGCAAAGATGGTGCGCCCACTTCGTTGTTGCAGACTTCGATCTCCTGCCAGCCTATGCCTTCAGCCCAGCCGGTTCCCAACGCTTTCATGGCGGCTTCTTTGGCAGCAAAACGCGCCGCATAACTGGCATATTTCGAGGCGCGACTTTCGCAATAAGCAATCTCGGCGGGGGTGAAAACTCGATCACGCAAGCGCATATTGTGGCGCGAAAGTTTTTCTTCGAGGCGCGAAATCTCGATGATGTCTATGCCTATGGCGATAATCATGCGTTGCGTTTCCCGTTTTTCAAGTTAGCAATCTTCAGGCTTCACACATTCACTTCGATTAAATCCTGCGCCGTTCGGGTCTCGGAAAATATCGCCTGCGCTTCCTCCAGCAGCGGCGTCACATCAGGATAGCGGGTGCTGAAATGCGTCAACAACAAACGCTTCGCCTGGGCTTCGCGAGCAATGGTTGCCGCCTGCATTGCCGTTGAATGACCGTAATGCTGTGCCTCTTCAAAAAACTCTTCGGTGTAGGTCGCTTCGTGAATCAGCAAATCCGCATCACGCGCCAGCGTTTTTGACGCGGCACAAGGGCGGGTGTCCAGACAATAGGTCACCGATTTGCCCGGTCGTTCTGCGCCCAACACTTCCGCCGGATGCACGATGCTGCCGTCATCAAGTTGCACCTCTTTGCCGGATTGCAAGCGACTGAACAGCGGGCCTACGGGAACGCCCAGTTCACGCGCACGCTCGACATTGAAGCGTCCAGGCTTCGGCTTCTCATCCAGACGATAGCCCAAAGCGAAAATCCGATGATCGAGTGGACAACTCGAAACCACATATTCCGCCGTTTCATAAACCTGAGTTAAAGCGTTGGGCGGCAATTCGTCTTTATCAATTTCCCGCACCTGCAAAGGATAATTGACGAAGAGAATTTTCAAGCGCGCCAGCGTGTCGAGGTATTCGCGTATGCCTATGGGGGCAATCAAAGTCAACTGACGTTCGCGCCTGTCCATGCCCATGGTCGAAAGCAAACCCGCCAAGCCATTGAAATGGTCGCCGTGCAGATGGGTGATGAAGATGGCTGCGAGCCGCGAGGGATTCAACCCGGCGCGAATGATTTGCGTTTGCGTACCTTCGCCGCAATCAAATAACAGCCAGTCGCCTTCACGCGCCACGGCAAGCGCGCTGACATTTCTGCGTAACGTAGGTTTCCCCGAACTGGTGCCAAGCGGTATCACTCTCATCGCTTTTACCATACCACAGCCGAGGCGAAAGGCTGAATGCGCGACAGTGGATAAAGGGAGGGGGAGTGGGGAGAAGGGGAGATGGAGAGAACGGGAGACGGGGAGATGGGGAGAAACCAAGGGGCGAAAATCGCAAGACAGCGGCGGCGCAAATCTGCTACACTTGCGGCTCACTGAAACACCACATTACGGAGATTTTTATGAAACTCAGAAAATTAATTGTTCTCTTCTCTATGGTGTTGGCTGGTGCGGTCGCGACAACGGCGCAGGAAAAATCTGTGTCCAGTGGCGAACCCAAACTTGCCATTGATTCGTTCACTCACGACTTTGGAGAAGTGAAATCAGGGACGCCGCTTGAATTCACTTTCATTGTGAAGAATCAAGGCAAAGCCGACCTCTTGATTAAAAGCGTAGCCCCTGGCTGAGGCTGCACGGCAAGCGACTTTGATAAAGTCGTGCCTCCTGGTAAGGAAGGCAAAATCACCCTCGCCGTGCCGCACACCGATGGCTATGCCGGAGAAGTTTCCAAGTCGGCGGCTGTAACCACCAACGATGCGGCTTATCCGAATTTCAACTTGTTGTTGCGCGCCTTTTTCAAAGCGGCAAACACCGAAGCGGTGGCGGGCAATGGCAATCTGCAACCGAAAGTTTTTTCGGAGGCTGGCAAACGCATCGGCGCGTTGAGCATAGCGCCCAGCGATAGATGGATGACCAGCGCCATTCGCGGCGCTGGCGCGGCGCAGACCATGTACCTCTACAGCCATTCGGGAAAACCCATTCATATCACCTCCCTCAACCCTGGCGGCAACGCTTTCCTCGTCAAGCTACAGCCTATCGAAGACGGCAAGCGTTATGAACTACAGGTTGCCACCGACAAGAATCTAAAGCCCGGCAAATATGAACAGACCGTGAAAGTGTTGACCGACAGCGCCGAAACTCCAGAGGTCAGCATTCCCTTGGAAGTCACAGTGTATGCACAGGTCTTTGCCATGCCAACTTCAATACTGCTGCCGACGATGCCGTTTGAAATTGATCCGTCAACGATTAATCTTCCGGCTATCTACGTTCGCAAGATTCACGATGGCGGTTTGAAAATCAAGTCCGTGCATTCATCGCTGCCGTTTTTTCGCGTCAGTCTGATAGCGGAAACCGAAGGGCAGAACTATAAAATCCAACTCGCTTTCGATAAAACCCGTATGCAGGGCAAAGGCGAATTCAAAGGCATCATTCGCATTGAAACCAATGACGCCGATGCGCCGGTTATCGAAATTCCCGTGCAGGGCGCGTTCAACTAAGCGGCGATCTCCTCGCCCGAAACGTCGTTCGGCAATTGTTGTGGAAAAGAGCAGGGAAGCCACTCTGCTCTTTTTTTGTTTGGTGATGAGGCACGCTCGGTTTTGTTATAGCGAATTTCATTGGCCCACGACACCTGGTTGAGAGGCGGTCTGTGACCGAAGTGCGGCGGTCACAGACCGCCTCTCAACCAATCGCACACCCCTCTGCAAGCCGCTATAAGCCGCGCTGCTTAACCATAAAACCGAGCGTTATAAAATGGCGCGAAGGCGGCAATCAAGGCGATTTCAAAGGTCGTCGAACGTCGCATCAAATCTTTCGACAATACGCCCCACGCGCCTTGACGACTGCGAACGTCCAACTCTCCGGCAACTTCGTCTATGACTTCGCCGAGTTCGCGTTTTCCTTCTACGACCCGTTGCACAAGCGCATACGGCACTGCTATGGATGGCCCCGCGCCGAAATAACCGCCTTCCTCATTCATCACATACGCCCAGCCGCGCAAAAAGGTCAGCGGCTGTTGGTCAATCGTAATCGAATGAAAGCCGCCTTCCAGTCCAAGATAAAAATCGGCGGGTTGCTGAATCAATTGTTGGCGCACGGCCTCCGCACGAGACTTGGCACCACGCATCAATTCATCCTCGGTCAACGGCATCGCCGGAGTTTCGGTCTGCACGTCGAGAGCGATGATTTCTGCTGCTGTCCACGCCGTCTCTACCTGAGCGATGCGTGCCACCGCAGCGCGAGTCGCTTCGACTTTCGCGCCGCGAGTTGAGCCAAGAGCAATAGTCAATCTTCGCATAGAAATTGAATAACAGGGATGACGCAGAAATGCAAAAAGCCGGTAGTGTCCTAATCGTATGGTGCGGTCGGCTAGCCCGCGAAGTGGGCGCAAGTATAAAGCCACGGGCTAACGCCCGTGGACGAACGCCCAGCCGTATGGCTAGCCCGCGAAGTGGGCGCAAGCATAAAGCCACGGGCGTTAGCCCGTGGGCGCAAGCATAAAGCCACGGGCGTCAGCCCGTGGGCGCAAGCATAAAGCCACGGGCGTCAGCCCGTGGGCGAACGCCCAGCCGTATGGTTAGCCCGTGGACGAGCGCCCAGCCGTATGGCTAGCCCGCGAAGTGGGCGCAAGCATAAAGCCACGGGCGTCAGCCCGTGGACGAACGCCCACCCATATGGTTAGCCCGCGCAGCGGGTGATAGATAGTTGGCTATCACCCGCTGCGCGGGCTAGGAGGTCATCACCACCCGCCTCCCCAGCGCTGACGCACTGGGCTTGATGCGGTCACCCGCTTGGCGGGTTAAGAGGCAATGAC
>JACQDB010000012.1 GCA_016201275.1 Acidobacteriota bacterium
CATCACTGGCATCTGACAATCCATAAACACCAAATCGTAAGGCAACAAAGCAACCATCTCGACGGCTTCTCGACCGTTGGCAGCCAGGTCAACGCGGCAGCCCATCTTTTCCAATATGCGGCGTGCGACTTTCTGATTAACGATTTGATCTTCAGCGACCAAGATGCGCGCATCGAATTCGGCGGCGTTCCCTTTCTCTTCTTTTTTAAAGCGGACGACTGAACGTGACGCCACTTTATACGGAGAAGTCGGTTCACAATGAGCTTGCCAGGCATTCGTCATGGCGTTCATCAGTTGAGCTTGATGCACAGGTTTGACCAGGTAAGCAGCAAACCCTGCATCCAGCATCCGCCGCGTCTCGCCTATGAAACCCACCGAAGTCAACATCACCAACACCGTGTCGCATAACTCCGGGTCGGCTTTGATGGCTTTGGCAAGCATTTCGCCATCCATCCCCGGCATCAGGTAATCGAGAATGGCTATGTAGAAAGGATCACCCTCGGCTTTGGCTTCGCGCAACGCTTGCAGCGCTTCTTCACCCGAAGCATAGCCGCCATTTTTCATGCCCCAACTGGTGATCTGTTCGTGCAGCACGCGGCGATTGATTTCGTTATCATCCACAATCAAGACCCGCACTCCGGTCAAATCAATCGCAGGCATAGGAGCGTTGGCTTCTTCGTTGGACAGCGCCAGCGGCAAAGTGAACCAGAAGTTCGAGCCTTCGCCCACCACCGAAGAGATGCCGATTTGACCACCCATCAACTCGGTCAGTTGTTTGCTGATTGCCAAGCCCAAACCTGTGCCGCCGTACTTGCGCGTCGTTGAGGTGTCGGCTTGCGTGAACTTCTCAAAAATATTTCCCAGCTTGTCTTCAGGAATGCCTATGCCGGTGTCGCGCACTGAAAATTTAATCACCGCTGCGCTCTCACTCTGTTCGCTGCATTCGATGTTGATGAGGACATAGCCAGTGTCGGTGAACTTGATAGCGTTGCCAGCCAGGTTGGTGAGGATTTGGCGTATGCGTCCGGCATCGCCAATCAAGTGATTAGGAACCGCAGGCGGATAGCGCAAATTCGGCTTTGCTCGACAACAGGTCTGCGACTTCTTCAACGGTGTAGCGCAGGTTGAAGGGAATCGGTTCGATGTCTAGTTTACCAGCTTCGATTTTCGAGAAGTCCAGGATGTCGTTGATGATGGTCAACAGTGACTCGCCGCTGAATTGCACTGACTCGGCGAAGTCGCGTTGATCGTCAGTCAATTCGGTGTCCAAGAGCAAGCCGGTCATGCCGATGATGCCGTTCATAGGAGTGCGAATTTCGTGGCTCATCGAAGCAAGGAAACTGCTCTTGGCATGGTTGGCAGATTCGGCGGCTTCTTTGGCTTTATGTAATTCGGCCTCCGTTCGTTTGAGTTCGCTGATGTCCTGAAGTGTCGCACGGCTACCGATGATTTGCCCCTGAGCATCGCGTATCAGCCGGTCTTCCAGCATGACGTGGACGGTGGTTCCGTCTTTGCGTCGGAAGATGCGTTCGATGGTTCGCACAGGCATAGTGCCAGCCAGTTTGGCCAGGACAGCGCGGCGTGAAACCTCCGGGTCGAGAATAAATTCCCAGGCGTAGCGCCCCAGCATCTCCTCTGCCGTATAACCCAGCATTGTGGTTTCGGCACGATTGACTCGGATGATGCGGCCTTCCATGTCCAACTCGTGATAGCCTATAGGAGCTTCGTCATACAAATCGCGGAACCGCGCTTCGCTGCTTTTCAGCGCCAGTTCGGTCTGTTTGGCCTCGGTAATATCTACGCCAACCGCCCAGCCGTTCCAACCTGGGATGGGGAAGCGTTTAGAGATGTTGTACCAGGCGATGATTTTCACCGAACCATCCTTGCACTTCATTTCCCGTTCAACGCTGCTGTAATCGTAACCGCGCTCCGCTATTTCTTCGTTGAGGTGTTGGCGGAACTCGGCGTCCGGGTAGAGAATGTCCATAGCCTTGGGGTTGCCGACGATCTCTTCGGCGTCGTAGCCGCTCACCGCTGCGGCACGCCGATTCCAAACAATGATCTTGCCCTCCATATCGAAGGCGTTCATCATCACCGGCATATTCTCAACGATGATGCGGAGGTTCTTCTCGCTCTGGCTCAAGGCGTCTTCGACTTGTTTGCGGGTAGTAATGTCGCGGGCGACGCCTTGCACGGCGACCGGTTTGCCGTCTTGATAAATCAGCCGCGAGTTGACTTCGAGAAGATTGCGGCGACCCTCTTTAGTCATCACTTCAATCTCGTAAGTCGAGGCGGTCTCTTCTCCCGCGAGTTTCCGCATGGTCATCTGGCGCGCCGTCTCGACATATTCGGGAGCAATCAGTTGCGACACATTCAGCGCCAACAATTCCTCGCTGCTATAGCCGGTCAATTCTTCGCCCTTGCGGTTGAAGGAGGTGAATTTGCCGGTCAGGTCGTGGGTATAAACGACATCGTTGGCGTTGACGAACAACTCGCGATAGCGCTCTTCACTGATTCGCAACGCTTCTTCGGCCTGCTTCCATTCGGTGATATTGATCATCACGCCGCGCAGTCTGACGACCCGTTCCGCCGCTACCACGACGCTGACTAAATCGCGCACCCAGACCGCACGCCCATCGGCGGTGAGCAGGCGATATTCCAACTGATGATCGTGCTGCTCTGCGACGGCGCGAACACAGAGCGCGACGGTGGCTTCACGGTCATCCGGGTGCAATCGGTTGCGCCAGAAGTCCGGTTCGCTCAACCAGCGTTGAACGGGGAAACCGAGCATTCGTTCGGCATATTGACTGACAAAAGAAAATTGAAAGGTCTGCGGGTCCGCTTCCCACACCACGCCTTCTATGGAATGAATCAACTCTGTGCTGCGCTGTAGTCGAGCGCTGCCCTGGCGTCTGACGTAGAGCAAATAGCTGCCCGCGCCCAACAGGATTACGGCCATAACGCCGACGATAGAGAAGTAAAAAGAGTTCGCCAGCAAGAGCGCGCTGACCACTTCGGAAGGCGTGTTGAGCGGTGCGCCTTCCGAAGTGCCCAGGAGATCAGCGGCACAAGCACGAGGCGGCGCAAAGATCGCCACTCCATAAATCCACAACATATAGATACTCGCCTTGCTCAACATACAAAATCTGCCAGCTTTACCGATAGGCCTACCACTTGCTGACTGCTTCATATTTTTTTCCCCCTCAATGATATGCCTCTCCCTACGCCAGACCTTGTGGAACCGTCCGACGAGCTTACTTCGAGATGACTCCTGTGGTGACGGATCGTTCGATCAAGTCACCAAGGAGGATGCTTGCACAGTCAATTCTCCCTGCAACAAGCGGAACTCGGTTTCCAGCAACCCTAGCAATTCTTCGGCTCCTTGCAGGCTGCCGCTTGCTCCCAGCATTTCCAAAAGCCGACAGACCTCGCCCATTCTTTCGGCTCCCATATTGTGGCTGATGCCTTTCAAAGCGTGCGCCTCTTCTTGCATCGCCACACTCGCGCCGCTTTCGATTTGGGCTTTCAACA
>JACQDB010000147.1 GCA_016201275.1 Acidobacteriota bacterium
CATCCCCCAACTGCCGTTGGGGGGATTGCAAAAAAACTTTGCTTGCTTGGTGTGTAGGCTGGACTTTAAGCATCCCCCAACTGCCGTTGGGGGGATTCAGATGAATGGCCAAACCGCCTCGGCTTTCCGTTGAGGGATTCCGATGAATGGCCTCACCGCCTCGGCTCTCCGTTGCTAGATTTTTCAGCGGCGAAGCAGCCTGATTTCATTGGCTTTTTCACCCCTGGGAATTATTGAACCTCCCCTCAACAGCTGAGGTTCAATAATTCCAGGCGCGAGCCGCAACGTCAGCGCTTGATTGGTGTTGTCCAATCTGAAATTGTACAAAGTCGAGCTAATTACACGGCTCAATTCCATTGCCTACAGCACTGGCTAATTTTCTGAACCCCTTCGGGGCAAAGACAGAGGCATGGTCAACTGGCACAATTGTGGTTTTGCGAAAGAATTGTGCCGCTCAATTGCCGCGTTGCAGCGGATACCAGAAATCGCCGATTTCATAAGCCGGGTCAACGCCTTCATAACGCGCCTGCAAATCGCCTTCGACTAAAATGTGGCCTTGCAGCCATACTCGTGCCGACAGCGCCGCGCCAATCTTCAAACGTCCCTGCAACATATTGCGATTGATGAGGACTTCTAATCGCAACGCCCCGACATCCAGATAAATCCACACCAGTTCGTTTCCCGTGACCGGATTTTTGAGCGCCCGCCAGGCCAGCACGCGTCCGCGCACCAGATACTCGCTTTCATACGCTTCGTCGGTGAAATCCGGCTCTTCCGCCAGTTGAAACATTGGCGCAGCGCGCTTCAAATAAGACCCCGAACGCACATAACCGCTGTAGGCAATTCCTGCGAATGCAACGTGCAAATGTGCATAATGAAAAGTCTGTGGATTTAACTCTGTGAGGTTTTGCAGTTGCAAGAGGACTTCGCCGCCATCCGGCACGAAGCCGCGCAAAATAGCGTTGCCGCTCTCTTCATATTCGATCAATTCCCAAGGGTCTAAAACGTGTGTGTAACGACTGCGAAATGCCGGACGACAACTCTCATAAAAAATTTTGCCTTCGCTGGTGCATAGCCACGACCACACTTCCAGGCCCTCGCCCACCTTCCAGCAATAGCCTTGCAGCATGGCGTTGCCGCGCACGATGGAACTCTGCACGCCGATGCGGTCGGTGTATTCCAACAGGCTGTAGTAATCGCCCACCTGAGAAATTTGAAAGCCTATGGAATCGAACAAAGCGTCTATGGCGTCTTCGCCGGAGGCTTCAACATCAAAGCTGGGTTCAGGTATCTGCTTCATAGTCAGGATGCGGGAATGAGGCGTCAGGTGCAGGGTTTGATTGGGTGTGCTGATGGCGTTGGTCATCCGATTCAATTGCTGCGATGTCTTCAACCGCCTGGAAATCTTTATCTCCCAAATCTAACACCTAAGACCTGCCCCCTATTTTCTAGTCTCTTCTCCGACTTCCATGTTCAAGGTATAGGCTTTGCTGTCGCGTAAAATTTGAATAGTGATTTTTTCGCCCGGCGCTTTACCGGCAACCAGTCGGTTGAAATGCACGAACGAAGTCAGCGGCTTGCCATCTACGGCGGTGATGACATCGCTTTGTCTGACTCCGGCTTTGGCGGCTGGGGTAGAGCGTTCAACTTTCACCACCAACACGCCGCGCACCTCGGCAGGCAATTTCAGCGAGCCGCGAAAATCGGGCGTCAAATCGCGGGTCTCGATGCCCAGATAACCGCGCCGCACCTGACCGCGTTCGAGCAGTTGCGGCAATATGGATTTCACCGTGTTAATCGGAATCGAAAAGCTCAAGCCCTGCGTGCGTTCCAGCACCAGGGTGTTGATGCCGATGACCTTGCCTTGCGCGTTGACCAGTGGGCCGCCCGAATTGCCGGGATTGATGGCGGCGTCGGTTTGCAGATAATCGTCGAATTGGCCGCCGAAATCGGTGCGCCCTTTGGCGCTCAAAATGCCCAGCGTGACGGTGTGATCCAGCCCTAAAGGATTGCCGACGGCGATTACCCATTCGCCAACTCGTGCGGCCTCGCTGTCGCCGAGTTCGGCCACCGGCAAGGCTGCGCCGGTCGGCACGATTTGCAATAAAGCGATGTCGGTGGCTTCGTCATAGCCTTTGACCGAGGCTTGAAATTGGCGACCATCGTTCAAGGTTACCCACACGCGGTCGGCCAGTTTTGCCTGCGCGTCGGCGGTTTTTTGCGCTGCGCCTTTGGCGCGTTCACCGACGGAGATCAAATGAAAATTGGTGACAATCAAACCCTTGGCGTCAATGATAAAGCCGCTGCCCAGGCTTTCGCCCAACGCCGAAGTGGAACGCACATTGACCACTACATCGTTGACGCGCTCGGCGATTTCCGGCACATCGGGAACCGTTGACTTCATCTGTGGGCGCGACGGTTGGGCGGCAACCGCAGGATTTTGCTCGCGGATAATTGGCGCGAGCGAGGCCGCTTCTACCGCAAGCGCAGAACCAGCGCAAGCGGCGATGGACATGAGCGAGAAAGTCAGCAACATCAAGAGCGTAAGTTTTGTGAAAGAGTTCATCATCATCCTGACCTTAATTAATCGTTTCATCCTGAGCCTCTTGGGGCGGCGCGTACACCCGCGTGCCGCGCACATTGCGCGCCGGGCCGTATTGCGGACGTTTGCCGGAACGCACCATCTCGGCAAATAAATCCACATCGTAATCACATTCACGCGACATCGCTTCGCGCACTTCATGAAGCTCTTCTAAAAATCTTGGTTTGCGATACATCGTTTTGCGCCTGGCGTCTGCGGTCTGTTGTTCGGTGTCTAATCGCCAGGATGCGTTTGGAGCTTATGCAATCCAATTTACAATCCTGGACACCGGACGCAAGACAGGAAGACTCGGTTTTAAACTTCTGCATTAATCAAAAATTCCGGCGTGACAATCAAGGGAACGAAAAAGCCCGCTATGGTGTTGAACAATTGAATGCGGGCTTGACGATGGACATTCGCCAGATGTCCAAAATCCCAGGTGACAATGAAATCGGCTTTGTTGACTGAAGCTAAAGCGACGTGCAGCGCGTTGGCCAGATACTTGCGGTGAAAGATGCCACGTGCCACATAGCCTTCGGCGAGGATCGCCGCTTCGTCGCTGATTTCAAATTGCGGCATCTCGTGAATCAATTTCAAATACGAAGTGCGTCTAGGCTCCTCCATGCGTTCCAACTCGCGCACCACCAGAGGCGAAACATAAACCGCATATTCGCCCAACTCATGCTCCCACCAGCGTATCGTCAGGTCGCGCCGAAACGGCTCCCCGTTATCCAGATAAGCGCCGATGACAGAGGTTTCCAGATACAAGCTCTTTTTCATAATGCCGCAAAGGATTTTACCACAAGCGCCGGTTTGCAGGCAGAATAATGCCGGAAGAATTATGCTGGCGGCAGAAGTGAGAACGATTGAACCTAAGGAGTTGCGCCTACGGAGCGAAAACAGCGCAACTGATTGCCGGTCGAGCAATACTTTTTTAGCCCTACCCTTTTTGCTGTCTTACTGCCGGACATCAAGGCTTGCTCTACGCCGGCGCTATTCGGAGTTCTGCACTTTTTCGGCGGGGGTGATTCGTTTGATCGAACTGGTATAAGGGCGCAATGTGACTTCGGCGCGGGTGAAATTAATTGTCACGCTGAAGTGGCGCAGAAAATCGCCGCCCAGTATGCCGCTTTGCTCAAAGCCTGCCGTTTCATTAATCGCGCCAAAATCCAAAACCAGAGCGCGCAAATTCTCTTGGCGCAAATCGGCGACTCGACAATTGTGCAGTTGCAACAATTCGACATTATCCGAAATGCCGCCCGCGCCGATGACTTTGGTGGTCTGACCTTTGATAATCTGTTCGCGCATACTCAAGCGCTCGACAGCGGCAGAGGAAATCACTGTCGAACTAGCGCCCGAATCCAGTATGGCGTTGATGCGGTTTTTACCATCAAGCTCGGTTTCGACGCTGATTAAACCATTCTGCGTGGTGCGAAACGGCACGACGGTTATGCCGGCCTGCGTCACCACGGGCAAGGTGCGATTGGCTTCCTGGTCGAGGCGTATGACGTTGGCTTGATAATCAATCTCGGTCAGAAAATGTGACAACACGGAAAGCCCTATGAAGCCATCGGCCTGAAAATCCGGCGGCGCATCTTTATCAATATGAAACGGGCGTATGAAACAGGGCACCGATTTGACCTTGATATCGCCAAGTTCCAGCGTTTTGATCAAGCCATAGACGATGGGAAATTTGCCGGTGCCGCCGACGCCTTGCGAGTGACCGCCACGCGCAATGTCGGACACCTTGAATTTTTTCGCGGCCTCTTTGGAAAGCACCGTGAAGCCGGAGCCGGTATCAATGACGAAAATCGCATCGCGCCCGTTGAGTTTCACGCGCAGATAAGGACGGCGGTCGCTGCCCAGTTGAAAAGCGACCTGAGAAAACTTTGGTCCGCTGACTTCATGCACCTGTAAACCCGCCAACTGCCGATAAAACTGCACCAGTCCGGCAATTCTTTCGCGCCGTTCTTTATCGGTTTCCGGGGCGATGGCGAGGAAGCGCTCATAGGCTTCGGCGGCCTGCTCATACAACTCCACACGCGAAGAAGCGCGGGCGATGGTCATCAAAAAATCGGCTTCGTCGGGGTCCAAGTCATGGGCGCGAAAGGCTTTCGAGATGGCGTCTTTGGTGCGGCCTTCGTAATAATCAATCTCGGCGGCAGTGCCAAACGCCAACGGGTCTTTGGTGTCGAGTTTGAAAGCCTGCGTCAAGGCGTACAGCGCTTCCTGAATATAGCCCGAACGCAACAGCGCCGCCGCCGCCAGCGCATAAGCGTGGGCGCTGTTGGGATTGCGCCGCAAGACTTCGTTGGCCTGATCGTAACAGTGTTGAAAGTCTTGATCTTTGAAATACGCATAAGCGGCATTCTGGCGCGCTTCGAGGTCTGTGCCATCCCGCTCGATCAGCACCATATACATAGTTGCGGCGTCTCGATAGTGACCCTTCTGAAAGGCTTTGCGAGCTTCCCGAAACAGTTTCTCCGATGAGGATTCGCGTTTCTTCTTTGTCCGTTGACCGCCTGCCATTGGCGTTTGTGCTTTGCGTTGATTGCTGGTGGTTTCATTGCGGCGCTCGGCGGAAGTGGAGATCGTTTGTCCACTGGCAGCAGTCGCTGGCAAGGTGACGACAACCGACAAGAGAAGCGCCAACAGGCGTGTTGCAGTTGCAAAGTTTTTCATAGCTATCCTCCACATTTCGATGGCCACGGTTTTCTTTTACCGGAGGAGTGCATCATGGTTATCCACTTTCGCTCTTCGACGGTCAAGCTGGTTGTTCTCTCATGAATCTTGGTAGATGAGGAGAGTCTAGGCTGGCGGCTGGCGAAAGTCAACGGTTGCGCTTCTTTCAGTAGAGGCGAATTTCGCCGACCGCAAAATGGTGAGCGGCGGAAGCCAATCGCAACGCTGCATCACCGTGGCAGGCAATCAAGAGCGGTTATCGGGATTTTGCTTTTCCGCATTTTCTTTTCTGCGGCGTCAGCTTACAATACCGGCATCCGTCAAACGCCTTCACTTGGCACGAGGGCGATAGAGAGTTCTGCATCAGAGAAAAACGCAGCGCCGAGAAAAATCATGTTCACGGTCTTCATCATTATCCTTGCCTTGCTGGTCATCGGTGGTTACGCCTTGACGCGACGCAAACGCCTCTCGCTAGATGAACGCAAAGCCTATATACTTGGCGCGCCGACAGATTTCTCCGGCTTATTCGCGCCAACTGATTCTGCCCAACTGGCCGACGAAGAGACGCAGGCCGTCGCCTCTGGACGCCGCGCACAGCTACTCGAACGGGCGCGGCAATTCGATTTGTCGGCACTCGACGAGACGCGCCGCGAGCCGCAAGTTTATGCGGAAGTCTTAGCGGAATTCATACGGCAATCAGCCGTCAGTCAGGATCAATTTCAAGCGCTCGTCGGCCACTTGTCGCAACATCAAGAGTTGAAAGCCAATGCTCAACTGGTCGAAATGATGCTGCAACGCTGGGCCGTTTCACCGGACAATAAAGCAACCGTACAACTGCTGCACTTGGCCGCGCTTGCCGATGATGCGGCGGTGCTGCAACGGGCGATAGAGCGTGCGGCGGCGGCCTGGCAACAAGGCTTGCTGCCGAATCTGACGGCGAATGATTTTCTCGCTTTAGCGGAAAGCGAATATTGGGTGCTGGCGTCGGAAGCAAGGCGTTCGGGCGCGGGCTACATTTTGAAAAGCCGCCTTGTCGAGCTTCGTCGTACACTGGCGGCGACGAAGCGTGGATAACTCTGTCAGTGCTGCGTGCTGAGGCAGGAAAAATGGTTAGGCGTGTCACCGATTTTTATCACAGTTTTGAAAATGGTATGAACCACGCATTACGCATCACGCCGCACGCAGCACTTTTTTGAATCGAGGAACATCATGAGAAACTTTGCTGATTATCTGCCCTACGCGATTCTCGCGTTCATCGGGTTCATCATTCTGATGACCTTTTTGCGGCGCATCTTTGTCAACGTCGGAGCGCGCGAGATTGCCATCAAAGAGCGGCGTTACTTCGGCGCGAAGATGCCGCCCGGTCGCGTCATCGCCACCGAAGGCGAAGTCGGCATACAGGCCGATGTCTTGAAACCCGGCCTTCATTTAATCAAATGGCCGTTTGAAAAAGTGGTACAGAAATTCCCTCTGATTGAAATCGGCCCCGATGAAATCGGTATCATCGAAGCCATAGATGGCGACCCCATGCCGCCCGGTCGCATCTTTGCGCCAGACCGAGCGCAAAACGCCCACAATAATTTTCAAGACCCTGTGGCTTACATCAAACAAGGCGGCGTCAAAGGCATACAACTACGCACCCTGCCGCCCGGTCTGTGGCCGATTCATCCGTATCTGTTCCGCGTCTCGCTGGCCAAAGTCACGGTCATTCCGCAAGGCAAGATCGGCGTCGTTTATGCGGCGGACGGTGCGCCGCTAGACCCCGGCAGATTGTTAGCCAAAGCCATTGATCGGCACATGAATTTTCAGGACTCTGAACAGTTCATCGCCGCCGGTGGACAAAAAGGGCCACAGGTTGACATTCTCACGCCCGGCACTTATCGCATACTCACAGAGTCTGTGCCGATTGGCGGCGGCAGCGAGAAAAAGCCCGGCCTGTTTTCCCTGCGCTTCTATGACGCGACGATTATCAACGAAAACAATATTGGCTTGGTTGAAGCGTTGGACGGTGTGCCGCTAGACCCGCGTGATTATGTGGCGACGCCTGTTGAAGGGCACGACAATTTTCAAGACGCCAACGAGTTCATACGTCGCGGCGGTCAACGCGGGCCGCAAAAAGACATACTGTTGCCGGGGACCTATTATGTGAATCCTATGCTCTTCAAAGTGATTCCCGAAACGGCCAAAGAGGTCAAACCCGGTGAAGTTGCGGTCATCGTTTCCAATACCGGCAAAGACCCTTCAGAAGAGGTGCGTCGGAGAATGGCGGAAAAAGTGCGCGAGCGTTTGGAACGCGAAGAGAAACAGCATCTTTCGCAAGCCATAGCCAAGCTTGATAAGCTCGACGAAACAGATCGCACGGTGCAGGAGATTGAAGAAGAGTTGAAGTTGAGCGACCCGGCGGATGGTCGCTTGGATGGCGGCGCGCACGAAGCCTATGTAGTGCCGGAAGGCTTTCGCGGCATACAAGAGATGGTTGTCGGCCCCGGTCGTTACTATGTCAACACGCTGGCGGTTTCGCCTATCGTCATTCCGACTACTAACCAAACGGTTGAATGGACTGCCGGTGAAGTGGATAACACTTTCAACCCGTTTGAAGTGATTTCAAAAGACGGCTTCACCATGCAGTTGGAAGTGCGCGTGGTGTTTCGCGTCAAACCGGAAGACGCGCCCTTTATGGTTGCCAAGATTGGCTCGATTGAGAGCCTGATTCAAAACGTCATGCACCCGTTGATTGATTCGATCTTCCGCAATCAGGCGTCGGAATCTTCGGCGATGGCGTACCTGCAAAACCGTCACGAAGAACAGGAACGTGCAGAGGCTCGCGTGCGCGCACACCTGTTGAAGTATCACGTTGATGTGGTCAATGTGTTGATCTGCCACATACGCCTGCCGGAAGAATTGATGAAGACGCAGACCGAAAAGATCTTGGCCGAACAGCGTCAGAATATGTTCAACGCCCAGCGCGAAGCCGAAGAGAAGCGCATACAGTTGGAACGCACCAAAGCGCACGCCGATAATCAGAAGAGTTTGATGGAAGCTACCGTAGGCGTGGAGATCGCCGGTAAGCGTTCCGAACAACGCAAGGCCGAAGCCGATGGCGAAGCGCATTATATTTTGGCGACGGGTAGAGCCGAAGCCGAGAAAGTGCGCTTAATGGGGGAAGCGCAGGGCGTGGCTTACGCCGAACAGGTGAACGCGATTGGCGCGCAGGGCGTGGCTCTGGTCGAGACCTTGCGGGTGATCGGCGAAAAAGGCGTCCGCATCACCCCTGACGTGATGGCTTCGGGCGGCACTGGCGATGGCGCAGGCGGCATCGGCACACTGTTGTTGTTGAATCTGTTCCGCGACCGTTTGCAACTAGACGCCCCTGCCGCTGGTAGCAATACCACCAACGGTTCCAGCACGGTCGTCAAGCGCTAATCTCGCGGCTGATGAATAACCAGAATGCAGCGCCGAGTTCGTTCATCGGCGCTGCATTCTGGTTGCTCGGAAGGAAGAAGCAAGCAATCTAGCGGGTTGCAGAGGTGTGCGATGGGTTGAGAGGCGGTCTTTGACCACCAGGATTTGCGGTCGGCGACCGCCTCTCCGCCAGGTGTTGTGGTCATGGGCAAATGCAATTCGCTATATATCAATGGCAAGAACACAGCAACGGCATCGGCATCATCGCATCCCACCGAGTGTGGGCAGCGCAGTCGCACCCACAAAATAACCGCGCCTGGTGAGGCACTCTGGTCATTCAAGTGGTAAAACCGGGGTCATTCATGAGCTTCTTCATCGAATTTGAACAGGGACGATGATGGTCGGCGCAGCCGTTCGCGGATGTCAGCGACGAACTTCAATGACTGCGGTAAGAGATAAAGAAACAGGGTTCTTCATCCTGTCTTGCGCCAGAGGTTTTTGCTTGTCGCATCTGCCGCCGGATGACAGGACTACGAACCCTGTTTCTTCATCCGTAGGTGTTATTGCTGAAAAAGCGCTTTGTCGTTGGTGCTTCGACAAGCGCTCATCGGGTGGTACAAACCCATTGAGTGACACGACAATTGCCGCCGCGTTTGCGACATTCGGCCAGCGCTTTGGATTCGGCGAGGGCTCGCGTCTCGCCTACGCCCCAGCCGCTGGCATTATCGCCTTTGGCAAAAGCTCCGCAGCCATTGACAAACCATACAACCGCTCGACAATCACGGATTCCACATTTATTGACCGCCGAATTGATGGCATCGGCCTGCGTTCCATAATCATAAGAATATCCATAGCGTCCGGTGGAACTTGAATAAGCAATCGCTCCCCAATAATCGCGTCTTACGGGGCGCGGTTTGCCGCCCGCGAAAGCCGCCGTAATCATCCACAACATCAATAACAAAACCAATAAAACCCTTGGCATTTTTCGTTCTCCTCAAACATAGGTATTTTCAAACATAGGTATTTTCATAACGCGGTAAAAATCAAGCGATAACATTAAACCATTACGCTGCTCATAACAAAAGGCAATTCTTGAAAGCCCTACTCAAGCCTTACAGCAAGCGACGAAGCAATCTCTATAGGGATGAATAGGGCCACAGCGCAAGCGCAAAACGATTTGCCGTGCCGACCTCGAAAACACGAAAGCGCCGGAAAACTTGAGGTGAATTCGGTGGTGTAGAGTGATGGGCTGGGCGGTCTTTTAGCGTGCGCGGCGACTCGCTATTGCTTCACTGCGGCGCATAAATCTTTCTCTGCCAAGTCTGCGTAGTAGTCCGGTGTTTATCGCCAAACTCTTACGCGCCGGTTTTTCAAACCGCTGTTTTCGTAGTGGTCGGGTGTCTGCGGCAAGCGACAAAGGGCGCGGAGTTGCGAAGACAAATCAAACGATTCAGGAGAATTATTCATGGCAACAGAATCACCGATGATTATTTCCAACACCGCTGCGACAAGCGTTGATGAGCGCATCAAAATTATCGCAACCGCGCAACTCAAACCTGTAGATTATGATTGGGGTTCGATCAAATGGATTTGCGACCGCAAAACCACGCCGGAAAGCGTGCAGAGTTTCGGCTATGCTTTTGTGCTGCCCAACCAGACCAACCCCGAACATCGCCACCTGACCTGCGAAGAGATTATTTATATGTTGGCTGGTGAATTGAAAATTTATGCTCACGACGAGTGCATCACGCTCAGACCCGGACAAACCGCTCTGATTCCCAAAGGTGTGCGTCACAAAGTCGTCAATGAAGGCTGGGAACCGGTGGTCTATATCGCCTCATTTTCGGCAGCCTTCCGCGACACCGTTTTCAAAGGCACGACCGGCAGACTCGACGAAATCGAAAAGCTCTATTAGGTCAGGCTTCGATTGCTGGTACGGGCGACCCTGCGGTGGTCGCCCGTACCAGGCTACAGACTATTTCACTCACAATCCTTACCTCGACTTTGTACATTTTCCAGAGGCGAACCAGCCTTGCTAATCCCCCCGATGGCAATCGGGGGATAGTTAAAGCCCTACCTACGAAACACAGCCAACGATAAACGAATCCCCCCAACGGCAGTTGGGGGATGGTTAAAGTCCAACCTTGCCCGAGGCTCAAGGTTGGACTTTAACCATCCCCCAA
>JACQDB010000138.1 GCA_016201275.1 Acidobacteriota bacterium
TCGCCACTGAGTCCGCGCAAGAAATCGCGCACTGCCGTAGCCTCAGTTTTGATGACCGCCTGGCTCATCAGTTTTCCACTCCCATCTAAAACGACAACCACAATAGTTGCCGTATGGACATCAAAAGCGACATACTTACGGTTAGTCATAGACGCTCCTCCTATAATTTGGTGTTTGAACGATTCCAAATTATCACAGAGGGGCGTCCTTTCAATATAGCTGTTAGGCTTCTGCCTCAAGTGGCGAACCTTCCTCTCGTTATTTGCCTGCCGTCGCACACGCCTTACTTCTTACTTTCGCCGTTAGCTCACTTTGAGTCACTGCGAAGCTCATTGACTCCGCTGCATATTCATTTCGAGTAACCGCGAAGCTCAAGGGCTTGTGCGGCAGATTCCTTTCGAGTCACGGCACAAGGCATTTGCAGCACACCGATTTCGCCTTCCATCGCACCACCTCTCGCTGCACATTGATTTCGAGTGCCGCCGTGAAACTGGCTCCTGTTGCCGCTTTCGTGCCACGGCGATTTCCCCTGCCTAACGCGGAGTTCAGGCGGCGCGTTGAATCAGCCAAACTCGCCGGAGCAAGTTACGTGAAACTAGCGGCCTCGCGCTCGCCTGCAACGCAGAGTTCTATGATTGCTTTTCACACCTTTATCGGAAGCATCAGCCTGGTTACCGGTCTGCTGATGATCGCTCTCAAAAAAGGTACACTCTTGCACCGCCGAGTCGGCTGGATTTTAGCCGTGACTTTGATTCTCTTGCTGGACGTTCCTTTTCTGATCGGCAGTCTGTTGATCCCTCGCCAAGTCAAGCGCTTCAAGCCGCGTTTTGAACCCCTTGCGCCAACTGCAACCCATCTGATAGAAGGATGACGCACAGAGCGCCGCCTTGAACAAAAGGGTCAAGGGACGGCGCAATTCCTGCGCTTGAAAAAAATTGCCTACAGCCTTTGCAAAGGTCTATAGACTCATCATGGAGGGAGAAAATATTATGCTGTCACGACTGCGAGTGTTAGCGCTATTGGTGATTCTACCAAACCCACTTGTCGCACAACATAAAGTATGTAGAGCAAGGAGCGGATAAACAGCGGCTCGAAAAAATGCTTCAAAAACTGCTTGCGGAATCTACACCCGGCAGGAAATAACTTCGCGGCAGATAGCCGTATCCACTTGGAGATACGGCTATCGCTACGGCTTAACCGAAGGCTCCAGCACTATTGCCGCAGCCAATTTCTCAGCGCACCATTCAGGGTTCAATGGCAACCCGTTGAGCATAGCTGTCAGGTGTTGTAGATCAAGAAAAGAAGGCGATTCCCTTCCTGATCTACAACACCTGGTTCAAGGCGCGGAAGGCTACAGGTTCGTAAGTCCGCGCCGCCCAGAAAAAATGATGGCAAATCCATTTGCGGAGTTGATCAGAAAATGACTATGGCAAATCACACGCGAGTCGCTTTATTAACCGGCGGGGTGCGTGGCATCGGTCGGGCAATCGCTGTGCGGCTGGCTGAACGGGGCTGGACGATTGCCGCCTGTTATCGCCACAGTGAAAGCGATGCGGCTTCGTTGCAGGAAGAATTGCAGCGAAAAAATATCCCTGTGATGATTGAGCGCGCCGATGTCTCTAGCGCTGAAGCAGCGGCAGCGCTTGTGCAAAAAGTCGAGGCGCAGTTCGGACGCCTAGACGCGCTCATCAATTGCGCCGGGCTATATCATCGCGTCGCTTTATTGGAAGAAAGTTTGGAAGGCTGGCACGAGATGTTTGACAACAATCTGCATCCGGTTTTTTATTTGAGCCGCGCCGTCGTCCCCGGCATGATAGAACGGCGCTGGGGGCGCATCATCAATTTCAGCATGGCTAATGCCGACCAGCAAATCGGCCAACCTTTCGTCACCGCGCACTACATCGCCAAAGCGGGCGTGTTGATTCTCACTCGTTCACTGGCGAAAGTTCTGGCGGCACACGGCATCACTGTCAACGCCATCTCGCCGGGCTTTATTGATACGGGCAGCGCCCCTGCTGATGAGTTGGCGAAGATGGTGAAAAATATTCCCGCCGGTTATCTGGGCGATACCACTGACGCTGTCCATGCGGTCTGTTTTCTGCTGTCCGAAGAAGCCCGTTATATCAACGGCAGCAATCTGCATTTGAGTGGCGCATGGGGCGTGTAACAAAGAGGCAACCTACAACTTGATAATTTCGCCGAGGCTTGAATACGGCTGACGCGACATAGACAAAATCTGCCTGGCCTGCGCCGCCGAACTCAAGCTCGTTGCGATGCTCCGGCCTTGCGGATTAGTCCATGCCAGCCGTCGTGTCACATTTCAAACATACCAGCGAGTAAGAGGTTGATGAGATGGTATAGGTTTTTCCGGTGGCATAAACCCGTAAGGCTGCCGTGCCGCGATTGGTGATGCGATCCACTTTCAAGATCATGTGGTGGTCGGATTGAGAATTTTCCAGAGTGATGATTCCACCTTTGACACTGACTTTACCGACGCCGGAAACCGATACACTGTCGCTGCATGAAGTGAAGGTATAGGCTCCGGTGGTTTCATCTATGGAAATGCGATTGCCGTTGCTGCGGTCGGTCAAACAGCAACCGACAATTGGCAGAGCGAGCAGAATGATGAACAAGAATTTGAACGTGCTTTTTACAAGCTGCATTATAGAGATTCCTTTCCTGATGGTTGAAAAAATATTCGGATTCTCAAACGGCCTGCCCGGATAGAGAAAGCCTCAAGAAAACCACAAGAGACGGCTTATCGAAAAGGTCAGCCGATTTGAAAACAACTAACGTGAACGGCGCTTATCTTAGTCGGACGAATCGGAACTGTCAATTTCAATAATTCTCTCACAGGATTTTGGCCATCAGAATTTGCAAAGCATCTGTACCTGATTTTAACCCTATGTACGGGCGACCCTCTGTGGTCGCCCCTTTTTGAAATGTGAAACTTGTGAAGGAATCACAGTTCTTGAGGAGTGATAATTTTGAAGAAGGGGCGACCACAGAGGGTCGCCCGTACATGAGGATCACAATTGTTATGTGGTGCGTTGCTACTTCACGCTGACGCCCAATTGCCAGGCCAGAAACGTCAGGTTGTCCGCCGTATCCTCTATCTGTTTGCTCACCGGCAAGCCGCCCGAATGTCCCGCCTTGGTGTCGTAATGCAACAGCACAGGCAAACCGGAAGCCGTTGCGGCCTGCATCAAAGCCGTCATCTTTCGGGCATGAAGCGGCGCTACGCGGGTATCGGAATCGCCCGTCGTAAACAATACCGCCGGATACTTCACGCCCTTCTTGACGTTTTGATAGGGCGAATATTTCAGTAGGTATTTGAATTGTTCCGCGTCTTCTGCCGAACCATATTCGGGAACCCAGAAACGCGCCACCAGAAAATTCTGATAGCGAATCATGTCCAGCAAAGGCACGGCGCAAATCACCGCTTTGTATAACTCCGGGCGTTGCGTCAGTGCCGCGCCCACCAGCAAGCCGCCGTTCGAGCCGCCGGAAATCGCCAGCTTCGACGAGTTGGTGTATTTATTGGCGATCAACCATTCCGCCGCCGCTATGAAATCGTCAAAGACATTTTGTTTGTTGGCCAACATTCCAGCCTTGTGCCAGGTCTCGCCAAACTCGCCGCCGCCACGAAGATTGGCTATCGCGTAAACGCCGCCGAGTTCCGCCCAATACGCCGCTTGTGAAGAAAAACCCGGCGTCAAACTGACGTTGAAACCGCCGTAGCCGGTAAGCCAGGTCGGGTTGCTGCCATCCAGTTTCAAGCCTTTTTTATAAACCAGAAACATGGGAATTTTGGTTTTGTCCTTTGACTCGTACCACACTTGTTTGACTTCGATCAGCGAGCTTTGCACGGGAACTTTGATTTGCGCGAAGACCGTTTGCTTCCCGGTCGCCACGTCGTAGCGATAAATCGTTGTCGGTTGGGCAAACGAATTGAAGGTGTAAAAAGCTTCGCTCTTGTCCCAATCGCCATTCATGCCGCTGGCGCTGCCGATGGTTGGAAATTTGATTTCGTTGAGAAATTTTCCGGTCGCCGAAAAGACCTTCAAATGCGAAGAGACATTCTCCAGATAATTGACAAAGACTTTGCCGCCGACCAGTGAAAAGCCGCTCATTACGGACTGCGCTTCGGGAATAATCGTCTGCCAATTTTGCCGCGCCGGATTTTTCAAATTCACTTCCAACAGGCGATAATTGGGCGCTTCCCAATTGGTCTGCATATACATTTTGTCACCGGCAAAGGCGGGGGAAAAATTTCCCGTCAGGTCTTTGACGATGGGCTTGAGGTCGCCTGATTCGGCGAGGTTCTGCACCCACACTTCCACTTTGTCGCCTGCCGAACCATAAACCACATTGACGATCAAATAACGCCCGTCATCGGAAAGCCCTACGCCGATGATGTAGCCGGGGCCGTACCCGTCGCCGAAAATTTTCACATCGTCGGAGTTTGCCGTGCCCATTTTGTGGTAATAGACACGCGGCCCTTCTTTGCCAAAATGCGAATAATAAAAGCCGCTCTTGTCGGCCTTGAGCGCTACGCCAAAGTAACGCGATTCCGGCAAACCGTCGGCGAGTTCTTGGCGCGTATCAACCTCCATAAGCTTGACCGTTACTTCATCTTTGCCGCCCTGACGTATGCCGTAAAGCAGCAGCTTGCCGTCATTCGAGATGTCCTGTAACGAATAAGAAAGCGTGTTGTCGGCATTCGCGCCGTTGGGGTCAAGCAACACTTCATCTTTGCCGCTGAGGCCGTTGCGAAGATAGAGAACCGGTTGATTCTGGTCGGCGCGACGCTTGAAGAAAAAATAACGTCCGCTCTTTGCTATCGGCACGCTCTGAGTCTCTATCTTGAACAGCGATGCAAGACGCTGCTTGATGAGTTGACGCTCAGGCCGCGCCCCTAACAACGCCTGCGTGTAGTCGTTTTGCTCTTGAATCCAGGCTCGTGTAGCCGGACTGTTCTGCTCTTCAAGCCAACGATAAGGATCGGTGATGGTGACGCCGTGCAGGGTTTCGGTCACCGGTTCCACTTTGGTTTTCGGAGCCATCTTCATCTCTTGCGCGAACGCCGCGACATTCATTTGAATGCAGGAAGCGACGAGGAGAAACAGGGTAATTTTTTTTCGCATAGTGTTTTCAACCTCCATAACAGGCATGGGTTTCAATCATTTTTTTTACCGCAGAGGACGCTGAGGAAACGCAGAGAATTACAGATTGTTCGCCATTCTCTTGATGCCGTCCCGCAGATGCGGCACATTGAAATTAATCAACAAGCCGAGTTTGATGCCGCTGAGTTTCAAGTAACAGAAAAGTTGTGCGTGATGAATAGGAGCCAGGGTTTCTACGGCTTTCAACTCTACGATCACAGATTGTTCGACCAGCTTATCTATTCGGTACGCAACCTCCATACTCTACGCTTTCATAAATCAGCGGCATCTTGATTTCAGTGGCAACCTCAATCCGCGTTTTCGCAATTCGTATGCGCGGCAATTCTTGTAGGCGTTTGCCAACAACCCCGGCCCTAAAGCCGTATGAATTTTCATTGCTGCATTGATAATCTCCCCGCTGATCTCATTAAGAATTCTCATCTGCATGACCTCCAATCACAAACGAACCCTCAACCCATCCGGCTACGTTTGCCAATCAATCAACAACAAAACTCTCTGCGCTCCTCGGCGTTCCCTCTGTGTCCTCTGCGGTAAAAAAAAGCTTTCGTCTTCACAGGCTCTCATTTGCCCTCAAGCAATCGCGTAGCCGCATCAAGCTGTGAAGCCAGCGACTGCAAAGCGGCGCTGACGTTTTTCATCTGCGGTTCGACCTCGTTCCAGTGCTTTTCTTCCAGCGCTTCGCGCACGCCGGGAATCGTCTTGACGCCGTAGCCGGTATAAAAACCCGGCGCGTACAATTGATGCTTGAACCACGGGCGACGCGGCAAGCCCTGCGCGTTGGTCAACTTTCTTTCCGATGTATAAAGCAATTCATTCACCGTCTGCAATTTCTTAACCGACACGAAACCGGCTCCTGTAGCCTGTTTCAAGGCGACCTCATAACGTCTGGCGCTCACCGTCAACGCCGTCAACGCCGCTTTCAACGGTGCAAAGTTCACCGTCCTGGGCGCGTTATTTTTTGCCGCAAGTTTTTCCAACTCATTCGTGTAACGACTGACGGTATCCGCCAGATTGGTAAACTCGAAAGGCAAAACATCGGCGTCCGCCAGTCGCATGACAATAGTGCCGTTGACTTGTGACAAAGCGCGACCGTATTCAAAAGTGTGGTCGGAAAATTTCATGTACCAATAGAACGAATCGTAAATCGAATGATAGATGCCGCCGCCAACTTCGCCACCGAATCCGGTGTTCATCGCCGCGATGCCCAGATGTTGAATGAACGGCGTGTAATCGGAACCTGAACCCAGAGCGCTGATTCGCAGGTCAGCGCGTTCGCGCAATTCCTGGCGTTCGTCATCGCTTCGCACCTGCGTCAGCCGCCGCTCTTTCAAAGCTTCCAGCACCGACTGTTCGCTCTTGGGTTGCTGCACATCACGCGCTACTTCGTTGAGCAAATGCTCCAGCGTATGCGAGCCGCCCGCCCCCAGATAGCCTTTGCTGGTCGAATCCGAATTCAAATAGACGACGCACTTTTTGCTCAACTCTTCGGCGTGGGTTTCGACCCATTCGGTCGAGCCTAGCAACGCTGGTTCTTCGCCGTCCCAGGCGCACAGCATAATCGTGCGTTTCGGCTTCCACCCTTGCTTGAGCAATTCGCCCAGCGCACGCCCGACTTCCAACACCGTCACCTGTCCGCTGATCGGGTCGTCCGCACCGTTCACCCAGGCATCGTGATGATTGCCATAGACAATCCATTGATCGGGATAGTCGCTGCCCTCTATGCGGGCGATGACGTTGTAGAGAGTTTTCAAAGACCAGTCGAATTTTACTTTGAGGTGAACCTGCGTGCCGCCCGGCCCTATGTGATAAGTGATCGGCAACGCGCCGCGCCAGCTTTCGGGAGCGACCGGCCCGCTCAACGATTTCAACAACGGCAAGGCATCGCCATAAGAAATCGGCTGCACGGGAATTTTCATGATGACATCGGATTCTTCGCGAGCGATGCGCCGTGCGCCTTTGACCGCGCCCCAACCCGGCGTCAGAGGGTCGCCGGGATGAATCGGCATATCCATTACCGAGCCGCGCTGTACGCCTTGTTCGGGGCGATACGCGCCTTTCGGAAACACATCGCCCTGATAATAGCCATCGTCTCTGGGGTCGGAATAAATTAAACAACCGATAGCGCCGTGTTCATAGGCGACTTTCGGTTTGATGCCGCGCCAACTGCCGCCGTATTTGGCAATGACGATTTTACCTTTCACCTCAACGCCCAGTTTCGCCAGTTCTTCATAATCGGCAGGCACGCCGTAATTGACAAAGACCAGTTGCCCGGTCACATCGCCATCCGCCGAATAAGCGTTGTAGGTCGGCAGTTGATTGGCATCTTTGGAATCGGGGTCTTCTGCCACCACAGGCTCTTTCAACTGCGCCGTGTAGCGCGTCGGCTCGAGCATCTCCAACAGACGTTCGGTAGGCGTGGGAAAGAGAACATCGAACTCTTCCAGTTCGGCTTTGAGTCCCCAAGAGCGATAGAGGTCGCGTATCCACTCGGCGTTTTGTTTGTCATAAGCCGAGCCGACGTGATGCGGCTCGGCAGATAAACGCTTCATATACTCGCGCAAATTGTCAGGCTTGGGGATGGCGCGCATTTTTTCTTCCCAATCGAATTGGGTTTTGGCGCTGGCTTGCGAATAGCCGCGCAGCGGACGCATAGCGGTTTGCGCGAGCGTCGAGAACGCGAAACCGTTGACGGCAATGAGGACAGACAAGAGTGTGACGACAAGTTTTTTCATAAGCTGCTGGCTCCTGTTTTTTTCTTCATCGAACGGCTGGCAAGCGGTGAAGCGGTAAGTATAACAACAACTCTTGAGAAAAGAACAACGCGGACGAAATGGAATCAGTGTGAATTTTTCTCGCCACCAAGACATCAAAAACGCCTAGGCTCACCCAGTCATTCTCGCGTGATCCCCTTCGTGCTTTCAGGGCAAAAGCGCTGTCGCCTTAAAACGCAAAACCGGCTTTCATGAAATAGATGATGTACGAAATCTGCGCGATGACACTGATGCCGCCGATAACCAGTCCCGCTGTCGCCGTGCCTTGACCTTCCACGACGCCTGCTTGTATCAACGCTTGGCGCGCCTTCATCCCCAGAATGATGGCCGCTACCGCCAGCAAAAAGCCGACGCCGGGGCAGATGAAACTGCCGAGCGCCAGGATCAAAGAGTTATTGGCGCGGCTGCGCGTTTTCTCCAGATCGTAAAACGGCGAAGCGGCTTTGTCGGCGCGTCGTTTTTTGGTGGGCAGTTCAACCGGACGCAGCGTTTCCGAAAACACTGTGCCGACTCGCGCTCCGCAATTCGGACAATTCGCAAGCCCCAGGTTCAAAGGATAGCCGCATGATGTGCATGACTTTGCTGACATAATTTATCCGCAAAAAACCGCTGTCAAAGCAGGCTCACGTTAGTAGCCCACGGCAAAGATAGTCGTCCAAAGTTGGCCTACGGTGTCGGCGTACAAACCTTCTGACCAGCAACGAAGATTTCATTATCAACGAAGACTTCGCCTTTTCTGTTTTTCCTGATTCGTCCATTTTCGAACGCTGAATTCAGAGCGCAAGATGCAGAACTACGCTAACCAGACGCTCATCTGAACAACCCGTTGATGTAGGCTTCGGAGGAAAACTCTATCAAGTCATTCATCTGTTCGCCGACGCCTACATAACGAATCGGTATGCCTAATTCTTTGGCGATGGCGATGACGATGCCGCCTTTGGCGGTGCCGTCGAGTTTCGTCAACACCAGTCCGGTTACCGGCATAGCTTTGGAAAATTGTTTCGCCTGTTCGAGGCCGTTTTGTCCGGTCACCGCGTCAATGATTAATAAGACTTCGTGCGGCGCTTGTTGAATTTCGCGTCCCGCTATGCGGCGCATTTTTTCGAGTTCCTGCATCAGGTTCAATTTCGTATGCAGACGTCCGGCGGTATCCACGATCAAGACATCGGCGCTGCGCGCTTTGGCGGCGCTGATGGCATCGAACAACACCGCCGACGGATCGGTGCCGGGTTTTTGTTGAATCAACGGAACGCCGGAACGCTCCGCCCATATAGCCAGTTGATCGTTGGCGGCAGCGCGAAAAGTATCGGCAGCGCAAATCATCACTTGATTGCCTTCGCTCTTGATGCGGTGCGCCAGTTTGCCAATCGTCGTGGTTTTGCCGACGCCGTTGACGCCAACAATCATCAACACATAAGGCTTGATGTCGAGCGCGACTTCGGTTTCCGAAGCCACTGTGCCGCTCTGGCGATGGCGGTCGGCGTTATCGAGGATGGCGCGCAGTTCGTCTTTGATTAAGCGCTTCAATTCGTCAATGTCGTTGAGTTGCTGGCGCTGCACCTGCTTGCGGGCTTTTTCGATAATGTCCAGAGAGGTCTGCACGCCGATGTCCGCGCCGATCAAGGCTTCTTCGAGTTTGTCTAAAACGTCGGCGTCAATTTCGCGTTTACCGGCAAACACAGCATCGAGTTTATCGGCTATGGTTTCGCGTGTAGCGGCAACGGCGTCTTGAAACTTCTCCAGAAAATCACCCTCCGGGCCTTCGTCCCGGCGCTCGGCGATCTTCTTCTCTGCTTCGGTAGCTTCGCGGTGTAATCCTAGAGTGATGATGTCGTCTTGTTTTTTGCGTTTCCAGAATAATGGCATTTGATAAACGGTTCTCCGCTGCGAGTCTTAAAATTAAGCTAGAAGGATAACGCGGCACGCGCCGCGCTCTGGTCATTGATGAATGAGCTTACCACCCCGCGAAAAACAGCGTCAACATTACAAAATTTTGCGCGGCGGCATAATCACATTGGCGATCAACAAACCGGTGACCAAAGCCACCGCCACTAAAATCATACTGAAGGCAGTCTCGACCGCCGACACCACATCTTTTTCGATGAAGCTCGCCAGACTGCCAAAACCTATGCTGCCCGGCACCAGCAACATCATGCCCGGCACCATCGTAATCGCCGCCGGTTTGCGCGACAAACGCGAATAGAGATTGCTCCACGCGCCAATCAAAATGGCTCCCACACAGACGCCCAGTTCCGGCCCCAGCCATAGCGCCCCCCAACGCGCACCGCTGAAACTCAACCAGCACGACAGCATAATCCAGATCAACTCACGCGGCATGGCGCGAAACAATACCGCAAAACAGAGCGGCGAAATCGTCAAGGCAATCCACAACGTCCAATACGGCAAGGCCAACGGTTTGCCTACCATTGAGGCCGCAGAAAACAAACGCCCGATTTTCCAGCCCAAGGCCACGCCAAAGCCGATTTGAAAAAACAACAACAACGCCCCCATCAATCTAGCCGTGCCGGAAATCAGATTGCGGGTCACCAGTTCACGTATCGCCGTGGTGACAGTCAAGCCGGGAATCAATACAATCAAGCCCGACAGCGTGCCTATGTAAACCGAAAACGGCTGTAGGTATTGCGCGACCCACACGGCAACGAAGGCTGAGACCATCGCGCCGATGGGCTCAAAAACTCTGTCGGTATGTTTGAAGCGCCCCATCAACAACGCCAGTCCGCCCACAATCAAACCGCTCACAGTCGTCACCAACACTTCACGCCAACCGCCGCCCAGAAATCTTGCCGACGACCCCGAAGCCAACGCAAAACAGATGGTCGTGAGCCAGGCTCCGTAACGCGGCGGCGAAGTCAACACGGTTTCGATTTCTACGGCTCCTTCGGCAACGCTGAGTTCGCCTTTGATGACTTGATTGACCAGCTTATCCAACAACGCGAGTTTGCCTAAATCAACCTCCGTGCTTTCAACGCGAATCAAACTGGTGCGATGTTCTTCGGGCGACCCGAACGAAGCGAAGATGCCCGTAGGGGTGACAAAGAATTGCCCGTCGAGTCCGAGTTTTTGCAGCACCAAATTCATCATCTCTTCGAGCCTGTGGGTGGAAGTGCCAAAGCGATGCAGGGCTTGGCCGAGCTTAACAGCAAAAGCGATGCGCGGGTCTGTAGCGTTCGGCTCGGTGTCGGTGAGGATTAATTCTTCGCTGCTGATTTCGCTGTTCATAGCTTTGAGTTCAAAATGACGACCCCGCAAAAATATTTCCGCGATAAACCAAATACAATAGTCCACACACCGAGGCCACACAAGCAAACGAAATTTTGACACGCCAGTAAGGAGCAAGGTCATGCCGTTGTCGGAGGCCGGGAAGCAATCACGGATGAACCCCAATAAACACCGCTGGAAAACAACCAGCAACTCTCCACAGGTCTTTTATCGGTGGTCATCAAGGTTCAGCGGTAATCATCGGTGGTTCCCTTCCTCTTCTTAGCTCGACTGTGTACATTTTTCAGAGGCGAACCGAGCTTGCCGATCCCCCCGATGGCAATCAGGGGATGCTTAAAACCCAACCTACGAAACGCCGTGCAACCTCAACCAATCCTCCCAACGGCAGTTGGGGGATGCTTAAAGCCCAACCTACGAAACGCTGCCTACGAGAAACGAATCCCCCAACGGCAGTTGGGGGATAGTTAAAGTCCAACTTTGCCCGATGCTCAAGGCTGGACTTTAATCATCCCCCAACTGCCGTTGGGGGGATTGCAAAAAAACTTTGCTGGTTGGGTGTGTAGGCTGGACTTTAAGCATCCCCCAACTGCCGTTGGGGGGATTCAGATGAATGGCCTCACTGCCTCAGCTCTCCGTTGAGGGATTCAGATGAATTGCCTAACTGCCTCGGCTCTCCGTTGCTAGATTTTTTAGAGGCGCAGCAGCCTGATTTCATTGGCTTTTTCAGCACCTGGGATGATTGAACCTCAGCTTGTTGAGGTGAGGTTCAATCATTCCAGGCGCGAACCGCAACGTCAGCGCTTGATTGGTGTGGTTCAATTTGAAATTGTACAAAGTCGAGCTTAGGATGGTGGATGAAATCAAGTGCAACCTTGTACGGGAAAATCACGCAAGTCTTGCCGGTTATTTCAGCCACAGTCCTTATTGTAAGAAGGACGGCATGGCGGTGAGGTGATGCAAGGGTCGCTGATAAATGGTCAGCGCGGCTTGATGACAGTAATTATCGGCGTGCTATAATGCGCGAGGTTTGTTTCTTCACCTGTCACGAATTGCAAATCCTCAACTTGACCCTTCGGAAACAAACCGCAGTATGTCGGCAAGGAGAGTTCATGAAGAAGCCGTTTCGATTCCTGTATATTTCCGTCCTTATCGGTTGTTTATGGTGCGCCAGCGCGCCCTTTGCAGAAGCCAAAAAATCATCCTCAAGAAAATCTTCGCACGCCAGAGCCGCGCATGGTCGCGGTTCCCGACACGAGCGCGGCAGTCGTGTTGGGTCGCGGCGCGGACGCCATGAAATAGCTCGACGCGGCGGCAAAAAATTATCGCGCCGGGAACGACTGGCGCTGGCCAGAGAAGGACGACGCGGACGCGGCAGACATTCCCGACGCGGGCGCTATTATGTGGCGCGCTCGTATGCAGCACCGTCGCGCCACGAAGAAGCCTTGCGCGTTGTCGAAGAACCGCCGCTGCACGTTGGCGACGAAGACCCGCAGCCCGTCAATACGCAATACAGCGCGCCGGTGCAGATGCCTGCGCCTGCGCCGGTGCTACGCCTTTCCGGCATTCCTGCCGAGCGCGTCAGCGAAATTCAAAACGCTCTGCACAAGGCCGGTTATTACGAAGGCGAAATTTCAGGAGTCTATGACGAAACCACGCGCCAGGCGATGAAGCAATTTCAACAGGCCAACAATCTGCAAGCTTCGGGATTGCTTTCGGCGCACGCTTTGAAAAAACTCGGTGTTGCCAAACGCAAGAACGATGATTACGCCGTACCGGTCAAAGGCGCGGTGGATAAAGGAAAAGATAAGACTTCGGCCAACGACGACCAGAACCATCTCGACAAGCACTAACGCAAAATCAGCGCCGTTCCGGCGAAGATAAAAAAGCGCGTGGGAAGAAGCTGCGAACACTTCTTCCCACGCGCTTTTTTATCTTCGCCCACGCGCTTTTTTATCTTCGCCCACGCGCTTTTTTATCTTCGCCCACGCGCTTTGCTGATACCGCACAGCGCAACCGCGTGAGAGGCGCGATTGCAAATCAATCACGAAATCCCTTCACGATAAAAACCCCCAGGCTCACGAAGTCAAAAATAAATCCATCACCTTCATAATCCCGGTGTGCTTGGTGGTGGGAAAACAAATTTTGTTCGTAACTACCTGATCAGTAATTGCGGCTGTGCCGCTTTGATGTGCGGAAAGGCTGCGCCTTTCCGTAAGCTATGCTCCCCACTCTCGCGGCTACGCCGCCCGTGGGCTTCTGCCTTCAAACCCTTCTGAGGCACAGCCTACGGTGCGGCGGAGCCGCGAAAAAGTAGTGCCAGCTTACCGGAGAGTCCGAGACTCTCCGCACCTCAAAGCGGCACAGCCGCACAGCAATGAAGTTCCTTCGCAGCAAGCTGCGAGGTATCGAGAGGGTACGGTAATGAAAAGGAGGCGCAGCAAGCTGCGCGGAATTGCCCAACCCTCTTCAGATTAGAGCGTGTCGCATAAAGGAATTTTCTGCCCAGATATTGTATGTGATGATGTAACTATCCACAACATATAGGCTGTTGCTGGAGTTTTGCGACCTGCTCTATATGGGCGCTACACCAAGATATGGATGCCAAAATCCCGATTGAGCTTTCAACAATGGCAGGGATTCAAGATTCACAATCCATATCTTGGTGTAGCGCTCATTATAGTTACTTTTATTTTCAATCCTGAGCGGCGATCAATGACCGCCGCTCAACGCCTCGCCTGCGATTGACATCTCGAAGTTAGCGGTCGCCGCCGATTCGCAGTCGCAAGCCCGCACGGAAATTCAAACGATACGCCGGAAATCCCAAGACCTCTTGATAATCCTGGTTCAAAAGATTTTCAAGGCGCGCAAAAGCCGTAACTCTAGGGCTGAAATGATACGACCCGGCGGCGTTCAATTTCGCATAGCCGTCGTTGAAAATCGCCTGCTTCGCGGCGTTGAAACGCGCCCCGCTTACCGGGTCCAGGTCGCGCCGTCGGCCAACCAACGACCCATCCAACGACACCTCGAAGCGATTATCTATCCAACCGATTTCAAAACTGCCGGAATGACGCGGCCTCCGCAACAACGGCAACCCGACTTCTTTGCTGGTCGCGTCGGCGCGTTCCAAGCGCGAACGTAAAAAAGTGTAGCTCGCCGCTACGCGCAATTTCAAAGCCGGGCGGGCGGCGGCGATCAACTCAAGGCCACGCGCCGTCGCTCTTTCGACATTGACGAAGTTGGTCAATTTGCCGTCCGCCAATTTCACCGGGCCAAAGGTCTTGGGGTCGTAGATAAAAATAATCTGATCGCGGAAGCGGTTGTCGAAATAGGTCGCTTCAACACTGCCCCGGCGATTGAAAAATTCCTGCGCCACGCCGACCTCAAAACTGATGGCGCGTTCCGGTTTCAAACCGGGATTGCCCAGAAAAAAGGTGCTGGGGCTGAAAGCTTCCGTCAACGACGGTTCTTTGATGCCGGTTCCGAAACTGGCTTTCAATCGCGTCGCGCCAAAGCCGCCTTCCTGATGTCGTCGCGCAAAATAAGCCAGCGCAACTTTCGGATTGGCTTTGCTGCCAAAGCCGATGTCGCCGATGGGCGCAGTGCTGCCCAGGCTCTGCAAAGCGGCGCGCAAATCGGCGGGAGTCCTGCCGGTGTTGCGTTCGACGCGAACTCCGGCGGTGACAAACAAACGCTCGCGCCAGGCGTGTTGGTCTTGCACGTACAAGCCTAAATTATTTCTCTTGGGCGAGACGCGGCTGAAATCGCCCGTAAAGACTGCCGATTCATGTTCAAAGTCCACGCCTGCGGTTAAGAGGTTGGCCGAAGACAAGGCAGCGATGGTTTGATACTGAAAGCCTGCGCGTTTTTGATGGTCTATAAAACTGAAAACGAAATCGTTGCCGAACGAACCGGGCGCAAGCAAGGGCGTGTTGGGCTTGCTCAAATCCTCGGCTGCCGTGTCAAAACTATGAGTCTGGAATTCCGCCAGAATGAAGCGCGCCGTTTGTTCCCAACGCGCTGTTGTGCGATGACGAAACTGCGCCGCCAGAGAAAGATCATGATGCTTCTGTCTTTGCGTGGGGTCGGCAAAGAGGCGCGCCGTCGCGCCGGGAACGCCCAGCGTGTTGTTGTTCAAACGCGAAGTCACACGCAAATCGGCTTGCGGCGCAAGTTTGAATCCCAGATTGAGCGAGGCCGAGCGGTTGGTGTAATCGCTGTTGCGAAATCTGCCATCGGTGTGTTGATACGCATAGCTGCTTGAGTAATCAAACCACCGCGCCAAACCCGAAAAGATTGCCGTTTCTCGATGCGAAGCGAAGCTACCGCCATCGCCGGAAAGTTCCAGTTCAGGGGTTGCGGTGGCACCACGTCGGGTAAAAAGCTGGATCACGCTGGTCATCGCATCCGAGCCGAAGAGGGCGCTTTGCGGACCGCGAGCGACTTCGACGCGCTCCAGATTTTCCGGCGTCAAAGTGGCGAAGTCGAACGCGCCTCCGGCGGCATTGACCGGCACGCCGTCAATCAACACCTTGTTGTAATCGGATTCACCGCCTCTGGTGAAGATGGAGGTCAAGCCGCCGCGCCCACCGGTTTGCACCACTGCAAGGCCGGGAACCAGGCGCAAGGCTTCGGAGATTTGCGAATCGCTATTGCGTTTGAAATCGTCTTCGCTGATGACCGCAACTGCACCCGCCACTTCATTGGAAGAGGTAGCGGTGCGAGTTGCCGAAACGACGATTTGATCGCTGACCGCCGCCACCGCCATCTCGACATCGGCGCGCTTGGTTTCATTGGCGCGCACCTCTACGAAAAGTTTTTCAGTTTGCGAAAAGCCTTTCGCTTCGACGGTCAACAGGTAGCGGCCTTCACGAAGGCGGAAGGCAAAATGTCCTTGATGATCGGTTGACGATTGCGCCACCGCCGCGCCTACGGCATCGCGCAAGACCACGCGAGAGGCGGCGATACCCGCGCCGGTCTGGTCTGTGATCGTGCCTTCGATGCGCCCGAAATTATCGGCGGCAAAAGCAAGCGTGGAAGCGTTGCACGAAATGACGAGCAGCAGCACGAGGGCAGCCCGTAAAGCGACAGCCAAGCGACTGCCAGGGGGAGGGGATAAAAATTTGTTAAACACAGAAGTTCTCCTTTTCCGCGAAAGAGTGATCAACACAGATTGTCGCGCAGGTCTCCTGACTTAGTGCCACGTCAACAGTCGCCCGTCTGTAGTCGGCAGTCAGTTTTTGACTTCGGTAATCAGCTATTCCCAAAAAATCGCTAATCGCAAAAGCGCAAACTCGACTACGGACTACGGACTAGGGACTACGGACTCCTCAGCCAACGCCTTCCCGCAATTGCTCGCAGTGGCTTCGTGGTTGGCTTCGTTGCACATCACAGTTGCGGGACAGTGGCGCATTCGCAACGCCTTCCCCACAACGACAACCTCGAATTTGCACAGCACTATAAAAAATACCGGCGCACGCAAAAGCCTTGAAACCGGCTACACTAGCCGGTTTCGTGTCACCTGGTTATTTTCGCTCGCCAGTTGACAGGTCTTCGGGCAATAAATCACAGAAGGCAAAGCCGTCGCGGAAAACGGTTTCACCAAGGCGAAACATTACCGCCTCTTGAAAAATCGGCCCGTCAAAAACAAAGGTGTGAAACTCGCCGTTCTCGCCGCACGGATCAACCGTGGCCGGAAGCCTGGCGAGGAAATCCCGGTCAATCAATTGACCGGCAAACGCGCCATCCAGTGCCGCAGGGTTGACGCAGGTCACCACCGCTTTGAATCCCAAATCAATAAACCGCCGGATAAACTCAGCGGTGTTTTGTTGCCACACCGGAAACACGCAGCGCATATTCAGCGGCGCTAACAGTCGCTCTCTATACTCCTTGATGTCCTGCAAAAACAGATCGCCAAACCCCACGGACGCAATTCCCTGCTGACGAAAAGTTGTGAGAGCGGCTTTCATCTGCGCTTCATACTCTTGATTGTCCGCGCCTTTCGAGATCGCCACCTGATGCAGCGGCAGTCCCAAAGCCTCGGCCTGTTGCTCCAGCAATTCGCGCCGCACTCCGTGCATACTGATGCGGTCATAATCGCGGGTCACGGTGGTCAACAAAGCCACCGCTTCATAATCCTGCGAGTGCAAAATTTCGTAGAGCGCCAGGCAGCTATCTTTGCCGCCGCTCCATGAGACCACCACTTTTTCTTTCCTCATCACCTTCATTTGCCGTTCCTGTTTTCCAGCGTCATCTGCGGCGGCGCGACAACCGTCACCCGTGGCGCGTGACTGACCGGATTCTGATCAACCAAAAGTTTCGCCTCGAACAGCGCGCATAGATGGGCTTCGGTCATCACCTCGTCGGGCGTGCCGCAAGCCAACATCTCGCCCGCTTGCAACAACAGAACCCGCGAGGCAAACTCCGCCGCGAGGTTCAACTCGTGAGTCACTACGATGGCAGCTAACCCTTCTTCATGAGCCAGGCGTCGCGTCAGTTCCAACAGTTTCACTTGATGCGAAATATCGAGGTTGGCTATCGGTTCGTCCAACACCAGCAGGCGCGGACGCGAAGCCAACGCCCGCGCCAACGTCACGCGCTGACGTTCGCCGCCCGATAATTCATGCACCAGACGACAGGCGAACGCATAGGTTTCGGTCATCTCCATTGCGCGTTTCGCTTCGTGAAGATCATCGTCGGTTTCAAAACCCAGCAAGCGACCTTGTGCGAAGCGACCTTGCAAAACAAACTCCATAGCCGTCAACGGAAACCGCACAATAGTTTCTTGCGCGACATAGCCAAGCCATCGCGCCAGCAATTTTCGCGGCAGCGTCTTCAGATTTTTTCCATCCAACAAAACTTCGCCGCGACTCGGTGCCAGCAACCCGATGAGGATTTTCATCAGCGTGCTTTTGCCTGCACCATTTGGTCCCAACACGGCAAGCACCTCGCCGCGTTGCAGTGTGAACGAGATGCCTTTCAACACCGCCGCCTGATAATCAAATCGAATGTCTTTTACTTCCAGCATAACGAAACGTCTCACCTCTTACGTCCAGCGTCCGACTGCAAAAGTAGCGCCCCTCATTCCAAGTTTTTGCGTTCACGCCGTTGCCGCTTTGCTGCGTACAACTTCGATGGAAGGCGGACAGCGGACAGCGGACACAAGACTCCCAGACTTGCCCTTCAACTCACGCGGCGCAACAGATAAACGAAGACCGGCGCGCCGATTAAAGCGGTGATGACACCGATGTGCAATTCGCTTGGCGCAATCACAGTGCGGGCGATGGTGTCGGCGAACAATAAAAAAATTGCGCCGACGAACGCCGAAGCCGGAACCACCAAACGGTTATCGCTGCCGCCCACCAAGCGCACGGCGTGCGGAATAATCAAGCCTACGAAACCGATGACTCCGCTCACCGCCACCGCCGCGCCGGTGATCAAAGAGGCCGATAAATACACGATGATTTGCACACGCCGCACCTCTACGCCGAGGGCGCGTGCTGGTTCTTCGCCGATCATCAACAAGTTCAAACTGCGCGCCTGAAAAAAAATAATGACCATGCCGACAACGATAAATCCTGCGATCAGCGGCAACAATTTCACATCGCCGCTGAAATCGCCGATCAACCATGAAAAGACGCTACGCAGATGCGACCCGGTGGCAACCGTCAACAGAAAAATCACCGCCGATGATAAAAAGCTGTTGGTAATCACACCCGCCAGAATCAAGCGTTCATTCGACGCGCCGCGTTGCGTCTGGCCTAAAAAATAGACCGTGGCGATGGTCAAAGTCGCGCCTATGAAAGCGGCCACGGGGCGGCCTATCGGCAGGCGTTCGGCAAACACCGTGGCGGCAATCGCGCCCAAAGCTGCGCCGGTCGAAACGCCCAGAATATACGGGTCGGCTAGAGGGTTTCTCAGCAACGCTTGATAAGCGGTTCCGGCAACCGACAAAGCCGCGCCCACGATGATGGCAAGCAACACGCGAGGCAAACGCACCTCGGCGATGATGATTTGCTGTTCCGGCGACACCGCAGCCACTTGGCCGGTAAGCTTCGCCGCTAAAATTTTGACGATGGCAAGCACGCTGACGGATTCGCTGCCTATGGCTATGGCTACGCAGGCCACTACCAGCAACACCGCACTCAACACCACCAGCGTTATCAGCAATCGTTTTTGGGTCAGTCGTTCGCGCATCAATTATTAGTCCGTCGTCCGTTGTCCGTTGCCCGTTGCCCGTAGTTTGTGCCTCAAAATATGTTCCCTCATAGCGGCTTGCAGAGGTGTGCGATTTGTTGAGAGGCGGTCAGAGACTGCCGCACTGTGGTCACAGACCGCCTCTCAACAAAGTGTCATGGCCGTGGGCAAATGCAATTCGCTATCTTCCCTTTTCGTTTTCATCCTTCAAGCTTCGCTGCTCTTGTTTGCGGCAAACGGGTCGCCGTCAAACTACGGGCTACGCAGCGCCGCAGGGTGAATTTTTTCGGCGAGTTGTTCCAAGCCATCAACAATGCGCGGGCCGGGGCGCAACAACACTTCATCGCTCAAATGATAGACGCGCCCGTTGATCGCGGCTGGCGTCTGGCGCAAGCGTGTGGGCAATTTGTCGTCGCCAGCCTGCAAAAAAATAATATCCGGTTTTCTAGCAATCACGGTTTCCAGACTGTATTGCGGATAATCGCTCGCTTCATCGGCAGAGATCGAACGCCCACCCGCTTGCGTGATTAAATCGCTGATGAAACTCCGACCGCCTACAGTAATCAACGGCTCCGCGCCGAGCATCATGAACACCGCAGGCTTCTCTAGCCTTGCCACCCGGCTATGCACCTGGGCGATGCGCGCCCGCAAGTTGTCGGTCAAGGCGCTGGCCGATTCGCTTGCGCCGGTGATTTCGCCCATGACTTCAATGCTCTTCAAGGTCTCTTCAAGATTGCGCGGATTGCTGACATAAACCGCTATACCAGCGTTTTCCAGATTGCGAACGAAGGATTCAAGTTGACTGGAAGTCGAGGCAATCACGAGGTCGGGTTTGAGAGCGATGATTTTTTCGAGGCTCGGTTTGAGGGTATCGCCTATGCTGGTTTTGGTTTTCGCGGCGGGCGGATAATCGCAATAGGAAGTGACGCCGACGATTTTTTCGCCCAGCCCTAAAGCAAACAAGGTTTCGGTGATGGAAGGCGCAAGCGAGACCAGACGTTGCGGTGCCGGGACAATATGAACGACGCGCCCCAGTTCATCGGTGACGGTTCGCAGGTTTTGCGGCGGCAGGGGTCGGGTTGAACAGGCCGCCAAAAAACCCAGCAGCAAGACGCCGATAAACCGGACAAAGGACTTTGAGTTGACGAGGGCGAACAAAATAAAAAGCTCCTGCCGTTGCCCGCATGAGAAGGCGTCAGGCAGGAGCTTTGGAGATGTGCAGATAGAACAAGCGCCTGTAACTCTGACTCCTTCACGCGAAGAGCAACGAGTTGAATAACAGCGGGCAGGTCTCCTGACTTAGCTCTGCGAAGCGGATGTTGACAGCAAATCCGTGCGCGTGGTGACGGCCTTCCCGGCTTCCGGCCAGTGGCGCAATGGTCACCTGTGAGTCATTACAGTTGCGGGACAGTGTGGGATTCGCACCCACTTCCCTATTCTCCCTTTTGCGAAGGGCACCCGTAGTTTATCGAATCCTCAAACAGCAATTTGCGAACAGGCAACATAGCACGCCCTTTTACGGCGCGTCAAATTCCGCCAACGACGAATTGCCCGGTGTCCTGCAAGATTCCGAAGTGCGCCGCACAAGCTTTGACCGCCGCGCAAGCTTCGCGTAAGTTATGACGGTCAGCGCTTGACAATGTAGCGCGACGCCTCAGCACAGGAGCGTGAATTTATGTTAGACCGATTCGCCCGTGTCAACGGCATCGAGTTGCATTATGTGGAGTATGAAAAAAACGGCCCGACCCTGCTGTTGTTTCCGGGCCTGACGGCCAACGCGCATTGCTTTGACGGTTTGCTGCAAGCCGGGCTGGACAAACATTTTCACATTCTGGCGCTCGATCTGCGCGGACGCGGCTTGAGCGATAAACCGGCAAGCGGCTACGGGCTTGCCGCTCACGCCACCGATGTCATCGGTCTGCTGGATGCCTTGCCACTCGAACGCGCTCTGCTCGGCGGCCATTCTTTCGGCGGCTTGTTGACGCTGTATGTGGCAGCGCATTATCCCGACCGCGTAGAAAAAATCGTCATCATGGATGCGGCGGCACGCTTGGTCACGCCTACCGTTATCGAGTTAATCAAACCGTCGCTGGAACGCCTGGGCAAGCGCGTGAAATCGTGGGAGGTTTATCTTGACACGATCAAGCGCGCTCCGTTTTACGAGGGCTGGTGGGACCCTACGATTGAAAGTTATTTCCGCGCCGATGTGCAGACCCACGCAGACGGTTCGGTGCAGGCGCGGTCGCGTCCCGAAAATATTATGGAAGTGTTGGAGCAGGCCAGCGCAGAAGATTGGTTGTCGCATCTGGCGAAGATTCCTCATCCGGCGATTTTATTGCGCGGCACGGACGGCTTTGGTTTGACCGGCGCGCCGCCTGTGGTGCCGGTCGAAAACGCGCAACAGACGGTGGCACGACTGGCCGATTGTCGCTATGCGGAAATTCCCGGCAATCACATGACCATGCTGTATGGCGAAGGGGCGCGCTGCATGGTAACGGCCATAGAGGATTTTCTGCTCAACCATTCCTGAAGGTCGTGGCCAGTGCCGGATAATATTTTCTTGCGGTTCAGTGGACGGCTTCCGCAGGGTCAAAGTCGGCGACAATAATGATCCCGTCGCACGACCCTGCAAGGCGACCGCTGGCGAGTCACCTTATGCGCTACGCCAATCTTTTTACGCTGCTGACCGAACAAGTCGAGCGCTTCACCGAGCGCGAGATTTTTTTTGTGCGTCAAGGAGATCAATGGCTGGGCATATCTTGGCAGACCTTTTACCAAGAGGTGATGGACTTCGCTTGCGCTTTGAAGACTTGCGCTTTTACTCCGGGCAAAGCGGTCTGCATACAAGCGGGCAATACTCCACTGTGGCCGGTCAGCGACCTCGGCACGATTGCCGCCGCCGGACTCAGCACCGGCATTTATCCGAGCGCTTCACCGCAGCAATGCCAATACCTCCTCCATCACGCCGAGGCCGAATTTGTCATCGTGGATAGCGCCGAGCGCTTAGAAAAAATCCTTTCCATCAAGCCGCACTTGCCGCAACTGAAAACCATCCTGGTCGCCGACGAGGCGTTGGCCGACGAAGCGCATGGCGTGATTGGCTTTCAGAATTTTTTACAGAGAGGCCGCGCCAATCGTCAACGCTTCGCAGAGGAAATTCATCATCAGGCATTGCAGGCGTCAAGCGCTGCCATCACCATGCTGGTTTATACTTCCGGCACGACGGGAGTACCCAAAGGCGCTTGCCTGAGCCATCAATATGTTCTCAACAGCGCCGCCTCTGTGGTCGAAGCGCTGCGGCTTGAGGAAAGCGACACCGCGCTTTCCTATCTGCCATTTTGTCACGTAGCCGAGCGCATAGCCGGTTTTTACACGCGCCTCTATGCCGGGATGACCACCTATTTTATTGAGGATTTACGCCATCTGTGGGCGCATATGATAGACGCGAAGCCGACCATATTCGGCAGCCTGCCATACTTTTTCGAGAAGATTCATGCGCGCATCATGGCCGACCTGGAAGCGGCTTCCGAAACCGAGCGGCAGTCGTTCAACGACGCTTTAACGACAGGCCGCGCCATCAGTCGCCTGCAACAAAGCGGCGCGCCCATCCCCGCCGCCTTGCAGCAACAACACGAACGGACGGCGCATCATTTGTCGCGCAAAGTCGAACAGTACACCGGCGGCAAGCTTCGCCTGATGACGTCGGGCGGCGCGCCTCTGCCGCTGGAGATCGGCGAATTTTTTGATGCGGCGGGCATAGCGATTCTGGAGGCTTACGGGTTGACGGAAAATGTCTGCGTCGCCTTCAATCGTCCGCAGCGGCGAAAATTCGGCACCGTGGGAACGGCGATGCCGGGGTGCGAAATTGCGCTTGCCGAGGACGGCGAAATTTTGGTACGCAGCGCAATGAGATTCAGCGGTTATCATAAAGAGCCGCTGAAATCTGCGGCGATGTTTCGCGAGGGCTGGTTGTTGACCGGCGATTTGGGCGAGTTGGACGACGACGGCTTTTTGAAAATCACCGGGCGCAAAAAAGAATTGCTGGTGACTTCGACAGGCAAGAACATCGCGCCGCTGGCGTTGGAAAATTATCTCAAAGAGCATCCGCTGATTTCGCACGCCATGATCTACGGCGACGGCAAAAGTTACCTCGTCGCCCTTATCACCTTGAATCAAAGAGAGCTGGAAGAAAAGGCGCGAACACGCCAACTGGCTGATGCAAACTACGCCGCCTTGACCCGCAATGAAGAGATCGTGCAGTTGGTGCAGCAGCACATAGAGCGCGTCAACCGCCGGGTGTCGTCAACCGAGGCGATCAGAAAATTTGTCATCCTCGAACATGATTTGAGCTTGGAAGCCGACGAAATTACGCCGACCATGAAAGTCAAACGCGAGGTCGTGACGGCGCGCTACAAAAATTTGCTGGAGAAACTTTATCGCTGAAAGCGCCTTGCCAGTGACCACCGCAAGGGTGTCCGTACCAGCACGCGCACCGAGATTTAGCGCTCTTCGAATCGCGTTGGCAACCCCTTCGACTCGTCTGCCTGACCACCTCATAAGCCTGCCTTCGACCACCAAACCGCGCCCCAAGAGGTGTGCGACCGCCTTTGACAACCACCAGATTTAGGGGTTATGCTTGCGTTTCTACCCCATTAACGCCGCCGCAGAAATTCCCAAGCTCTGCGGCGAATTTATTATAGAGGTGTGTTGACGTGAGCGATATTTTCAGGCCGATTGTCGGGATTCCCTGCCGCTACAATTGGAATACCAATTATTATGAAGTGCGGGAAACCTATCCCGAAGCCATCTATGCCGCCGGCGGCACGCCCGTCATGTTGCCGCTGATTCCCGAACCCGATTACGTCAACGCGATCATGGAAAAGATTGACGCCCTCTGTCTGTCCGGCTCCATCAATGACATAGACCCGCTGCGCTACGGCCAGGAACCCAAACCGAAACTTGGCCCGGTGGTGCCAAAACGCGACGAGACCGATGCCCTGTTGATCGAGTACGCCGAAGCCCACGACCTGCCAATTCTGGCTATCTGTTTCGGCATTCAATCGCTGAATGTCTATCGCGGCGGCACCCTCATACAGGATGTCGAATCGGAAGTCACCGGCTCGCTCAAACATATGCAGGGCGATCTGTTTTATCGGCGCTCGCATTCCATCAACATCACCGAAGGGTCGTTGCTTGCGGAGTTGGCGGCCTCGAATCGCGCCCTCGTCAACAGCCATCATCATCAGGCCATAGACATCGTCGGGCGCAATCTGGAACCCATCGCCTGGGCTGCCGATGGCGTCATCGAAGCGGTCATTGACACGCGCCGTGAGCGCTCGGTGCTGGGCGTGCAATGGCACCCGGAGGTCGGCTGGCAAAGCGACGAACTATCGCAAGCCATCTTCGCTTGGTTCATCGAAAAATCGCGCCAACGCCATTTCAGCCGCGACGATGAAATGGCAACCGCTCTACGGTAAATCATCAACCGCCGCACCGTTTTTTTGTCCGCCGCAAAACGCTATGACCAAACAGAACAAGCTTACCTTGGCGTTGTTGTGCGCCGGGCATTTCGTCAACGATGCTTATTCCAGCGCCATCTATCCGCTGTTGCCGGTGTTGGGTGAAAAGCTGGCGCTGACGACCGCGCAACTCTTCTGGCTTGCGCCGCTCTATGCTATCTCTTCGTCGCTGCTGCAACCGCTTTACGGCATCATTTCCGACCGTTACGCCAGACGCTTCTTCGCCGTCTTTGCGCCGACCATCACCGCCGTCTTTGTGTCGCTGATTGGTCTGGCACCCTCTTACGGCATCTTGATCGTGTTGTTGCTTGGCGGCGGCATCGGCATCGGTTCGTTTCACCCGCAAGGCGCGGCCATTGCGGCCAACGCGGTCCGCGAACGACGGCGAATCGGCATGGCCATCTTTTCGGCAGTCGGCACCCTGGGATTCGCCTTCGGCCCCTTCGCCATCACTCGCCTGGTGGCGGCTTTCGGTTTAGGCAAATCGTATTACGCCATGTTTGTGGGTCTATTGATGTCCGCCGTATTGTTCAAATATTGTCCGCCGCTGGAACGCAAAGCCGAACCGGCAGAAAAAAATATTGACGCGGCAAACGCTGCCGAAATTTCGCTTGCGCCGCTTACCTCAAAACCAGAGCGCGTCTCGCAAAAGGGTTTGAACTCCGCCTTGCTGACCGCCTTGCATAAAGCCTGGCAGCCGTTGTTGATGCTGTATTTGATTACCGTGATTCGTTCGGGATTGCAGATGACGACCAACAATTATCTGCCCTTCATGTTAAAAGAGCAGGGCTTTTCGTTGACCGGCACAGGCAACGCGCTGACGGTATTTTTGTTGTTGGGTGGCATCGGCGGCTTGGTTGGCGGAGCGATGGCGGAAAAGATTTCCGGTCGCACCGTCACCCTGGTATCGGGGATTTTCGCAGCCCCTTTGATGATCGGCGCATTTATGACCACAGGCATTTTGAGCCTGATTTTATTGGGTTTTGGTGGCTTTATGTTGCTCGCTACGCTGCCGGTCAACGTCGCTATGGCGCAAGAGTTAGTGCCGGAACAGACCAGCACCGTATCGGCTTTGATGATGGGCGCGGCGTGGGGCGTGGGAGCGCTTGCGCCGCAGGCGCTCAGTGGTCTGGCGCGCAGCCACGGCTTTCGCTATGCGCTGATCTGCGCTTCGGCGGCAACCCTGTTGAGCGCCGTGTGCGCTTACTTTTTGCCGCGTGAAGAAAAATCTCGGCGCGAAATTATTGACCCCGAAATGGCCACAGCCGCAGGCGATTGAGCGGAAGAAAGCTTTTGGATTAGCAAAAGCCGAAGACGTGATCGCCATCGTACAAAGCGTCATCAACGATATGGCGAAGTAACTGCTATGAAGCGAGCCATATGATAACCTTCCGCAGCGATGTCGCCGCGCCATGCCAAGAAGCAGATGCAAAAGTTCTCACGATTCACGCTAATGTTTATTGGGCAGTTGCACTCAAGAAGACGTTTCTACTTCACCAATATCTGTTAAAATCACGCCTTAATAATTTCCATTGGTTGAATGACATGACCACTAAAGATGCGCTTACAGTCGTTGATTTATTTGCTGGTGCAGGAGGCTTCGGATTGGGCTTTCAACTTGCCGGTTACCATGTCGCTTTGTCGCTGGAGCTTGATGAATGGGCAGCGCAAACTCTCCGCTATAACAATCCTGAAATGAAAATCGTGCAAGCTGACATTCGGCATTTTCAATCGCTAGGTGAAATTCTTGAGGTTTGCTCTCTGTCGCCTGACATCATTATCGGCGGTCCGCCTTGTCAGGGTTTCAGCATTGCGGGTCCCGCGCAAAAAGACCCGAAAGACCCGCGCAACAGTTTATTCAAGGATTTTGCGCGCTGGGTAGAGACTCTTTCTCCGCAAGCATTTGTTATGGAAAATGTGAAAGGGCTTTTAACCCAACACACTTCTACCGGCGAACCCGTTATAGATATTATTCATAAAACCTTCGTCCGACTTGGATATGCTGTTGAGGTGTGGTTGCTCAATGCGGCAGAGTACGGGGTGCCGCAGGTTCGTGAAAGAATTTTTATTGTGGGGAATCGCTTGGGGTTGAAAGCCTTGGGCGTGCCGCCCAAAATACGCGCCTTATCCAATGCTCAAGCAAATGGCTCGCAAATGAATCTGCTTGGTCAGGACATAAATCTACCAAAAGCCATTTCCCTCTTGGAGGCAATTTCAGATTGCCCTGTTCTTGAAGCAGGAGAAGGCGAAGAAGTGCAGCCTTACAAAAAGGAACCGCAAAATGACTATCAGCGTTTGCTGCGCGGCAAGCAGAGCGTGCTTTATAATCACGTCGCCATGGAGCATTCTGCCAGATTAGTTGAACGCTTCAAACATATAGGTTGGGGGGAATCGAGCGCCGATGTGCCGGAAGAACATCAAGCGCGAAGACGCAACGGCAACGGCGCGCTTTCGGGCGTTGTCTATGACCAAAACAATCGCCGTCTTCATCCTCACAAACCTTCTCATACTATAGCGGCGTCCTTCTACGCCAACTTCATTCACCCCTTTCAGCATCGCAATCTGACTGCGCGTGAAGGAGCGCGGGTTCAATCTTTCCCTGACCACTATCGGTTTATGGGGAAAAAAACCACGCCCTCGCACAGTTTGTTGCAGCGTGAGGGACGGCTTGCAGAAAAACATCTTTGCCAGTACAACCAGATTGGTAACGCAGTGCCACCACTACTGGCAAAGGCTATAGCGGAACATATCAAAAAGGCGATTCAATAATCATGCTTGTTCACGGCGCGAACCTTCATCAAAAAGAGCAGCACCGCACGAAGTATCAGGACAAAAGAAGCCGTGCATATTTGACTGAGATTCGCGCTGCATACGATAGCTGGCATACTGCCAATATGGCATTGCTTGGCCCCTACGCAACGCCGGACAACCTTGATGAAGAAATCCTAGCTCGGCGAGTCGCCCTATTGGAAGCGTACAAAAACTTCTTAGATCAACAAAAGTATGCGGAATGCTTCGACTCTCGTTCCAATTTACACTCAACCGTATTAGAAGAATTTTTGTACTACCTGTTTCAGACTCTGGTATCAGAGTTTGGCAACCTTGCGCTCATAGGGAAATCGCACACCTTCAAAGATCTCTTCTTCGCGCCGCCTAACTATAAAGCCATGCTGAAACAACCTCATGCCAGTATAGAGCGCAAAGATCATGATTTCGTTATCGGTGTAACTATCGAAGCTCGCCTGCAAACTAAGCAACATAGTGAACGAGGCGCTACGGAACAACAAGAAGCTTCAGCAGACAAAACTCCGATTATCTCGCAACAAGAATGCCACAGTTTCGACATCCCCGCAGTTGCGATTGAGTGCAAAACCTACCTAGACAAAACTATGCTTGAAGGTTCATCGAGAGCAGCGGAAGAACTGAAAGCCAGAAATCCGAATAGCATTTACATAGTGGTAATGGAATGGCTCAAACTTACTGAAGCCATCAATCTGCGGAAGTATAAAGTTGATCAAATCTATGTTCTTCGCAAACAGAAGAACACCGACAGAGAATTTCGCTTCGAGTCGAATTATGTAAAAAACCCCTTTGACGTGAAGGTGGTATCACATTTATTTGAGGCGGTGAGAAGGTATTTGACTGCCGATTGGGAAGGCGGCATCAAATACGGGCTTGAGCGCGGCTGGCTTCTATAAATTTCATGATTAATCTCAACGAAAAAATCGCCATCATCACCGGAGCCTCGCGTGGCATAGGCGCGGCGACGGCCACCCTGTTCGCCAAAGCCGGAGCGCGTGGCCTGGTCATCAATTATCACAAGGATAAAACCGCTGCCGAAAATGTCGCCTCGCGCTGCAAAGACTTGGGCGCGGAGGTGCTGCTGGTGCGCGCCGATGTCGCCATTCCCGCATCGGTTAAAAAGATGTTCGATAAAACTCTCGAACGCTTCGGCGCAGTTGATATACTCGTAGCCAACGCTGGCATATGGAAAGAGGCGGCTATCGAAACCATGACCGAACAGGAGTGGTGCGAAACCATAGACATCAATCTGAAATCCATCTATGCCTGTTGCCAGTGCGCCGCTCGCGTGATGACGGCACAACAGCGCGGCACGATGATTTTAATCTCTTCGACCGCAGGCCAACGCGGCGAAGCCTTGCACTCGCATTATGCTGCCTCGAAGGGAGCGATTATTTCGCTGACCAAATCGCTGGCGGCAGAGTTAGGCGCACGCGGCATCACGGTCAATTGCGTAGCGCCGGGTTGGGTGGCAACCGACATGGCAGGCGCGGCGTTGAACGATAAAAAGACGCTGCGAAAGATTCGTGACTTGATACCGCTTGGCCGCATTGCCACGCCGGAAGAGATCGCCGGGCCAATTCTCTTTCTAGCTTCCGACCTCGCCGCGCACATCAATGGCGAAATCCTCAACGTCAACGGCGGCATGGTATTGTGCGGTTGATCTTGAAAGGAAAAAACGCGGCTATGCGATACTCAACGCGGAGTCACAGGCATGGCAAGTTTGAACCTTGACGTAAAAGACCAATCAAACCGGCGCGATGAGCAATCAAGCAATCAAGCAATCAAGCAATCAAGCAATCAAGCAATCAAACGGTGAACGCGCAAGCCGTCATTCGCTTGCTTGATGAATGGCTGGCTGATGCGTCGGGGTATGATGAACAGAATTGGCCGGCCATAAAAAAATTACGGGAAGAAAACCGCACCGCTGATTGGTCTAACTTCGATGAATAAGTCTATCGTTTTAGATTCAAGTCCGCTTGGCAGAATCGTCCACCCACGCCTACCCCTCGCTTATAACACCGGCTCGCTTTGGCGCGTCAGAACAAACTGCCAGAAGCCCTCCACTGGGTATTATTGGCGGGGCAAAGCGGTCTTGACCAAACCGACCTGATTGACCACGACTCGGACATCGCGGCATTACGAGACCTTCCCGAATTTGACCAGGTACGTCGGGCCGTTAGCGACAGAGACTTGGCAACCACCTGAGCCAGCCAACAGGTAATTCCGTGCGCTCTGACGCGCAAAATCATTGGCATAAACCCCAAACTTGAATCACAATACTTCTACCCAGACCACGATTCTATTTGTATAAACGAAGTTGTGTCGGCTGTCGCAAAACGGCTTTGCGGCAGTTTGAAGTTTGAGAGGTATTTATGAAAAAAGTCTTTACCATTGTGCTGCTGCACATCGCTTTGCTGATTACCACGCTTGCGCCGCTGGCTGAGGCGCAGACTGGCGCTACGGGCAATCCACCGCTGGCCAAAAAAGTTGAGAAGGTCACAGAAATTCACGGCTACAAATTGACCGACGATTATTTCTGGCTGCGCGAAAAATCGAACCCTGAAGTAATCAAGTATCTCGAAGCGGAAAACGCCTACACCACAGCGGTCATGAAACCGACCGAAGCTTTGCAGGAGACGCTTTACCAAGAGATGCTCGCGCGCATCAAGCAAACCGATTTGAGTGTGCCATATAAAAAGGGCGACTATTTTTATTACACGCGCACCGAAGCAGGAAAACAGTATCCGTACTTTTGTCGCAAGCGCGGCTCGCTCAAGGCCAAAGAAGAATTGCTGCTTGACCAAAACCAACTCGCTGAAGGCCATTCCTATTCCGGCATCGGCGCGTTCACCATCAGCGATGATGCTAACTGGCTGGCCTATTCGCTCGACACCAACGGCTATCGTCAATACACGCTCTATGTGAAGAATTTGAAAACCGGCGAGTTGTCGAATGAAAAGATCGAGCGCACCACCTCGGTGGTTTGGGCGGCGGATAATCGAACGCTCTTTTATGTCACCGAAGACGCGGTCTCCAAACGCAATGACAAGTTCTGGCGTCACACCGTCGGGGCGGATAAAAACGAAATGCTCTATGAAGAAAAAGACGAACTCTTTGACATCGGCGTGGGGCGTTCGGACGACGAAAAGATCATTTTTCTCGGCGCGAATTCTAAAACCTCTGATGAATTTCGTTATCTACCCGCCGATCAACCCAATGGCGAATTCAAAATGATTCTGGCGCGTCAGCCCGATCACGAATATTCGGTCGAGCATTACGGCAATAACTTTTACATACGCACCAAGAAGGACGCCAAAAATTTTCGCGTCGTCACTGCGCCGGTCAATGATCCTGCGGAAAAGAACTGGAAGACTTTTATCCCACATAATCCAAATGTGAAGATTGATGGCATCAACTTTTTCGCCCATCACTGCGTGGTCTCGGAAAAAGAGAACGGCTTGAATCATCTTCGCATCATTGATTTGAAAACCAACCAGTCGCATCGCATCACCACGCCGGAGCCGGATTACACGATGTTTTTGAGCAACAATGCCGAATTCAACACCACGACCTTGCGCTTCAGTTATCAATCTATGGTGACGCCGCCTTCGACCTTTGATTACGATATGACAACGCGCCAGCGGGTGTTGTTGAAACAACAGGAAGTGCTGGGCGGTTACAACGCGAAGCAGTATGTCGCCGAGCGTATATGGGCAATAGCGCGTGACCACACCAAAGTGCCGATTTCCATTATGCGCCGCAAGGATGTGAAGCTCGACGGCAAAGCGCCGCTGTTGTTGTATGCCTATGGGTCTTACGGCGCTTCTATGTATCCGACGTTTTCCTCCAATCGCTTGAGCTTGCTTGATAGAGGCGCAATTTACGCTCTGGCGTATATACGCGGCGGCGGCGAACTCGGCGAAGAGTGGCGCGAGCAGGGGCGAATGTTTAAGAAGTTAAACACCTTTTACGACTTCATAGACTGCGCCGAATACTTGGTCAAACAGAAGTACACGGCCACAGACCGGCTGGTTATTCAAGGCGGCAGCGCCGGTGGTTTGTTGATGGGCGCGGTCGTCAATATGCGACCCGATTTATTCAAAGCCGTAGTCGCACAAGTGCCGTTTGTTGACGTGATGAACACCATGATGGATGCGTCATTGCCGTTGACGACCAGCGAGTACATCGAATGGGGCAACCCGAATAACAAAGCCGAATTCGATTATATGTACAAGTATTCGCCGTATGACAACATCGCCAGAAAGACTTACCCGGCGCTGCTGGTTCACGTTTCGTTGAACGACAGTCAAGTGCCGTATTGGGAAGGCACGAAGTTCGTCGCCAAATTGCGGGTGATGAAGACAGACCACAATCCGCTGTTGCTGAAAGTGAACATGGGCGCAGGACACGGGGGCGCATCGGGGCGCTACGATGCCTTGCGCGAAGCCGCTTTCACCTATGCCTTCATGCTCTGGCAAATGGGCATAGCGGAAGAAAAAGCGATGTCGAAAACCGCTATGCCCAAGCTGTCACAATAACGCCGAAGCGGCGGCACAAATTTATTCCATCGGCAATGCTAAAAGGTAATGCCGAAGGATTAATGCTTGAGCCTTTTTCAGTTTTTGTGGCGCTCTGGTATGTTGCGTGAAGGCTCCTAATGATGGTGGATGAAATAACCTGCAAAACTTGAGAAATTTTCCAATGCCTTGTACGGGCGACCACCGCAGGGTCGCCCGTACAGGGTTGCACATTATGTAATCCACCATCCTAAGATGTTGTATGCCATTGCGATGGACAGCACAACATATTGATACTTTTCACGGGAACTACGGGGAGTCGCTTTTGTTTAACTCCGTAGGAGCGACCTGTCTATAGTAATGGAAAGCAAAAAATTCTCTAGCTCCGTAGGAGCGACCCGTATTTGCAACGCCACTACGGGTCGCTCCTACGGAGCTACAAAATCCAGTTTGTGCTACGTGCTATAGACAGGTCGCTCTTATGGAGCTAAGGCGGCGCAATTAATCTTTCGTCGAACCTTACTTTTTTCGCCTTACCCGCACACTAAAATTTTTCCCGCCTTCAAGGTGGCGTTGAGCAACACTTCGCGCCAGCCTCGCTGGTACTCAGTGGCACAAACCTTGGCCTCGCGTGCAGCAAAAAGCGCTGTCGCTGTGCGCGACTTGATTGACTTCCCCGGCGTCTCGGTCGCATCATACCAAGCGATTAGCAACAGCAAAAATAAAGCGATGCGGGTGAATGAACGCATAACCATTGCTCTTGTGAGGTAGGAATCTGAGTGATTTTTTTTCGGCACGGATGGAGAGCAACGGGATTGCAGCACCACTATCAATCGGAAGATTTTTTTTGCGCTCGTAGCTAACCGACGATGCAAGTTTGAAAAAGGAATTGCAAAGCGACAATGGCAAAAACGAAAACCGGTCTAGAGGTGTTACTGGAAGCCAACATAGAATTGCTGGAAGGCTTGCGCGTCGGGCTGATCGTGAATCCGGCGTCTATCAATTCGCGGTTTGAACACGCGGCGGATTTATTTCACCAACACCCACGCATTCAACTCACGGCGCTCTTTGGTCCGCAACACGGCATACGCGGCGAAACCCAGGACAATATGATCGAGTGGCAGAGCTTCACCGATTCGCGTACCGGCTTGCCCGCTTATTCGCTTTACGGCGAAACCCGCAAGCCGACGCCGGAAATGCTCAAGGACGTGGAGGCGCTGGTCTTCGATGTTCAAGACGTAGGCACTCGCGTCTATACCTTTATCTACACGATGGCGCTGGCCATGCAAGCGGCGCGTGAACAGCGCAAAAAGTTCATCGTTCTTGATCGCCCCAATCCCATCAACGGCCTTGACCTCGAAGGCAACCTGCACGAAGCGGAGTTCTATTCTTTCGTCGGTATGTATCCGATTCCCATGCGTCACGGCTTGACGGTTGGCGAACTGGCGTTGCTGTTTAATCAGGAGTACGGCATCGCTTGTGATCTGGAAGTGGTGAAGATGGAAAACTGGCAACGCTCGATGTACTACGAAGCGACCGAACTTCCTTGGGTGATGCCGTCACCGAATATGCCTACGGTGGAGACGGCAGTGGTCTATCCCGGCGCGGTGCTGTTTGAAGGCACGCAGCTATCGGAAGGGCGCGGCACGACGCGCCCGTTTGAAATCATCGGCGCGCCTTATCTCAAGCCGTATGAGTTGCTCGCCGCGTTAGAGCGCGAGTCACTGCCCGGCGTCAGCTTTCGTCCGCTGCATTTTCAACCCACCTTTCACAAATTCGCCGGAGAGATTTGCGGCGGCCTACAGATGCACGTCCGCGACAGGCAAACGTTCAAGCCGGTCATCACCAGCATCGCCATTATCAGCGCCATTCACCGACTTTATCCCAATCACTTCGACTGGAAACAACCGCCTTACGAATATGTGTTTGATAAACTGCCCTTCGATGTGATCAACGGCAGCGCCAGCGTCTGTGAGCAAATCATGTCCGGCACGCCAGTGGCCGACATCGAAGCAAGCTGGCGCGAACCGTTGCGCCGCTTTGCCGAAATCAGAAAAAGCTATTTGCTCTACAAATGAGAAACCTTCCCGCATTAGCAAAAATACGCCAGACCGATACCGTCTGCCTTGGTCATCCGCATACGGTATTCCAGAGTGCCGCCAAGCAGACGCGGCGTTTTAGTGTATGGAGGTCGTTGGCGTGACGAGGATTTTCAGGGATTCGGAAAAGATCGCACCGTCTTCGACGGAAAGATTCAGCTTCTTCAATTCAAATTCAATCAGGCGACGATTATCGCTCACCAGTGAATCAGAGACGCCTAGCAAATCGGCGATCTCCAGTTGCGAAGGATTGGCCGGATTGTAAAAGCAGTGCCACAAGGTCGCCAGCAAACGCGCATAACGCCGCTCGTTGTGGTTGACCGAACGTCGCAAGCGGTGTAAAAAATCGCTCGCCAAATCGGCGGCCAATTGATGCTGTTCGCGGCGCAGCAAGCTGTCTTCCGCCGTGTCACGGGTATCGGCGGGGTCGCGCCGCAAAGTCGAGCCGTTACTGCCGGACTTCAATTCTTCATCCAGCGAAGCGATGTTGTAATCCTGCAAAGGAATCTTTGACAACACCAGTTGTCGAAGGGTTCGCACATCGGCTGGCGAATCAATCGCGGTAAAAATTTCCACCATCAACTCTTCCAGTTCAGGGTTCGACAAAATCAATTGCGAAGCGCCGGAACGCCCGACGATGCGAGTGTCACGTTTGCGCGTCGGCACGCTCTGAATCAATTCGACGAAATGGCCGGAATCGCCTACCGGCTTTGAGTTTCTCCAACGCTTCAAGCCATAAACTCGATTGACCATGCGTTTGTGTCTGCCGGTCGTATGGCCGTTGGGCTTGATCGGCAAGAGGTCGTCATCCAAATCATCAAGCGCCTCGTGGTCGTCCTCTTCGTCGGCAAGGGTAAAGCCAGCGACCGTTGGCGCAGTAGATTTGACGGCTTTCGCCGGACGCCCACGGCGTTTATTCGTTGGCGCGGTGCCGGCGTTCGCGGTTTCCTCGACAAGACAAAAGAGCGAACTGGTTTTCAACAAGGCGCTGACCCGTCGCGCCATGCGAAACGATTCGGGATAACGCTTTCGCAAACGCGCTCCGACCAGATTCGGCACTTCGATGTGGGCGATTTCATTTTCGATTTCCGTACTGCTGTAGCCGCTTTCCAGGTAGTAATCGAAGCGTTGTTTTTGAAATAACTCCAAGAAAAGTTCCTGGGTCAGATCGGCGTTGATTTCCACCGGCGAAGCGTCGGCAGCACCATCCGTGGCAAAGTGCAAAGGGCGCACCGCCGGATGGCGTGCGATGATTTGATAGAGGCCGCTCCATAAGCCTTCGACATCTTCGCCATGCAAAAGGCCAGGCCAATTAATCTCACTCATTCCTGTTCTCCCACGTAACCCACAAAAGCTCGATGAGATACCACTAACCGATGCTTACTTTTTTTACTGGTTATGGAGGCAAGTAGTTCCACTACGGCTACCAACCCGATTTTTGCATCAGTGAAGACCGGCAAAACTCTGCGGCGGTCAAAAGAGAGGGGGATCAAAATCTATACAGCCGTCATTCCTTGCCTAGTGTGACAAAGATGCCAGACCGATGTCAAGAGTTCTAAAAAAGCGGGAAGAAATTGGTTTTGGATTACGCCGACGAGGCCATCTTGCCCAATTTATCAGGATGACTTCCGCCGGTATTTTTATCGGTTAGTGAATCGCCATTGGATTCAACTCAAAGACTCTGCTCTACGAGGCCGCGTCCTGAAATTTTCAAGAATGGCGCATTGAGGTTATGGTTCAAATCGGCGGAAATAAAATCTGGCGCAAACGCTCGCGTAAACGCTCAAGTTCGTCAGCCTTGTGTTTCAGGAGATGATGTTCCCATCCTGAAGTAGTGTAGGTTTGTTCGCGGCATTCCTTCGCCAACTGGCCGCCGATAGTATCGTAAGAGCCGAGATTCGCCCTCTTGAGGTCTTCGGGTTCGCGCCCTGCGCCGAGAATCGAAACTCACTCCTGCAAATCCTCTGGAACGACTTCCCGCGCCTTGCCGAGCCGATCTTCCTGACCATCAAAATCAATCAGCAGCACCATAAATCGCCGATGATAACGCTCCATCTCCATAACGTGTACGGCCTTGAAAAGACTCAATACCTCTTGCCAACCTCCGGCTACCGGAAGCACCTGCATCTGCCGCTGCCGTGCCCCGTCAACCTCCTTGAGAAAACCATTGGCCAATTGGCGATTGGCATCGTCTTCGGGAAGCAGCAGAAGGTGGGGTTGATTCTTGTTGACACTCATAGTTCTACATCACCACGAATCAGTGCGTTGATGAGATCACCGGAAATTTGCAATTCATTGATTGCCCGAATGAGAGTGGGTCCGAGGTGGTCTCTCCTATAAAGAAGAAGGGTGTTCTCATCGGAAAAACTACGGATGGCTTCGGGATTGTGCGAGGTCGCAATGAATTGACCACCGCTGGATTGGAAAGCTTTGCGAAGCGCCAACACAAAGTGGCTGACCTCGTCCAGAGCCAGATAATTGTCCGGTTCATCCCAGAAACATAGCACCGGGCCATAGGCATTGTTCGCGGCAAGTACCAGGGCGCATATCATAAAACCCTTCTCGCCATCCGACAGATCTTCAAAGGGAAGATGCAGGCTTCCCTGAGAGTTGGAGAATTGGACGATCAGGCTTCGATAGTCTTTGCCAATCAGAGGATTCTTGATGTCTTTCAAATCGGGCATCACTTGCCTGAGATAAGCATCCATTTCGGTATATGCCGCTGGTGCATAAGCCAGCAGGCCTGCGAACCACGCGCCAAATTCAGTAACCTGAGTATCGGGTTGCAGGGTCTCCTTTTTGGAGTCTCCTGAAATCAAACTGGGTAGCGGTCGAAGAATCAGCAGACGGGCGAGCCACTGCTTAAAAATAGACAAAGGGTCCTTCGGCGACTGTTCCTGTACTATCGGCAGAGCTACCAGGTGCCAGTCTATAAGGAATTTCGCCTCTTTCTCATGCCCCGTTTTTGCCAGATGAACTTGCGCTCGTTCTCGGCTATAGACGGGCTTGCCGTCAACCGCGAGGCTCTCTTCAAGTACGCGCAGTTCTTTGAACCCCTTGGGCAACTCAAACGCAATGACGTACTGGTAAATCTGGTTGCCCAGCTCAACCTCGATTTCAAATCGCATCGCCACATCCAGTCGCCCGCGAGTGAAATCCTTTGACGTCACCAGGTCATCTATCCGATTCGTACCTCTGGCGATCTTCTGCAAAATTTCCAAGGCAAGCCCCACGGCGGTCTTGCCAGCACCGTTTTTCCCAATTAGCAGGACCGACGAGTGACCTGAAATTGGCAACATAAAGTCGCCGTATCATAGAGGGATGATACTGTGCTTCCGAGATCGGCTCAACCGGAATGCAGTATTTTCATGGATGAATAACCGTCTCAATAAACTGCGCCGCGCAAGAACGTATGGCCGATAAGCTTCCTTCACCGAATAGCGCTCGGCTTCTACTTTACAGAAAGCCCGGCAAAAGTTACCATCACACCGACCGAGACGTTAATACCCAAAACCATGTGGTACGCCGATGAATTGTCCGCGCTGCAATCAAACAATCCCCAACGAGGCAAAGTTCTGCAATCAATGCGGACTATCAATCTCTGCGGCCATGCAGGCGGCTACCCTTATTGCCACCAGTCCACCGGCCAACGCAACTGGCGACGCGCATTTACAACAGACGCAGACGGCAGCCGTACCCGCCGCCGCGCACCCCCGCACCGGCAGCATCATCGAAGCCAAATACGAACTCATGGAACTGCTGGGCGAAGGCGGCATGGGGTCGGTCTATCGCGCTCGTCGCTTACGCATAGGCGATCACGTCGCCATCAAAATTCTGCATCAGAAATTCGTCACCGAAGATTCCGCCATCGAGCGCTTTCGCCGCGAGGCACAGGCCGCCGCTGTTCTGCATCATCCGAACGTCGTCAATATTTATGATTTCGGTGAAGAACCCACGCAAGGCATACCGGCTTTCATCGTGATGGAACTGGTCGCCGGAGAACCGCTGCGAAATATTTTAGACCGCGAAAAACGCCTCACCTGTCAACGCGCTGTCGCCTTGATGCAAACGGCCTGCGCCGGTGTGGGCGCAGCGCATCGCCGCAATATCGTCCATCGTGACATCAAGCCAGATAATTTCATGGTGCTGCCGTCCGAAGCTGAAGGCGAACCGGAAACCATCAAGGTGGTGGATTTCGGCATCGCCAAACTGCGCGACCTGAGCAGCAATAACCATCTGACGCAGACCGGCATCGTTATGGGAACGCCGTATTATATGTCGCCCGAACAATGTCGCGGCGAAAGTCTGGATGCGCGCTCCGATGTTTATAGCTTGGCGGCGACACTGTATGAAATGATTGCTGGCAATCCGCCGTTCACAGCACCTACGGCAACCGGCGTGGTGGCGAAACATTTGACCGAACAGCCGCCGATGCTGGCTCCACAACTGAATGTACCGGCGGCGCTTGAAGCCACTATACGTCGCGCTCTGACCAAAGACCGCAACGCCAGACCGCCGGACGCCGTGGCCTTCGCAAAAGAGTTGCAGTCGGCTTTAGCGAATGCGGCGACCGTGCCGATGATGTCCACGGCAACCGCACCCAATCAACCGCTCACCCAGCCCGAAGGCTGGGGCGGCTCGACCAATCAAGCGCCACTTTATCCGCCGCCAACCCAAGCAGGTGCGCCGTATCCAACTCACGGGCAGCATTATCCGCAGACCCAACAGACTATGCTGGCGCAGAAAAGACCGTTCAAAGGAATGTTGTTCATCAACATCATCGCCGGAACGGTGATTGTCGCGGCGCTGGGCGGCGGCCTCTGGTGGGCGATGCAAGCGAATCGTTCAACCGACAGCGCATCATCGGCAACCAATTATCCCGCGCCGACCACCAGCACCGGCAATATCCCAACGCCTGCGAATCAAAATTCGGCAAGCGCCACAACGCCGTCCGCCAACGCCAATAAAAATAACCGCAACGAATCGCCGAATCCCACGCCAAATCCCACACCGAGTACAACGCCTACGCCTATGCCTGTGCCGCCAGACACAGCGACGACCAGACCTGCGCCAGTAGCCGACCCCGCTTATGTCGAGCAGAAAATTTTAGCAGGCGAGCGCGTCACCGCTGCCGACCTGACGAGGCTGGAAAAACCGCGCCTGCGTGTGCTTCGCAACACGGTCTATGCGCGCCACGGTCGCATCTTCGAGTCGCCCGATTTGCGCGCCTATTTCAACCGCCAATCGTGGTATCAGGCGCGCACCGATTACCGCGACGCGATGTTGACGCCAACCGATAAAGCGAATATCGCCGTTATACAGGCTGAAGAAAATCACCGTTGATAATTCCCCAGCCATGACGCATCATAACGATTCGCAAAACTTCAATTCATCAAACTCATCATCATAAAATTGGAGACGTGAAAACATGATTTCTAAAAAGCGGCTCGGAGTCGGTTTCATCGGCAGTGGGTTCATCACGCGGTTTCATATTCAATCATTTCTGGCGGTACGCGATGCCGATGTGCTGGGCGTATGGAGTCCAAATTCGCAACACGCTGAAGAAGCCGCCGCCCTCGCCCGTCAATTGCGCGTCGGCGATGCCAAAGCGTTTGCCTCCATCGAAGCGCTGGTTGCCGCGCCGGAAATTGACTGCCTGTGGATTTGCAGCCCCAATCACACGCGCCTCGAAAATATGGAAGCCATCGGTCACGCCTTGCAATCGGGCCAAGGCGAACTGCGCGGCATTGCCTGCGAAAAACCTTTGGCGCGCAACGTCAGAGAAGCCAAACGCATGGTCGAGATGGTCGAACAAACCGAACTTCTGCACGGCTATCTTGAAGACCAGTTGTATTCGCCGGGCCTTGTCAGAGGCCGCGAAATCATCTGGGCCAGAGGCGCGGCTTTGACCGGCAGACCGTATCTGGCACGCGCCGCCGAAGAACACAGCGGCCCGCATATGCCGTGGTTCTGGCAAGGCGATTTGCAGGGCGGCGGCGTGTTGAACGATATGATGTGTCATTCGGTTGAAGTGTCGCGTTTCATGTTGACCAAACCTGGCGCACCGCGTTCCAGCATTCGCCCAAAAAAAATCTCGGCGCAAATCGCTTCCTTGAAATGGTCGCGCCCCGAATATGCCGAACAGTTGAAAGAGACGATGGGCGCGGCGGTGGATTACCGCGTGCGTCCTTCGGAAGATTTCGCCCGTGCGACGATTCAATACGAAGACGAACAGGGCGCGCCGTTGATTGCCGAAGTGACGACTTCTTGGAGCTACGTGGGCGCGGGATTGCGTCTGAGCATGGAATTATTAGGGCCGGAATATTCGCTTTCGATGAGTTCGCTCGATAGCGGCTTGAAGGTATTTTTTAGCCGCAAGGTCAAAGGCGACAGCGGCGAAGACCTGGTTGAAAAACAGAACGCCGAGCAAGGCTTGATGCCTGTGGTCGGCAATGAAGCAGCGGAGTACGGCTATGAAAACGAGAACCGCTATTTTGTGCAATGCTTTCTGGATGGCCGTATGCCGGAAGAAAATTTTTACGATGGTCTGGCGGTCACAGAGCTGTTGATGACCGCTTACCTGAGCGCCGAACAGGAGCGCACCATCGAATTTCGTCCGCCGGATTTAGACAGCTACATTCCGCCGGTGGCGCGTGGTGACTGGAATCCTCGATAAAGGTAAAGGGTAAATGATTATGAAACGCATTTGTAAAAGCTTGCTTCTGATTTCAATAGTGAACGTGCTGGGATTTTCCCTCAATGCTTTCGCGGCACAAGATGAACGCGAATTTACCGGTACGATCAACAACACGATTCACATACGTATGAAACTCACGCAGAGCGGCAAAGTAATTGGCGGCACCTATCTGTATGAAAAAATCGGCAAAGACATTCACTTAAATGGCACTATCAACGGGCAGCAGGTCACCTTGAAGGAGAGCGACAACAGTGGCACTACAACCGGCGTTTTCAAAGGCCGCTTCGTCACTGCCGATACCCTCGAAGGCACTTGGTCGAACGCCGATGGTTCGAAAACCTTTCCCTTTCGCGTCAGCGCCGCTGCCGCAGCCAACGCCCCGGCGACCTCAGCGGCTGACGGCATCAGCGGCGAATACGCTCGTGTAGATATGAAAGGTCGCCTGGAAAAATCGAGCGGCGCAAGCATCAATGTTCGCGTCTTGGCCGACGGCATGGTGGAGATTCAAGGCGAAGCAACGCTGGTGGTCAATGCCAAAACCGGCAATGTTCGCACCGGCAATGTAGATGGCACTTACGAATTGAGCGGCAACAAATTGCTGGTCAAAGGCGAAGCCGAATACGATTGCGCGCTGACCATCACCTTCGGTAAAGGCACACTGGAAGTCACCGATGACAACGGCAACTGCGGCGGCCTCGCTGTCAGTTTTAACGGCTCGTATAAACGCATCGGCGCGGCGAAATTTCAATAAGGGAAGGAAGAAAATATACTCCCATCATTGCCGTTGAGAAGCGGTCTGTGACCGCCAGTCCAGCGATCATAGACCGCTTCTCAACCGTATGCTATTTCTTGCCGCTGCCCTAGAGCGGTTTGCATATGGGTGTGCGGTCTTCGACGGCGCGAAGGTCTTCGACCGCCGCTCAACGGGTTTGAGGTTTCCGTAATCTCAAACCAAAACGCTCTAGAGATGAAAGATCGCGCCGCATTATTGGGAGAAGTTTTGCCCTTGCATTATGTTTTTGCCAGTCATAAAGTCGCTTCTACTTTTAATGGAAATGAAATAGTCGAAACCACACAATTTCACTTCACGCCGACAAAGCCAATCAGAAGTTGGCGGACAGCTTGGCGCAGTTTAACCAAAGAGGCGAAATTGCCGGGACTGAGATTTCACGATTTACGCCATACAGTAGTGACAAAACTTCTTGGGTAGTGGAGCAATGAGGAGAGAGTTTGGCGCACCGCCTTCCGACGGTTTTATGGTTTGCGGCAGCCGCCGCCTGAAGTGGGTGATTATGGCGATTGTCGGTCATGTGGATAGAAGGATGCTTGATCGCTATGGGCATAAGAGCGGCTATAGAAGTTCTATCTCAAAACAATATTCCGAATGATACAGGTCACAGTGAAGGCAAATTCGAGGGTTACGACACAGTTTACAGCACAGTCAAGCCCACGATTCCGGTCTATTCTGACTTAACTGTTGAGATGACTGGAAAGGAAAGAATAGGCTCGAGCGGATTTGAACCGCTGACCCCTACCGTGTCAAGGTAAGCCAAACACCTCCTACCATCACGTAAACAATAAAACCGAATTACTTAATACCCCGGAGCGGTCGGAGATTACCAGCCTGCGGGGTATAAAGGCGATATGGACTTTAGCAAAAGTCGAGCAAGTAATGGAACAACAATGCCTACCCAAAAAACTGTACCGTTGTCTGCCCCGGTTCAAGACTACGAATGGACGTTGATCTGGGCGAGCCTGCGCTATTTCTGCGGCGCGCAGACTATTGCCAGCGCCACCTTCCCGGCAATGATCATCAAGCACTTCTACCACAGGTTGTCACCGGATCAACGTAGAAGCCTGGCGATTGAGGTCGAAGACTGTTTTCGTAGGCACGGATCAATAGCTCATCCGCAGATTGACCAACCGACCTGGCGGAAGTTCACCACCGCGATGGATAGCAGGCAACATTTTGAAGTGAAATTGATGAATGGTCAGGCGGTGAAAGCGTTTCGCGCAAACGGTAAGATCTACCCGCTGGAGAAATATCTTCAAGAGCCTTACCAGGAGATTTATATCCCTGAAACGAGCATTGCCAATGAGTAGCCTGACCGAAAGACAAATCCAACAAGCGCTCTACGTCTGGCGCTTCCGCAAGGGCGATTTACTTTGGGTGCCCAATAGCTGTTGCTTTGGCTGGGAAGCGGATTTCATTTCGCTCAGCAGGGCGATGTATGCTACCGAGTACGAGATTAAAATCTCGGTCGCGGATTTCAAAGCTGAATTCAAGAAAAAGCCTGACAAGCATAACCACCTACTCAACGAGAAAAAGTCTCGTCCAAATTATTTCTATTTTGTTGCGCCGACGGGATTGATCGGCGTCGAGGACGTACCGGAATACGCTGGACTGATTCTCATCGCTAAAAACGGGCTGTTCCCCTACAACGCCATACAGGTGGTTAAGAAAGCTCGGTTGCTACACAAACGAAAATTGAGCGAGCAGTCATTGATGCAGCTCGCGAAGTCGCTTTGCTACCGCTTCTGGCGGATGAGAGGACTGCAAAAAGGAATAGACGATAAAACGTCATAATTATTTTGTGGTATAGAATTTTGCTTGACCGGTTATTTATTTTTGTGGTATAAAATTAGACAGCGGATTGAAAAAAATAAGAACAGGCGTTCAGTGCTAGTGAACGCCTGAAACCACAACTCAACAGTAAAGGACAGGTGAGTCATGGCAACAACAAGTTATCAAATTATCACAGCAAAATACAAAGGCAATTGCGCGGTTTGCGGCAACACCATCAAACCGGGTGAGAAAATTCAGTACGCCAAGGGCGAGCCGGTTATTCACGCTGGCTGCGAGATGCCGGAAATTCCGGCTAATGCGATCCACATCAGCGGCGGCAGCGGTTATGGGTACGAAGATTGGCGACCGGGCGAGGTAATCGTCAATCCGAATCGTTCGCGAAGACCAGAGATTCGTTGCCCACAGTGCAGGCTGAAGGTTTTTCGCGGAATATGCAGCAATTGTGGCACGCCGGGCGAAGCGGTTGATCCGGGCGCGGAATTTCTCTATGTGCTGACCGCCAGTCAGCAATACTACCGAGAGGACGGGATGTCTTTTAACGTCGGCGATGAACAGGGCTATGTTTATTACGCAACCTGCCGCCCGGCGACTGACGAAGAAAGCGCGCCATTGCGCGCCCGTATCGCAGAACAGCAGAAACTTCGCGAGGCCGAAGTCCGCCGCAAAGCGTTCGCTAAACAGATCAGCGAAACCGGTATCTTCCCTGAGCAAGCCGACCCGCAGGGTGATCGCATCACCGACCGCCAGAATATCTATGGTGGTGGCGATTGGTTTGTGCTGGGCGAAGACCGAATCTGGTATGTACGCAACAACGGGCATGATGGCGACGATTGGAGCCGGAACAATATCGGCACCGGCGGCGCGGGCGCATTAGGCTGGTATGTTGAGCGCACGGACGCGCTTGCGAACGAGTTGCTCACCATCGAGCAAGCGCTTGATCCCAAGAATGCCGAAAAGCGTGAACAACGTCGCGCTAACGCGATGACCGGCCTAGTATATCAGAAACACTTTGAGGGTCGTATTGATGCAATCCTGTGGGGAGTTCCGGCCTCTGCGCCATCTGTGCCGCCGCGCCTTGCTTTTGTTACGCTCTCTCCTGCGAAACAGGAAGAGGTGCCGGCTCCGGCAATCCTCGCCGGAGCGGACGCCGATGGCGTCTGGCTGGCGATGCACTATGCGAATGCGAATGAGGATTACGATGTTTATGGTTTCCTCGCAGGTCAATATGCGTTTGCTGTGCGCTATGACCCAACCCCCGAACGCCTGGCAGAGATCGAAAACCGATTGCCCGACTGGTGCCCACCACAATTAATTCAAACTTATTACGACGCACAGGAAGCTGCTCGAGCGGCCAAAAAGCGATTCGATGTCCGGCAATGGCATATAGCCAATCCCAAACCCGTCTGGCGAGACGAGTTTACGCAAGAACAGCGCCGTGAATGGAGCGTCGCTAACAAAGCCAACGAAGAGGCTTCGATGCAGAACTTTCGGCAAGGGGAAGCGGCTGCCAAAGAAGCGACTGAGGCAGTTTGGGCGCAGTATGAGGCAATCAAGCCAGGCAGGTATCGAATGCCCGGTAGTTGGTCATCGGAAGGCTGGGCGGCAGATAATCGTTCGGCGCTCGAACACTGCATTCGGGAGGGGATATCACTCTCAGCCGTAACGGTGACTGATGCTACGCTAATCCATAAACATGGTCAGACCTGGTATCAAGGAAAAAAGAACCCCTGGCAATTGTGGAGCGACGGGCGCGCGACAACCGGCTCATGCTACGGCGGTGAAGGGGTATCGCAACTCAGCGCCGTGGCTGCGGAATTGATCGGAGTCGCCATTCGCCAATCCTTTTGGCAGCAAGACGGGCGGTGGAAGAACCTGCTCGGTGTTGAGCAGGTCGAGGCAAAAGAGCTTGATAAATCGAAAGATGGCGGACGCGGTAGCGGTGAAGAGCGAGTGCTGGAGCGACTGACCTTGCGCGGCGGTGAGGTCTCAACCCTATACCGGGCGACGGTCAATTGGTGGTGTATGGGCGAAGACGGCGACGCCGGTACGGATATTACGTTGTTTGAAACCGAATCTGAGGCGCGGGCTGAATTTCAAAAGAGGTGATTATGACCAAAGTTGAAGCACACGAGCGACGAAAAATCAATTATATCCATCACGGCGAACTAACCGTAGTGGAGTTGCGAAACGTCGGCAACAACAACCCGTGGGGCAGGTTCTTCACCGAAGCCGCGATTGATGAGGCTTTGCAATCCGGCACGCTTGAAGATGTTTGGAACCTGACGAGCAATTCGCAGGCAACGCATCGCTCATCGTGGGATCATCCCTACACGCCGATGCACCTGCGGTTGATGTGCCAAAATGTCGAGTTCCTCGAACGCGGCGAACCCCTCTGGCGCTTTTATCGCTATCGCACCTCTCCGCGCTGGCAGTCGTGGGGCATCTGCCGAATCGTTGACGGCGTTGCCCATTATCCGGGCGGCAGAACCGAGGAGCTATATGTATAAATACGAAGTCGGCAAACTCTATCATCCGGCGCGCACCCAATGGCCGGAAGTCACGCAATACAATTTTCGCGCTGGTCAACATGAACTGGTGTTGTTTTTAAACAACCCGACGCCGCGAGAGCGCGAGGCGTTGCGGCGTCTGCCCTGCGAGTTCGGGTTACGGGTAGAGCAGGATGTGATTTTCCTGCTCTACCGTTTCGGGGGCGATGTTCCGTGGAGCGATGCCCCGTACTCGATTCACCTGGTGCCGGAGTCTGAGCGCCAGATCCCCGCCCCTGAGCTATCGGCAGAAACGCGGACGTTGCTACAGGTGGTCTTGGTTGACGCCCGCACTGGCCTTATTGTGGCGATGCGGGCCGTCACATTGTCTCCTGAATTCACGGCGGCCTTGCAGCACGCGATCTACGAGCAGCATGAACGTCCCTGGATAGGGGCGTCCGCTTACGATGCACAGATTCAACAGGCGTACGAGAAATATCCGACATCGGAAGCGATGACGCGGCAGGCGATCAAGACTAAAGGAGGCGCGTAGTGGCGAGCAAGCAGCCCAAAAAGAACAAGCGCGGCAGGCCCTCGCAAGGACTGCACCCGGAGAAAAGCAATGTCCGGCTCTTTCAGGGACAGCCGGAGCGAATCGAGAAACTGGCTCGGCGACTGAAAACCGACTCCTCGGTTATTCACCGGATTGCGCTGGAGCTTGGGCTGGTAGAGATGGAGCAGTCAGACGTTGTTGGCAACATCAGCGATCTGGTGAAGGCCGGTATTGTCAGGATTGACGAGGAGAAGTAGATGATCACGGTTATCCTACGCCCGCCGTCACCAGTAACCGAAACCGTGGCCTGCATCACGATTGCGGGCGCGACCTTGCGTCTGCGATTACCAGAATACGTTGAAGAATTTCGGTTGCTGGCGCGGCGTCTTGGCTACGAATGGCAGCGCCCGTACTGGACGCGACAGATCAATGGGTTCAACGGCTCGCTTGAAGATCGACTGATCGAGGCTGGTTATAAAATTCTCGCCGCCGGATTCATAGTTGAGTTGCCTGATGAACGGTTAAAGGATCGGGTGGTTGCGGGCGACTACGAAGATGAGCGTACACGCTGGATATATGCCCGGACATCGGGCAAGTACGTTGGCTGGTTTGCCATCAACTGGGGGCGTGATGAGGATTATTATAACGAAGCGCGAAGACTGCGCGGCAGTCGCTACAGCAAACCATCTGTAGTTGTGCCCGCCGATCAGTTTGAGGAGGTGCTGGATTTTGCGGAGGTGCTGGGATTCCGCCTGAGCCCGGGAGCCGGGCGATTGGTTGAGCAGGCACAGGCGAAACGAGCGCAGGAGATACGGGTTGAGCTTCGCCCGCGCGCGCAAAAAATGGCGCAAACGATAATGGAAACGATAACAGGCGAGATCGCCGAGGAACTACGCGATGACGGATAGAATAATTACGCAATTAGATGAAGCCGAACGAAAAGTCGCGCAACAGGTATATCGGCGGGCGAAAAAGCAATTCGATTCCGCTTCCTACTTTTACCAAAATTTTCCAATAGCGTTAGGACTACAAACCGGCAATTATGAATTTGTTGGTTGGACGGAGCGCGAGGCTTTCGCGCTTCAACTTGATTTAGCAAACGCTGCCCGAATGACACAAGCTGAAGACGCATGAATTTTACGGTTACAACAGATGCTATGTCCCATCAACGCGAAGCCGTGGCCAAGATGTTGCCTAGTCGCGTGGGCGGGCTGTTTATGGGCATGGGAACCGGCAAGAGCTTCACCTCGATTGAACTAGCGCGCATTCGGCGGCAAAAAATAGATAAGGTGCTGTGGTTCTGCCCGGTGAGCCTCAAGCGCACGGTGCGCGATGAAATCCTGAAGCACACCGATTGCGACCCTGATTCCATTTGCGTTTTCGACGAACGCACGAGCGTTCGTCGGCTGCCCGATGCCTGGTGGTACATCTGCGGGATTGAGACGATCAGCGCCAGTGACCGAACGGTGCTGGCGGTCAATCAACTGATCACTGACCGGACATTCGTGGTCTGTGACGAAGGCAGTTATATCAAGGGGCATCGCAGCAAGCGCACTTGCCGCTTAACCGATTATGCGGCGGCGGCGCGCTACCGGTTGCTGCTCAATGGCACGCCACTCACACAGGGCGTCATTGACCTCTACGCCCAGATGCGGTTCCTCAGTCCGAAAATTTTAGGCTACCGCTCGTTTTACAGCTTCGCCCGCAATCATCTGGAATATCATCCGAAATACCCGCGTCTGATTGTGCGCTCGCTTGACACCGAGGTACTGGCGGCAAAAATCGCGCCTTACGTTTATCAGGTGACGAAGGACGAATGCCTTGACCTGCCGCCAAAGATTTTTAAGAGCCGATATTTTTATATGACTGACGAGCAGCGACAGGCATACCGGCAGGCAAAAGAAGAGATACTCGGCAGTCTGCTGGACAGCAGTGAGTTTGAACTGATGTACGCCATCTTCCGACTCTTCACCGCCTTGCAACAAATCGTCTGCGGCTTCTGGTCGCGGCGCGATGACCCGGACGAGGCGCTCCATCGCGAGGAACTGAAGCATCGGCGACTTGAGACGTTAGTGGAAGCCTTGCGAGATATACCGCCGCATGAAAAGGTTGTCATCTGGGCGCGCTGGCATTATGACATCGAGGGCATCCATCAGGTGTTGACGGAGAAATTTCCTGACCAGGGAGTGGCGGAATTTCATGGCAAAAACGCGGCGACTCGCGACCGCGAGGTACAGGCATTTGTGGCCGGTCGCCGCTTTTTCGTCGCCACGCCGGCGAGCGGCGGGCATGGGCTGAATGACTTGGTCTGCGCCTCCTACGTGGTGTTTTATAACAACGGCTTCAAATACTCGGAGCGATTGCAGGCCGAAGATCGCAACAGTCGCATCGGGCAGACGCGCCCGGTGGTCTACACGGATATCGTGTGCGCCGATACGATTGACGAGCGCATTCAGCGGGCGCTATCGAAGAAAGAAGACGTAGTGGAGAGCTTCCGGCGTGAGGTCGAGAAGGTGAAGCGCGAACACCTGCGCGAGAGGTTACTGGCGTTATGATCTATCTCGGACTCAACAACGAAGAGAAAGACCAGCGCATCGTCAACTATTGTGCGGCGGCGAACCTTGACAAGGTGTTCGTGCTGTCGCCCGCGAAGTTCCGCTTCGGCTGCTCGTTTGCCAACCATGAGCACATCGAATGGGCGGAGATCATTCTGTATAAATTCTTCTACCGCCTGCTCCAGGAGATCAACAGCCGGACGCTGCTGGTCATCAACGAATGCCTACGGACGCAGAACCGCTATGACCTGACCTATAACTGCATCCGCCATTTCCTGAACCAGACGGAGCATCAATTGATTTTCCAGTATTTGCCGATGATTGAAGAAGCGGAGGATTTCATGATCCTCTTCGATTTTGACACTCGCAGTCGCTGGAAGCGCGAGAAATTTAATGTCGAGTTATTGGCGGAAAGTCAGATTCAGATGAAGCCGGTGACGATTTCTTTCCACCCTTATTTGATTGAAACGGACAGCGAGACGAAGGGTGCTTATCAGAAAGAGAAAGAGCGACTCATCTCTACCATCGGCTTGAAAGACCCGCACACGATTCCTCGCAATCTCTATTTGATGAGTGGCAAGACCAAGCTTTTCCACGTCGGCATAGACTCGCTCTTTGGCGATGAATCTTATTATATTGGGCGAAACAATCGCTTCAAATTATCAAACCTGCAAATCTACAAAGAGATGGCGTATCCGCATACGCCCTACACGGTGTTTGAGTTTTGTCACAACTTTATTGACTTCGCGGACTTCCTGACGCTATCGGGGCAGACAAGCTTGACGGTGCTAACAACGGATTTGAAGGTCGATAACTGGTACCTTGAGCGGTACCAGAAATGGACGGAGAGACTGGCGGATGTTACGACAGGTTTACAACAACAAGAGCGTGTTGGTTGCGGCGCGTGAGCGCATCTCGTTCGTGTTCGACAACTTTGAGAATATCATTGTGTCGATCAGCGGGGGCAAGGACAGCACGGTGCTGGCTCATTTGGCGCTACAGGAAGCGCGACGCCGTAGTCGCAAAATCAACCTATTCTTTCTCGACGAAGAGGTGGTCTATCAAAGCACAATTGATCAGATCGAGTACCTGATGGCTCTCTATCCTGAGAACACGAATCGCCTGTGGTTGCAGATCGAGTTCCGGCTAACGAATGCCACATCGGTTGAAGAAGGGCAACTCATTTGCTGGGAGGCGGGCCGGCACAAAGACTGGATGCGCCCGAAAAAGTCCTGGGCGATCCAGCATCGGATGTGGGCGCTCGAAGAGCAAACGGTGCGCGACAAAAACAAGGGCTTCGGTTTCTATGATGTGATCGAAAACTTCGAGCGTTGCTATCAAAACACGGCCTTCCTGGTCGGTGAACGCGCCACCGAGAGCCCGAATCGCTGGCGCTCGGTCGCAAAGAACCCGGTCAATATCAACGGGCAGCAAATCTACTGGGGCACCCGGAGGGGCGCAAACTGGTTACTCAAACCGATTTGTGACTGGAACTTTCATGATGTTTGGCGTTACATCTGGGACGAGAAGCTGCGTTACTCCAAAATCTATGATTACCAGTTCAAGAAGGGGTATTCGATAAATGAAATGCGCGTCAGTAGCCTGATTCACGAACGCTCCTTCAAGTCCATTTGCGACCTGCCAGAGTTTGAACCGAAGACCTACGCGAAGTTATGTAAACGGATCAAGGGTATTCAATTCGCCCAGGAGACCGGCAAGAACGCCAAGATGTTTCGGGCGCGCAAGCTGCCGAAGAACTATAAATCCTGGGTTACCTATCGCGATTTTTTACTTGATACCTATCCAGACGCAAGTAAGAAACCGATCTTCGTACGGCGCTTTGCCCGGCATCTGACAAACGAGTTCGTGGCGCGGCAGCAGTGCCGGCAACTGATCCTCAACGACTACGAGAACAACCTGCCGGTCGAGAACGTGCCGGACCCTCGCGAGGCGACGATCCGGTATTACATGGAGGTATTATAAGTGGCGATTTTTATTGACACGATTGAGCAATTTTATAAGGTGCGAGCGACATTGACGCCGGTTTACATCACGTCCCGCAAGCACGGCAAAATCGAAGTGCCGTGCGCCAACATGCTGCTTGTCGCGCGCGAGTTGATCGTTGCCAATTTGTACAATCCAAATTCCGTGTCACCCGATAAGCTTGACCTCCTCCGCCAATCCATTCTCGATAACGGCTTCTGTTTTCCTATTGTCACCATCTGGGATGATGAGGTTGAGCGATTCATCATCATTGACGGCTTCCACCGCGACACGATGGGAGACCCAGACTGGCTTGACCTCGACTACATTCCGCTGGTGTTGCTCAAGCACGACATCACGCGGCGCATGACCGCCACCGTGCAGTTCAACAAAGCGCGCGGCGTCCACCAGGTTGACCTCGATGCTGATGTGATTCGGGCGCTCATCGAGCAGGGGATGAGCGAGGACGCGATTGCGGTGCATCTCGGTATAGACCTTGAAACCATCCATCGGTATAAGCAATTAACTGGCGTTGCGGAGTTGTTTAAGAACGCCAGTTATTCAATGTCGTGGGATGTTGTGGAGGTTGGCGACCAATGAAATGGGAATATGGCGGCATCTACAAAGCCTATGACATGACGGGCGTGATTGCCTTGCCCGGCGGCTCACTGGTTGAAGTCTGCGACTGGACGGCGCGGTTGCCGGAGTTTATGAAGCAAGCCGACACATTGTTCGTTGACCCGCCTTGGAATATGGGCAATGCCCGCACGTTTTATACGAAAGCCGAGTTGCCGCATCCCGAATTTGATTTCCTTGAATTTTCCCGACGGCTCTTCGAACGTATTGATCAAATCGCGCCGCGCACGTTGTTCATCGAGATGGGCAAGCAATATCTCGGTTGGTATCTACAAGCTTGCTCCGCTCGCTATTCCCATCTGACGTTCTATAACTCCACCTATTTTCACAAACAGCAGAATAAATGCTATGTGATACACGCCAGTCAGAAACGAGAGCGTTACAAATCGTTAGAAGACCTTGACGAAGAGGACATTATCAAATGGATTTGCGCCAATCACGGGTATGAGTGCATCGGCGATCTATGCATGGGGCGTGGCTTGGTCGGCAAGCACGCATACCTTAATGGCCGGCGATTTGTCGGCACAGAATTGAATAAAAAACGACTGGCGGTGCTGGTAAATTTTATTCTTGCCACACAAATTACTTCCGCCTGATACAACCCTTCTTTAATTACAAGAAATATTTTCGCAAAATTCACATAATGTAAAAATAACGCTTGACTCTCAATTTCACATAATGTTATAAACAGTCATCCCGCGAGGGAAATAAAAACCGAGGAGAAAAGATAATGAAATACCAAATCGTAACAAAAATTAACGGCGACGGTGACGAATACGTTGAAATATTTAACAACATCGCTGACGACAACTCCCCAGTGTGGGAGTTGAACGGAGCGGAAATTTCTATCGAAACGAGCGACGCTGACGAAATTATAAGCGTCGAGGTTCTGGACTCGGAAAACTCCGAGGACTTGGCCAGCATTCAATACTATGGCCTTGGCCTTTCCTGACCACATCAACCCCCGCTCTATAATAGCCAATCAGGTTGCGAGACCCTGCCAAAACTCGCTTGAATCGAACCAATGTGGAATGCCTTACCCGTAGCCTTAGGGCTAAATCCAGCGGGTGAGGGGTGGAGGTGAGGAAATGTATCAAGAAATAGAAGAAGATTTTATGCCGCTAACGAACGGCTTGCCCCTAGCGCGATTACTACCAGTCGTGCTGGCGGGCGGCGTCGAAACCGTGGCGCTAGTGCGCCGCGAGGGGTGCAAAATAGATGGATGGGAGACGGTAGAAACTGTCTCCCGCGTCGAGGTCTGGAGCGGCGACTGGAGGGAGTTGCCGTTCCCGTACCTAGAAGCCCTCTACCCATCAGGGTTGGAGGTGTGGGCGCGGTTAAAACCCGCGATCCGCAAACTGGCGGTGGCTTAGTCAATAAAATGTGAATCTAACCCCCCCACCCTGCATCGCATTAGGCGTGGCCGCGAAGGTAATGCAGGGCCTTGAGCAGTGAACCCTCCCCGTAGGCGCAAGCTTAAATCCAGCGGGTGAGGGGTGGAGGATTGTGATGATCCAGATAAACAAGCTAGAAGAAGATTTTGACGGTATAACCGTCAAAATCTCACCAGAAAGGGAAAAAATAGTTGTGTGGGTTGAAGGAAAACCTACACTTTTCACCAGTTCGGATGAACTGGTGAATTCACGCAAGACAAGTAGGTTAAAAGCGCACATCCTACGAGATGTGCATGGGAACGAAACGGATGACCACGTTTCTACTCTCTGGAAACGGAGAAAATTGTACGTAATAACGGACAAAACAAGTCCGTACTATGGGGAAGTACGGGCTTACTAAATATACGCCTGACCTTTACCACTTCCGGGCGCAAAGTGGACTGGATTACATGATGCGCCCCCGCCCTGCATACGGTCAGTATGGACGTAGGTGCAAAACCAATGCGGGGCCTTAGGAGGCCAAATGACACCGGGAAAATTAAAACAACGCCGCGCCGCTCTCGGCTTCAACCAGACCCAATTGGGCGAACGCTGGGGAATGAAGCCCTCAGCAATCGCCCGATTGGAAGCAAACGGCATCGGCTCCGTCAGCGCCCGGCCCCTGTTGTACGACTGCGCTCTGGCCGGGCTTGAATGGCGAAGTGAAATCGTCGGGCTGATTCGCTTCACGGTTGAGGTCAAGCCCGGACTCGAATTCGCCGTCGTTGTAGCGCGATTCAACGACGCAGGTAGAGCGATTGAAACGAGCGAGGGCGAACCGGTTGCATCGTTTCATACCGCGCTGACGGAGCTTCGCGGCGCGGTGCTGGATGCGCGGTTAGAGCAGCACAACTCAATGCACCCTGCCCGTGTGGAATGCGCGCTTGAAACCAAGTCAATCCTGAAGCGTCGCGCCTTTGAGATGCTGGTCAGCGGCGCAAGCGAAATCGAAACGGCGTCGGCAGAGTATGCCTATGCGACTCTGTGCGACAATTTCGGCGTTGAATATGAGCGCCATGATTATTTCGATAACAGTTTTTGCGCCACGTTCCGGCGCGACGATGGCCGGTTAATTTGCGTGGGCAGCAGTGAGCCGCGCAAGAGCGCGAAGGAATTTTTTGTAGTTGAGTTGTAGCAACCTTGCCAGCGTCAGGATTGATACGACGCTGGCGTTACAATAACGTAGCCCTGCCCGGTGCTGGTAACACCGAGGCAGGGCGTAACCCGAAGCGATGGGGTAAGCACCGCAACGGGCAGATGTTTTTATCACATCCTCTGCCATTGTGCCTACCCCGTCGCGTTGCGAGTGAGCAATGCGAATCCAGACCCAACAACTTACACCTGAACAGCTTGAGGCTTTGCCGCGCACGACGCGCTGGCGGGCTGCGAAAAGAGGGTGGGTGGCGTTCGCTTATCACGAAAAACTGGTTATTCGAAATGACGTTGTTTTTCAGTTCTTCGCGTCGGACGTTTTCCGCGAAGCGCGAATGGTCGTGGCGATAGAGCGACGCAAGGGCGTTTGTTTTCCAAGCCACCTTGAAAATGACGACTTGATTCAGGAGTGTGTCATTGAGGCATGGCGGAAGAGTGGACGCGCTGAATTTTTTAATGCTGGTTACCGCGTGAGCGTGATGCGCGGCAGGCTGTGGGATTTGCGGAAGTCACGCCGGTGGGAATTTAGCTTAGAGGAGGAACCATGTTCGGACTTGGAGTACCAGAACTGATAGCAATCCTTGCACTCGCCATCCTCCTGTTTGGCAGTGCATTCGTGAAACGAATGTCGCGCACTCTGATTGATACGGTGCGCGAGGCCAAGAATATCAAAACCGAAGTCCAGCGCGGACTTCTTGAGGAGAAAAACGATGAATAGACGTGAGATGTTGAAACAGAGCCTCTTTGGTGGAGCCTTCCTGACAGGCTCTACCACGATGATTGACCAGATTGCTTTTTCCAATAGTGCGATTGAAGATAGCCCGAATCAAGAGGGGTGCATAGCCCCTCGACAAGCGAAAGCGGGTGCCGTCGCCATCGCCTACGGCACGATTCACGGCGGCAAAGATTTCCCACTGCGTTGCAGAGGCATTGATAACCCCGTTGCCACAGACGGCAGCCTGATTTACTTCGTGTGGCCCTCCGAGCGCGGGGATGCTCGCGGCTACATCAAGCCGCTTGGCGACACTGACGCGAACAAAATTGTTTTTCGCCTCCGCATGGGCCGCCCGGAACCGCCTTACTATCTCAGGTGGCGCAAGGGTGACTATTATCTCTACACCCCGCCAGGTGCGCTGATTAAACGGGCCTCTGCCTTGATTGCTGTTCGCGATGAAGACGAAAGCGCCGAACTCTCGCATATCCAAGCCCTCTCCGATATGCGAATGGCGGTGCTGATTAATCTCACCTTCAGCGGCAACGGCCAGGATGTCTTAGACAGACTCGCAGAGTTGGACACCCGCATCCGGCAAGACACGAGCGGGATTCGCCGATACTGGAATGAGTACAGGGAATTGTTGAGCGAGACGAAAAAAAGCTGATCACCTCGCGCCCGCTGGCCGCGCGACCATCAAGCTGCGCGGCCTTCTCAATTCCTGCCTTTCACCAAAGCCCTGTAAATCTGACCACAGGCACCCTATACTAAGGACAATTCCTGGCTTTTCGATACCCCGCCTTCTGCGCCTCATCTTCGCTTTTGAAGGGAACGCGATTTTGCGGCGATACATCGTTATAATTTGGGCAATTCGGCAGATGATAAATCATGCTTCTGCGATTGCCGATGACCGATCCGTCAGGGACAGAAGGCACAGTCGTTGTCGGCACACTGCCTGTCTCTTTGCTCGGATGCCGGTAATCCCAGGGTGGTTGTGGGTTGGCATCTTGCCAAAGCCCGCGTTTTGCTTTTTTCGCTTCCGCTTCAGCGGCGTCGTAAGCCTTGCGATCCGCCTCGCCTAATTCATTTTGATAGTGCCGATAGAACCAGGCGAGTCCGGCTTTTAATTGTTCGAGATTTATATCTTTGCCATCGAGCAGTACCTTGCCGAGTGTGCGCCCATACCTGTCAGTCTTTTCAAATTCGACCGTAACCGTTTTGCCAAACACTAAATCGGAGAGATTCTGTTTTGACCGCTGGCCGAATGCCTGGCGGCTCTCCGGCGCGTCAATGCCTTGAAAGCGAATCTTGAATTGTTTGTTGCCAGGGTCAAGTAGAGTGATGGTGTCGCCATCGGCAACGCCCACGACCTTGCCGGTGATGGTTTTGGTTTGTGCGCTGCCATAGGCACTAAGGCAGACCATCGCGATTGCAGCAATCAGAACGGTTCTGAATCTACCCATTGGTTCACCTCTCCCTGATTTAAGAATTGCAAATGGAGCCAAGCGGTTTTTTTGACAACCCCTTTTAAGGCTTTCTTCTAGGCGCGCTTCGGGTGTGTGGCCGCACATAGGTACCATCTTTGCGATAGTAGCCTTTTACTTCAACCTCTTTACCGGGCGTAGAATTGGTAGAAGGTGAGTCAGATGTAGATGAACTAACAGAGGGTGCGGGCGATGTCGAAAAGCGAGCTAAATCGTACCTTGCATCACTCGCCGCAATCGCAAGGCCATTTTTTACCATTTCAGTGTTCAGGCTTTGCCCGGAACGGTCTCCATAAATATACACCTGATTACACAGTGCATCAGCGCATCGAACATACACAGCTTTTTTGACCAGCTTCTTTCTGAATACTTTAACGATCTCGGTTTCTTTTGAGCTTTCAATATACAAGCCATGCGAGGTAACCAAGCGCCTGTTTCCGTTGAAGTCAATTAGAAATGTTTTCGAGTTTGTGACTTCTACAATTGTCCTGGCTGGGCTCTCCAAAAAATCCACTTCTTCAGCCTCAACCGCAATTTCACCTTTGAGACTATCTACAGTTTTTTCCTGCGCCGCAATTATAGAATTTAATCGTTTAATCTCTGCTTCCAGCTCTACAACTCTGTTTCTATTGACAGTTATGGAAGGCTCAAGAAGCGATAGTTGCTTTTTCTTGGCTTCCAGTGACTCACGAGTTGGCTGTTGAGCGTAGCCTTGACCGCAAGTCATAGCGAGTAAAAACAGGGGCAAAAATATGGTTAATTTTCTCATAACGTGAGGTCTCCTTACGTAAATTTTCCCGGTTGTATAGGGCAAGGTTCACAGAATATTTTTTTACTCACCTGGCTTCTTCGGCTTTGGCGGCCTACAGACTCCACAAGTTCCGCCGCCGGCGTTGCAATGTTTACAGTAATTGCAATTTTTACAGGCATTGCAGGGCGTTCGTCCGTAGCACTTGGCAAAAGCTGGGGCAGACTCGCTATGGGCATTCAGATTGTGCGGCAACGAAATCAGACAAACAACCGTAATGATGGAAACGGCAAATAGTTTCTTCATGGTTATCTCCTTCGTTGAAATAACAAAATCGCTTTGAGATAGCTCTTGCGGAGAAAGCACAAGAGTAATGGACATAGAGAACGACTGAATTCGTTTGTGAATAGGACGGCGGGAAAATATCAGATGTTCGTTTCGTTTTCAAGCCTTATAAGGAAAAATCATCAAACGCCCTTTGAGAGCAGCAACGCCGAAACAGGTGATAAATGCGTGGTTTGCCATTCGCTTATCATTTGACCTCCCGAAACACAACCGGTAACTCCTCATCGTCCACGTTTACCGCAATCGGCGGGAGCCACTTCAGGATAATGTTTCGATCAGTCGAATCTCGTTTGCCAATCCAGTAGCTATGCCAGTGGGCGCGGCGTACGTGCGTGCGCGGGCTGGCGTGAGTGCCGTTGGCGGATTCGCCACGCTCCTGCTCGTGGGCGTGTCGGATGGCCGCGCCCAGCCGAAACCCCACATCCCAGATTGTCGGAGATTGAGCCGGGATCAATTTTTTGCCGCGCCTGGTTTTCGTCAGACCGGGATTGCGAGGCCGACGGTCTGTCCCCTTTTCGTCTCGAATTTCCGAGTTGAGAGAGCACAGGTAAAGGAGAAGCGAGACCAGGGGCGCGAGAACCCCGGCTTGCTCTTTGGCGTGATCCTCAATCGGCACATCGAACGCAGCACCGTGTTTACGCGCCTGGTGTCGCGCTTCAATCAACGAGGCTTCGACCCCTTCCCGCAGGGTTCCGTGCGTGAGGTGCACGAAAAATGGCAGCAGGCCGACGTCCAGATCGGCGACGATCCGCAGCTCCTCAGCGCCGGTATTGGCATCCTCATCCAGATACGCGAAGAAGCCGCGAAGCGAAAATGCTGCGTTGACCCGTGAGGGCGTTTCGATATAGACGCACCATTCGGGCAGCCGGTAGAGAACCTCAACCGGAATTGTTGAATCAATCGGCGTATCCCAGAGTGCCTGAAAAATTGTTTCGTCAAACCGGTAGATGCCGCGAGTCATCCGCCAGGCAGCGAGCGCGGCGATAATTGAAACATCCATCACTTTGTCGGATTCTGCTGGAGACAATTCTTGACCGCTACCGACAATTGCGTACGCACCGGCCACCGGCAGGTAAACATAGTCCGCCCAATTTTTCAGAGTCTTGCCTTTTGAAGCGCGGAACATTGCTGCCTGTTCCCACGCCCGGGGATACAGGCGACTGTAATGCTGTAAAATTTCCAGAGGTCTTGGAGTCAAGAGCAATTCCTCCTCGGTGTCGGGTCAGTAACCAGATCAAGTCCCGTGCTTACACTAGCGGAATAAGTTTCGGCAAGACATTGGAAAGATGCAAGAACTTTTCATCTGAGAGAAGGCAGCAAGCCTTTCTTTCATTAGAAACTCAAAAAGTTTGCGCGTGATTCGGACAGAAGTTATTGTCTGTTTTTTTGCATTACAAAAACCCTTGACGAAAAATCTCTTCCCGTGTAGAGTTCCCGCAACGATATTCGGCGCTCACCGCGCCACATAAGCAGGCAAAATTGAATAATACTTTTTTGAACCCGTAGATCCTGACCTACAGTCAGTCGCATTTTAAGGGCGACGAAGATAACTTTTCTCTAAAATCAATATGGCAAGACATCTCAGTGCTGCAAAGCGCAAGAGCATCGTGGCGCGCAAAATGCCCCAGGATGAGCGAGCCCAGCGGTTTGCAAATTCAATAAAAAGCTCCCCAGAATTGCGATTATTGCAGGGGCCGAATCCCAGAATATATCGAAACGAATTTTTCAACGGCGAGATTTTAGGCGCTTCAAAAATCCGCTTCTATCGCTTCGAAGGTGTGCTAATCAAAGATGGCATGATGGTAAGCGACGTACCGGAGCGCTGGCCGTTGATTGATCAATTACAGGAACTCCTCGACAAACTCAAATATCTGCAAAGTCGCGGACAGAAGGGCAAGCCGGTGCAGCGTCGCATTGAGCAACTGGCGGTACAGATTTAACTATGTCCACAGTCTTCAGTTTGAAAGACCTCACACGGCGCATCAAGCTCGAAGCGATCAAGCTCGATCCCCAAAACGCACGTTCGCATAATGAACGCAACCTGGAATCCATCAAGAACTCTCTAATTGAGCATGGACAGGTCGAGCCGCTGATTATTCGCAAGGCAAACAACCGGCTGATCGGTGGTGAGGGTAGGTGGCGCGCCATGCGCGAACTCGGATGGACGGAAGCCGAGGCGGTGGTTCTCGACATACCGGCGAAGGCCGCGCGCAAGCTCGCCATCCGGCTCAACCGCACGGCGGAACTCGCCGAATGGAACTTCGAGCATCTGGTGGACAACTTTCGCGAAATCGGCGAATCGTTCGATTTCTCGCTGCTCGGCTTCGAACCGCATGAGGTGGAGCCGCTGCTGAAAGCCAGTTGGACGCCGCCTGAGATCGTTGATCTGCCGACCAAAAAAGGGCAGAAGCATTCGCCAATTGCGCTTTCGGATGAGGAGCGACAGGCAATTGACAAGGCGATTGGCAAATGTCAGACGCTTCAAGGTGTGAAGTTGGGCGATGGCGCGGCCTTAAAAATCATCTGTGAGTTCTATCTGAATAATGTCAGGGCAGGCAAAGGGAAAAAAGCATAAACCGGCGCTGCTCGTCTCCTTTGTTTATGTACGCAACTTCCTGCGTTTTCAGGATCGGCTCGAATATCGGGATTGGGTTCTGGACTCAGGGGCTTATTCGGCCTTCAATAGCGGCATTGAAATCAGGCTATCTGAATATATTCAATTTGCGAAGTCGCAGAGGGCAAAAGACGGTACGCTGAAAGAGATTTTTTCGCTCGACGTGATTGGCGATTACCGCGCCGGACTTCGCAATACCGAGCAGATGTGGAGCGCCGGAGTCGAGGCAATTCCCTGCTATCACTACGGCGAGCCGGAGTGGTTATTAACGGAACTGGCTTCCAGTTTCCCAAAGATTGCGCTCGGCGGTTGTGCCAATGTAACGGTTGAGCAAAAAATAAAATGGGCGGCGCAGTGTTTTGCCCGCGTCTGGCCGAAGCAGATTCATGGTTTTGGCTTTGGCAGCGACCGGTTTATTAAAGAGCTTCCGTTTCACTCGGTGGATTCAACCAGTTGGTGTATAGCCCCCCTGGGTTTCGGCAAGTGGCGAGCCTTCAATTACAACGCGCTTCGCAGTAAAAGCGTAACCATACGCGCAGAGATTGACTGGTACATGAAACTCGAAAGAGAGATGCAGGCGCGATGGAAGAATGCGATGCGCGAGATCAATGCCTCGCTTCCGGCCATTCGTCTTGCGGTAAGCGGCACAACCCAGATCAAGTATTTTCGGAATGCATGATGGCAGAGCGCACGGGCAAAGTTTTACTCTATTCGGGCGGCATGGACAGCTTCGCGCTGCGCCACATCTGGAAGCCGGACGTTACGCTCTATGTCAACCTGCATACGGCGTACAGTGAACGAGAAATTTCACGCCTTGACGATGGGGTAACGGTCGTGGATTGTCCGCTGCTGAGAGAGTTCGAGCGCCCGAACAAGATTATCCCGCTACGCAATCTCTTTCTGACCTGCATCGCCGCCCAATTCGGCAATGTGATCGCCATTGGCGCAACCGCTGGCGACCGGGTGCGCGACAAAGATTTTGAATTTGCCAGCCGCACCAGCGATCTGTTGTCCTACATCTGGCGCCCCGATCACTGGACGGAAGGTAAGCACATTTGGATTGAATTGCCGTTCAAGCATCTTACGAAAGCGCAGATAGTCGGCGAATTCATTCGGGCTGGCGGCGACGCTTCAGCCCTCGCAACCCAGTCTTTCAGTTGTTACGCGCCAGTAGATGGCAATGCCTGCGGCGAGTGCAAGCCCTGTTTTCGGAAATGGGTGGCCTTCAAGCTGAACGGCGTTGATATCCAGCCTTCGTCAGGTGATTACATCAGGCGTGTCATCCTGCCGCAGATCGAAAGCGGCATCTACGGAAGAAAAGAGGAAGAGCAGGAAATCCTCGCAGCAATTGCATTATGAGCTTCAGCTTGGAAAAAGAGTTTCGCTTTGAAGCCGCGCATCGGCTCGTCCATCACGACGGGCATTGCGCCCGATTGCATGGCCATAGTTGGCGCGGTCGCATCATCTGCGAAGGCAACCGGCTATATGAGGAAGGCCCAAAGAGGGGTATGCTCATTGACTACGCTGATATGAGCGCGGCACTGAGGCCAGTACTTGAAACGTATCTCGACCATCACTTTTTGAACGAGACGCTGCAAACCGACAGCCCGACGAGCGAGGTGATTGCAGCAAAGCTTTTTTTCATGCTCGTCCAGGAGCTCCCGAACCTGACTGCGGTGGTGATCGAAGAGACGTGCACAAGCCGTTGCACGTTCCGCCCAGATCAATCATCTATCGTCTAATGAGCGAAAAGCAATATTTTGTAAACGAAATCTTCGCATCCATTCAGGGCGAAGGAGCGAGAGCAGGAACCGCAAATGTCTTCATCAGATTTGCGGCCTGTAATCTGGCCTGCAACGGCGAAGTAATTGACGGCGTATTGCAGCCGGTATGCGATACGCAATTCACCGGAGGCCGCAGGCTCACGGCGCAGCAGATCGTTGCAGAGGCGGCGGAAGTTGGTGGCAAGTGCAATTATGTAATCCTGACCGGCGGCGAACCGGCATTACAGATTGACGAAGAATTGATCGAAGCCCTGCACACCGCCGGATACCAAATCGCCATTGAGACCAACGGCACGAAGCCCCTGCCCAAAGGACTCGATTGGATCTGCGTCAGTCCAAAGACCGCCGACCACACGATTCAGGTTCTCGATTGCGACGAAGTGAAATTCGTTATCGGTGACCGCCAGGCGCTGCCGAAAACCCAGATCCGCGCCACGCACTATTTCCTGTCGCCCGCCTGGGACGCCGACGGGTTGAAGCGGCAGACGCTCGACTGGTGTATCGGTCTCGTTCGCCAAAATCCACGCTGGCGCTTGAGTCTGCAAATTCACAAATTGCTCAACGTCAGATGAGCAAGCTGCATTCGCGCAAAACCAGGAGAGCCGTAAAGTGGAGGAACTACAACAACGTCTGATCGCCGACTCGGTGAAAACCATTCTCGTCGCCCTCGGCCAGGAGCCAGAACGTGACGATCTCCAGCGCACGCCGGAGCGAGTCGCCAAAGCCCTGGGGGAATTGACTTCAGGTTATGCTCAGGATCCCGCTCTGATTCTCAGCACTACGTTTGAGAGCCGGGATTATGATGAGATGATTATTGTTAAAGACATCGCCTTCACTTCGCTTTGCGAACATCATCTTCTAGTCTTCGAAGGCACGGCAACCATCGCCTACATTCCATCGCAGCAGCGTATTGTCGGGCTATCGAAATTCGCCCGCCTCGTCGAGTGTTTTGCCCGTCGGCTCCAAGTGCAGGAACGTCTGACGACCCAGATCGCCCGGGCCATTCAACAGCATTTGCAGCCGCAGGGCGTTGGGGTACTGCTTAAAGCCAGTCATTCCTGCATGGCGATTCGCGGCATCCGTAAGTCAGGGCTGACTGTAACGAACTGCTTGCTTGGCGCAATGCGCGATGACGATAAGACGCGCGCCGAGTTCATGGCGCTGGTTAACCATTGATTTTTTTTATCGCGGGATAGCTCAGATAGTAGAGCGGCGGACTCATAATCCGCAGGCCACAGGTGCAATTCCTGTTCCCGCTACCAGTTTGGCTGCTGAGGTTGAACTCCTGAATTCGGGCAGGTTGAACCGCTCTTCTCCTGCCCTTTTTTTAGAGGTCAGTGACAGGATTTTTTGACAACCCCATGCAAAGAGGTCAACCCCATGCGGAGAAAGCAAAATTAAAAACCGGGAAACCGAAACGCAATCGCTCAAAAGTTGACAAGTACGTCCTCGATGGCAAACTTCGCTGCGGCGCTCGTATACAGACTTGCCGCAATTGCGAACATGAATACACCAAAGAAGAATATGAATTGCTTGCCTGTCCGGTCTGCAAAACGGATCGCCGTTGCACAAGCGATAAGTTGATGGCGAACCGGCGCTGCAACGCGCACGGCGGCGGCACCCCATCGGGAGTCGCCTCGCCGAATTATAAGCACGGGCGCTATGCGACGTTCTTCGAGCAGCTTGGTCTTGGTGATTTGCATCAAGCCGCTTTATTAGGTGACCTTCACTCTTCGGACGATGCGTTGGCATCCATGCAGACCCGCGTCTTTTCCTTGATGCGGGGTGGCCAGGGCGTTGACTTATTTCGCACGCTGAAAGAAACCTGGTCAAATTTTAAGAAAGCCGGTCGCGATAAAGATGCAGAAGGGCAGAAAACATTCTATATCGCGCTCGACAATCTGATCGAGCAAGGCGATGACGAGGCCGACCGATGGGAAGAGATCATTGCAATTGAGGTCAAAATGGATCACATGCGCCAGCGGGCGCATCGTCGGGCGGTTGATGCGCAGGTTCTCGTCCGACTCGAACAGGCGATTGGGATGATGGCGATGTTCTTATATGCGACCAAGACGATTATCAAGTCCCGATTCGAGCAACTCGGGATTTCTCAGGAGTCACAAAAAGTTATTACCGACATCGGCAAAGAATTCGACCGAATCACTGAAGGCGGCGATTCGTAGCATCTGGCACGAAGACGAGCCGCAATACAGTACAAAAGACGTTAGGCCGCCGGTCTTTCGTGGTGCGAATTTAATCATTCAATCCACGACCCTGCATGAGTGGATGCTCTCCGGGCCGTCCGAAACCGGCAAGACCTGGGCGGCGCTCTGGCGGCTCGACTCGCTGATGAGGGCAACGCCTCTGTCGCAGAATGTCCTGGCTCGAAAGCTTCAAGTTTCTATCTGGGGCACAGTTCTAATCACCTATCAGCGCATACAGGCGCTGCGTACTGATCTTGGTGAAACTCCGGCTGAACCGTTCGGCGGTCAAATGCCGCAATGGTATGATTACAGTAATGGCGCTCGCTTATGGATAGGCGGGATGGACAATCCGAACAAAATTCTGTCGGGGGAACGCGATTACATATATATCAACCAGGCGGAGGAGTTGGAGTTGAACGACTGGGAGACGCTGACGACCCGTGCGACGGGTCGTGGTGCGGTTACGAACACGCCGATGATCTTTGGCGATTGCAATCCCGGCCCGGAAGACCATTGGATTCTCAAACGTGAAGCCTTGACCGTCTTTCACAGCACCCATCGTGATAACCCTTCGCTCTACGATGAGGATGGCAATATAACCGAGCAGGGCGAACGGACAATGAAGACGTTGCACGCTCTGACCGGCGTTCGTAAAGCCCGGCTCTGTGACGGCAAATGGGTTGGCGCGGAAGGGCAATTTTTTGAAGTTTTTGATTTTGATCTACACACCTGCGAGCCGTTTGTTATTCCCGCAGACTGGCCGATCTGGGGGGCGCTAGACTATGGCTTTTCGCACCCGACGGCGTTCGGCTTATTCACGCAAGATAACGACGGTGGCATTTACCTGATTGGCGAGCATATTCAACACAAGTGGTTAGTGCCGCAACATTGTAAAGCGATTCGCCGCCTAGCCGAGCGCTTGAATATTTCGTGGAGCAGAGTTGAAATCGTAGTCGCCGGTCACGATGTTTTTCAACAACGTGGGGCCAGCGATAGCCGAACGATTGCCGATCAGTATTGTGATGCGATTGACCCAGAGACAGGAAAAGCAATCGGCATTATCAATCTAAAAAAAGCGACCATTGATCGTATCACCGGCGCACAAGAGCTTCTCGCCCGGCTCGGCAACCCGGAAGTAAACATCGCGCCGACGCTCAAGTTCTTCAACACTTGCAAGCGGACCATAGCAACGATGACCAGAATGGTTCATAACCCAAATGACTCGGAAGATGTGAAGAAAGTTAATGCGGATATGAATGGTGAAGGCGGTGATGACCCCTATGATATGGTGCGCTACGGCGTGATGTATAAAAAGCGAGAAGGGGCGGTATTCTCCATGGGAGAAACATCTCCTGTGGCTCAAGTTCAACAATCTGGATTGGGAATGATATTATAATGAACATAAGTAGCAACAATGGTTTCGTCGTCAGTAAAGGCGCGCCGCAATCCGATGGTGTAATGGTGGAGTTTGCCGACGGCTGGCACATTATTCCCCAATGGCTGGTTGCACACCTGGGCGGCACTGATGCAGTGCTGAAGCCAGAGAGTCAGAGTAAGGCGAAGGCCGTAACTTTTGAGGAGTTCAATCGCCGCTTTCACAGCACGGTATCAAGTAGCGCACTCAGGCAGGTGCATAAAACCATCGTCAGCAATCATCTACAGGCTTTTCGCAACAAATGAAACGAATCATCAAAAACCTATTTCAACGAATATTTTATTGCCCTTTCGGCATTCACTGGATACCTATAGCTGATATAACCAAGGCATTTCATTGTAATCTCTGCGGCCATACCCGCCCTGAGATTATTTGGTCTACACCGCCCGAGGGTTAAAAATGTTTGCATTCATCGAATCAGGTTCCCTAGTCTTGTCTGTTGTTTCGATTGTTTTGTCGGTTATATCTTTACGTAGGATTAATAGAGCGCGGTTTGATATGAAGCGAAGGTTAGGGAACCACGACCGCTAAAACTCTTATGTCAATTTTATTCTGGCTCCTGATATGTATTGGCTGGTTATGCACCGGCGAGGTACTCGCTTTGTTTACGGCTTTGCTTTTGCCGCAAAGTTTTACCGACAAACAAGGCCGATTTGCCTGGTACTGGGTGAGCGCCCGCGTCCTGCTCTGGCCTCTCGTTCTGCTGTTCGGCTTCTTCTATGCTCTATCGTTACCTGTGCGTCTGGTGCTTGAGCGCGTTCGTTTCGCTCCGAATGTAGCGAATAGCAATCTCAAGGAAGTTGGTTAGGCTGGCCTGTTGCGTATAACGCAGAAATGCAACCATTTTGTTTACTGACTATCCATGAAAATACTGGAGCTTGCGAAGGAGGCATTATCCCTCGGCTTTTATTCTGCCGACGAATCGAAAAGCCTGCGTGATATGGCTTTCATTGGCGAGCAACTGGAAACTGGTAGCGGCGCGGTCGGTATTGCCCGCACGAACCTGCTGCCAACCAACCGGTTGTTCAACAAGCGCAATGTTCGCACGCTTCGCAATTATGCTGAGTACAGCATCTGGGTGCGGGCGGCCATAGACATCTACCGCGATGTAGTGGCGCTGGCGCAATATGTGCTGTTGCCCGCCGATGCTCAGAAACCTGTAAACGAAAAGATCAAGAGCGAGATCGTCGCGCTCCTCAACAAACCTAATGCTCTCGACAAACCGTATTCCGAGATGCTCGAAGAGTTTGCCGAAGACTTTCTGGTACTCGGGCATGGTGCATTTGAATTGCTGCTCCGCAATGATGCAACGCCTTATGAAATACGGTCGCTGGACGCCGCGCGCTTCGCCTTTCAGCAGGGTTGGGATGGCAATCCCCGTTCTCCGCGCTACGCCATTCTCGACCCCGGCACAATGCGAACAGAGCGTTATCTCGCGAACCCGATGGCAATGGTGCTGGTTAATCGCTCTCGCACCTATGACTTGCTCGGCCTGAGTCACGTTGAGGTGCTCGACCTTGCGGTTCGCGCCCTGCTGGAGACCGACGATTACTTTTTGCGTGAAGCGCAAAACCCCAGCAAAGCAGGGGCGCTCGACCTTGGCACCGGCGTCACCCAGCCACAGGTTGATGAGGTGCGGGCACAGATTGATGGCGTGCGTCGCCCGTTCATTGTAATGGGTGGGTCGGAAGGCGCGCAGTATATCCCGTTCACCGCATCAGAGCGCGAGTTGCGAATGCTCGACCGGCAGACCTGGTTTGTTCGTCAGGTGGCAGCCATCTTTCAGGTTTCGATTGCCAAACTCCAGGTCAAAGCAGAGGCGATGAACAGGGCTTCTACGGAAGCGCAGCTTGATGAAATGGACGAAGGGCCGGGCGCGCTGCTCTGGCGCATCTGTCAGGCTGAGAACAAGAGCATACTCGGTCGCTTCGGCACAGTTGAAGAGCATAACCTCAAGCTCGACTATCCGATTCTGTCGCAAAAGGATGAGAAGCGACAGGCGGAAATCAATAAAGTGAGAACCGGCAATAGCGCCTGGATCACCACAAATGAAGCGCGACGCGATGAAGGTAAAGAGCCGCTTGATATGGCAGTTGCTGACGATATTTTGATTCCGACATCCAAAGGCCCCGTACCCTTATCAGTTCTGCAACGCGAGTATTTCGATAACCCGCAGGATGATGAAGCTGATGATGACATTGGCGACAATCAAGCCGATGAGTCAGAAGACAATGCCGATGACAAAGCGCTTCTAAGCCCTCCCGTTTCATAAAGAGGAAAGAGAATGAACGAAGAGCAACTGCAAAATATCCGCACGTCGAGAGATGCGAAGGCCGCGGGCTTACCAGTTTTTAAGGTTCTCAGCGATGGCGCGATTAAGGCATACAAAGACAGTGATGGCGTGCGCCGGTTCTCCATCACCGCCTCGAGCGATGCCGATGACCTCACTGGCGATTTCTTCAAAGAGAAGGCGCTCAAGCGGATGGCGAGTACGGCTAAGGGAATAACCATGTTTTTGAATCATTCCTACGACGTGCCGAAGGATGTGTTCGGCGCTGTTGAAAAGGCAAGTCTTGAACGCAAAAGCGTCTTCAATCGCGTGGAAGGCAAAGAAATGGAATGTCTTTGCCTGACCTATGATGGCGTTGTTACCGAGGTGAATCCAGCAGCCGTGCAAACCCATGACATGATGCTGGAAGGCCGCGTGACGCTTGGCGCTTCCGTCTCTGTACTCATTGTCGAAAAGTCAAACACCAAAGACGGACGGCGTGGCATTGATGATGTTGTGAATCTGGAGTGTAGCATTGTCGGCTTGCCGTGCAACCCGACATCTTGGGTTGAGAGCGCCAGTAAAGCCTTGAAGCTTTTTGAAGACGACAAGCAACCCGCTCAATCCGTTTATACCAAAGATTGTCCACAGTGCAACAAGTCGGTCGATACCATGCACGACTTCACGCAAGCGCCCTGCCCGCATTGTAACTGGCGGGCGACCAAAGGCGATATTGCAGCAATGATGCAGGCAGATGCGGCAAAGAGCGCGGTTGCTGATCACCCCGAAGCCCTTCCCGATACTGAAGCAATTTCTAAGGAGACCGCTATGGAAACCGAAACCCATAATGCTAAAGATACGAAACCTGAATCCACCCGCAAGGGCTTATTCAACGATGAATTGCAGCGGCAGGAGTCCAGCATCTGGCACCTGTTGGATATTCTCAGCAACGCGCTTTATGACCTCTATTATGAAGCAGTCTATTACAACACGGATGTTGATGCTTCTGCTGAACTGACAACGATCTGTTCGGAGTTTACGGCTTGCCTGATGGAGCGTTTCCTTCCGAGACTTCAGAGCGAGGATAAGTCGCTTGAAGGCACTGGTCTGGCACAGGCGAAATTGGAAAACGCGGCGAAGGTTTTCGCATTTCTTGGCGCTCCTGCTGAATTGGCGCAGAAGATGCAGACCGTCATTAAGGAAGGTCGTCGCAATAACGCGACCGATCAGAAGATGATCGAAGAGATTCACGGCCTGAGCGTCGAGCTTGGTGCCGCGTGCAAAGCCGTCGAAGTGGCAACCGAAGAATCGAAAGGAGCGGCTGCGCCTGACGCTGATAACTCAGCTTCGCAGGCTTCCGGCAACGTACAAGAAAACAATCCCGAAGTTGAAACCCTCAGCAAATCGCTTGCCGAGACGCAAGAGATTGCCAGCCTTGCGACCACCGCAGCAGAACAAGCAATGAAGCAGCGCAACGAAGCATTGGAGCTTGCCGACCTCAGCGTGAAGGCACTCGAAGCGTTTGCCAAGAAGCCAATGGCTCGCTAACCCATTCAATTCTAATTTCCGCTTCCCGGAAAGCCAGTAGCCTCGTCAGGACGCTCAACAGAGCTTATCCATTGTGGCATCCCTGGCGTCACCCGCGGGCGAATCAATAACCCACAACAGACGAGGAGCTTTTTATCATGGAAACTATAGAACAACTGAAGAAACGACTTTTTAACGTCGTTGGCGATTTGGAAAACGGTAAAGACGCGGCAATCGCTGCCGCTGTGCCAGTGGATGACCCGCCGCCTGTGAGCAAAGACCTGGGCAACGACCCGTTTGAACAGCAATTCAAGCGCTTTGGCGACAACAGTTTGGCGAAGAGCTTTTTGACGCTGGCAAAGGCCGAAAAGCAGTTTCGTCATCTGGGCGATGACAAGGTGTTGGAAAACCCGCGCCATTATCTACGTAAGAAGCATGGCGAAGATGCGCCCGAAGCCCTGCGCGGCAAATACCAGGTTCAGGATGATGAAATTGAAGCCATCATCGGCACCCTGCTCCTGAAGGGACAAGGCAAAGAGGGCGTGGGATTGCATGATTGGATGAGCAACAGTCCGACCGGATACGGCAAAACGGCTATGGGGCTTCAAAAGGCCGCACAGGATAATCTGTTTGGCAGAAACAGTGAAGGTGTGCAGAAGGCGCTTGACGCTTCCTCTGGCTCTGTTCTCATTCGCACGGACATTGAGCCGGTGTTATACGAAGTCTTTTTGCGCCGCTTCCCTGCCGCCGAAGTCATTCGTCGCATCCCTGCAAATGGCATCGTTCACACCTATAATCGCCGCACGGCGACAGGCGCGGCGGTGACCATCTCCGACTTGGGAGATATGTCGGGTTCGGTCGTCAACTCGACCCTTGGTCAATCGCAAAATTCACACATTGCAACCATCATCAGCCCGCGCGCCATCGGCTTGAAGTTGCAATACGCTGTACAGCAGTCCGGCATGAATTTTGGCATCGAAGGCAATTCCAATCTTGAGTTGGTTGCCGCGATGTACGCCATAGCCAACAAGCTCCAAACCCTTGTGCTGCAAGGCAATTCCTCAACCGGCTCGAAGACGCTCGATGACGAAGATGGGTTGACCGATGCCAACGGCTTCGATGGCCTGCGTACCTTGCTCAAAGGCGGCAGCACCTCAATCAACAAAGCGACTTCGGATGCCTTTGTTGACACCATCAACAAGGCTGTCGGGCAGATCATGAATGCAGGCGGCGATGTCAATAACCTACTGGTCTTCATGTCCATCGCCGTGCGCTTTGCGCTCAATCTGGAATTGCAGCAGTTTATGCGCGTGACGAACAAGACGCCAAGTGGCGGCTTCGACACTGGGCTTTCCGCCAATGGCATCGTGACGCTTGGCGAATGGCTCACCAAGATCATGAATATCCCGTCGGCATCGCAGTCTGTGGGCATGGGCTATTACACCTATAGCTCGGTCGTAACCGAAGACATTGATGTGATTGACCCGATGACCCTGGCGCTGGCCTATCTTGGCTCGCCGACGCCCGTGGTGTTGGAGTTGCCGATAGGCTTCAACCATCAGTTGTCGAATGTCTATTACCCCTTCCTGATGAATGGCCTGGTGTTCTACACGCCGGAGTTTGGACGCAAGGTGAGAGTGCCGCAGCAAAGCTTGTAGTAGTCTGCCGGTAGGTGAACAACACAACTCGTAGGGCTGCTTCGGTAGCCCTATCTTTTTTGCAAGGAGATTTTGAAATGAAAAATACATTGAAAAGTGGATTGCTAGGCGCATTTCTTGCGACCATTGTTCTGTCACTGGCCTTCGTACTGCTGCCCTCTCTATCAAGCTCAACGGTAAGCGGAGCCGATGGCTTCACCAACCGCCTGCGCTCAACTACGCCCGCCGACGCCCTGTCGCCGGTTGCGCCGGTTGAGCATTTCGGTTTCAACTCCCTCTATAACGGAGCAACGTGGGACAGGCAGCGCACGCCCAAAGTTTTCAAAGTCGTTGCGCTTGGAGCGGGTACGACAGAGACCACGATCTGGACACCGACAAGCGGCAAGAAATTCCGGTTAATGGGTTTTATCTTGAGCGTGGGTGCGGCGTCAACTCTAACCTTTAAGGATGATACCGGTGGAACGAGTATATTTGCAGCGCGGGGGGCTGCCGACGCGCCCATTGTCGTAAATCTGGGCAATGGTATTTTGTCGGGCGCTGCTAACCGCGTTCTAACTGTGACCAGAGGGACAAGCGCAACGCTCGACGGCACTGTATTTGGCACCGAGGAGTAATATCGCATTTTGAACAGGCGCGGTTCATTGCCGCGCCACTATTTATTAACCACGCATTTTTGAGGAATCGTTATGGCAAAAGAAAACAAGACGAAAACAAATGAACCGGAGCAACCGCCCGTCGAAGGGGCAGAGGTAAAGCAGGCGGTTATCACATCGGCTGACACTCGCGGCGACAGTCCAAAGAAGCTTCGCGCACCCGGCTTTCGTGGCAGCTACAAAGGCGTGCAGTTTGACGACGACGGTGTATCGCAAACGCCTGTGAGTTCGGCGATAAGAGCCGAGTTGCAGGCGCAGTATCCGGCGCTGGTGATTGAAGAAATCGAATAGGCCAGATGCCGGTTAAGGGATTGGCGGATTTGGAGCTTATGGGATATACGGTACCGGCAGTGCCGCCGAAGAAAACGAGTTGGGAATTTCTAACTTGCGAGTATTGCGGCGGCAGAACTCAAGCACGTGTGCGATGCGAAAATTGTGGCGCTTGTTTAAGGCCGCCGCCCAAACCGCCCACCTATCTTGATCCCGGTACATTCGCTGAAAGTAATCTTGGTATAGGTATCTTTTTGGTTATCGCATTTGCGATAGCGCTTTTCGCGCTAACCTATTTAGCCTTTGTTCGATTCCGGTAAAAGCTTATGAGTGTACCGCAAGACGACCTGCTTGGCGTCATCTACATTTCACCAGACTATTTCATTGAAAATGCACGAATGTTTGGCTGTGCTAAGGCGATACAAGGGCTGGACGCAAACTCCATCACGCCCTTGCTCGCTATAGCCTCAAGGATGATTGATGCTTATGTCGGGCGCGATTTTGCAGGCGGCGAGATTCACGAGAATCACAAGTTCGATCTCAATTCCCGCCGCATCAAGATCAATCGTCCGCCCTTGCAGACGCTTATAAGCTACAGGCTACGCACCGCTCCCGGTCTGGTCAGTAGTTTTGCCGTAACGCCTGTGACCGACGACGGCGAAAACAACATCAGCTTTGGCTCCATCTATTACAACCGCCAGGAAAACTATCTGGAAGTTGCGTCGCTTGCAATGGCGAGTAGCATGACGGCGCAACTGGTCTCGCTGGGTATCTCTGAGCCGCAGGTTGAAATCGTCTATACCAGCTATGCCGACGTGCCAAAGGAAGTGATCACCGCAACCGGCTATATGGCTGCCCATTTGATTAACGACTCGGCTGCAAACCAGGTGATCGCGCCGGGACTTGCCAGCGTCAAGGCTGATGACGTGGAAGTGCGACGCGGCAGTTCGGTTTCAGCAAAAGGCAGTCGTGAGGACTCTATTCCGCCTATTGTGAAGACCCTGCTGCGTGGGGTCTCGCGCATCGCAATCGGATAGCTATGGATTTAACTGGCATCGTCGCTGGCTTAAAAGAAGTCGCCGAATCTATTCAGACTGCACAAGCCCAGCAATATCGGGTGTCCGGCGCGGCGTATGTCACTGTGGGCGATGAGCTTTTGAGTTGTCAAGTTGTTCCACCTGGCTACAAACATGGCATTGAGCGCAGTGCTATTCCTAAATATTTACAAGGCGCGCAACTTGCGACCCTGAAGTTTTCCATTGACACAGATATTCGAGCGAAAGATCGCTTCATAATCAATGACCGTTGGTTTGAAGCGATCTTTGTCCTGACGGCCAAGACGCTTGAGGTTCGCCGCAAGGTGTTAGCTCGCGAGGTGCAGTTGCCGGAGCGCGTCTTGTATCTGGCGCTCAAGCCTGATGGCCACGACAGCGCATCAAGCATTGAGCCATTGCCGGAGATTGTACGGATTATGCCCTTTGCCTATGTAGTGGACAAACCCGTCGAGACGATAAAAGAAACCGAAGGCGGCGGCATAGAAGCCGCGAACCTGAAACAGATTGCCGTCTGGGAGATTGCGCGCAGTTTCTTGTCTGCCGCCAATCTTAGCCGGCTGCTCTACTGCCTGATTGTGGATTCCGATGTTGAGGTGACTGCCGAAGGCGCACGGACGCGCCTCTATCCGCGCTATCGCTTCAACGGCTCGCCGTCAATTGAATCGTATGCGTGGGCGCGAGACTATCCGTACTCAGTAACACTGGTTGAGGAGCGATGAAAAAGAAAATTTATCAAAAGGCGAAGGGGTACAAATGCACGTTATACGAATCTTAATTCTTATCGCTACCCAGGCGACGCCCGGGTATTTGCCAAACCCCAAGTTTACACCTGGCGATACACTACCGGTGACCAAAGATGATATATGCGTTTCGGGATATGCGGGTAAAGTTCGCAATGTCCCGGATTCGGTCAAACGCAAGGTGTATCGCTTGTACGATATCGCTTCTCATGCGCCCGGACAGTACGAAGTTGATCATCTTGTCTCACTAGAGCTGGGCGGCTCAAACGAAATTAAAAATCTCTGGCCACAGAGTTATGCCGGTCAGTGGAACGCGCACAACAAGGATAAGCTGGAGGATTATCTTCACGCGAAAGTTTGCGACGGAACAATTGATTTGCAGACCGCACAGCACGAAATCGCAACCGACTGGGTTGCGGCCTATCGAAAATACTTTGGCGACACAGCGCATTAAATGGAATTTACGGTCAAAGCCTCTGGCGCGCTCAATATGCGCCCGTCGGCCTTCAATCACCTGGTCGGCAAGAACATCTCGACCGCCGAAAACGACACCATGCGACCGGCGCGTGAGATTGTGAAAAAACCCATTCCCGATGGCGCTTCCGGCATATTGAAGGCGACGAAGTTCGAGCGCGCCACAATCGCCAATCTGGCGTTCAGCATCAGCAATAAACATCCGCTTATCGAGTACGTTGAAGAAAAGACCAAACCGCACGTCATCCAGGCGAAGAACAAAAAGTCCCTGGCGTTCAAAGGCAAAGGCGGTATGGTTTTTGCGAAGAAGGTCAATCATCCTGGGACGAAGGGCAAGCATTCTTTCCTGCACGCCTGGGAGTTTGTGCAGGCGGTCTTTCAACCGAGCTGCCAGCAGGCCGTTGACGCCGCATTTGAAGGGCGCGCTTATAATGGCGGCGCTGTCAGCCGCGCGAGTCCGACCGTAATCAAAATCTGATGCTTAGCAACATCTTACTCGGCACACCGAAGCTGACCGTCGGTAATCTCGCGTTGACGACACGGGCAGCAGGCAAGCGCGGCGAAAGCTGCACGTTTGCTGTTGTCGAAGGGACGCCGCTTGCCGTCACAGTAATCGCCGATGACAGCGCGCACGGGTTTGGCAAGGCCGACATCGTAGTGACTGCGCCGACGGCAACTACAGAAGCCGAATTGATCGCCCTGCTCAATGCTTCGCTCGCCTTTCGCAAGGTCGCATCGGTCGAGCAGGCAAGCGGTGATGGCACAGATGAAATCGAATTTCTCGCGCAGCAGAACTTTCCCATCGCAATAGACGGCCTGATTACCAGGCTGCAAACCAAAGTCAGCATTACCGGCTGGGATGACCGCGATGTGATTGCTACGGGCGCACCGGTTGGCCTGCTGATGCCGATGGAATCGCAGCTAGAGCGCGAGAGCCGCGAGACCGGTGGCTTCGACTACTACAAAGGCACGGTGCTCGTTGCCGTCGCCTTTCAGCACGACACTGCATTTCAGGAGCAGAACGCAACGCTCGACCTGTTTCGACGCGCCGCGTTTCAGGCGATCAAATTTTTCGATCACCCAGACCTTTTCGACAAACAGATCAAAGCCGGTTACGGCAATGTTTTACGTGACGAAGCGTCGGGTACGGCGTTCGAGAAAGCCCGGTTGCGAGTCGCTGCTGAACTTGTCCTGCAATGGCAGGAACCGGCCTACGATGCCGAAGACCTGACGACCGCGCCGTTTGCTCGCGCCGAGACCGGGCTGTTCAGGGAGCCGCTCGATAGCGACGTAGCCGTTGAGGACGATGGCGAAGTAAAGGATCAAGACATAATTGTGGAACCCTAATTTACGGAGTAATCAAAATGGCAAAGAGAGAGAAAGATTCAAACGACGCGCTCGATCAGACCGGCGTTGCGGCTGTAGCGACAGTCGAGGCAACGGAAGACGCCAGGCCAACCGCGCCACTGTCGCAAAAAATCCTGGCAATGAACACGTCGCCGACCCTGCTGCACCTCGACGATGGCTCCCCGTTTCCGTCGCGCACGACCGCCGAACTGACGCCTGCGGAATTCGCGCGCTTCAGTAATTTCAAACTCGTCGCTCCCAAGTAATTGCCGCAACCTGCGGCATTCCCTCAATCCATTCGCAATTTCCATCAACCGCATAGCGTTCGGAGGTTCTATCATGCTACTGACGTTTCTCAATTCGCTGCACTCGGATTCCTATCTGGTGATGCTGCTTTCGCTCGTCGGCCTGTGGCTGATGGGCACGGTCTTCAGCTACCCCGGAGTGGTTGTCACCGAGTCGCAGAAGGGCGCGATTCCTATCAATCAGATCGGCTTCCAGACCGGCAAGTTTGTCGGTACGGCGCTACGCGGCCCGGTCAATGTGCCGATTCTCATTACCCGCTACAGCCAGTTCGTCAACATCTTCGGTCCGCGCACTACTACGAGTTATCTGCATGATGCCGTCAGGATGTGGTTTGAAAATGTTGACGCGCCGTGCATGGTAGTGCGGGCGATCAACAGTGGCGCGGTAAAAGCGACCAAGACGTTGATCAAAGCCGGTGTGGCACAGGTCGAAACCGCGACCGTCGTCGGCACCATTGGCGCGTCGGGCGCAGGCAACGCCACAGTGATCGTCACCTCTGCCGGAATGAGCGGCTCGCCCATAACCCTAAACGTGGCGGTGGCCAATAACGACACGGCTTCGCAGGTAGCGACGAAGATTCGCACGGCGCTCAATGCCAATGCGACGATTGCCGCGCGGTTCACGATTGGCGGCAGTGGCGCAGACATCACGCTCACTCGCGTTGCGGCGGCGGCCAATGACGCGACGCTCAATGTCTCGATTGACAACGGCACCTGTACCGGCCTGACCAGCGCCCCGACTTCGGCCAATACCACGGCAGGGGTTGCCGATGTGGATGTGCTGCGAATTGACAGCCTGGGGCCGGGAGCCGATTACAACTACGCGGCAAGCCCGCCGCACGGCATCAGCTTCGTCTATGTTGACGGCGTGCTGTCGATCTATGACGCGGGGCAGTTGAAGGAGCAGTATCGCAACGTCACCTACAACGCCTATGGCGCAGCGACCAACTTCATCAACGGGCACAGCGAGCGCGCGCAGATCACCTGGCTCGACACCACGATGAACCCGGACAACTACAGTTCGGCAACCGGACTGGCAAGCGGCGCAGACGGTACGGCGGTCACCGCGACGCAGATCGTCGGCAGTGAAAGCGCCAGCCCGAAGACCGGCATTTACGCGTTCGCCCGCAATGACCTCGGCCTCGGTTTCCTGATGGCTCCGGGCTACACCACGACCGCCGTCGGCAACGCCCTGATTGACGTGGCCGAGCGTTTCCGCCATCTCGCCTTGGTTGATTCCACGTTCGGTAACTCCACGTCGCAGGCCATCACCGAGCGCAATAACTACGCCTCGACGCACGGGCGGGCGGTCTATTGCTACGGCTGGGTGCAGGTCGTGGATCAGGATACTGGCGGCTTGAAGTGGGTGCCGCGCAGTCCGATACGGGCGGCGCACATTGCCCGTTCGCATTCGCAACCCGGCGGCATCGCCAACGTCGGCGCGGGCGTGGACTATACGCTTCGCAACGTGCCGCTCGATGTGCAAAACGGCGCGGTCGGACTGGAGACCGATGTCAACACAATCCTCGACGACCTGACGCAGGGCGAATTGAATATCAAAGGCATTGATGTGGCGCGCAATTTCGCCAGTCAGGGCTACGGTCTGGTGCACTGGGCGGCACGCACCATCAGCCCGGAGGTGCTCTTTCAATTCCTGCACGTGCCGATCATCCTGTCGGTGATTGCCGAATCGGTTGAGATTGGCTTAAAGCCCTTTGTCTTTCGCGTGGTGGACGGTCAGGGGCGGCTTGCCTCGGAGATTAAAGGCACGATTGACGGCCTGCTGTGGAATCTCTGGAATGATGATTCGCTGTTTGGCCGCACCTCGAAGGACGCCTTCCACGTCAAACTGCATTCCAGCTTCACGGAGCTGGAACAGGGCATCATTAAGGTGGACATCTTCGTCAAGCCCGTGCCGATTGCCGAGCGCATTGATGTGACCTTGTTCCGCGTGGCGCTGGGCTACGATTTCAAGACCGGCGAAGTGAAGATCGGCGATGCCGAGTTACTGGCTGCCGCTGCATAACGCTCATCTGCAAATTACCAATCAATTTTGAATCAGGGTCTGGTTTTTCCAGACCCATGTCTTCGGAGGGAATGAAATGGCAAAGCCCGTAACCAAAAAACTCGTCACCGTAATTTTTCTGGGCGTGGCGCGCACGATTGAAAAATTCACCCAACCGGAAAAGAAAAGGTTGGAAAGCGCCAAGCCTGTGGTCTTTGGCGATGGTTTGAACAAGGTGCATTATATGCACGACCCGGCCTTTGGCTGTGAGCCGGTGACAGTCACGATGATCGCCAAAGATGATGACCCGTTCGTCCAGCTTGCGGAAGCGGCGCGCCAGCGTCACAAAGACGACCCGACTACAGCCGAAAGTGCCATCGTGCGCGTTCACGCCGACAACGGCAACGTAATTAAAACCTTCACCCTGTTTCGCTGCGTCATTCAGTCGCTGAAGGTCACAGATGGAGACACCGCTTCACATGATCACGCGATGATGGAGTTGATCTTGCAGCCCGAAGATTTTCAGGTCGGCTAAAAGCAGATGTCAGATGTCAGATATTAGTTTTTACCAGCATCTGACATCTGACATCTGATCCCCAGCAGGAGAACCCCATGATAAAACGAGTCGAGTCGCGCCCCTTCCGGCTTCATCCCGGCGTCATTATTGGCGACCGGTTCGTTGATGAGTGCGTCGTTACGATCTTGACACGCGGTGAGAAGAAGGCGCTGGAAAAAGAGCCGGAGGCCGTCCGCGAAGACACCGCCATCGCCTGGTCAATCATACGGCTTGGCGACCTCACCGACCGCACGCTGATTCTTTCGGCTATCAATGACCTTGCCGATGTGGACGTTTCGCGCATCACCCAACAGATCGCGAAACTGGAAGCCGATTGCTTCGAGGCGGGTGAAGTTCAGGAACCTGCCATTCGCCGCATCGTCACCACCACAGACATTGTTAGCCAGCCTTTCGCGCTCAATCCTGGCATCACCGTCAACGGCAAAGAGCAGAAGTCCTGCATTGTGCGCCTGCTGCGTCGCGGCGAAGTCAAACAGATGCAGGCGCAGAAAGACGAAATGCTTGCCGATGATATGTTCTTCCGGTTTGTCATCGTGCAGATCGGCGAGGTGATAAGCCTCACCAATGACGATATAGACAAGCTGACCGACGGCGACATCCAGCGTATTCAAGAGGCCTACGCGGAGCTACGGGCGCAATATGCGCCCGAAAGCAAAAGTCTCGACGACTGATGAGGATGACGATCCCGCCGACCGGTTGTTCGCGCAGATCGCCTCGCAGATTATGATCTGCAAATTAGCGGGCGTCTCGCAGGGCGATTATGAAGCGTGGCGCGATTCAATGCCCGATGAATATTACACTCTGCTTTGTGAAAAAGTGAGCGAAGAGGATTTCCAGAAAGTCCTGATTCGCATACTCTGATGCCGACCAATACTTATGAAATCATAGGCCGATTCCGTGCCGATAATATCCTGCTGGGCTTCACGAAAATCAGTGATGCGGCAAAGCGGCTCGAAGACCGCGCCAAAGCCAATCAACGTGCCTGGCAGAATCAGACGACCGCCTTCAGCCGATTCTATGCCAATTATTCGCGTATGGCTGGTGCCGGGCGCGAGATTTCCGGCATCTGGCAGCACCAGGTTCACTCGCTCGAAAAGTACCACGAAGCGGCGATGAAGGTGGCCGCCGTGCAGCAACGCCTCTATACGCTCAATCTGAAGCCGGAAGAAAATCAGAAGGCGATGAAGGGCATTGAAGACGTGGTAAAGAATCTTCGCGGCATGAGGATTGATGAAGTAACCGAGAATTTCCTTGATCTTCATTCTGCACTCGGCTCTGTGGATCACGCACTTGATTTGCTCGGCGATGCCAGCAAATACCGCTTCAATATGAAAGCGCTGTTTGGTGAAAAGTTTTCCTCCGAGCAGATAGATCAACAAATCCTCAGCTCCTTCAAATTCCTTGAGCAGACCGGCGTGATGCGCGCCACGGGCGCAATGGGAGCCGACGGCAAGAAGCTGTTTACCGAAGCCGACAAACACCGCGCTCAGGAATACTTTGACGTAATCAGCAAGATTACTGCCGCAACCGCCGGACGCATCACCGGCACAGAGTTGCAGCAACTGGCAGGGCGCGGCGGAATGTCTTTGATGGGGCTGACGCCTGAAGGTTTGAAAAACCTCGTCTTCATCATGCAGGAGATGGGCGGCAGTGCGACCGGCACCAGTTTGTCGAGCGCCTTTCAAAAGTTCGTCGGCGGCACTATGAAGCAGTCGAGCATGAAGGAATTGCAGGCGCTCGGACTGCTTGATTTGAAAAAAGTCGAGTTCAATAAATCAGGGATTCCAAAACACATTCAACCCGGCGCGATTCCAATTGCCGACCTCTTGCAGAAAGATCCTTTGGCTTTTGCCGATGCGATGGCGAAAGCCATGAAGGAAAAGAAGGGCATTGACCCGAATAATGTTGATCAGGTGACTAAAGAGCTTGCCAATATCGTCGGCGGTCAGGGCAAGACGACGGGCAATTTGCTGGCGAAACTTATCATCATGCGCGATGTCGTTCGCAAAGACGCCGAGATTGTCAGCAATGCCAAAGGCGTCAACGAGCAGTACGCGCAGTCGCTTACTTCGATTGCCGGAAAAATTGAAGAACTGAAAGCGGCGCGCGAGAATTTCCGGGCAAGCGTCGGCCAGGGGTTGCTGGGCATTGAAGGCTCATTGATGAGAAACCTTCAGCCGGTCATTAAGGGATTATCCGACTTCTTTTTACTGCATCCGCAGGCTGCACGAATGGCGGCTGAAATTTTGCTGCTCAGCAAAGGGCTTAGCGCCATGGCCAAAACCGCAGCGGTTTTGCGTATGGCTGGAATGTTCGGGAGCGCTGGTAATCGAGGTGCTGCAGGCATAACGGCACTACAGCAAGCCGCCGTTCTTGGCGGCAATCCTGCTGCCGTTTCCAGTGCAGCGAGAACAACTGGTATAGGAATCGGCGGTGGCTTAGCTGGCGGCATCGCTGCGGGACTTGGCGCTGGCATCGCTTTATTCGCTATCGGTGAAGCCATACAGGTGCATTTGGCATCGGTTGCGGATTTGCAGGATGCAAAGTCCGCAGGGCTGGAACTCGGAAAGTCAATCAAGGATGGGCTGCTTGAAGAGCTGAAAGCAGGAACCGAAGAAGCGAAGCGCGAGATTCGCAAAATCAGAGCGCCACAGGAAGCCAAACTTCGCGTTAAGAATCTGCAAATTGATCGAGGGATTGGCGAACTGGATAATACCCGCGTTCCCGAGTTTATGAGCGCTCTGGCGTCATTAACCTTTGGCGCGGATAAATCTTACGAAAAAGGTTATGGTTATTCTCCGAAATATGGAGAGGGCGCGACAAGAGCTTTTATTGCTGAAGAGTTAAAAAAGCAGCAATTCAGATCGGCTGAAGACATCGCGGCCTTCTTGAAGGAAGCGCGAGAATCGCTTACCAAAGGCGGTTCCGGTGAACTGTACGGCACTCTGGAAGAGATGGTTAAGCGACTCTATCCGGGGATGACAGAAGTCGCGCAAATGCAGATGCGCGCAGAAGAAAAGCTGGCGGAAGCCGCGCAGGGAGCATCCGGCGCTTTAGATACATTTTCGGGTAAACTTAATTTGTTCACCCCGTCAACCGGACAACCCGAGAAGCCGGGGCTTTTCCCCAAAAAAGAATTCAACCTAAAGCCCCGGCCATTTGCAACCGGCGGTATCGTTATGCGCCCGATCAACGCGCTGATCGGCGAACGCGGCCCGGAAGCTGTCATTCCGCTTCACCGAATGCAGGCAATGATGGCAGGTAGGTCATCGGCTGGTGACTTCCAGCTTCATGTCCACAATCATATCAGCGGCGATGTCAGCGCGGAAACCATTGCGAAAGTGGAAGCAGCAACGCGGCGTGCGGTGCTTGATAGCAAGCGAGAGATTTTGTCAGCGATCAATGAGGAGTACCGTGACCGACAACTTGCCTCTTAGTTCGGGTTTATTTTGCGACCCGAAAAATCACCAGTAGGAGACCAAGCACGATCAGACCATAACCTAGCGCGCCGATGCCATTAGCTTTAAAAAGAACTGCGATGATAACTCCAGCGACAATGATTAATATTTGCAGCAGACTGAGGATGCCGGACGATTCGCTTTCATAAGATTGAGGAGGGAGATTCGGTCTCCCGCACGCCGGGCAATTTACGGCTACTGTTGAAATTCGCTGATTGCAATCCGGGCAAGCGATGAGTGGCATAGCAGCCTCCTGTTAGGTTTTCGGCGCGATTCTATTCTTTTAGCTCATAAAACGCAATGCCGCACGTTGCGGCAAATCTCCTGACCACCATGGCAGAAGTCACCATCAATCCATCGCCGATTGACCGTTTTCCGAAGGTCACGCCGCCAAAGCATTCAGGCGTCTCAGCGCGATTGACCTCGCTTGATGGCGGCGGCACGTTCGGGTTCCGTATCCCGCCATCGGAGCAGGATCGCTCAACCGAGGCCGACTGGCAGCGTGCCGGGGTGGCGCAGGCGAGTTTGCAGTTTGTCGAATACGCCGGCACCTCGAAAACCCGCGTCATCAAGTTTACGCTCGATGCCTACGACCGACCGGGCGGCGAAAGCAATTCGCTCGAAGCCGAAATCAGGTTGCTGGAATCGTTCGCCGAACGCGCGCCGGGCAAAAAGCGCGCCCACAAATGCCGCTACAGCCAAGGCGAGCAGGCATTCCTGTGCGTCGTCAAACGGGTGAGCATCCTGCAACGCCGGGTCGGCAAAACCGGCGGCGCGCTTCAGGCAGCCGATTGCTCGATTGAGCTTGAGGTCCTGCCGGGATGAAGCGCCTTGCCTCAATCGTTCTTTTTATTACCCTGATCGCCATTGCGGTTTTCGCGGCATTGGTTGATCACAACTACTGGGCGGCGTTTGTCTTTCTGGTCGTCGCCATGTTTTTCGCCGATGTGGTTTTCGATGGCTAGACCAAAATCCATTTACGAACGGCTGACCGGTTCAACACTGCCGCCGCCCGATGTGCGCGAACGCGGCCACGCCGTCATTCAGGGCGAAAGTCTGTTGTCTATCGCCAACCGCGAATACACGCTTGAGGAGTACGATGCGAGCCTGTGGCGCGAAATTGGTTTGCAAAACCGGATTGAGAATCCGTTTACGCTGGACACTGATTATCGCGGCAAACTGCTTCGCATTCCAGCAAAGCCGCTGCCGGATTTCGTATGAGCGACCGACTGGCCTGCAAGTTTCGCGTCACCATCGGTGGGCGTGTCTATGAAAACGGCGCGGAATCCGCCGCACCAGGGCAACCCATATCCCTGAACATCACGCACAGAGATCAGGAAGCCAGCCAGTTGGAGTTGCTGGTCTTTGACAACGTGACGATGGGCGATGTGCCGTTCCCCGAATACAACTCCATTCCCAATCCGCGCATAAATGAAAACATCCCGATTGAGGCGTGGGCGGGATGGGACGAAGAGGAGTTGGTAAAGGTCTTCGAGGGCATCCTGCTCAAAAAGAGTGCCAATATGCTCCAGAGTCAGACGCGCTTTGTCGGAACCCACGAATCCTTCAAGCTCCGCAAGCGCGGCAAGGTTCACGTGCTCAAAAACCTCACGGCCAGAGAGATGATCATCCGCAAGGCCAGAGAGGAAGGCATCGAGGTGCAGTTCCACCCGTCTGCGGCCTCTGACCCGGCGCTTAATACCCCGGTCGAGCGCTTCTTTCAACTGGGCGAACCGCAGTGGCCGCTGATCCGCCGCTGGCTGGTTGCCAACGGCTTCATCGCCAACACCATAAAGAAAAACGTCATCGTCATTCGACGAGACAAGACCGGCGGACGCCAGTTCAGTTTCAAACGCGGCGATGAAAACATCATCAGCCTTTCGATCTCTCAGGAGCAGAAGCGCGACGAGCGCTCAGGCCGTCGCAAAGGCCATACGCACGAGCACAAGCCGGGCAGGCACTGGTCGCGGGAATTTAAGGAGACCGACGACGGCAGTCGCGCGGTCGAGCCGGTGCGCCCACCGATTGGCCGCGACACGAAAACCAAAAAGGTGCCGTTTGCGCGCTTCGCCCAGTCCGGCAAGGCCAAACGCCGGAAGGTGGAAGGCGATGAGCTGTCGCTGACCGTCAGATTACAGCCCGAAATGCGGAACGAGGAGATTATTCAGATCAGCGGTTTCGGTCCGCAGATTGACGGCCAGTGGCAGACCTCGGAGGTCGTTCACCGGCTGGGCTACGGTCCGGCGCAGACCGAAATCAAAGCCTGGAGACCGGCGCAATGAAGCCGACGCACAGTTCCAATCGCAACGACTTTATTGGCGCAGGCGTCAATGCCGCGCAGGGCGAATACCTCGACGGGCGCTTCTTCGGTTTTCAGTGGGGCCGGGTGACCGACAACCAAGACCCGGAGTTTCAGGGGCGGATTATCGCCAATCTGGAATGGCTGGAAGAGGAAGGCTCGGAGTTTGAGACCGGCTGGCTCACGCGCATCGTGCCGTGGGCGGGGCCGACGAAGATGGAACGTGGGCGGCGCTTTGCTTTTGACGGCCCGTTACCCGAAGTCGGCTCCGTGGTCATCGTGGCCTTCATCAACGGCAACCCGGCGGACGGCTGCTACTTCGGCCAGCCGATGTATTTCGAGAACGACACCGGCGCGCCGGAACTCGAAAAGGATGAGCACCGCGACTGGTCGCTGCGAATCTCGTTGCAGAACGGCTTTGAGTTGATGGTGGATACCGAGGGCAATGCGGCGTTTGTCATCCCCGGCAATATGATGATCAAGGGCAACGGCAACACCGTGCAGATCAGTTCTCGCGGTGAGGTCATCGTGATGGGCACGGATGCGACCATCGAAGGCAAGTCGGTGTTGAAACTCCGGGGCGTGACCATTGACCAGACCAACTATCCGAGGCCGGAGGAAGCCGAAGAGGTACGCCAGCGCACTATTGAAATGTACAAAGGCCCGCCGGGGCGCAAAGACCCTGGCATCAAAAAAATTCCGAGGCTCGAATCATGACAAAACTTTATGACGCCGAGCCGGTGCAGCGGCTGGTTGACGTAGTGCTGCCGCGCACCTCGGCGGCGGTGATGAACAACCCGGTGCTGCAGGCGCTGCGCCAGCTCGATGAATTCGGCTGGAAGGGCTGCACGCCCCAGCACCGCAACCTGAAGATGCGCCAGTCGTTTTCGCACCTCAGCAACGCGGCGCTCGTCGAGCATATCGCGCACGCCAAGCGCTTCATCATGGAGCACGTGCGCGCCTATATTGACGGCTTCCTGCCAACCATTCTTCGCAAGATCAAATACGCGATTGATAAGGTGAAAATCATCCGCTACATCATCCGGTTGGTGGCGACCTTAAACTACCTGTCGCAACTGATCGCCCACGAAATCGCCCTGGCCAATCAGTGGGCGCGTGAGAATTTGCTGAATCTGGAATACGCCATCAATCAGGTGTCGCCCGCCCATCTGCGAACCGCTGCCGAACGCGAACTGGTGTCAACCTTGAATCGCGCCAAGTCAAAGATTGAGCAGCAGATTGTCGAAAACACCCAGATGCTCACCTGCCTGGTCTAAGCGATGACAGAGCAAGAACTCCTAACGGCGTTTGCGGCGCTTGATACCGCTTCACAGGAAGAGACCGCGCAGTTGCTTGAGCAGATTGACGCGGCGGAATCGTCCATCGCTACGGCGGGCGAGGAACTCAACAGCCAGATTGCGGCGGCAGAGGCGACGCTGCAACCGGCCATTGATGAGTACAACGCCAATGTCGAGACGGCGCAGACCAGGGCCGACGCGGCGCAGGCGTCGGCAGATCAGGCGCAGGCGGTTGACGCAACCGATGAAATCGCGGCGATCAGCGCGATCAGCGCGCCGACGGTAACCGGCACGGAGATCGCCGACATCCAGGCGGCCTTTGATGCGCTGGTATCGGCGGTAAACACGCAGATTACCAACATCAAAGCGGCGCTCACCAGTTTGAACAATCCCGAAGCCATCGGACATCTGAAAGCTGCGGCAGGCGATTTGGCCACCTCAAACAACGCCATCATCGCGGCGGCACTGCCACCGGCGGTTGACCCGCAGCCGGAGATGGACGCGGCGTTTGCCCAGATTGAAGGACTGCTATGAAATCGCTTCTCGGCACCTCGGTAGCCTTTCCATTTCGTCCAAATGGCAGGGGCGGTCTCGCGCTCTCCGTCGGCGAAGAGGCCGTCAACGATTCGATCAAAGCCATTATTGAATCCCTGCGCGGCTCGCACCTGATGGAACCCTGGCTTGGACTGCCGTCCTGGATTTTCAAACCCATCGAAGACGCGCAGGCGATTGCCTACGTCATCAGGCAGGCGCTGGTTGACGGCGATGATCGTATTGACCCGGCGCGTATCGAAGTCGAGGCCGACATCGGCGACGACGGGTTACTGAAGGTCGCGGTCACTTATGCGATTCGCGGCGACTTTTCCACCCGCACCTTACAAACCGGATTCCGATTGCTCGGCTGACACTTCTGACACTTCTGACACTTTCAGGTTATGCCAACAACTGACACATTGATAACCGATCCGCAATTGGATACCCGGCTAGAGGCCGAGCGCGTCGCGCAGCGCATCCATCGCTCTATCGGTGGACTCACTGCCGACGACGCGCAACTCATCGTTGACTTTGGTGAAGACCTGAAAGCAATGATTGCCTCGACCGGCGCGGTCAGCGACCCGTTGCTGCCGGAATTGTCTTCGGCGCGACCCGCCGAAGCGCACACCGTTTTGCTGACAGAGATTGAGCGCACCTTTACCGAGACGGTGTACCGTCTGAATCAAGTTCCGAATAAAACACGCATCGCCTTACTTCGCCTGCTCGGCGTTGAACTGCGCCCGGCGGTTGCCGCCACAACGACACTGCAATTTACCAAGACCGCTGACTTCTTAAATATCGAAGTGACTGTTCCGGCAGGCTCTGAGGTGATGACCGAAGACCGGCGGATTCGCGTCGCCACAGTCGAAGACCTGGTGATCGCCGCAGGCGTTGCCAGTGGCACGGTGCAGGGGCGAGCGACGGACGAAGGCGATATCGGCATCATCAAGCCGAACTCGCTTGGCCTCTTGATTGACAGCATCGCCGGGATAGCCAGCGTTACCAATACGACGAACCTGACCGGCGGCAGCAATGCCGAGTCGGTTGACCAGGGCAAAATTCGCGCCCGCGAAGAGATGCGGATCGGCGAACACCTCGGCTCGGTTGATGACTTTGAAACCTGGCTCTATTTCGAGGTCTTACGGCGCAAGGGGCGCATCACCGGCTTTGAAGGCTATCTGTCGGATTTCTCATTGGCGGCGCTGGGCTACACCGTGCTGGTCGTGCAGGGAGCCGACGGGCTTGCGCCGACCGAGCAGACCCTGAGTGATGTTTCAGCCGTCGTCAACCAGCGCCACGTTGCCGGACTCGTCGTCAGCGTCAGGCCGCCGATCTATAAAGAGTTTTCGATTACTGCGAATGTGAAGATCACGCAGGGGCAATCGCCAACCACGCTCATCAACAAAGCGAAGGCGAATCTGGCGGCGTTCTACGACCCGCTGACCTTCCCCTTCGGCCCGGAATGGACAAAGCGCTATTTGTCCGTGAGTGACGTAATCGGGCGCATTGAAGCTGCATCACCGCAGGGCATATCAGTGTTGATTGATTCGGTGACTTTCGTGATTGATGGTGAAGATTTCAAGAGCGATGTGTTTTTGAATATTGGCGAAATGCCGAGTCTGCAAACGGTAACGCTGACGGTCGTGTAGTTTGCCGCACGTTGCGGCAAAGCCTGAAAATCATGCCACTCTACGGTGAACTTTTATATTCAGAAGGTGGAGACAACACGGCGTTCTTTCTCAAGCGCCTTGTTGAATCTTTGCCCGCGCCCTATAGACCACCAGAGACCCGCGATTTCCTTGAACGCTTCCTGCAACCTTCGGCTGAAGACCTGGCGAGAGTCAATCAGACGATTGACCTGCTCGATGCTTATGTGCTGCCCGAAAGCGCGCCCGAAGAGTGGGTGAGCTGGATGCTGACGGAGTGGATGGGCTGGACGCTTGTCCCGGACGGCTATCCGCTTTCACGCAAGCGCCGGCTGCTCAGGAATCTCTATCTGCATTATGAGCGCCGCTACACCGTGCGCGGCGTGCGGGAGCTGCTTCGCGAGTTCGGCATTGTCGCCCAGGTCTATGACCGGCCAATTTACACCGGCGGCTACTACGGCACGTATGGCAGCCGTGCGCCCCTGCGCGTTCGCGTTCGCGTGCTCTATTACGAGCCGTTTTCTTCGCCGCGTCGTGTCTATACCGGCGGCTACATCGGCGGGCGCGGCACCTACGCCTACACCACGCCGCAAATTATCACTGATCAATTCGTGATGGATTTAATTCACTGGTCGAGAGCGGCGGGCGTTGAGTATCTCGTGGAGTTCGTCACCAACTCGCAGCAATTCCTTTTGACCGACACCATCAATGACGATGATGAAATCATTATCAACTGAGGCAACATGGCAGACCACTATAAAGTAACGCCTAAAGGCACAATTGACGAAGCGAACGATGCGTTCGTCGAGATAAAAGAAACCGACATTGCCGAAGTCGGGCAGGCGGCAATGGCGGGCGATGCCGCTACCATTGACGATTTCATCATCAAGCCCGGCGGCGAGATTGTCTCGGAAGGCGGTGACTTTCAGCTCGCCGGTGGCCTCAATATCAACATCTACAAGCCGCTGCGCTGCTGGCGCGGCACGGACGGCAAGCAGTTCTCCGACTTCGACCCGGCGGTCAAGACCCTCACGCTTGCGCCCGCCGACTCCACCAACCCGCGCATAGACCTGATCTACGCCCTGCTCACGGAAGACGCCGACGCCGGGCAGGAGACCCGCCACGCCAAAAAAGACCCGGCGGATGCCGATTCCGCCGAAGCCGATGTCTCGGTCTATACCGAAAAGCGCAACACGCTTTCAATCAACAAAGTCACCGGCACGCCCGCGACGAGTCCGGCAGTTCCGGCGTTACCCGCCAACTCTGCGCCGCTCTATTACGTCATCGTGCCAACCGGCGCAACCGTGCTGACCGGCGACAACATCATTGACGCGCGCCACAACTTCGACACGCTCGAAGAGGTCAACGAGCGGCTGGCGATTCTCGAAGGCATCGTCAACACCCTGCAACAGCAGAAGCACCATCATAAGGCCGGTGAGGTGGACATCGAAGCGGGCGCCGGGCGGTTTGCCGGACTGACCGAACAGCAGGCGTGGAACCTGCTCGGCAGTCAGTCGGACGGCAAACAGAACGACCCCATCGTTCGCCCGGAAATTCTGACCCCGGAACTTGCGCCGTACACCTACGTGGGCAGCAACGCCTGCGCGGGCAAGCTGGGGTCTGCCGGTGACACCGAAAGCGGCACGCCGGTCGTGGATATGCCGGTTGGCCGACAGGTGAGTTTTTTTGGCGGCGCGGTGCAGACGCTGACCCCGAATCTGTTTCCGGCGCAGGTTGCGGGCATCAATCTGCTGGCGAGATTTTTTAACAAGAACGTCAATCAGGCGACCAACTCGTTTGCCAATTCCCTCAACCTGTCGCTCGCCTCCATCTCGGCCATTCAATCGGATGGCGGCGGGGCGTTTGAGTTGCAAGGCTACGCGTTGCCGGTCAATCGCTTCAAGAATTGGGCAGGCCAGGTGTTGACCTGCGCCTTCAGTGCGACAAAGATCGTCGTCGCCGGCGGCGGCGCGGGACTGGGCGACGCGGCGTTCTACGAAGTGGATACCGTAGGCCAGACCGTGACGCAGCGCGTGTTGTCAGGCGACGTGCCAAACGGCTACCTCAAAGCCGTGCTGCCGTGCGGCGATGGCGTCAATGTGATCGTCGCCCAGCGCCCGTCGGCGGTCAATAACAACGGCAAACTCGAATGGTTCAAGGTGAATATGTCAACGCTTGTGTCAGTGAAATTCACCGGCACGGCTCCAGGCTACACCGCTTCGGCTCCGGGCGACGTCAACAGCGATCATGGGGTGATCGGCGATCTGGTGGCTCCGAATCTGCTGCTGATTCTGGTCAATGTCACGGGCGACATCGGCTACAGCGCCAACGCCATTGATAACGTGCTGTGGTTCTACCATGTGGATACCAACACGTTTGAATCATTTACGCCTGTCGGGCAAAATCCGCTTACCGGATTGAGCGCAACGACGGCGTTGCAGGACGTTGACCTGTGCTGCCTGGAATCGGGCAAGGCGCTGCTCGTGCGCGGGCGGCAGATTGCCACGCACGTCTTTGACACCGCCTCGCGCACCTGGACGAAGCTCAACATCTCGAACCCGACATCCGACCTGTCGGCTGCCAATCCGAACGCCTTGCAAAATCTTTCAGTCTCGAATGTCAACGGGCGCGTGTTGCTGTCCTCGGCCTATAGCTCAATCTGGGAGTACACGCCGGGCGCGACGCCCAAGTGGGACAACCGCAATCTCAGCGAAGGACTGGGGGCAACCGGGCTGGGGCGCGGGGCGGCGGGGCTGGTCGGGCTGATCAGCGGCGGGCTGCCGGTTGGCGCGGGCTACCTGCTGGGCGGACTCGTCGGCAGCACCGCGAAAAAAGATATTTGGAAATGGGGGCCGGGCGGCATCATTCAAGCGGCCTGTGGGCTGACGCTGGGCGCGGGAACCAATCAGGCGAGTTTCGTCATTGACGACGGCCAGCAACTCGGCTGGCAGGTGGCCAAGGTGATCGGCAACCCGATTGGCGTGAACCTGATCGCCGGTTCGATCAAGCTTGAAGTGTCGTTTGACAACGGCGCGTGGGCAGAAGTGACGCGCGACGTGATCAACAGCATCGTCTCGGCAGGCAGCAATCCGGTCAGGCGCTGGCGCGTGACGCTCTTTGGCAGCGGCAGCAACAAGCCGTGCATCTCGAAACTCAATGAAAACTTTGAATCGGCAGCCGGTCCGGGATTCACCGAGCTGGTGCTGCGCTTCAACTACAACGCCAGCCTCGGTACGCGCTATCTGTATGTTGATCGCACGGGCGTCGTGACGCTTGAAACCACCGCCGCGCCGTCCACGCCGGACAAGTGCCTGTTGATGAAAATCACGCCAAACGGCAGCAGCGCGCCAACCCCATTTGACTATCTGAATCGGAGATGGTTTCACATCAAGAAGACGACGACCAGGGCAAGCGGTTCAACCCCCGCCATCGCCAATGATCTGGCGGTGCTGCCGTCGTTCATCCGCGCTTATTTGAAGGAGTCGGACGGCACGCTGAAAGACAAGGCCGACCCGACAATCGCGTTCAACACCGCAATCGCCATCACGCTCGCAAGCGACGGGCAGAGCTGCATACTGGAAATGGCTGGTTGACACTATGACACAAGAAGAGAATGAGCGCCGTATTGCTCTCATCTATAAGCGAATTGAAGAGGGGCTTACGGACGAGGAAAGCATCGAACTGGAACAGCTTCAGCAAATCGCCGATGAAGCCGTTCATCCAATTCTACAGGCGCAGATTGACGCTCTTGAAGAGTTTAGAAAAGCGCACGGTATAAGCGACGACCTATAGTTTCCTATCTAAACAATCATGTCAATTCAACTGATCGAACCCGGCGAAGCGCTCGCCGTATGGCGCGAAAAGATCAACGCCACCTTTGAATTCCTCGCCGATTTTGCCGATGACCTGGAAGCCGGAGCCATTGGCGCACAGGGGCCACAAGGCTATCAGGGGCCGCAGGGTGTCAACGGCGGCGTCCAGGGGCCGCAGGGCACACAGGGAGCGCGGGGTTATCAGGGGTCGCAGGGAGCAACCGGCGCGCAAGGCGCTCAGGGTACTCAAGGTGTTCAAGGTGTGCAGGGCGCGCAAGGTGTACAGGGCGCGCAAGGCGCATCCGGCGGCCTGCCCGGTCCGCAGGGCGCGCAGGGCAGTCAAGGCTCTCAAGGCGCACAGGGCAGTCAAGGTGCACAGGGCAGTCAAGGCACGGTCGGCGCACAGGGTAGTCAGGGGTCGCAAGGCCCGCAAGGGACGACCGGCACCGCGGCAACCGGTTATAAGACGACCTCAAGCGAGCCGTTCTCGCTTCCCGATATCGGGCAGTCGCGGCAGTTTCTTGTCGGCGCGGGCCTGGCCTACCTGCCCGGGGCGCGTCTTCGCGTGGCGGTCTCGACCGATTCCTCGAAATGGTTTGAAGGTCGCGTGACGGCCTACAACACCGCAACCGGCAGTATGACCGTTCTCTGCGACCTGTCGAGCGGCGGCGGTCAGAGCGGAACCTTTAATTCGTGGAACCTCAATCTCGCGGGCGAGCGCGGCGCTCAGGGCGCTCAGGGCGCGCAAGGCACGGTCGGCGCGCAGGGCAGTCAGGGACAACCCGGAGCACAAGGCGTGCAGGGCGCAGCAGGCGCAGCGGGCGCACAGGGCGCGCAAGGGCCGCAGGGAGCACAGGGCGCACAAGGCGCGCAGGGCAATATGGGATTCCAGGGGCCGCAGGGTGAGCCGGGAGCGCCCTGTCTATGATTTCGATAGATAAGCTGCAACCGGGCGATTCGCTGGAGAACCGCCGCCGAAAATTCAACGCCAACGCGCTGCATATCTACGCCGTTTTTCAGCAATTGCAACGCGGCGTGGACGCCGGGGTGATTCGCGGCCCACAGGGAGCGCGTGGTTATCAAGGTGCACAGGGCAGCAGCGCCGGCGCGCCGGGCAGTCAGGGGGCACAAGGCGCACAGGGTTTTACCGGCACAGTCGGCGCGCAAGGCAGTCAGGGCGTGCAAGGTGATCAGGGTTCGCAAGGTTCTGTCGGCGTTCAGGGTTCAACCGGCGCGCAAGGCGATCCGGGCGATCCCGGTCCGCAGGGCGCTCAGGGAGCGCCGGGCAATCCGGGTAACCCGGGAGCCGGCGGCGCAGTGGGCGCACCTGGAGCGCAGGGCGCACAAGGACAGCAAGGCGCACAAGGCACAGTCGGAGTACAGGGGGCGCAGGGCGGCGACTACGGCGCTACGTCGTCAAGCGCGGTTACGATTGGCACCGGCGCGAAGTCGTTTGCCGTAGTCAGCGGTCTGGCTTATACGGCGGGCACGCGCCTTCGCATCTCGTCGCTTGCCAACCCGACGACGCAGTATCTGGCCGGTCAGTTGGCAAGCTACGGCGGCGGCACGCTGAATGTAACCGTTGAGAAGGCTGTCGGCAGTGGCAGTTCCAGCGACTGGCAGATTGCGCTTGATGGCGAGATCGGTCGGACTGGCACAACGGGAGTTCCGGGAGTACAGGGCGATGCGGGGCTGGAAGGCGCTCCCGGCGCGGCAGGCGCGCCGGGAGCGCCGGGCGATAGCCCACCGGGGCCAACCGGCAATTCGGGCGCGCAGGGCAATCCCGGGCCGAAAGGCTTTCGCGGCGTGCAGGGGACGCAAGGCGTTCAAGGAGCGCCGGGCTTTTAGCCAAAGGGCATAAGCTTTTTTTAGTTATCCAAATTATCTTATGGCGCGAGTCTCAGTCTTTACCCCGACAAATAATCCAACTCATTTAGCCGAAGCCTACCAGTCGCTGAAGCAACAGAGTTTCACTGATTGGCAGTGGCTGCTGGTTACCAACGGCGGCCTAAAGCGCAGCGACCTGCCCGCCTTCAATGATTCGCGCGTGGTGATGTGCGATGCGCCGGAAGAGGCCGAGGGCAGGGTCGGTGCGCTCAAGAAATTCGCCTGCGGTCTGGCGAGTGGAAAATATTTGGTCGAGCTTGACCACGACGATCAGCTATTGCCCGAGGCGCTGGCAAAGGTCAAAGCGGCGTTCGACGAAAACCCGGATGTCGGCATGGTGTTTTCCAACTGCGGCTATGTGCAGCAGGACAACTCCGCCTTCCCCTTTCGCGCCGATTACGGCTGGCAGTATCGCGAGCGCCGGGTCTTCGGCTTCCGCGTGATGGAGACGCTGTCGCCTGCGCCGATTCCGCAGCATCTTTGCAAGATTCTGTTTGCGCCCGACCATCTGCGCGCTTATCGCAAATCGGTTTATACCGCGCTCGGTGGCCACGATGAATCGTTGCAGTTTGCCGACGATCACGATTTGACTTGCAGAATGTACCTGCACTCGAAGATTCATCATATAGACGATCTGCTTTATCTCTATCGCGTGCATGGTGAAAACAACTGGCTGAAGAACGGCGAGTTGATCGAACAATTGCAGTGGCAGGTGTACGAGCGCTATGCCGAGCCGATGGCGCGCCGCTGGGCGTACGAGCTGGGGCTGCTCAAGATTGATCTGTGCAGCGGCGCGAGCCAGCCCGAAGGTTATCTGACGATTGACCGCCACGGCGCGGATATCGAATGTGATTTGAACGCCCGCTGGCCTTTCGACGATAACAGTGTCGGCGTGATTCGGGCTGTAGATGCAATTGAGCATCTGTCTGACCCTGTTCACGTCTTCAATGAAGCGCATCGAGTTTTAGAACATGGCGGATTTTTCTTGATAGAGGTTCCGTCAACAGATGGTCGTGGCTGGGCACAAGATCCAACCCATCGCAGCTTCTATAACTCGAACAGCTTTTGGTACTACACAAAACAAAGCCATCAACAATTTGTCCCTGAAATCAAGGCACGGTTTCAGGCATTGCAAATCAAAAACTACTTCCCGAATCAATTCTGCGAGTTCCACAACATTGTTTATACGAGGGCGCATCTGTTGGCTGTCAAAGACGGCCAGCGCTTTCATGGTGAATACGGCTTCTGATATGAAACGAACAATCTTCTTCTCACTGGTTATTTTATTACTGGCTTGGGGACAATCGGCGCAGGCGCAGACGGGCAGCTCGCTGTATCCGACCGCGCCCAACACTGACTGCTCGCTGTTTCCGGCAAAGGACGGGGCGACGACCACGCTTGCCCTGTCCATCACCTCAACCGCCACAGCCCTCTCGGTCTATAGCACGGCCTCGTTTCCTGCCTGCGGCGCGCTTAAGATTGATAACCGCGAAGTGGTCTTCTACACCGATAAGACCAGTAATAAATTCCTCAACGTCACGCGCGGGCGCGAAGGCACGGCGGCGCTCACCTTCGCAGCGGGCGTCAAAGTGGAAATGCCGGTGCTGGCCATACAGCACAACATCCACAGCGCGGCGCTTGAAGCGCTTGAGGCGAAAGTGGGCTACGTGGTATCAACGCCGGCGCTCGATAAAATCCTCATCGGCACGGCAGCGGGGCAATCCCAGTGGCTTGATCACACGCTCGACCGCGTAAAAGATGTTACCATCACTAGCCCCACAAACGGTCACGCGCTGGTTTATCAAAACGGCTTGTGGGTCAACCAGGCAATCGCCAACAGCGGCACAGTGACGAGTGTTGCGGCAACCGTGCCGTCGGTCTTTGCCGTCTCCGGTTCGCCGATCACCACAAGCGGCACGCTCGCCATTACCTTCGCCGGCGGGCAAACGCAAAACCGCGTGCTGGCCTCGCCTGATGGCAGTAGCGGCGCGGTCGCTCTGCGCGCTCTGGTTGCGGCAGACATTCCCAATCTTGCGGCCTCGAAGATCACGAGCGGTCAGCTTGCCAACGCACGCGGCGGCACCGGCGTAGATTCCACCGGTGCGGGCAACGGCTATCTGCTGATCGGCAATGGCAGCGGCTTCGCCTTGAATCCACTGACCGCAGGCAGTGGCATCAGCATTACCAATTCGGCGGGCGGCATCACGGTTGCCTCGAATATCGGCAATGATTCGATGACGCAAAAGGTTAAGATTTCCAAAGGCGGCAGTCTGATCGGCACGCGCCAGGAAATCAATTTCATAGAGGGTAGTAACGCAACGCTGACGATAGCTGACGATAGCGTCAACAATCGCGTCAGTATAACGGTTTCAGCGTCCGGTACGCTGGGAGTCAAGTATAACAATATCACCAACCCGGACGGCAATTTGGCGCTCTCGTTTGGCGCGAATCTTTCGACGTTCAACTGGGCAACCGGCACTTCGACCAATAATCTATTCAACCTGACGACCGATGCCAATGCCAATGGTACAGGCTATTTGTTTAATGTCAACACCGGAAGCGGCGCAACCGTAACGCCGGCGCGCCTTGCCGCCAATGGCAATGGTGTTGAGTTGACAGCCGCAGGTTTGTTGCAGTCCATTGGCAGCGGCGCGATTGATGCCACAAAATACAAGGGAAATTCTGCGCCTTCGGCAAGCGAATTTTCTTATCTTTCCGGCGTGACCTCAGCGATCCAGACGCAGTTGACAGCGCGTGCGCTTGCGGCGACGACCATTACGGCGGGCGCTGGACTGATCGGCACTGGCGACCTGAGCGCCAACCGCACCTTTGACGTAGGCGCGGGCGCGGGCATCTCGGTTGCCGCCGACAGCGTGGCAATTGATCAGTCGTTCAATCCAACCTGGACGGGCGCGCATACCTTCAACTCCGGCACCACACCCGGCAACGTGGTTTCCGTGTTGATAGACCAGCCGGGCAGCGCCGGGCAGCGCGATTCCCACAACATCCTCATGCGCGGCGCGGCCTACGATACGTCGGGTCATAACGCCGACTGGAAGCAGTTTGTTGACGTGACCTCGAATGCCGCGGCGAGTAGCTGGACATTGCAGAGCCGCGTGGATTCCGGCAGCTTCACGAATCGCTTTTCGGTAAGTGATGGCGGGGTTGTGGCGGCAACCTCATTCAGCGGTGATGGTTCTCAGCTTACAGCCTTGAACGCCTCGAACCTGGCAAGCGGGGCGGTCGCCAATTCCCTGCTTGATTCCGACCTTGCGGCACTCGGCAATAACTCGTCGAACGGTCTGTGGTCTCGCACTGGCAGCGGCGCAGGCGCGGCGCGCACCATCATCGGCACGACCAATCAAATCGTCGTTACCAACGGCGATGGCGTGGCTGGCGATCCGGTGCTCAACATTGGTGCCAATGTCCTGACCAACAGCAGCACCCACACGCTGACCAACAAAACGCTTGATGCCGAAGATACCGGCAACATTATCACCACGCCTGCAAAGGTTTTTCTGGCAGCTGCCGGGTGCAACAACGCGACCGCCGCGAGCTTCTGGGACCTGCCGACCGCTTCGGCAGCTTCCGCTGCCTGCGTGACCGGCACGAATATCCAAAAGGGCGTGCTGGATTTCGCGGACACATCGGGCGGCTTCTCCGCGCAAAACACCATGGTCTTGCCCGCAGACTTCACGGGCAACATTGACGCCAATATCTATTGGACGACAACAGCGACCTCCGGAAACGTCAAATGGTCGCTCTCGACCTCCTGCACGGCGACCAACGCCGCGGCCACCGACGATCCGAGTTTCAACACCGCCTCGACTGTAACGACCGCCGCGCCGGGCACGGCCAACCGCGTACAGACCTCGACAATCACGAACCTGACGATTACCGGCTGTTCGGCTGGCAAGCTTCTTCACCTGAAGATATTCAGAGATGGCAATGATGGTTCCGATAGTCTGTCAGCTACAGCCAGACTGCTCGGCATTGAGCTAACGCTCCGCCGTGCCATGTAACTGATCTTCCTGTCCAACGCTTATGAAAAAGTTATTCGCAATTCTATTTTTAATCGCCATGCTCTGCCTTGCGCCCGCGCCGAAGACCAATGCCGAGGTCATAGCGAAATCCTGGAGGCCGCGCGCCTTCACGTTTGCCGCTGCGGAGATCCGCATCCGACAGATTGGAACAGATAGCGAGGGTCGGCTGTATGTCCGGCTGACGGCTTCGCGTGATGACCAGTTCCTCGACGAATCACGGTTGTTCGTCTTTCAGAATCCACCGATCCGCACACTCGGCGGCCTCGACCCTGAGCGAGCGCTTGAGGAGATCGTCGGCGAGGCGGTGCGAGTTGCCTACAATCACCCGGCCTATTTCGCCACCCTGACGGTTTACCCGGATCCCAACAACCCGGCGTCTGTGGCCTGCGACGGCGACATGGGAACGAACGGCAACGCCAGTTATGCGACCGCCCATTCAACGGCAGACTGCGCCGATTGTTCCGGCTCTTCGCTCCTGACGGCAGAAAACTCCGGCAGCGATCTGGGGAGCGGTACGACCTACAGCGTCATCCGTAGCGTCCTGAATTTCGACGCCTCAGCCCTGGGAAGCGGCAGCACCATATCAGCGGCCACGCTTTCGGTTAAACCGGCGTCACAGCCTTTCGATTACACGGGCGCGGCGACGCTTCAACTTGTCACCAACAGCGTGACCTCCAATGTCGCCTATAACACATCGGACTTTAATTCATTTGGCACGACGGATCAGGCGACGGCGATCAGCTGGTCGGCGTTGAGCGCAAATACCTACGCCGATTTCACGCTCAACTCTACGGGACGTGGCAATATCTCGAAGACCGGGGTGTCGCATTTCGGCCTGCGCGCCAGCCAGGATGTGTCGAACACCCAGCCAACTCTTGGGACTGACCCTGGGTTTTCGAATCAAGGGGGGGAAGTCTGCTATTTCTATGGCTCAGAGACAACCGGAACCACATCCGACCCAAAACTTGTGATCACCTACACGCCTGCCGCTGGAAGTATGGGCAGGCGCATTTACTGGATTGGCTAATCTATTTCGCAGGAGAAAAACATGAAACTGAAATTGCAACACACCGTTTTATCCATCATCGCCTTCATCTGTATGCTCGGTATCTGTCTGGCCGACGAACCACAGAAAGCAAAGCTCGCACAACCGGCAGCGCCGTCCGCGCCCGAACGCGTGGCGCTCACCGATGCCGAGCAGAAGCAACTTGCGCCCGTCGCGCAGGGGTTTCTCGACACTCGATCCGCGTATCAAAAAGCGCTCGGTGACGCCCAGTCGGTTGATGTTGGCGACTGTGCGAAAGTCACGGCAGCGGTCGCCAAGCTGCAACTGGCGCTTGAAAGATTCATGAACGCCGACGCGGCGCTCACAAATATTCAAGATCGCTTTGCAGAGGCGCATAAGTGCGAGGGTTGCAAGCTTCACAATGACTTGAAATCACTCGTTAAACCGCCAGCCGCGCCCAAGCCATAGCCATACTTGATTGACCCAGACAATCGCCTCAAAATCCGCGGCTACATACCTGACTGACCCAAAATTGAGAATCGCCATGCTGAAGAGAATCATTATTGCCGTCTGCCTGCTTACTGCCTACTGCTTACTGCCTACTGCTTACTGTTACGCCCAAGACCCTAACTCTTGCACGATCACTGGCAAAATCTGGAAGGCAGACCGTGTACCAGCGGCAAACGTCACCCTGAAGATCGTCAAGATCGTTTCGCCTGGCAACGTGGTGTCAACTGAATCTCGCCCTTTTGTGTCAGGCGCAGATGGCACGATCACGATCACGGCGATTCAGGGTGCGGACATCTGGCTGTACGGGGCGGCGCAGGGCTTCAACCTCGAAGGCGGCAAGCGCATCAGTGTGCCAATATCGGCAACAGCTAATCTCGGCGATTTGATTGCGCTTACGACAACACCGGCGCAAGGTATCCTCTTCAAAGACGAGGGCGTGGCGCTGGGGTTGATGGGTACGATCAATATCACCGGCGGCGGCGTTACCGCAACAAGGCCTTCGCCTGGGGTCGTCAATATCACGGTGCCCTCGACCTCCGCAAACGTGCTGACGACGCTTGGTGATATGGCCTACAGAGGCTCGACGGAACTTGAAAGGCTGCCCGGCAACACCTCGACGACACGTAAGTTTTTGCGACAGGTAGGTACGGGTTCAGCGAGCGCCGCCCCCGCGTGGGACACCCTTCAGGCTGGCGATCTGCCCGCAGGGATAGATGCGGCGAAGCTTGGCGCAGGCGCGGTCAGCAATGCAGAGTTCGGCTATCTCGACGGGGTGACCGGGGCGCTGCAATCGCAGATAGACGGCAAGGCCGCATCTTCGCACGCCCACACCATCGGCGATACGACAGGCTTGCAGACGGCGCTCGATGCGAAGTTGCCGATTGCCGGTGGGACGATGACCGGGGCGCTGACGCTTGCGGGCGCGCCGACGGCGAATCTTCATGCGGCGACCAAGCTTTATGTGGACAGTGCGGTTGCCGGTGTCAGTCCGATCTGGGGCAGCATCGGCGGGACGCTCAGTAATCAAACCGATTTGCAGGCGGCGCTCAATGGCAGGCTGACGCAGGCGGCGGCGGATATGCTCTACGCCGCCATCGGCCATAATCACAGCGGCGTTTACGAACCGGCCAACGCCAATATTCAAGCGCATATTGCCAGCACCTCGAACCCGCACAGCGTCACGAAGTCGCAGGTCGGGTTGGGTAACGTCTCCAATGCCTTGCAGTTGATTGCCGCCAATAATCTGTCCGATCTGGTCAGCGCCTCTACGGCGCGAACCAATCTTGGTCTGGTGATCGGCACAGACGTAGAGGCGCACGACGCCGACCTGACGGCAATCGCTGCGCTTTCCGGCACCTCGGGTTTCCTGAAAAAGACCGCCGCCGATACCTGGGCACTTGACACCAACACCTATCTGACCGGCAATCAGAGCATCACGGTATCGGGTGATGCGACGGGCAGCGGCGCAACTTCGATTGCCCTGACACTGGTGACCGTCAACAGTTCGGCGGGCAGTTTTGGCGGTGCTACCAAATCACTGACCGCAACAGTCAATGGCAAGGGACTGATTACCGCGCTTTCCGAGCAGGCGATTGCGATTTCCGAATCGCAGGTAACGAATCTGGTGAGCGACCTGGCCGGGAAACAGGCGTCGGATGCAGAGTTGACGGCGCTGGCCGGATTAACCTCTGCCGCTGACAAATTGCCCTACTTTACCGGCCCAGGTACGGCATCGCTTGCCGATTTTACAACCTTCGGGCGCTCGTTGATTGACGATGCCAGCGCCAGTGCCGCCCGCACGACTTTGGGGGTAGTAATCGGAACCGATGTGCAGGCGTATTCGGCTCGGCTCGGCGAAGTCGCAAGCATCGGCTCTGCTTTACAACAGCTTCGCGTCAATGCCGGAGGCACGGCACTCGAATACTTTACGCCATCTTCGGGCGCGACACTCGGCGCGAATACCTTTACAGGCAGGCAGACTATTCAACTGACCAGTGAGCAACTTCGTCTCGGTTATGATGGCAGCAACTACGCGGCCTTTACGATTGGCTCATCTGGCATATTGGCAATCGCGCCGACCGGCAACACGATAGAACAGCGCAATGGTTCAAGCGGTCAGATTTCTTATGTGTACGGCACCTACACCGATTCATCCAATTACGTGCGACTGGCGTTGATGGGCGGCGGTAACTACACGGCAATTCAATCGCAGGCCGCAGGCTCCGGCGTTGGTGAAAATGTCTTTTATATCACCAACCAACAAAACGCTGGGATCGAAATGCAGACCAACAACACGACGCGCTGGCGGTTTGAAAAGGACGGGCATTTGCTACCCTACGGGCAAGATAATGCCCTCGACGTAGGTTCGGTTTCCAAACAGGTTCGCACCGGCTATTTCGGTACATCAATCGTCAATGCCGGAACCTTAACGGTTGGCGGTAAGTCCACCTTTAATAGCGCGGTTGTTGAAACCCCTGTCACCCTGACGGATGCTGCGACCATCGCGGTTAACGCAAGTTTAGGTAACAATTTTATCTGCACACTGGGCGGCAATCGCACACTTGGCAATCCCACGAACGGCACAAACGGGCAGCAACTTACCTTTGAACTGGTGCAGGACGCCACCGGCTCACGAACGCTCACACTCGATACCAAGTATGCTTTCGGCACGGATATTACCGGCGTCACCCTCACAACCACCGCCAACAAACGGGATTTTTTAACCGTAGTGTACAACGCAACCGCCGACAAATGGTTTGTGAGAGGATTTATTAAAGGGTACTGATGAAACAATTACTTTTAACAATACTATTGCTATTTAGTTCATCCGCGTTAGCTGGCGGGATTTTTTTTGATAACTCAGCGGCCACCCTGCCTGGAAGTGGTGCAAGTGATAACGCGGTGGGCGGCATAACGGCCTGGACGAATCCCGGCAACATTACCGCTAATGACTCGACTTTTGCGACCTATAATAGTAGCACCAACTCCAATGATTTATCCCAATACCTCAAAGCTACGAATTTCGGATTTGCCGTAAGTGGCACAATCAACGGCATCGTGGTTGAAATTAGACACGCGAAAAGCCATTCTGGGGGTGACTACAAAGACTTGGTGGTTAAGTTGGTCATCAACGGCACGGTGTCCGGCAATAACAAGGCCGACACCGCTACCCAGTGGCCGTCATCCGCAACCGTGGCTACCTACGGCAGTAGTAGCGATTTGTGGGGGACGACTCCCACCGCCACAGATATTAACGCCTCAAATTTCGGCTGTGTCCTGCAAATACAGGATGCGACCAGCGCCGAAACCGGTTTTGCAATGGTGGATTATTTCAAAATCACTGTCTATTACACGCCGGATACGTCGTATTTGCAAAAACAGGCGGGCTTCTTCATGAAACCCTAGAAGAAGCCCGCGTTCCATTACGCTTATTTTTTGAAAGGACAATTCTACAAATGGCAACTATTCATGCAGGTCAGAAAGTCACGGTCAATGTTCATTTTACCGATAACTACGGCAATGAAGTGCAGCCGGTTGGCGCGGTCGTCTGGTCGTCAAGCGACGATCTGGCGATTCGCGTCACGCCCAACCCGGACGTACCGACTGCTGCCGAAGTGCGCTCACTCGGCAAGGCCGGAACCTTCGGCATCACCGCCACCAACGGCGCGGTTAGTGTGCAGGCTACCGTCGAAGTGTTGACGAATCAACTGGCTGGCGGATTCATAGATTTCGGCACACCGAGCGAAGCCTAGAGCGGTTTTCACCAAAACCGCTCTAATTTGGGCAACCAACTCCTTATGGCGGTTCAGGTTTATCGGGATGTCCCTGCATATCCTAATTTCCATTTCACCACGGATGCTAACGGGCATATCACCAACGGCTAACCATCAAATCGGACGAACAAGGAACAGGGCGGCGTATAACATACACTCAAATTCTTACGATAGGATATATGACCATTGCAAAAGCTAACCGAAATTCTGCAAACCTGGCCATCTATTGTCGCAGGCGCTTTCGCCGCCATCGGCGCGCTACTTGCATCCTACAAGAGACTGAACCGCAGATTTTTACAGCCGTATCTCAACCGGCGCAAAAACCTGCGCGAGCTCGGCGACCGCAAGGACGCGCTGCTTGACCTCGTCGGGCGAAAGGATGAGATTGTAGCCCTGCTGGGACAAAACCTTGAAGAACGGGCGGCGCTGCATCGCATTGAGGCGATGCTCAAACCCAATGGCGGCACCTCGCTGTTTGACGCCATTGCGCGCATCGAACGCCAGATGGCGATCAATCAGACGGCGCAGCGCCTGGTCTTAATCGAAGACACGGCAATGATGTTCTGGACCGACGCCGACGGGCGCAACATCCGCGTCAGCAAAGCCTATGCGGAACTTGTTGGGCGCTCGCCCGACGAGATGCTGGGCGAAGGCTGGAAGTCGCACGTCGCCGCGCATTGCCGCCGTGCGGTTGCAGAAGAATGGAACTCAGCCGTCCGCGACCGCCGCGAATACTACCAGCGGCTTGATATGGAGAACCGCACCACGCACAAACTCATCACCGCCGATGTCGCCGCCCTGCCCGCCAAGGTGCAGGGGCAGGTGGTCGGCTACGTTGGCCGCATCACGCTTGTTGACAACTAGGCGAGCCGTCGCTTCGCCTGTTCCCTTACGCAATCTGAATCATCATGCAAGCACGCATTCTGGTCGCCGTTTATGGCGCTCACCGGCAGGGCGTTGTCTCTGCCCTGCCCGACTATGAGGTACGTGTGCCAGGCGGTCAGGTTGACGCGCTCGACGCCATTGCCGCAGCCGAACAGCGCGGCAGGCGCTTTGATCTGCTAGTGCTCGATGCCGGGATGCCGGAGTGTCTGGAAGCGGCGGAGTATGCGAAGGATTTGGGCTGGCGTGCGCCGGTGATTTTCGTTTCGACGACGGATGATCTGGAATTGCGCCTGAAGGCGAGCGCGATACGTTGCGACGCGTTCTTGGTGCTGCCTGATGAGTTGGAGCAATTGCAGCCGCTGGTTGCGGTGCTGATGGAGGAGCAATGATTGCGAAATCAATTTTGGAAAAACAGTTGAAAGAAGCGGAGATGCGCGGCTGGCTTGCTCATTTCCAGGAAGCCGCCGGGCAGACCGGCTTGCCCGCCGCGCTCTTGATGGGCATTGGCAGCCGCGAGACCAACCTTAACCCTAAATACCTGACGGTCGCGGGCGACAATGGCAACGGCTACGGCCTGATGCAGGTGGACAAGCGCAGCGAACCGCAGTGGGTTGCGGCGGGACTGTGGAAGGATGCGCGAAGTTGCATCCTGAAGGGCGCTCAGATGCTTGCCGCCAAGCGCGACTCAATCATCAGGCAGGCAGGCCAGTCAGTGACGTTGCGAGACAGCAAAGGCAACCGCGTGAGTTTCATCATGCCGAAGTTTGAAGAACCGACGCTGACGCAGGTTTTCGTCGCGGCTTACAACTGCGGCTTGTGGAGTTGTTATCACGCCAGCAAAGGCCGCGACGTGGATTTTGGCACGACGGGCAAAGATTACAGCAAAGATGTGCTGTGTCGCGCTTCGATTTTTGAAGCCTTACTGGCCGCTCGTTAATCTCTCCTTTGCCGAATTTTCAAGCTCAAACGAGACCGCAAATCAAGCAATGAAATGTCCGAATTGTGGTGTAAGGATGGAGTCGGAATCTTCCTATCGTATGCACCACGACCTTGGCAAGCTTGTTGATCTAACGCCATCTTGCGAGTACCTGTGTCCTGAATGCGGTAGTGAGTATCGGTGGGTAAAAGGCGAGAAACTGATAACGATTTTCGATTCAATTAAGAGGGACTGATTCGATGAGCAGAGTGAAATGCTTCTGGCTAGAACCCGCCGGGAAGATTCAGCGTGAACTTCGTCGCTACCGATCAAGCGACAAGGGCAACTGCACGGACGGCGAATACAGCTATCACAACGCCTCTGTTTTGCTTGATGTCGTTGCCGACCTGAATCCGAATGGTGTGGTTGATGCCGACATTAACGCCGATCAATTCAAAGGCGATCCGCGCTGGCCGCTGAAGTGTGAGCGCTGCGATTACCGGTTCACAGACGAAGATAATTTTCAGATCTTCACCCAACGCATCTACAGGCGCACGGACACGGGCGAAGAGGTGATGCTACGCCTCGCTGCGCCAGGCGCGATGTATGACGCACACTGGTATGGCGACGTTGCACAATGGCGCGGGGCTGACGGGAGAGCATTGATTGTGGTGTTGCCAAACGGTCACCCCTGGCACGTTGATGGCAGGGCGAGTAACTGCACGTTGCCCGATGACAAGATTCACAAGTGCTGGGTTCGTGAGGGTGATCCGACAAAGCCGGAGACGCTGACGGTTGGTAAGAACGGCGTAACGTGCAGCGCAGGAGCCGGTTCGATTCAATCGGGAAACTATCATGGGTTTTTGAGGGCGGGACAGCTGGAGGAGTGTTGAATGGAGCGAGTGTCTTTGAACATTTCGGAATGCCAAAGTAATTGACTTTCGGCAGTCGCTTAGTGCAACAGCAAAACGGAGGCTTTTCTGCAAATATACCCCACCGTTTTCTGTAGGTGGCTGCCGAAATATTTAACTCAGGAGTCGCACGATGAAACAAAAAATTGAGCAAATTGTTGTTTATGTTCGCACCGTCGCACAGCACAATCCGAAGACCACCAAGACGGTTTTACTTGGCGCGACGGCCTATCTCATCGCCCGCTTCGGCCTGCACCTGTCGGCTGACGTGCAGACCATGATTGTGATGGCGATTTTAACCTGGCTCGGCATCAACGCAGGCGACGCCAAGCCAAATACGCAGGAAGCGCTCTCGGTAACGACGACGACCACACAGCAGGTGGCACCGGCGACGCTCGCAGAGGCGATTACGGCGCTCAAGGAAAGTGCTGTTTCAGAACCCAATGGCGCAGAAGCAATTAATAAATACTTCCGCATCTATACGGGCAGCCGGGTTGAGATTCTGGCGCTACTGCCGTCCAGGAAAGGCGAGAGAGTCGGGTGGTGCTGGCAGGAAAACGGTGAGTGGAAATTTCAACCGAATCATTGCGACGAGGTATTTACGGTTCGAGAAGATGAACTTCGGGAGATGTGCTGATGAAAAACTTTCTACCCAAAACCTTAAAAGAGATTCTTGCCTGTCTGTTGACCGTCACCCTGATCGTCGCCGTGATTCCGTTCGCCATTGTTGGCTACCGCCTCAAAGAAGAAATCACGCCAGTCAAGATTCGAAATCTCATCAACAGCGCGCAAAACATCGGAGATTCGGCAACCCTGAACGCCAACGCCTATGGGTTGGTCGCCGATACCACCAGCGACCTGATGAAGCGCAACATCGCGCCGGCGGTTGACCGGATTGCGTCGAGAGTGGATTCGACGATGGTTCGTTTTGAGCGAAAGCTTGATCTGATTGAGCCGTTGCTCATCGCCTTGACCAACAACTCCAACAATCTTTCAATCCTGATGCTCGATACCAATCGCAATCTCAATAGCGAAGCCGGATGGTTTGCCGCATTGACCGACACCACAAAGCGCGGCGGCACCATGATCAGCAATCAGGATCAGGCGTTGCAGGGGCTGGCATCGGAGGGCAAAGCGACGCTGGCGGAACTGCGCGAGATCGTAACATCGGATGAATGGAAGCAGCTACGCGGTGAACTGCTTGCCTCAATGAAAAATATTACCTCGTTGAGTCATCACGCGGACGGCATCGCCACGCATACGGATGAAACCATAATCGAAGGGCGCGATATCCTGAAACGCGTCAAAGGGTATCTCGAAACTTATGCGCCGGGCATTCTGGCCTCACTGGAGAAAATTTCCAAAGCCACCAGTAAATATCAGAAGGCGACATTACTCGCCAATATCTTTCGACTGATTGCCATTGGGATTGGGGCGTTATAGACAAACAAAGGGCGCTCTACTTGGTCGGGTGTCCAAAGTGAAGCGCCTTTTTGTCCTATGTATTGCCGGATACTCTATCACAGATTCCCGGTTTGTAAAATCGGCTAACGAAGCCCTATGTCACCTGTCAAACAAAAGGAGAATACGATGAAAAGGAAACATTATCTGCCGGTGTTGTTATCGGTCTGTCTGCTTGCTACAAGCCTGAGCTTCACGGCTTGCTCTGATTCTGACCTAAAAAAAGCCGCGCAGGCGTCGGACGACATGGCGCGGGGAATAAGCGTTGCGCTTGATCTGGACGCGGCACTCATTGAGCAAAAGTTGTTAAGCAGCGGCGAGGCGCTCACCGTTACCTCGGCCTTGCTCGACCTGAACCGACTGGTCAGGCAGTTCAATGACACGGCGCAGACATATAAGAGCTTCGACATTTCAGCACGCACAGCTCTTGGAAAAATTCTTGCCGACATCACCACCACTCTCGATAAGCTAAATAATCAGGGCGTGCTGAAGATCAAGAATCCGGACGCACAACTCAAATTCCGCTCTGCGCTTGCAGTAATGAGCAGCGCGGTCAATGTGCTGGCAGCGTTGCTCATTCGTAATCATTAGTTCATTACTCAGTACGCAGTCAGGTTCACAAACTTATTAATTTGCTAATTTGAGAGGAGAAAGACATGGATCAAAATACCGTCAATCTGCTTTTACAGTTGATCGCGCTCGCTTCGCAGCTTGCGCCGGTGATTATTAACCAAGTGGAAGCAATCAAATCGCAGGAAGGGAAATCAGCCGAAGAGATATTCGCTGAGGCGGGGGTTGTCATAGATCAAAACAACGCGAAGGCGTTTGCCATTCTCGCCGAGATCATGCCGAAGCCGGAAACCGGTACTACGACCGCGCCACTCGCGTCAGTCGAAACGTCGTAGCAGAGTTTTCGAGATTCTCGCGCTGGTGCGGAACATTCAGAAAGGGGCTACTGAATGTTCAAGGGACTTGTCGATTCGACGACCAGCGCGGGATAGCCGGTCAGTGCCGCATTCCTGCTGCGCGTACTGACCGGCGTGTTCTATCGCAGACCTGTCGGAAATAATAGATACCCATTTGCCTGCACCATATTCGATGCCGGATAAACGACAAGCTGCAACCCGGACAGGGTCGAGACATTAGCGCGAAAGCCACTGCTGAGTGATGAAACGCCTGCCTTCGCCGCCAGGTCCTCTCGTGATATTGATCGCGGATAGATTTGTAGCAGGATTTGCAGTAGGAGCTTTTGCGGTTGCGATAGCGCCCGCGAATTCATCCATGCCTGGTGAAGCTCTGCCAATCCCGCCGGCGCATTCGCCTGATTGGCCGTCGCTCTCCCCTTCTCCGTCAATCCCAGACAATCAGCCTGCGGATAGTACACCAATTCCATTCCGCTCAATGTGGAAACGTTGGCTCGGTAGCCTGAAGAACGAGGAGAGACGCCCGCGATTGCAGCGACGTTTGAGCGCGAAGGCGAATCTATTCCCACCGCTTCAAACCAGGCGAGCGCGTCCAGAATGGCCTGCTGTGGCCTGCTGATGCCGTCTGCGCTTTTCGGCTGTGCTATCGGTTTTGGTTTCTCAACGCCTCGGTTGAAAGTTTTATGGCTTCGCTCTATTGGGTGAGCAGGTTGGTTTTGAACCGTCGTATTCACAAACTTCGCCACTTCATCCCATAATAGAGCGCTGTTGGTAAATACGCAGCTCCTTGCCTCGACCACCTGATGACCTAATTCCTCAGTCTTTCTTTGAACTCCTTCCAGTAACCTCTCCGCTTCCTGCTTGAACTCGCCGATTAAGTAAACCAATCGCCTCTCTGCTTCTTCTGAAATCGCAGTCTGGTTGCCAGCTTCGGGGCATTGGTGCGCCCGAAGCTGCGTTACTTCCCTTTCAAGCTGAACAATCTTTTGACGCAGAGCTTTAGGATCGTCCGCCTTCTGCTTCTCAACAACCGCCTGCATCGCTTCGTTGATCTGCGCGATGTCCACCGGACTAAGCTCTTTCACCTCAACCGGCTTTGCGCCAACAACAGGCGTGCTACTCGCGTCATAGGTTTTCTTTTCGGCGATTCTGATGGTCTCCGAGAACTTCAACCACTGTGGAGACCAGGCGCGAGGCGTGCCGATTTCTAGCCCCGGCAACAGGTTGAAGATGTCTTCATTCACGCCTTTATCGGCAATCCAGCCTTCGATGGCTTTGCGCTCCTGCGGCCCGGTCATTTGAAAGGCGAACAGGCATTCAGCCTGATTCAAAACCTTCTTATTGACCTCCTGCGGGCGCTGGCTGATGAGCGACGCACCGATGCCGAAGTTGCGACCAAGCTTAATCAGGCGCTCAAATGCATGAAGCTTTTTGGTTTCGTCCTTCTGCGGATTTTGCGGCGCAACCTCCTGGCACTCTTCTAAAAACAGATGTATCGCAGACGGTCTGGCTTTCTTGCGCTCAAACAGGCGCGTGATAAATTCGTATGCAAAGCGCGTCTGCTCGCTGGCAATCATCTGCGAAATATCAATCACGGCGGAATACTCGCGGTCAACAACGAGGTCGGCAACAAGCGCTCCTGTATGCGAATCAATCGGCACATCACCGTGCAGGCCGCCAAACACAGGGATTGGAAAACCTGGGCTTCGACCGTCCTTCGCCAGCCGTAAGCCATACCAAACACCTACAACGTCGAGTGCCACAATCTGGGCTTTGGCTTCGAGCATCAGTTCCGCCAGCTTTGAAGCTCCGTAGGTTTTGCCGCTAGAACGCCGTCCGAGGAAAGCAAAGACCTGGGTTACGGCATCAAGCGGTAAAGATAATTTATTGGATATTTTCAGCATTCGTTTCTCCTCAGACCTGCACAACTTCCTTCTTCTTGCCCCTGCCTCTTGAAACCTCAAGAAACAGGCAGCTCTCGCGGCCTTTTAATTCGATTTTGCCGCCTTTGGCTTTGGCTTCGAGCGCCGCTGTTTTGATCGCTTCAAGGCGATCTCCATCGCGCCACATGAGCGCCTTGATCATCGCGTCTTTGAAGTCCGGCAACACATCCTGCTCAACGATTTCCGCAATCTCTGTGGCGAGTTGCTTTTTCAGCCGAATGATTCCTTCGTCGGGAAGCAACTTGAAGGCGCTCCCGTAGAACTCTAATGAGCGCCAAACAAAATACGGCACAGATTGATCTTCTTTGAGAGCGGCCATAAGCAAATCGAAAAACTCCCGCACTTCCTTTGTCCTCGCTGTGAGTAACGGCGTCAGCAGGTCATTGACCTGTGCCTCAAAAGCATCCTCTTCATCTTTATCGTGAGCGGTTGCCAGCCCCACGATGACACTTTTCCATTTTTCTAAAAGCGCGTTCATATCTTTTATCGGCATACAGTTTTTTCTCCTCATTCCAAATGCTGCTCCATAGGCAAGCGATAGAAAGCTGTGTTGCAAAATTTCAAGAACACTATCCTTCAAGACATTTTTGCCAAGGTGGTAGCTGTTGATGATCGCCGTGCGAATACCCACCGGTTCGCCGGCTATCTCCTTTTCTGAGAGATAGCTTTCGACGAGTTCAAAGCGAAAACACCAAACGGGTTGATATACCGCATCGCGTCCAAACCTGGCAGCATAGGCGTCCTCGAAAGATTTTTTGCTTTTGAATCCTTCCTGCAAAATATCCTCATCAGAAATCCGGCCAGCAGAGCGTTTGGTAAAAATCTCAGTGATGCGAATCCGACCAATGGGTTTACCGCAGCGCTCTTTCCGAATCGCGTAGGTTCGGTTTGTAACGTAGCAGCCGCGAACCGGGCGCGTCGTCAAGGTCTGCTTCCCTTGAAGAACTTTTTGCCAACTGTGCATAAACAGCATCCTTTACTCCTTATTATCGAATTTCAAATAATGCGCCCTGCTCAAACCTCGCCTGTTTACTTGTCTGTGCGGCCTCTACGAACTTCTCTTTATCACCGTTTGCCTGAGCCGCAATGGCTTCTTCAAATTTTGGCTTCAGCTCTTCCGATTCGATCACCCGTTGCGTCATTGCTTCGCTGGTTATGGGCTCGAGCTTCACCGGCGTTATGCCGTATAAACGCATATTGAGCCGAGTCATCTCCACGCACAGCGCGTCAATATCCTGCCCGTAATATTGGATGAAACCGATTTGCGAGAGCCAAAGCGGATGACAGGCGGCAAACGCCAGAAGCATGATGCCGCTGCCGACACAACAATCCTGCACCGTGATCGGCCTAAGCTTCGGCTGTATCAGCGGCCAGGCGCGCTCAATGAAAAACCGGAGCGCCTGTCCGTTGCCTTCGGGGGTTTGGTCGCCCATTCCACAGGCGAAGGCCAGCGCCTGCAACACCGGGTTTTCGTTAACAACCTTTCGCACTTGTGCGTGGAATTCCTGTTCGATGTCGCGATCAGCAACCTGCATCTTCGCCATCATCAACGCCACCGGCCAGGGCGTAAAATACTGGGCGTTGTAGTTCCATTTGCTGGAGCGGCCGGAGAGCATTTCCATATAGGCGCTGCCAATGATGTCGGGGCCGTAGAGCGAATCATGCATGGCAAATTCGTTTAACGGCTCTGTACCGAGCAGCAGTGCGCCGAAGGCCTCGGCAAAGCAGGAGAGGGTGCGGTCGCTGTAGCGGTTGCCAATCTCGCGCTCCCAGACCGCTTTCGATTCCGGCTTGGCTATAGACTGTCCGGTCAGCTGATAGTGAAAATGCGCCGGCAGATCATCGAGGCAGAGGATGCAGGCTTTTACAAAGCCGCGAAAGGCATCGAGATAGTTTACGTCGTTGGCTCTTTGCAGGATTGAAACGATTCTCTCAACCGTTTGTCTTGGTGAGAGTGTGCTGAGTTTTTTTTAGGCTCATACTGGTTCTCCATATCTTGAAATCTTCCTTTCTTTTCAAATTGTTTTGTCTTCTGAGGTATCACTGAATTCTGCGTACTCTACGACAGCAGACAGGTGACACAATAAAATTTCTCGCTCTTCTGCCGAAAACCCAATTTTCATTAATTCCGTGAAAGAGGTGGCAAACTGCAACCTCGTCCATTCTCGTCAGGCACGGCGTGGTCGGCAGTACCCAAAATCCAGCCGCATGTACAAGCCGCTGTAGAGGCGGAATACGCCAAGCCAGTCCTTCTCCATATCGTAACCCGATTGGAGAACGATGATTTGCTGTATCCATTCGCGCGGAAACCGCACGTAAGCATCGGAAAACTTCTCGGCACCGACAATTTTTGAGCGCGTGTACTCGAAGGCGGCACGCCAGTCCTGCTCAAGTAAATCAATCGGAATAATAGGAAGGAAAACACCGGTATTTTCAATAGGCTTTAGTTTGCTCATACTTTTTTTATTTGTCCAGATAGGGTTTTCGGGATCAAAGTCAGCGCGAATTACGACTCTGATTTAAGTGAAATCAAATGGGCATCTTGATCTAAGTGTGAATTGATGCCGCGATCAGTAGCGGATTGAAACAGCAAAGTGACAGTAGATTTCTTTTGATGCGCTCACTACCGCACCTATTTGATCAAAAGCGGGGCAACACTGCCATCATTATACACCTTGTCGTGTGGTACATCGGCTCGTGGCTCGGTGCCTGACCAGCCATCTGGCCAGGTGTTTTCGGCAATCAAAAACTCTATGCGCGTTCGCTCCTCGTCAGTGATCAAACGGATTTCCGGGCGACTCGATAGCCGCGCTTCGTTGTTGACCTGCTGTTGAATATCAAGAACGACAGACAAGCCGTAGCGTCTGGCATCGAACGTCAGCGGTCCCATGCGTTGCTGCTTGCTGGCGAGCGTTCCATCTTTGCGCTTATCGCCTCCGGGTTTGCGTAACCGATTGCCCGGCTTCTTCAATTCAGCATAAAGCTGGCGCAGTCCGCGAAGCGGCGCAAGGTATGACCAGCCGGGTTGCTTCAAAACCACTTCAAGCGCACGGTCTTCTGTTACCAGATTGCATCCGATGCAGCCGGTTCGGGTATTGATGTTTTCCGCTTCAAGCCCGCCGTAGGCTTCGCAGATCAGGCGGGTAGAGAAGCCGAGCGCTGGCGCTTGCGTCTGTAGCCACGCCCATACATTGCACGGTCGCCAATGAAGAATGGGTGCGAGGATATCGGTTGCCGATGCGGGCAACGATTCCTGATACCAGCCCTGCCCACATTCACCACCGTCGCGTGTGCAACTCGTTATGATTCGTAGATCGCGTTGCGCGCTTTCGCCGAGTCGGACGCCGGTCAGCGTCAACACCTTCTCGCCCTTCTCACGCGCAATTTCTTCGACCGGCAATTTCATGGGCAACACCTTGAGTTTTTCCGTACACCAGCGAAAGCGATTTGATGGAGGTGGCACGCCACGCCCAAACATATAGACGAAGAACCGATGATCTAAGGCGGGCTTCACGATCCGCACATCGAAGCCCAGTTCGCGCATTTCGTTCATGATCTGTTTGGCGCAGGCAAAAAGCGCAGGGTTTTCGAGCAACGTATCGGCAAGCAGGATGGTAAAGCTTTGTGGTGCGGGGATGCGACCTTCACTGATTAAATGCGCGGCGACGGTAATCATTGTCGTCGAATCCTTGCCCATCGAATAGGCGGCGCACCAATGGCGATACCTGGAGCCGTAGGCGGTGAGCGACTCGGCGGTTAGCTCAATTGCTTCGCGCAAAGTCAATTTCAACTCTTCAAACAGACTGGGATGATTGGTCATGGTTTAGATTCCCACCGAGCGTTTATGAGTTCCTGGTATCTGGCGATGATTGAATCCGGCTCAGTGAATCCGGTTGCAATTCCCACGGCTTGCGAAACACTGTGCCGAACTTCTGAGAGCATCACTGCCTCATCAAAGGTCGGCACAGCAACCGGCCAACCTTTAACATAGAGCATGGATTTCGGAATATGCGCTTCTGCCGCTTCCCGTTGTCTCGCTCTCTGTTTGGCTTCAAGTAGTAAATCCAGCGTACCCACAGGCAAAAGATGAGGCGCAATATCACCGAGCCATTGACCGGATTGGAAGCTGAAGGTTGTTTCAATTTCGAGCGCCACCATCTCGCGGTACAGCTCTGCGTTATCCTCGCACTTGCTGGCGGCGCGCAGATCATTCTGCGAACCCAAGATGCAAAAGCAACAACTGACACGGGATGAACCAAAAACGGTATAGGCTTCATGCAGAGGAAAGTTCTTTGCTTTAAGCAATGGAAAAACATGAGCCTCCATCTTGAAATCAAGAATCGGATGCCAGTCAATGATGGTCATCATTGAAGAGATCGCGCGCTCTTTACAAACAGGTTTCTTTGCGCGAGCCGGGCTTTCCTCCCGTCGAATGCCCGTAACTGAAATAACCGTCTGGCCTTTGAATCGCTTTGCCAGATAGCGCGAGATGATCGCGGTCTTCAACTCGGAAGTACAAAAGCGCATCGAAGGCGTTGACCAGGGCAAGATGAGTTTTACGCATTCAAGAGCGGCATATCGCGCGACGTTGTTACGCCAGCGCTGTTGCCAGCGCGCCAGCATATCGCCCGATTCTCGCCGCACTACTATCAATTCAAGCCCTAATACTTTTGCGAGGCGTTCACAGGTTGGAAGTGAGTCTTTCCATTCAGTACGCCCGAGGTCACTGTGGATCAAGATGCGTTCGCCTGCGTGGCCAACCGAATCAAGATAATCAGATAACGCGAAGGCAACCGCGCAGGAATCCTTCCCGCCTGAAACACCGATGGCGATGGGCGCGCCATCGGCAATTTGCTGAGAGATTTCTGGAGTTATACAAATTTCGAGCGTCTTATTCGGCAAGCCTTCGAGAGCAATCCGGTTATTCATTTTCCATTACTCGCTTTTTGAACTGGATGGACGGCGCGATCAATAACAGCGCCACAATAAAGGTCAATGCAAGTAAGTTTCTTCTTCTGCTTATGAGCGTTCATGATGTTTTTAGCTGCTCCCGTATTTGTTGTTCGATCTCTGGCGGTACTTGCCACAGGCCGAGCGCGCCACGACAGGAAATCGGTTTTGCTACTCGCACCGGATCGCATAGCTCTATGGCTATACGACCTGAAGAATAATCGCCAAAGGCGAGTTCCTGACTTGATAAGGTTTGCCGGATGTTTTGCGTTTGCCAGGTCTGCGCGATGCGGGCGCATCCGACGATTTCACCGAGTGGCAGTTGCGCCCAGTCGGTGAAATTGTGTGCAGCAAGAACCGACCTGAAAGGTTCGGTCTTGCATAAATCCTTTGCCCACTTCGGGAAGGTCTTTGCCGCGTGGATGGCGACAATTTGTTGGCGTGGTGTCCATTGCCAGCTGCGAGTCTCATATTGCTTTTCAGCCTGCCCTTTTGCGTTAATTAAAACGACGAGTGTCGCCCAAGGTTGAGTTAGTGAAAGAGCTTTCAAATTGCCTCCTTGTTTGATCACTGCCGCGATTCGATGCGACAGAGTACGCCGTGAAATAGACAACGCCAAATGCTTGTTCAGGTAAAATCAAAAAGCCCGACGGCTTCATGCTGAGTAGGCGTCGTCAGCTCGGACAGTTGTTCGTATTGCTCTTTGTCGAGTGTGTTCAGTTTTGTTTTGTCGCCGTCTGCGCCTTGGTTGAGCGCCCGGTCAATGATCTCCAGCTTCTCCACCAGCGTGACCGCCATCTTCGCGTCGAGCGAGCCTTCCAGCACCAGATGCTGAACCAAGACGGAATCGCGTTGACCGATGCGATGAACGCGATCTTCGGCCTGGGCTAAATTCGCTGGCGTCCAATCAAGTTCCGCAAAGACAATATGCGAAGATGCAGTAAGCGTCAGGCCGACGCCGGCGGCGCGAATGTTGCCAACGAAGACCTGACAACTGGGGTCGGTTTGAAAGCGGTCAACCGCCTGCTGGCGGTCGCTGGTTTCCAGACCGTTGATGGTTTTCAGATTCGCTGAAACTTCGCCGGTGACGATGACCGCGCGATTACCGAAGGGCGCAGCAATCTGCTTGATCACCTCAGTATGCCAGGCCATGACAACAACCTTATAGGTCGAGTCGTCTTCGACGAGCGAACGGATGTGATTGATCACGTATGGAACTTTGGCGATTGCCGTGTCGTGGCGAAGTTTTGCCATCTCCTCAAAGGCGGCTGACATGCCTTTTTTCAGGCTGGCAACAGCGACTTTGTATTCGGCATCGTTATCGCCTGCCTTCGCCTGTTGAACCGCGGCCTTCAGTTTTTCAAGCTCACGCTCGCGCTCGTTCCAAGCATTGATCTCGGCGCGCAAAATACTGGAAGCCCTGGAGTCGTCGAGCGCAAATTCAATAATCTGGCGACGCTTGGGCGGAAGCTCCGTCAATACCTCTGATTTGAGTCGCCGGCACATGATTGTGGCGCGCAACTTATCCTGCAATTCGGCAAGCCGACGCTCTCGCTGCGTGTAGGAGATGGCGCAGTAGCGTTGAGTAAATTTCAGGCGGCTGTCCCACGTCAGGGGGTCGAGCGTCTGCAGGAGGTCGAAGACCTCCTCTACGCGATTCAGGAGCGGCGTCCCGGTGATCGCGCCCTTGCGGCGGGCGGCGCGCAACAGCGCCTGAGCGCAAGCCCCTCGCTGAGAATCGCGATTTAAAATCATGTGGCTTTCATCGGCAAATACCGCATCCCATTCAAACCCCAGAGAGCCGAGACCATCCACAACCATGCTCTGTTTCTTCTGGCCTTCGCGCTTCGACTCCTTATGCCAGTCGAGATGTTTGGGCAGAATGTCATAGTTGGCGATAACAATATCGGCTGCCTGGAATTTCCATACCGAGGTTCGAGAATCAGCGATCAGAATGCGGCGGCGGATGACCAGCCATTTATTGAGTTCCCGATACCAAACCAATTTCAAACTCGCTGGACATAGGATTAATATTTTCTTCATTGAAGAAATCATGTTCATGATCCCGATTGCCTGAATCGTGTTGTGAGTTACAACGAAATCATCGGTAACATAAAGTTTTTTGATCGAGTCTATTGCAATACACTTGGTCTGACATTTCCCGGCGTAAGAGATGTTTGTTATTTTCCTTTTAATTGGTTTATTTGTTCGCGGAGATAGATTCGCTCTCTTGCGAGATAATCGAAAGACCCATGAGGGATCGCTCAACCCCACCGAGACCGCATAGGTAATTCGGTAGTTTTTACCCTTGAATTTTGATTGGTAACTGCATATCCCAGCAATGCCACCCAAAGACCTAATAAGGTGACTGACATCCTCAGCCAAACGATTACTACTCGTATAAAACACAGCACCATTTTTCCCTTTAGCCGCCGTTCCATCCGTATCCATTAAACCTTGAAGTAGGGCAATCCTTTGTTCAACAGAGGCAAATAGATAGATATTAGGAATGAACTTTTCCCATGCCCTTAGCTTGTAGAGTCCTAAATTTCGATATGCAACTTTAATTTTGTTTCTGTTCCACGTATGTCCGGGCTGAGAGATCATGTAGGCATAATCCGCTACCTGGCGAACGCGAAGTCCGTTAGGAAGCACTTTGGACACATTATCAAGTATCTCTTGATCGGTAGTTGCGAATATTACATTGTCTCCTGTTGTGCTTCCGTCTCCAATAAGGACTCCGAGTAAATAGGGATCCAAGGGCAATTCTGCTTTTTCAAATTGTATCGGGTTAGCGATTGGAATGGTAAACCTGTATTTTCCATCTGATTCCTTAAGCCCTTTATTTAGAATTTCTTTTGTCGTGAGAACGGCAATTTTATTTTCTATCGGGCGGCGACGCCTGATTTCAACTTCCCACAAATGTTCTAAAGTTGCATGAGATTTTACCCCGTCGCTGAAGGTAAATTCATAAACATCTTGTTCCCCTTGCGGATAAACTCCTACCACCTTCGTAGGCAAGCCATCTACGCCAATAACAGAATCGCCTTTCTGTATATCATTCATTGTCACCCAGCCCGAAGGGGTTAGCAATTTGGAGTATAAAGGCTGCGCTTTACCTAAACCCATTTCGTCAGCAAGTAAAACTCCCCTTGAATTTTCAAAACACTTCAAGCCAAAAGCTACCCCCGCGCGTTGGTACGGCAGATAATCGTCCCGGAGATTGGCGGGCCTAGGAATCGCAATCGCGGCATCTATGGCGCGACTGGCGGCCTTTGCCTCTTCCATCTCCCGGCGCACGCGTTGCAGATACTCGCCGCACGAAGCATTGGCGTATTGCACAAGCAATGACGCGCGTTCGGCGTCGGTCGTCCACCAGTGCCCGGCTTTATGGTCCCAGGTGAAACCCGCGTCTTTGGCCAACGCCTTGTGTTCCTTCTCGGAGAGAAAGACAAACCCGTCGCCCTGGCATTTGAGCACCGTCGGTTGTTTCGGCCTGGCGACGATCTGCATCAGCCGTTCGCGCAATTCTCCTTCGGCATAGTGGCGAAGGCGGGCGGCGATCAAAATGTCTTCGGTAAACCAGTAGCGGTCTTGCGGAAGGGGCGCTTTGTAATTGAATTGAAAGCCTGCCCGTTTCGGTATCTCTTTCTCGGCAAACGTACAGCAACAGATGAACCGCTCAACGCCCTGAATCCGGCGGGCGATCAACTTGATTGGTGACATACTGAAATTGCTCCAAAAAAAAGGCGAGTCCAGTGACTCGCCTTCAGGCTAAAGGTTGATTTTCGGGTTTCTTTCTTCGAAGTTTCAATGGGTAGGTTGCAGACGATTTGACGCGCCGATTCTGCTCTATCCGATGAATCCGACAATACACAAAACGGGTAATCGGCCTGCCGCAATCCGGGCATAGATTGGCTGCCCGTCGTTTTTCGCGCAAGTGCCGCACGCTCCGATTTCTCCGCTTTTTGCAGGCACCGCACAGGAGGTTGTTCTCGATCTTCGTTCCGCACTCATAGCAGAGATGTGCGCTTTTGCGCGCCTCGATTAGCGCCAGTCGGCTTCGCTTCATCTTATTGCGGCAGCGATTGCAACGCCTCAGGTCCTCCCGTTCTCGCGGATTCCCGCATTGCAGGCAGCAACCCAGACGAATTCTTGCGGCTTGGGTTTTGGTCAACGGTTTGCCCCCTCCCATTTTTCTAATAATTCGAGCGGCAACGTGCGGTGAAGACGTGGAAGTTGCCCTTCTCTTTTAAATTCAACTCGCGCCATCCAGCCAGGTTCGGCCTTCTGCTTCGCCGTGTTTTTCATTTTTCGCGAATAGATCACGGTGAGAATTTCACCGATTCGTCCGGCGCATTGTGGATCCTCTGACTTGCAAATCACCAGGTCGTTAGTGACCAGGTTAAGGGGGCGAGGCGGAGCTTGAAACTTTGCTACGCCCCAGCGCTTGCCGGTTTTGCGGATGTTGACCGCCTGATAAATGCTTCCGGATCGCCAATCCTGTCGGAGGATGATTTTCATCAGTCGAAGCATGAGGCTGCGGCGAACCTCGCGTTCCAATTCCGGTGGTGGGTTATTCCAGTCTATCTGTTTGATCACCAGCAGGTCAGCCGGGTCGGTGTAGATCAAATGGCAGCCGCGAAAAAACGGCAGCTCCCCGCGTTTCATATAACTTTGAATCGTGTGGACGGGAATGCCGGTTACGCGCTCAATCCGATGAATCGTCCAGCCCCAGCGCTTCCGTGTGTTCAGTCCCAGGTCGTAGAGCCGGCGCTTGACGGCATTAACGCCGCGCCGTAAGTCGTGAGCAATCTGGTGGCGCGGCAGAACGCCACAGGCTTCTTTCAAATACCAGTCTTCGAGTTCTGACCACGGCAGCCAGTCGCGGTTGATGAATACGCCAGCCGCCTCCCAGGCTTCGACGAAAGAGGGAAAGACATTCAGAATCCCCGACCACGAAGGATAAACCCTGTCCCACATCTTACGGCCTTCATCTTCGAGCGTTGCCAGCCGCCAGGCCTCGGTGCTGCATGGCGCGTGTCGGTGATGCAGGAAAAAGAGGCGTAGTCCTTCGATAATGCGTTCCCTTGTCCAGTAGACTCGACTTCTTCGTTTACGCATGATGCTCCGTGATGGCTTTAATGAGTTGGGGCAGCGGGCAGGACGCGCAAATATTATTTTCGGTCGTCGCCGAATAGTCGCGCAATCCACAGGCGCAGCATTGGGTTTCCAGCACCGCGTAAAGCTCGGCATAGGTGATAGCCCGATCAGGCTCTCGTCTCAGCAGGGCAACCGCATCCTTGCGCTGCACACCCGCGAGAATCGGTTCATGGGTTTTTCGCTGGTATTTTTCCTGCGCCTCTCCTTCGCTCGCTTCGATCAACTTCTGGAGCCGGGCAATCGGCAAAGCCCTCCTTGATGCCATGACTGCATAGCGGCGCTGGCGCTCACCATCCTGCACCCGTGCAAGATAGGGAATAATGGCGGTCGGCATATCGCGCGACCGGTAGAGCGCCTGCACCTCCGGCTGTAGTTTGAGAATCGTTCGGCGTCCCTGAATGTGAGCCGGAACCACGCCCGTCGCGCGGGCGATGGCCATTTGCGACATCCCCGAATCCAGGAGCCGTTGATAGGCAACGGCCTCTTCATAAGGCGAGAGGTCCTGCCGCTGAACATTTTCAACAACCATGATTTCGAGTTGCTGCTGCTCCGTCAGATTCTGCACGATGACGCGGACGCGCCCGACTTCGGCGACGATACAGGCCAGTCGGCGGCGATGCCCGGCGACGACCCAACCCTGCGGGGTGACGGTCAGGGGTGAAATCAGTCCTTGCGCGCGAATGGAATTTGCGAGATTGATGATCTCCGGGTCATTTGCTTGCAGCTCCAGGCGAGGGTTGAGCGGATTCGGTTTCAGACGCTCAACATCCCAAACTTCAACAACGCCTGTAACGCCCTGTTTATTCTTATCCGGGAAGGGATTGTAGTGTGCGACCATGTTTGCCTCCTTGAAAAACAGGGAGGCCGTTTGGCCTCCCTGCGGTGGTTGGTGATTGTGTTTACCGCTCTTCGAGCGCCAGCGTCGCGCCGGCTCCGGGCGACAGCCCTTCGCGGTACCAGTCCGCCCAACGCAGTTCGGGCAGGTCTTCGATTGACAGAGAGGCATTCAGCTTTATCGCCTCATCTGCCAGTCGCATCCATTCATCGAAACTCAATGCTTCAAGCTTTGGTTTGGCTCTGCTCATCAACTTTCTCCTTTTTGTTCTTTCTGCCCTTCTGCTTTTCCGCCTGCTTCAGGCTGGCGAGAATTTCCTTGCGCTTCGCCTCCAGATTAACGCCGAATTCACCGGCGGCGGCTTTCAAGGCTTTCGGCAGATCGTCACTGTAGGTGACTTCGGTTGCGGCTTTGGCGAGGATGATTTCACCAAGCAGGCGCATTAAAGCCGCAACATCTTCTTCCGCCGCCGCCTTATCAAGCAGATGTTGAACCAGAATGTCCTGATGTTCATACCGTGGTCTTGCCCGCTCCTTCTCGCTGAGATCCAGCCCCCTCTGTCTGGCAATCAGCGTGAAGGGATCACGAAAATAGTAATTATTGAGGGCGCGAAGCAGCAGCAGCAGATATTGTTTCAATCCCGTTACCTGCTCAGCCGTGAGCCCCACCTGCCCGACCAAGGGCGTCGGCATATTGAGGACCGCCGCTCGGGCGATCTCCTGTACGCCCCATTCCACGGCTTCTTTTTTGGCCTGCTGCTCACGCTTCTGCTTACGGCGTTCGGCCAGCTCGCGCTCGGATTGCAGCCTCTTCTGCTCGCCTTCTTCGGGGTTCAACCGCGCCTTGATCTTCTTGATCGAGGCCTCCGCTTCGTCTTCCCGGACCAGTTGATAGATGCGGCTGTTATAGGGATTGAGAATGAAATGCGGGCGCGGCATATATTCGCCGTCAAATTTCCGCAACCAGGTGCGCCAGCTCTTTGTCTGTCCCGGTTCACGATAATCATTTCGCGTGTCATCCAGATTGACGTACCCGCAATTGTACGCCAGTTTCTCCGGGCTATAGGAGGCGAAGATCGTTTTTGCCTTCTTCGCCTCAATAAAAACTGCCTCCGGGTTCTCGTCGCGAAGTTTCGTAAACTGTCGCTGCTGCTTCTCCCGAAAGCAGGCGATATTGGTGCAGACCTCTTTCTTTGCAAATGCCTCGCGCGGCAGGTTCGTCGTATTGTAGGGGCATTGCGTACAGGCTCCGACCTCCGGGTAAAGCGATTGATCGGCGGTCTTGAACTGCGCGGAGCCAAGCGCCACCTGATAATTTTCGACCAGCTTCTCCGCCTTCGACAGCGGCAACAGCCCTTCGTTGTGCGGCGTGTGCAGAATCTGCTTCAGAACTTCCAGCTGTAAATCATCATTGCGAATCCGCGCCAGGAGGAAGAGATAGCCGACGGCGAGTTCCGCCTTCAGCGAAAGAATCGTCTCCTTCACCTTCTCGCCCAGCGCCACGAGTTGCAGGCGGCTGATGATGAATTTCGGATGCTTTCCGGTGCGCGCCGCAATCTCCTTAATGCTCATGCCATGATCGCGTTGCAGGCGCTCGAAGCCCTCCGCCTCTTCAATCGGATGAAGATTGACACGGGTGAGATTTTCGCTTACCGTCTGCTCGAAGGCGTTGCGGGTATCGAGCTGCTTGATGTTGACCGGCACGTGAGTGAGGCCAAGCAGTTTGGCTGCCCGCAAACGGCGCTCTCCGGCCACCAGTTGATACTTGCCGTTTTCCAGCGGCGTAACAACCGGCGGCTGTATGAAGCCGTGCGCCTGAATATCGGCGGCCAGTTCTGCCAACCCGTCGCCGGCAAACTGGCTGCGCGGGTTCCAGCCCGCGGCGACAACGATGCTGGCAATGGCCACCTCTTTCAACTCTCCGATGGCCGGAATACCGGTTGCTGCTCTCTTTATTTTTACGCTTGCCATAGTTTCTCCTTGGATAAAGTGGTTCAGGTTGATTGGTGGAGTTCGACAATCTCCTCCGGTGTGAAGACCAGATGGCGGATTGCCCACGCCGCGGCGATGGATTCACGCCTTCTGCGGTAAGCGGTGATCGCCCATTTTTCAGCCAGCCCGGCATTGCCGATATTGGCAAATGCCCGGGCAAAGATGGCCGCCGCATCCGCCTTGCGCGCCATATCGGCAACTGCCTTGATGCGCTCCCGTTTGTCCCGTTCGCACTGCGCGTCAAATTCTTGCTGCTCCCGCTCTTGCTGCTCCTGAATAGCCTTCAACTGCTCTCGGCCTGGCTCCCTGCCCTGGCGAATCAGGCCGACGACGTTGTGGGCGTCCTGATCAAAGCTCCGATGACGATTGGTCATAAATCCTCCTCTCAGGTTACGTCCTTGTATATCTGCTGAACGATGGCCGGAGCGCGTTTCCTCAGTGCCGCAGCGACATTGAAATCGCCCGCCGCTTCATATTGCTTCGCCCGGGCTTCGAGATAGGCGAGCGCCCCTTCGGTCTTCGCCTCCAGAGGCGAAGGCCGCAAAGCCTTCGCCTTGGCCGTCTTATCACTGATCGGACGGTCGGTCTTCAAAGCGACTTTCACTTCATGCTCATCGCCGCAGGAATAACAACTCATCACCAGCCGATTATCGCTTTCACGGCGATGCGGCACGCCCCAGTGGTGGTCCCGGCAAGGCGGGGAAAAGAGAAATTTCAGAAATCGTGTCATGCCTTTTTCCTCTTGGGCGGTCGGAGCGCAATGGTTATCACCACGCTTTCCGACCCGATTTCCTCATCATCGAAAAGATGCTGAATCTGATGCTCCGAAGTTGAGGAGAGGTTTTTGATATCGTACGCGAACACCGGCTGGGTTTGCGTGACGACGCGAAGAACAGAGGTGTTTTTGTAGCGGGCGAGCTGCTTCCGCAAATCGCCCACGGTTTGTATTGGCATTCTTATTCTCCATATCTTGAATTGGTTTTGACAGGAATTGAAAACGCCCGGTCTGCGCCGGGCTTAGGCCATTGATTTTTTTCAACTGCGCGTTGTACACTGGCAATGCTTCGGTGATTGGCTTCACTGAAGCATCCATATCTTGAAGGCGTGGCGAGAAGTTCGCCACGCCTTTTTTTAGAGTGAGAAATCACTTTGTATTCGCGCTTTTCAACAATCGCGCTTTACAGTTCAGGCAGATGCCATGGCTTGGCGGCAGGTGTGGATTGCCAAGGTAAATCAGAATGCAGCACCAGGCGCAATAGATTGTCGGATTCTCGCTCACTGCTCCTCCTCTACACTTACCATTCAACTCCATGATAGGTGCCGTTTGTCTTGCCTTGCGGTTTTCGCAAAACCGCTGTCTCTTCCTGCCAGCGCTGCCAGAGTTGCTGCGCCTCGTAATAGGCGCGGTTGGCCAGCTCGTGCAACCCTTGATGTTTCGCATGAACGGCCTCGGTGAATTTTTTTAAGACTTCTACCGCTCTCCCATCTTCCGGTTGATGACGGTCTCTGGCCTCCAGGTGCTCTATAAACCGGCTGGCGGTTTTGCGATTGAGGTCTTCGATCCTGCAATTCATCACCGCCTGGCATTCCTCATCGGGATTGATCTTCAGTGAATTGGCGATGGCGCGAATGGTGCCAAGCTGACGCGGAGTCACCGGCTGCAAGACCTGACGCATCGTCGGCTTTGCTGCTTCAATGGGACGGCAGACGAAGGATGCGATTGCTGCAAGCCGCTTACTGGCATCAGCCCCTTCTGTTTCCAGATAAAACTTTACCGCCAGCAAATGTTCGCAACGAAAATCAGGAACGCTGGCCCTGCGTTCATCATAGGTCGCGCAACTGCATCGAACGCGCCCTTCTTGGTCCTGAAAGACGCGAAAGACCTCCTTCCGAAATCCCGCCGAATGAACGTCGAAACCTTCCCGGTCTTCGGCGACCAGACCGAGCGCGGCGATGGTTTTGGCGTGGTTAATGATATGTTGCTCAACAGCTTGACTCATTTTCTTGCCCTCCGCTTTTAGATAAAAATAAAGGGAGCGACTCCGCTCCCTTACTCGCCGGTTGATTAATAAGCAGCTTCGGCGATTACGCGCCAGTCGTTTGGTGAGAGAGTTATCACCTGTCCGCCGTAGGCTTCCATCTCGGTTGCGCGGTCATAGGATTCAACATCCTGAGCCGCTCTCGTGACCGCGTTCATGAGGCCGTAGGCGCTGAGGCTGCTGCCTTCAATCAAATGCTGTAGCACACTGGATTGCTCGTCCTTATTGAGGCGAAAACGATTTGCCAGCACCTCAACCGATTTCACCGGGTTGCCGGTAATGCGCTGCTCGGTTGCCTCGCGTAGGCGTTCAACAATTCGCCTGAATCCGTCGGCGCTCAAGGCCGCACGAATCGTATCCACAACCTTCATCCAGAAAGCGCGGTCATCGGCGGCCAACGTCTCATCGCGGAAAAGTTCGGTAGCTTCCTCATCGTTGGCTCTGCCGACGTGGTATTTGCGCTGCGCGAAATCCGAAGCGATCATGCCGTTGGTGCAGACCAAGCGATAAATCAGCGGCTCTACTTTTACAGCGCCTAAGCCGACTTCGCTGTTGGAGATCACCAGCCCGGCCTGCACCGGGTCACCAATCTTGACCTCTAATTCGGTGCGCGGCGAAATCACCTTGAGGTATATCTTGCGGTCGGTGATTTCACACGATTCAAAATGAAGCTGCTTTTCGACCAGCTCCGGCAACACGGCTTCTGCCAGATCGAAGTTATCGAGGCGGCGATAGCGGTCGGAGAGGAAGGCGCGGGCTTTGCCGTCGAGCGTGCGAACCATGCGGCGATCCGTACCCGCCTGAAACAGGGTATTGACGTTGGTATCCAAGAGCGCCGGTTGCTCTTTTTGCAACCGGTTGTAATATTTCTGCGGAATCGCCAGACGATCAGCGATTTGCTGATGTGCTAGGTCGGTGACGGCAAATGAAGATTCAACGCCATCAATTTTCATCTCGGAGTGGCCGTTGCTGTGAAGCGTAAGAGCCGTAGTTGACGCCACGAAATCGCGCTTGGATTCCGTTTGTCTCTGGATCTCCGCTGTTAACTCAACAAGAGATTTTCCGGTTTTCATAATGTAGGTTCCTTTTTACTCTCAGGCGTGACCGCGCCACTCTATGGGTCATGGCTTGCAAACGAGATTCGCAAAAGAGTATGCTGCTGGTGGTGAATAGTTACGCCGTGCGACTACACGGCGGCGAAGGGCTTGTTAGTGACCGCTAACAAGCCCTTTCAATTTGTGAATCAAAATCTCGGCATCTGACAATGAATCGGCTGAACGCCACGCCCGTCATCACGACCGGCGCGATTCAGCACGAAGCGTGTCAAGCGCATTGACGAGGCATAGGCTTCCTTCTCGTCTTGCCGCCGAATAGCGCGCCGGACGGTTTTCAAAAGCGTTAGTACCTGGGCGGCGAAATCCTGTCGCCGGTTCAACCGCGCCGCGCCACTTGAGCGCTCACTGTGTTGTCGCATGATTTTTCCTCCTACTTCCGACTTGGGACGGAATCGGGCGCGCCCGATGTGCATTAGGCGATGAAGGTCTCCGCTGCTCTCATGCGGAACTGCCGACTCAGCATCGCTCCCTCTGCCTGTACAGATTGCTGTGTGTTCGTTGTTTCTCGCGCCCTGTAATCTCAACACGGCGACTCGCCCCAATTTCAGGCTGGGCGTCTATACCTCCCTGTCGTTTCGACTTTCGCTACCTCAGCACTCTGATCGGCACGGTATGACGCTGTATCAATAATTGCTTGTCTGCCAGACCCTTTCGCTACTCGCTTTGTTTCCGGGTATTCAATTTTCAAAAAACCTTTATCGGCTAGAATATAATACAGAAAAAAGTTTTTGTATAGAAAAAAATGATACAAACATAAAAAAAGATTTTAACCGTTGATTTTCTATGGCTTAACGGACTAAAACTCGCGCTTTGCGGAGAGGGAAATTTAGATAGGAGTTGAAAGTCGTTTTTCGATAGGCGTATAGTGGTGAAATATGAAAGGGCACATAGGAGCGGTCTATATCGACCCGGCTGCATTGATTCGCGCTGCTGAGAAACAGGGAATACAAAACCCCAAAAAGCTTGCGGATGAGACCGGCGTCAGTTATGAGACCTGCTATTTGATCTGGAAGAAGGGGAGGATATTAAATCCCAAACTTGAAGTCGTCACAAGATTTTGCCACGTGCTATTGGTCAAACCCGCGGCTCTGCTTGCCTACTCAAAAGAAGTTGAATATGGTCAAACGCTACTTGCAGAAGAATAGTTGATTACCTTGCCACCTTATTTTGCTTTCGGTTTTTGTGTTTCGATTTTCTTCAAGAGCTTTAAGGCCTCTTTTAATTTTTTCGGGTTTTTTACTTCCCATTCTTCAATCTTACCAAGAATAAATTGTCTGACCGAGGTGCTCTGACCTATGCCTTCAAGATGGCATACGGCAATAAATTTTTCTTTTTCGTCAGACTTGAGACGAGCTATTAAGTTTTCATCGCGTTCCGCGCCTTCAGGTAATTTCGGTCTTGCCATAATCGTTTTTCCGTGACGCCTTTTTATATGACACAGGGATTGAGTGTCAAGCGTGGCTTAATGTGGCGGCCCCGGCAGCACAGTGTATTTGGTTATTGGATGAACCTCCCAGGGCGTGGCGCGCCAGTCTTTCGGATTATCTGGAGCCGTGCTTACCGACTGCCCGGCGTGGAAGTAATCGTAGAGCATCCAGCCTTCAAACGTCACCCAGCGGCCTTCGATCTGCTGTCTGACGGCCTTGATCATCGCCGGATAGTCATTGTTATCCAACCCGAATTTTTCCTGCCATCGCGGTGTGAACTCAACGATCACGTATCGGCGCTGATTATTGCGCTCCTGGGGTGTGGCGACGATGTTGATGTGAATGTCCTGCAAATCATTTCGACTGCAATTGCAATTCTCCTGCTTGCCGCCCGGAACAACCGAGGCAACAAAGCCCGTTACGCGAACCTGCATATCGGAGTTGAATTTCGTGTTATTGGCTAGTTTGCGCATATCCTTCACCTGAAGGTCTTGAACGTCCGTAGCCTTGTGGTCACGGTTTTTCAGCACATCAAGCTGCTGCCCTTTTAGGCTATGGGCGCTACCACACGCTTTGCAGCCTTTGTAAGCTGTGCCTTGGGAACAGGGGGCTTGAGCGTGCGCGACCTGTAGAAGCATGGCAATCAGTAACAACGCTCTTGAATATTTTGAATGGCTCATAGGTTCAATTCCTTTTTTACCTGCGATTCTCTTCAATTATCGGCATGATCCCTTTCATGGTTCGCAATTTGTCGCCTTTCGTTTTATTGATCTCTGTTTGATTTTCGTTTACCAAGGTCCCGATGCTTGATTCAAATTCGTCAAGTTTAGCGCTAGGAATGTACCCTCGTCGCATCAGGAAGGCGAGTTGTTCTTCAAGGTAATATAATTCGATAAGCGAATCCTTGGAAGGGTCTTTAAAAAGACTAAGGAAATCATCAAACTCAACGATTATATTTGCCATTATCGTGGGCAGGTTGTTTTCAGGATTTTGAATTTTGAATTTTGCAAAGCAGTATTTATTTTCATCGTGTAGCGTATAAACTCTGATCTCACCTGTTGCGACTTCGAGCGAGTAATCTATGCCAATCGGATTCGCTACGTCATATTCTTTTTTACGGCGTACAGCCATAAGATCGCCGACCTGATCCGGTATGCGATAGGTTTGATGCCGAGGGATGAAGATTTTTGATTTTTTGACCGGATGTGTCCTTGCCTGGATTTCCTGCTTTGTGCGTAGCCACTCATGGCGATTATTCAAACTTGGAATTGCTAGAGCTTTATCGCTATAATAAGCTGCTGCTTGGAGGTCTTCCATTTCCAAATAGGCACACGCATAATTATTCAAAAAGAGGCCGAGCAGGCTAGGGAAAAAGCGACCAAGAGAGCGAGCGATTGTATCGGCTTCCTCAAGTGATTTCAGGCTTTGCTCCGAAGCGCCTTGAGCGGCCAGCATCGCCGATATAGCAATTTGTGAATACACGGCGATAACAGGCGCGCAAATATTATTCGATAATGCCAATTTATTGGCATCGACAATGAGACGCCCCGCTTCAGTAAAATTTTCTTGTCGGTACTCTCTTACCCCCAACGACAGTGTCGAAGCCGCACGAATATAAGATTTGGGCGAATTTATCAGCGAACTCAGAAGCGCGTAAGCGGCAGGCCATTCCCCTTCGCCACGTCGCGAATAAACCAGCGATTGAAAATAAAGGCCGGTTTCTTCAGTGGCTTTTATTTTCAACAGTTCGTTAGAAATCAAGGATAATTGCGTGTAGTCGCAATTTGTTTCTGCCTGTCTTCCCAGTATGGACAGGTAGCGTGCTGTCACCTCAACACTTTCATTTATGGAGGATTGTAAAATGAAAAGATTGGTTATTTGTTTAGTCGTTTGCTTCATTCTATTTTCGGCCATCCCGGCCAACGCCGGAAGACAGGTCGCAGGAGACGCAGCGTCTCCTGGATGCGATTGCGGTCTCAATGATGGCGTTCCTTGCTATGACGACGCCAGTGGACAACGCTGCGACGCAGGTTTCATGCTGTCGGCTCAACAACCCGTCAATAAAAAATCGAAATCGGCAGCGATGTCTTCCGTTGCTGGCGATATAGATACCGGATCAGTCGGGTTATTCATTCTCGTCTCAGCATTACTACTGAGACGATTGCTTATGTAGTTTTCCCCTTGATCTTCGGTTGGCTTGAGTTACTTATGGCTTGAGCCAGCCGTTTTTAACTCGGTTTGCGTGATCTCTCTTATATCGCAGAGAAATTCATCGAGTTTATTGCGAAACGCGGCATCGAGAACCGCTATCGTATAGGCAGAAATATTCGTGAATTGCTTTTTTAAATACTGGTCAACCAGTGATTGGGAAATCGCCAGATTCGTTTTCTGGTTAATTTCATCAATGATTTCTCGTAGTGTTTTACCGTCAGGTAGATCCGCCACCGGAAGAATATCGCTTTCCCGAAACTCTAGCCTTCTGTCAATTTCGGCGCGCAGCATATTGAAATATGGCCGGAAAAACTCCCGGTCTTTTGAGGCAAGATGGGTATAGTCATTTAGGATTGAATTCGCTATTTCATATTCTTCGGAAATGCTAGAAGCAACATTCTTCGCATCTTCAGCTACTAAAGCGTCAAAGAATCTCCGTGGCGATATTTTTAAGCCGCGAACCACCTCCATTAAAACTAGAAAACCTGTATCTTTATTGGCCTTATTCAAGATGTTCCAAACCGTAGTGTTGCTTACGGCCTTGCCTGTAACTCTTTCAACGTCGTAAGCATTCATGTTTTTTTCATCCATGAATCGCTTTACGACAATTGCCAATTTTCCTTGCCAATCATTCACATTACGAAATTTATCACAAGCTCTACCCCGCATATTAAATTTATTTAATAATTTTGCTTGACATTCCATTTTTGACCTTTATAATAATCAATAAAGCAATTTTGCTGGTCAACAATATGAGTGCAATTTACGACAACGAAATAATCCAAAGGGCAGCCAAGAGAAAGGGGTTAAATCCTACTCAGGTGGCTGCACTGTCAGGTAAATCTGTGCCAACTGTTTATGAGGTTTATAAAGGTAGCGATAAAGTAAACCTCAATACCCTTCAGTCTGTTGTTGAGGCGGTTGGCCTGCAAATGCGGGAGATATTTACACGAAAGACTGCCGCCTGAAGGGGAAACTTCTTTATGCAAATCGCTCAACAGGAAATCCGAGAACAGACGCGACAGATGGATTATGCCATCACGACCGTCTGGATATGGGGCGACTGTGGAACCGCCGCCAGAGAGCCGGAGCGACTGGAAAGCAGTGAGGAAGGCTACTGCGATCAGTGCGGAGCGCCTATGGTTCAAAGCCTGAATTAGCCGAAGTTGAAAGAGCACGGGGAAAGAATAAGAAATAGATTTTGTTTTGAGAAGGATTTTCACAGTGCCAAAAAATCCCGCTGAATCATACGTCAACGCGCCGCACCAGTTTTACAAACACCTGTTTGATGAATCCGGTCTGGATGCGCCGGGGCCGGAACTAGCCAACTTGCTGTCACTGTCGCCGGCGCACGTCAATAAATTTGGCCGGGTGCGCGAGTCGGACGAAGAGCCAAACGGCAGCGGCAAGCGTTCCGATCTGGAGCGGCTGATCTTTACGATCAAATATTTTGCCGCCAAATACGACCTTCTGCATATCTGCCAAAAGTTGCTCTTCGATATTCAGCAGGAGATAGACGAAGAGCTGGCGCGACAGGCGGCGCGCGCCAAGCCCTCAAACGAAGCGTTTGAGGGGATCAAGGAGCGGGCGCTCCAGGATATCTCTGCTCTCACGGTCGCCATCGGCGCTGGCAAATCGCCGGAGGAAATCTCCCGGCTGCTGGCCAACCACTTGATCAGCACCAAGCGATTGATTGCCGTCGCCAAACAGCAACAGAAATAATTGGAGGAAGTATGGGAACCATTCTCATGCCGGATACCGACACCATGTATGACCATCGGCGCTGCGCCGCTTGTCCGCAGGAGTTTTACTTCTTGCCGGACGCCAGTCAAGAGCAGATCGAGGCCGAACTTGAAGCTCATACGCGGATATGTCCGGGCAGGCAGGCTGAGGCCAGCGCTGCCTGAAAACACTTATGCGGTGGCTGGCGACACCGGTGAGTATCAGAGACAGCACACCCTGATATGCAGCCGGACGCCAGCCACGTGCCAGTCGAATAAATCTCAACCGGAGGTGAATATATGCCGACAACCGATGTCATATTGAGGTCACGCGAAACCAATATCACCAATTTCCGAAACCTAAAAGGTGAGCTTCTATTTCAAATCAAGTTTCAGGGTGACACCGATTTCCCACACGCTCAGGTCATCACTGACCCGCATACAACGCTATTGATTAAAGACCTCGAAGTCTGAGGCTAGGTCTCGTTTGCTTGTTAAACGAGCGCCCGGTATCCGGTTCAATCAGCCTCGCCGGATACCGGGCGTAAAACCACGGAGGCTGACGCATGAGGCTGAAATGATAAAAGGATTAACCGACCGGGGCGGCAGCTTGCCGCGCATTGGCGAACTCAGAAAAGGGGCCGCCAAGGGCAATAGCAATGCTCCGGGTAAAGACCTTCCCTATTTTCGGTTTACAACAAAATTGCCGGAGGTGGCAGAGGCGTTTGTCGCGCATTACGGTCAGGAGCCTGCGGAGATCGAGATCACCTTTCCCTATCAGACGACGGACGAAAACTTCGAAGCCTGGCAGGAGGAATGGGTAGCCGGGGGCTTGCGACATCGCTGCGATGGCAATACCTGCGTATTGCTGCGCGACCCGGGAGGCAAATTGAACCAGAGCAACGCCCCCTGCCCGGGCAAATGCAAACCGGTTGGCCGGCTGGGCGTCATCCTGCCGCGCCTCGGACGCTTGGCTACGGTTACGGTCTTGACCACGAGCCTGCACGACATTACGGCGATTCATCAGAGCCTGCTGGTGATTGAGACGCTGCGCGGCAGTTTGCGCGGCATTCCGTTTATCCTGCGCCGCAGGCCGAAGCGCATCAGCATCCCCGGCAAAGACGGTAAGCCGGTGAAGGCGGAAAAGTGGTTAATCGAGCTAGAGGCTGCGCCACAATGGGTAACCCACCAATTGATTGCCATGGAGCAGGCGGCGCTCCCGCCTGCTCCTCTGGATGACAGCGACGAAAGCGGCACCGAGCAGATCGGCGATGTCACTACAGATGGCGAAATCATTGAGCATCCGCCGATTTTGGAGGAAGCGGATAGCCACCACAACCCCAGTCACGTTGAGCCGCAGAAACAGCCCCTGATTGCTCAATGCTGTGCGATGATCGAGCGTCTATCGGCACTCGAACATGAAGAATTTCGCAAAGGCGACGGTCGAAAAGGCCGCATCCTGAATCACCTTCGCCGCACCGCCAGGCAGCACAATTACGAATGTGACTGGCGCAGTTTGGAGGGCCTGAATGACCTGACGGTTGGCGAGCTGAGTGATTATTACAAAGTTTTGGAAGCGGAAGAAGCCCGGCTGCACCCCATAAAGGCAGCCGAAGAAGAGGAGCCACTGCCCTAAGCGTTACCGGCGGCTTTTCAAAACCTAAACTTTTTTGTCAGGCAATTATCTGTCTATTTAAAATCGGCCTGTATAGAAGAGACCTGAAAAATCGAACAAGAAATAATTTACCCAATGAGGACTATGAAGACAGTTTATCCATTTGCAGAACAGGGCAATTTTACGCAGCAACATAACCTCACCTATGACGTTATGATGCGGATGCTAAGCCCTTCGGCATGGATGATCCTTTGCTTCATCCTCAGAAACACGAAAGGGTTTCACCGGGAAAAAGTACCGCTCTCTTATACCGACTTCCTGGAAGGAACCAGCATTAAAAGCTTCTCCACGATCAAAAAAGCCATTGATGAACTTCTGGATTCCGAAACCCCTGAGAATAGGCGAAACCCGTTTATCACCTTTCAAGGCGGCGATACTGGCAAGAACTGGAAGGCTGCGGAGTACGGGTTAAACCGAGAATTCAAGGTTGAAATAGCTACTACAGAAACTGTAGCAGGTTCTGAAAAAGCTACTACAAAAACTGTAGCAGGGGCTACTACAGAAACTGTAGCAGGTTTTGAAAAAGCTACTACAGTTTCTGTAGCACATGATAAAGAAAGTAAGAAAGAAACAAAGAAAAAGAAACTTCTTGTTTTTTCCGTCACCGATCCTCTTGAGCGAGTGATAGCCGAAGAATGCAATTTGAATCCCGATAACTTGACGAGAGGCCAAAAGGAAGAGATCGAAAAAGTTGTTCTTTGGCTGCACCAGGAATACGACGCAAGTCTTGAACAGAAGTATCCCGATGCTGAAAAGCGAAGCCGGGTGATGATGAATCACGTGCGGAAATTTGGCAGTTGGCACCGCGAGGTTGAATGGAAAGGAAAATCACCTCGCCCAAGATGGCTCAGAGAAAAATGGGAATCCTTTCGCAAATGGATTCGCAACGGCAAAAAGTGAGAACCAATGGAGTCAATCAAAGAGATTCAGGATTCAGTATTGCCAGGCGGTCACTCGGTGCGCCAGCTTCTGAAACTCGCCGAGCGGATGGCAGCGCGAGCGCCGAAGACCGACGAGCGGTGTCCCGATTGCCGGGACACCGGATGGATTCACGTTGAACCGGACGATCCGCAGCGCGGCGTACGCCGCTGCCGACGCCCGGAATGTGTGGCGAAGCGCAGGGCGGTCATCGAAGCCCGGCGAGAGGCTCGACAACAGGAAGGAGACGAAGATATTTAATGGGCGTACTCTTGCCAAAATCGAATAGCGGTGATCCGTTTATTGAGCGCGGGCTGCCGATAAACCTTGAGGCGGAGCGTACCATACTCGGCGCGATCCTGCTCGATAACGCGGTCTGCAATCAGGCGATGGAATTGATGCGCCGCGATGATTTCTTTCTCGACTCCCACCGACGAATTTACGACAAGATGGTTTTCCTGCACGAGCGCGGCTCCTCGATTGACCTGGTCACGCTGTCGGAAGAATTGCGCCGCGCACAGGAGTTTGAGCAGGTTGGCGGCGCGACCTATATCGCGTCCCTGATTGACGGTGTGCCGCGCACCGACACCATCGAGCCGTATGTCAAGATCGTCAAATCCAAAGCCCTCAAACGCAAAGTGATTACCGTCTCCCAGCACCTGATCAACCAGGCGTTCGGCGAAGAACTGGAAGACGAGCAGCTTCTCGACCTGGCGCAGCAGCAGATTTTCGGAGTCGTTGAAAACCAGGTGCGCGGTCAGTTCCGCCTGGCGATTGATGTTGCACAGGAGCAGATGGAGAAGGTGCAGGAACTGGCCGGACGCAACGTACTGATTACCGGGGTGCCGACCGGTTTTACGGATTTCGATCATTTGACCTGCGGTTTGCAGAAGCAGGATTTGATTATCCTCGCCGCAAGGCCTTCCCTAGGGAAGACGGCGCTTGCTCTCAATATGGCCGAATCTGCGGCGCACAACAACGCTACGGTTGGCATCTTCAGCCTGGAGATGTCTGCCGAGCAACTCGTCCTTCGCCTGATCAGTTCCTACGCCCGCATAGACGCACACCGGCTCAAGAATGGCTATCTGACCGCCGAAGAGTGGGCGCGGGTTGCCAATGCGCTCCGGCAGTTAGCCGAGCACAAAATCTACATTGATGACACGCCGGGGATAACGGTAGGCGAGATGCGCGCCAAAGCCCGAAGGCTTAAGGCCGAACACGGTCTTGATCTGGTGATTGCCGACTACATCCAGTTGATTACCGGTCGCGGCAAAGTTGAGAACCGCACCCAGGAGGTATCACAGATTTCCCGCGACCTGAAACTATTGGCAAAGGAACTGGACGTGCCGGTAATCGCGCTCTCACAACTTTCGCGCAAGGTGGAAGAGCGCAGCGATCACCGACCGCAACTCAGCGACCTGAGAGACAGTGGTGGAATTGAGCAGGACAGCGATCTCGTCTGCTTCATCTATCGCGATGAAGTATATGGCGAGACCGATGAAAACCGAGGGGTGGCGGAGTTAATCATCGCCAAGCAACGCAACGGGCCGACGGGCAAAGTATCGCTTTGCTTCCTGAAGGAATACACGAGGTTTGAAAACCTCTGGCGGGAATAGAATCTTTCACATTGCGAAGGAGCTTATATGAGCCATACGAATCTACAAACATCGGGACAGTGGGAAGCAGCGTTGCATCCTCCGGAATTAATTGCTCGGCGGAAAGGTTGGTGCATTGTTGGCCCACGACCGGATCGAGAAATCATCGCTAGCGTCTATGGCGGGGGTAGCCGCGCACTGGCAGACGCCAGGTTGCTTGCCGCAGCGCCTGAATTACTTGAGGCACTGGAGAGATCAGCAGAGTCGTTGTGTTCGTTCCTTTGCCCAAGTGTGAAGAAAACTGGCGAGCCGTGGCCTCACTCTCAAGAGTGCGAGCAGGTGCGCGCCGCAATAGCTAAAGCGCGGGGAACGGATGATAGCCCAGCCTTGAAAGAGAGCAAAAATTATACGATGCGTTGAAGCGCATCCCCCATATCTGCGCCCGCGAGCTATCCCCAAACGCCTGCTGGGTGAGACTCCGGCTCGCGGGCGCAGATAAACGATGAGGAGCCGATGATCGAACTCGACGATAAACGCAAACAAGTGGCGCAGCTTCTCGTGAGCGATGATCCGCGTGATCACGAACAGGCGCGGCGGCTGCACGATGAGATTTTTTATGGTGATGATTTCGCCGGCCTGGGATTGGTTAATGGCCTTGAGCCCGGATTGTCGCTCGGTCAGATTTTTTTGATAGGCGTTTTTGCCATTATTACCGCCATCGTTGCCCTGGGGCTGGTTTTTATCCTTGTCGTACTTGTCGTCAGCGGAATGGAGTAAAGAGATGCCGAAATACGAAGACGCTATTCTGGTTGCCAATCGTCTCGTCGAACAGATGCGTCCGTTCTGCGAGCGTCTGGAGATTGCCGGCAGTTTGCGCCGCCGCCGTCCGGTGGTGAAAGACATTGAAGTGGTGGCCATCCCAAAATGGGAAGAGCGCCCGGATGTAACCAATCTTTTTGCAGAACCCAAACTCGTCAACCTGCTGTTTGAAGACTGGGCAAACCAGCAACAGATGGTTGAATGGATCAAGCCCGGCACCGATGAGTTGATCGCCTGGCGCGTGCAGCCAGCCGGCCTCTACTGGCGCGGTATCTTCGCCGACGGCACGAAGCTCGACCTGTTTTTGACAACGCCGGAAAAGTGGTCAGTGATCTTTACCATCCGAACCGGGTCGGCGGAATTTAGCCATGAGCTGGCGACCTGGGCGAAACTCAAACGGCATACGCCGATTGAGAATGGACGGATATTGAATTATGGCAGGCCGGTTGAACTGGCCGACGAGCGTGCGGTTTTTGACTACCTTGGCCTCCAGTGGGTAGAGCCTGAGCAACGGACGGGCAAAGAGGCTATTAGGCCGAAGCGATAGGTGAATTACTTCAATGTCAGAAAAGATTCAGACAATGGAAGAAGGGCGACGGCTGCTCAGGGAAAACTGGCAGAAAGGTATTCCCTGCCCTCTCTGCACCCAACTGGTCAAGCTCTACCGTCGCAAGCTCAATTCGCAGATGGGACGCGCGCTGATTTTAATCTATCGCCATCAGGCCAACGATAGCCGTATTACGTGGCTTGATGTGAATGCCTTCCTGCTCAAGTGTGGCATCAATTCCGGCGAAGCCAATGTCGCGCTGCTGCGACACTGGAACCTACTTGAGCGCAAGCCGGAGCGAAAGGCCGACGGCAACAATGCTGGTATGTATCGCATTACGGAATTGGGTTGCCGGTTTGTCCGCGGCGAAATCGCGGTGCCGAAATACATCTTCCTGTTCAACCAGAAGCTCTATCAAACCTGTGACCCGGTTGAACAGATTACGATCCGACAGGCGCTCGGTCAGAGGTTCGATTACGCGGAGTTGATGACAGAAGCAGGGGTCAGGCCGATAGTAAGTAAACAGGAAACCAATCTGCGCCTGTTTTAACTCGAAAGGAATTGACTATGGGTAAACAGAAATCCAAGCCGTTTCAATCTACTCATAATCTCGCTTTTGAAGTTGCTGAATGGCGTCCACTTTTATGCGGCAACGAAGACGGCTGGCAATGCTTTCGCGTCGGCACCTGTGAGGGGCTGTGGCGCGCAACGGCGGACGCCTATGAAATTCTGGCGGTCATCAATAGTGAACCTAACAACGGTCATTTTGAGGATGTGCTGGAATGGTTTGAGCGCAGTTGCCGACGCGACCGCCGGACGCTACGAATCCGCGAATTGCTGAATGAAGAATTTCGCCGTCACCTTATGGAAAAGCGCGGCTTCATTGCCGACGGCAAAGACGATTTGATTAAACGATTTCAAAAAGCTGCCTGAGAAGGCGGCTCAATCAACGACAAGGAGAAAACGAAGATGTCCTGGACTGAAGCAATCGAAGTAAAAACCATTGCCAAACGCCTAATTGGTGAGCGCCATACGCATCTGGCGGATGTGCATATCGAATATCTTTTTGCGCTTGAGCCTCTCGCTTCAAAAGGTAAGGAGATTGACGGAGAGGTAAAGAAGGTCAGCGGCTTGAATGCCTATCTTGCCAGTCTGGCGCTGGAATTTGATGGCGATGAATTTGTGGCAATCATCATCTCGAAATCCGCTTGGGATTTATACAGCGAGTCGCAGCGCGAAGCCTCAATTGATAAGCGCCTGTGCGAAATTCGACTCAGCGACAAGATGAAGATTCAGCTCGTCGGCCCTGACGCTCATGCCTATTACGCCAATGTCAGAATCTATGGCGACTGGGAACCTGATCTACAGACCCTCCGCAAGTTGTTTAAGCAGCCTCTGCTTCCCCACGTTGAAGGTCCAAAGGGTAAGAGCAAAGCGGTGTCGGTGAAAATCACAACTCCGAGGTTGAATAAACAGGCAGCGGCAAAGGAGTAAAGATGTCAGTTGTTCATCAAAATTCACTGCGCGGCCAGGCTATTGAGGAGCTGCAAAGCAATCAGTGCGTCTGCGGCGAACGCAAGAAATCCGGCAATTCTTTTTGTCACCTTTGTTATTTCAGGCTGCCACCAAAGATGCGCCAGGCTCTATACCGCACATTCTCTGATGGCTATGCCGAAGATTATGACGCGGCGAAAGACTATTTGAAAACAAGCAATGCGTAAAGCCTTGAACTCCTCACAGCCGATAGAGAGCATCAGCCCGCGGGCACCCGATTTGAGTTACCTGGTGCAGAGTGCCGGTTGGTTTCCAAATCTTGAGAAGCGACAGATGGAATACCGGAGGGCTGATGGTCAGGTGCTTGACCGCAGAGCGATGACCAGAGGCGAGCTTGAGCGCCTGTCGAAAGGAGCAGATATGCCGAGAGGAATAGCAGTAAACCTTGTGGATTTTATTGACCAGAAATGGAACCACCTGACGCTGAAGGCAGTGGCTAGTCCTTGCCCGAAAACCGGAGCCAAGCGCGGCGAGTTTGAATGCGACCTCTGTAGCAAGCGCACGGTGAAAGTATTTTCCAATGTGCGCGCAGGGCTTGTGAAATCTTGTTGCGGGCGCGGACAAGGAATCGCAACGAAATCGGTTCCAGCGGAGACAAACCCCTTTCCTGATGTTACCCCCCCCAGCAACTATCAGACCAAAGTGTGCCCTCAGCCGAGACCGCACTCGCGGCAGTCGAAGAGCGCATTCGTCCATCAGGGGTTCAGGTGCTCCCGCATTTCGAGCGCGATATTCTACGCACCGGCAAACGACTTTCTTCCCTAATCGATTACGCGGAGACAATGAGTGTCGAAGATGTCGAAGCCATGATCGCAGAGATTGATCGGGTGGTAATGTCGCCTTTTGCTAACGTGCCGCCAGGAGCCAGAGAGCAGGCAGTAGCATTCTTGGATTTTAAAAAGGCGCTGGGAACAATTGAATGATGACACTCCCGCCGCGTAAACGCAGGGGCTTCGTTTGATAACAACTTAAACCTAAAAGGGGAATTTATGGCTGAGAGTTATGAGAAACTTAAAGAGCAGAAAGAGCAAATCAATGCAAAACCTATAGACATGATTTTGCATTGTCCAAACTGCTCTGCCCAGCATATTGACGCGCCAGAGTTGCGATGTCCGAAATGCGATTCACCTGATCCGAAGAGACATCCGGCGATGCAGTTTGAAGGAGAAGTTCAGATTTGCGATCACCTTTGGCACACATTCGATAAGCCGTGGAACAACCCGCCGCACAAATCCCATTTTTGCCATGCATGTAAAACCGTTTGGCGTCCAGCCGATGTGTCAACAAATGGGGTCGCAGAAATACGAACAAGAGGCGATGCGGATACTTGGCCTTCGTTGGCCTGATAACGCAAGTCCATCGTTGCCCCGCCCCGTTTACGCGGGAACGGAAGCAACCGCGATTTCCTCCGCGCCATGAAACGGCACGGTCTCCGTTGCGAGGGAAAGGATGAAAAAACGAGAGCATTATCACTACGGCGTTTTTATCTGCCCTGAATGCGGCAAGGCTGGCGGGCAGCATGGCGATGATTGCACGGCGATGATTGCACGGCGATGATTGCACGGCGATGATGTTGGGCGTTGGCATTGAAGATAAACAGCAACGTGAAAATCAGATGCTTGCGGCCTTAACCGATAGCGACGATTGAAAGGAAAGTGTATGGACGAAGAGCTTTTGTATCTCTGCCAGGACGTTGATATGGCAGCAAACGATTGCAATCGATTTGGCGGCAATGTTGCTTATGAGGCGGAGCGAAAGAATTTCGATTATGTTAATGCCAATATCGAGCAGGCGATTGCCAGCGCAAAAAGTCTAGTCGCCCGTCTCGACTCGCTGAAACGATTTGTTCAATCGCATTCTGAATTATCGAAATGAGTAAACGCGGGCTGAAACTGAATAATGCGCTGGTCAAACAGCTTCGTAAGCAGGGCTTGAATCAGGAGCTACTGGCGCAAATTAAGCCCGCGGGTTCCAAGATGCGCAACCGGCACACGGTCGTGGACAACATCACATTTGATAGCAGGCTGGAAGCCGCCCGCTATCAAGACTTGAAAGTTCTTCAGCAGGCTGGTCGCATCAGCGAGCTGAAGTACCATGTGGTCTTCCACCTGGTTGTGAACGGAATCCAGATTGGAAATTATGAAGCCGATTTCACTTATCGCGAAGCAGGTGGCCTTGTCATCGAGGATTGCAAGGGACAGCGGACGCCGCTTTACGTCATCAAGAAAAATCTCATGAAAGCGCTCTATGGAATAGAGATTGTTGAGATTGTCGCGTCACGGTGGAGGAGAAACCGGTGAGACAACTACCGCCTAATTGAGCGCGTTGCAGGAAAAAACGGAGAATAACCTATGAGCCAATCAAGAATCAACATTGCTTATTTGCGTGTCCATTCGGATGTTTGCCCGGTCGTCCTTTACAACGAACAGGGGCAGGCGTTTATCTGCATCCATACCTTGGATAACGGGAGTTGTCTGCTGCACGGCGTAATCGCTACGGCTGAGGAAATCGCCAAAGCCGAAGCGAACTATGCGGACTGGAAAGCCAGTCTTGATAACCGCCAGCAACAAATTGAGCGGTTACAAGAGCAACTGCATTCCGATCCGCAAAACGAGACTTTGCGACATAGTTTAGACCTTGCTGCTCAACAAACGCCGGCCTGGTTTAATCAGGCGGAACGGGCGCGGCTGGAACTCCAAGCGCTAAGGAGGTTGAAGTGAAAGTTACACTTAGATGGCTAAAACAGGAGGCGCAATTATGAAACCAGTAAACTTAGAAATAGATGGATTACCTGCAACAGTTTACGCGAAAGATCAGCCTGAGTATTTCCCACTTCCATGCGTTCGGCTACCCAACGGTCAAATCGCAATCCGTTGGCAGCTCGACGATCTGGAGCGCGACCTGATTGCCGATAGCGGCACGTTTTATCTCTGCGTAAACACTTTCAACAGACCGCTTCAGCCGCTCTTGCCGATGGCGGATTGCCCGGAAGTGGCTACGGATGAGAACGGCAACACTTTTTTCTACTCGCCCGCAGAGTACCGACGCGAGCAGGGCATAGCGGAGCCGGAGATTCAGATTGACGGCCTGCCTGCTGGCTATCGTGACCGGCTGACAACCGTTACAGAAATTCATTTCGGCTTTTGGGATAAGGTGAAAATCTTATTTGGCTGGAAGGTTGAATTACGAAGCCAGACCTTCGTACAGCATTGCGCCGGCAAATGCTATTGCGAGGAGGACGTAAGCGTTTACCGTCCGCGCAAATTACCAAAAGGTTGGGGAGCGGTCGAGGTCAAAGCGAGGGATGTAAATGAGCAATGAAATCAAGCCGTTTTCAATGCACCGCTTCGTTTCGCTATGGTGTTGTGAGTGCGAATTTGAAGTTGATGGCAACGTCGTCTTTTTATGGGAACCGCTACATTACCCAGGCGAAAAACTAACGGAAAAAGACAGGCCGCATTGGAACGATGAATACATCACGTTTTATCGAGTAGAAGAAAAAGATTGGTTGCGTATCACTCGACACCTGATGTTCAGTCGTAGCGCGTCGCCTGATGTGCTGATTCTACAGAACGGGCTTTGCGTTGAAGTTACTGGCGGGCAGGTCGTTTGGAGGTCGGAGTTTGAACGCTGGTTCATACGCTGGCAAGGCTATACCCACTCACGTATGTCATTGCTGGCTTCGACCGGACTGGAGCAATGGAGGAACCTGTGAGCAAGTTCATGCTGATCCCTGTGTTTTATAAAGATAACATTATCGAGGCGATTAACGTGCGCTATGAATGGTGGAAGCAGGAAGATGAGCGTCACGAAGAAGAGTTGCGGCGCATGGGCGGGATGACCGTCTATTCAAATACTCACACCATCTTCGAGTGGCCTATTGCGCGGCTGAACAACGCCGAGTGCGTAAGCCGCGATGAGCATGGGTTGCTGTGTCGCCCGGATGCAAACCTTGGGTGTTATCTGATGATTGGCGAACAGTGCAAACGCGATCTGGTTCGCTTGCTCCGGGCTGCTGCCAGAGACAACGGCGCGTCAATGGTTTCCGCCGACATCGTTGAAAGCGCAATGGTCGTGGAGCTGCCGGAGATTCACAACTTCGTTGATGCGAACGATGACAAGTGGCAGATCATTGGCTGGGACGGGCAGGATGCAGAGCAGAGATTATTAAACAGCGGGCGTGGCGTAAAAGCGCCGCTCGAATGGCATGGCGCGCAGACCGCCTGGTGTGATACCGGCGGTGTTTATGTGGGCAAATTTGACCCGATTGCTGACGAGCCTTCCCCCGACGAACCTTACGAACAACAGGTAGTCGGTGAATCGTCACAGGATTTCGGTCAGGTAAATTTGCAGGTGGGCGAAGACGAGATTCCATTTTGAAGGAGAATTTATGTCTGAACGAAAAACAGAACCCTGACCAGGTGGCTGCGATCATACGGACGAACAGCACAGGGCTTTCGACGAGGGACTGGCTGCTGGTGAAGCCGGACTGAGCGAGGACGATTGCCCGTATGAGGATTTTTATCTGGCAGAGGATTGGAAGACAGGGCTTTCAGTAACGATCACCTACGACAATTAAGAGGTAAAGCTTTGATTTACACGGCAGGATATTACGGCAGAGATTTTCAGCAATTCAAAGCAACAGTCAAACACCTTGACGCTGCGGTGATTGATATTCGCCTAATGCCTCAGTCGCGCTTTTTTCCTGACTGGCGCAAGAGAAATCTTGAACTTGAACTGTCACCTTCCTACTTCCATGTCGTTGAACTGGGCAACAAGGCATTCAAGGAAAATCGTATTGAGATTCTCGATCTGGCAGCCGGAATGCAGTTCGTCAAACGCATAATTGAAGAGATCCAACGCGATGTAATCCTTCTTTGCGCCTGTAAATCTCTTTCTACTTGTCACAGGCATATAGTGGCAGAAGCTTTCAGAAAAGAAGGCCATAAAGTGCAGGAACTGCCTGATGCTTGAGCCATCAACAATTATGCGCCTTGTTCGCAGCAAATACGATTGCGGCGATTGCGGTGGTGTTCACGAATACGACGATCCGCTTTTTGATATTCATAAATCAGCGGCGTTGAGCTTTGTGATTTGTTTACGAAGAAGTAAGGAGTAGTCATGGACGATACGAGACCTTTTCCGATTCAAGGCGGCGAATTTTATCGCGATGAAAAAGGTGATCGGTGTTTCACGAAGGGATCAACCATTCCTTGGTGGCTCGCGGCAAAAGCCTATGAGGCTTATCGAGCGAAATACGGAAGCTCCCAATCTCTTGAGCAGATTGCGGAACGAGGTGGCTTCGGGCGCGAAGAATTATTGATGCTATTTAGTGAGGTGAAGAGATGAGGGACACATCAGCAAGTTGCGATTGTTGCGGCAAGAGGGAGAACGCAGGGCAATGCGTAAGGGGTCGCCCGAGCTGTCCCTGTGAAAGGGATAACAAGTATCTGTTGTACGTCGCCCTTGAATGTCCGCAATGTAAGAAATGTCTGGTTCATTGTTTTTGCCTTGCAAAGAAATGTGTCTGCCAAAAGGGTCTAACCGGAAGCATCGGGCATTATCACACTTGTCTAGCTCGGATTAAGAGCCGCGAGCGAATTATATCAGGCTCCTAGATCAATTTGAGATACCGCAAATTCAAGAAGAAGTGAGAGAGAATGTTGCGCTTCCTTCCGTCGAACAATCATAAAGACAGTGGGGCGAGCAACCGGCCCACTGATTCTCAATAACTAAGGTGAGGTTATGAGCGTACAACAGGCAAACGTACTCGTTGAGTTTTATGAAGGAATTATTGAAAAGGCACTCAGGCGCGTGCTTGATGAGCGCCATGCCTTATTTCCTGCCACCGATCCAGAACTTGCCGGTCAGATAGCCAGGATTAACGCCAAACCGAATATCACGGTGCTGGAGGCAGCGTTGTTGCTGAACTGTTCGGACTCCCACTTATACGCAAAGATCAAGGCCGCCAAAAGGAAGACAACCGGTTACCCAATTCCCTTCCTTGATCTGGATGGGGTGTACGTTTTCCCCAGGGAACGGCTCATTGAGTGGGCGGAAAGCGAGAAAGAGCGAAAGACCTTGAAATTGGAAAAGGGAGGTGCTTAACTATGCGCCGTCTCCGACCGCTCCCGAAAGGAGAGCGTGTATGACTGTTTCAAAACGAGGTAAAGATGGCATTTGCTCTGTCGTATTTCAGATCGAAGGGCAAACCCATTGCTTCACATTCAATGGCAAGAAAGGAATGCCGCTGATCACGGATAAGCGGCTGGCAAAAGAAAAGGAGGTCGAACTCAAGAAGCAGATTCGCATGGGCACGTTCCTACAGGAATCGCCCGTTCAGAACTTCGGGCGGTTCTACAAGGAAGTCTTCATGCATTACTCGAAGGATTACAAGTCGGAGTTGGGCCAAGACTTCGACGAGTATTACGGGCGGCGGCTGATCGAGGAATTCGGCCATCTGAAGTTTTCGCAGATTACGCCACGCCAGATCGAACGGTTTCTGATGAACTTGGCGAAGACCAAGACGAAGCAAGGAAGACTGTTTGCGCCGGTGACGGTCCGAATGTTTTACGAACGCCTTAACCGGACGTTTAACCTGGCGCGGCGCGAGCGGGTTTTCCTGGGCGAAAACCCCTGCCGGATGGTCAACGCCGAAATTCTCAAGAGCTTTCCGACCTGGCGTCCGAGGGAGAGATGGCTAAATCAGCACGATGATGAAGAGGAGCAAAAGCTCTTCAACGAACTCAGTCCTGTTCTTTCGCCTTTGTGCCGTATCCTCCTTCATACCGGCCTCCGTCCGCCGAAGGAGATCCTGTTGATGGAAAAAGATCACGTAAATTTGACGGACAAGGTGCTGCGTTATAAGGGCGATAAGATGAAAATGATTCCTCCTCATTCTGTGTTCGTCGCCAACGGCAAGGATGGCACGACCCGCATGGTTCCCTTGAACCAGACGGTCAGGCGCATCTTTGAAGTGCTGGTGGGCGACGAAACGACCGGTCGATGGTTGTTTGCCAAAAACGGCCAGCCGATCAAATCCATCAAGAAAGGTTTTTCGGCGGCCTGCGAACGGGCCGGAATTGAAGACCTGAGGCCGTATGATCTGCGCCATACTTTCGCAACGCGCCTGGTCGAGCGCAATGTGCAGACAATCATCATTTCAGAGTTGCTCGGTCACACGCAGCCATTACAGGGCTTCGGTCATGCGTCTCGTATCACCCCGGGCTATGCGCACGCGACCTATGACGCGATGCGCCGGGCGGTGGATTCGCTCGAATATCCGCCGCAAATCACGGCTTTCGAGCAGATGTCGAGCAAAAATCGAGCAAATGACCATGAGGTTGAAGTCGGAAATCAGATCGTGAAGGCAGGATAAGTGTTTGGGATACTTGAAAAGGAAAGAATAGGCTCGAGCGGATTTGAACCGCTGACCCCTACCGTGTCAAGGTAGTGCTCTACCCCTGAGCTACGAGCCTGTGAAGCGAACGCTTAAAGTAGCAGATGGCGGAAAGCCATGTCAACCGTGACGAAAAAGTAGAGCGACAGCCAATCAAACTCCTATTGCCTGTCGCTCTTTGATAGCACAAAACTAAGGGGCTACTACTGTTCCGTCAAGAAAAGCTCGGAGTCGGCGCGAGCGTGTCGGATGGCGCAATTTCGCCAACGCCTTCGCTTCAATCTGGCGTATGCGCTCGCGGGTCACATTGAAATGCTTGCCGACTTCTTCCAAAGTGCGCTCTTCGCCGGATTGGTCGAGGCCAAAGCGCATCTTGATGATCTCTTTTTCGCGCGGCGTCAATGTCGAAAGCACGTCTTCGGTCAACTCGCGTAAGTTATTGGTAATCGCCGTCTCCGCAGGGTTCGCCGAGCGTCGGTCTTCTATGAAACTGGCAATCGTAGTTTCGCCATCATCGCCAATCGGCGTCTCCAGCGAAATCGGTTGCTGGGCAATCTTCAACGCCTTGCGAACCTTCCACGCGGGCATATCCACACGCCGCGCCAGTTCATCGTGGGTCGGCTCGCGTCCCAGTTCCTGCACCATCAAACGCTGGGTGCGTAAAATCTTGTTGATGACTTCGACCATGTGAACCGGCACGCGAATGGTGCGCCCTTGGTCAGCAATGGCTCGTGTCACCGCCTGACGAATCCACCACGTCGCATAGGTTGAAAACTTGTAGCCGCGACGCCAGTCGAATTTTTCCACGGCGCGCATCAAGCCGATGTTGCCTTCCTGAATCAAATCCAGAAAGTGCAGACCGCGATTGATATAATTTTTGGCAATCGAAATCACCAATCGCAGGTTGGCTTCAATCATCTCGCGTTTGGCCTGCTCGACTTCCGCTTCTGCCGAAATCATGGTCTGCAAGGTGCGCTTAATCTCGACAGCAGTTTTGGCGTAGCGTTTTTCCAAATCGCGTATCACCTTGCGGGCGGCACGCTGCTGCTTCTTTAAGTCCTCGATATTTTTCGGAGGCCGTTTGGCTTCCAGTGCGCGCTCGACCTTATGAATTACGGTTTCGGAATCGCGCACCTGTTTGACGACAAATTCGATGGCTTCGACGAAGCGGCGACGCGCTTCAAAACTGAAACTGAAGGCACGCACCCGCCGCGACACTTCAATCAATTGATGCGCGTACTGCCGACGCATCTTCTTGAGTTTGCGCGACGACTTTGGCTCTTCGTCTATTTTGACATAGAGCTTGAGCAATTTTTCGTGCGCTTTGATAATCTCGCCGAACTCTTCCAAAACGCGCTGGCGAATCTCTTCGCGTTGCTCTTCGAGCGCTTCTTCGGCTTCCGGGTCGGTGGCAATATCCACTACATCCTGTGGGTTGATTTCTCCCAACGACAACATATCGTTGAGCCGCTGCAACTCTTCCAGAGTGATGAACGACCGCGACAGCGCTTTGTAAATGCGCTTATTGCCGCGTTCGATGCGCTTGGCGATGCGGATTTCATCTTCGCGGGTGAGCAGCGGTACGGAACTCATCTCGCGCAGATACAGCCGCATAGGGTCTAGGGATTCGTCCTTGCCGGGTTCCAAATCCACATCAATATCATCGCCCGGCTCTTCTACCACTTCCGGCGTTTCTTCATCTTCGACGCTCACGCTCTCCCATAGCGCGTCGGCGGATTCTTCATCTATCTCCGCAACAATGCGCTCAATGCCTCCTGCCGGGCCGAAGTCTTCCTGGCTCTCGTCCGGAGTTTCCATGAGCATATCTTTGTCCATTCTGACTTTCATTATTCCTCTCTTGATGCGCCTCTTATTGTTTGCCTGGTTTATTTATCGTATAAAGTATCCGCTCTGCGGGGTAGCTCAATGGTTGTTGACATCGGCTAGCGCCTCACATAATATGAACCTCAACCAAACATAATACAATATATTGGGTGAAGTAGCTAGATGCAAATCCGGTCATTTTCGATGTTTTGTATAGCAATTGTAAACATTTAGAACGGCCAACCAATAAAACTTGATAGCTTGTTACGAAGGTAAAGATTTATAGGTCATATTTTGAGAATCTACGAAATCAACTCGCGCCTGCGCTCTTCCGGTTTTCAACAAGTTACGGATGAAGAACTCACTCACTTAGCCAAGCTGGGCTTTAATTCGATATGGATGATGGGCGTATGGCAAATCAGCAAAGGCGCGAAAGGCATCTCGAAAATTATTGCCGAAGATTTTGAAGGCTCGCCTTACGCCATTCCGAATTACAAAATCAATAAAGACTTGGGCGGCAAAAAGTCCTTCAGCGATTTGGTCAAACGCGCTCACGCGGTGAATCTTTCGGTCGTGGTGGATTTCGTCTCCAATCATATGGCGCTGGATACGCCGTGGCTCAAACGCCATCCGAATTTTTTTATACGCAGCGATGTCAAAGCCCGGCAGCAGAACACCGGCCAGTTTTTCCTGCACCCGACGGGCGAAGTCGTAGCCTTTGGGCGCGACCCGCACTTTCCGCCCTGGCACGATACGGCGCAGTTGGACTACACGGAGAAAAAACTGCGCGAGCGCATGACCAAAGTGCTTACACGCATCAGTCAACTGGCCGACGGCGTGCGTTGCGATATGGCTATGCTGATTCTGCGCGACTATTTTCGCCAGCAGTGGTATCCCTTCGCTTCTACAGACTGGTTCGATGCGCGTATGCCCGAAGAGTTCTGGGACAAAGCCATACACGCCGTGAAAGCCTGCCGCACTGATTTCACTTTCATAGCCGAAAGTTATTGGGACAAAGAGCCGGAACTCTTGGATATGGGCTTTGCTCTAGCCTATGAAAAGAAACTCTATGATGGACTGGTCGCCCGCAATGCTGCTTTGGTGACGGCAAGGCTTTTGCGAGGCCGCGCCGCTATGGAGAAGTCGCTCTACTTCATTGAAAATCATGATGAAGAACGCGCTGCCTCGCTCTTTGATCGAGAACATCATATGGCATCCGCCGCATTGATTCTCTCGCTTCCCGGCTCGACTTTGATTCACGAAGGCCAGATGAGCGGGCGTCGGGAGCGTATGCCGGTGCAGCGTTTGCGCCCGTTGACCGCTGAACCGGAGGACTTGGAATTGCAGTCGGCTTATGAACAATTGCTCACCGTCACCAAGGATGAAGTGTTTGCCAAAGGCGATTTTCAATTATTCGACAGCGATGTGTACGGCGTCGTCGCGTACTTGCGCCAGACTTCCGAGCGGGTCATCGCCTATTGCGGACAGATCAGCGAGGCCTGGCACAACTTCAGCGCCACACCTTTGAACATCACGGCGCTGGCCCAAGCCTTACACGCCGAAGGCGAAATTCGCGTCACCAATCTATTGAACTCGCACGCCAAATTAATCGCAGCAAAAAACGGCTCCTACCATGTGCAACTCAACGAATTCGGCGCATCGCACGAAGCCCGCTTCTGCCTGTTGGAAGCCACGCTCGCTTGAGTCGCAGTTTGACAAGCACTGTAGGCAAGTTTATATTCGGCTCTTATGCAGGAGAATGATTTTAACCACCACTCGCGCCCGAAAATACGCAGCACCACTATCCTTTCCGTCCGTCGCAACAATCAAGTAGCGGTCGCCGGAGACGGCCAAGTTTCTCTGCAAAACACCGTGATGAAGGCCAACGCCAAAAAGGTTCGCCGACTCTACAGCGATAAAATCATCGCCGGTTTTGCCGGGTCAACCGCCGATGCCTTCACCCTCTTTGCGCGTTTTGAAGCCAAGCTCGAACAGTATCACGGCCAATTGCAACGCGCCGCCGTAGAGCTTGGCAAAGAGTGGCGCACCGATAAATATTTACGCAATCTGGAAGCCTTGTTAATTGTCGCCGACGCCACCACCTCGTTACTGATTTCCGGCGGCGGCGACGTGATTGAACCGGATGACGGTTTGCTGGCCATCGGCTCCGGCGGCCCTTTCGCCTTGGCGGCGGCGCGCGCGCTGTTGCGTAACACCGACCTTTCGGCCAGAGAGATCGCCGTGCAAGCCTTAACCATTGCCGGAGAAATCTGCGTCTTCACCAACGAAAATATCACCCTTGAAGAAATCGGCTGACGGCAACAGAGAAAAGCGCCAAGGGCAAGCGTTTGACGTTTGCATTCACCGGTCATCCGTCTAATATTGATCTATGGTTATTTATCTTTCAGGAGAAGTAGAAAATCGTCCCAGGCTGGATGAAATGACGCCACGTCAAATCGTCGTCGAGTTGGACAAATACGTGGTCGGCCAGCACGCCGCCAAACGCGCCGTCGCCATCGCCTTACGCAATCGTATGCGGCGCAAAAAATTGCCGCAGGATTTGGCGCAGGACGTGATGCCGAAAAACATCATTATGATTGGCTCGACCGGCATCGGCAAAACCGAAATCGCCCGCCGTCTGGCGCGCCTTTCCAATTCGCCGTTTCTCAAAGTTGAAGCGTCGAAATTCACAGAGGTCGGCTATGTAGGCCGTGATGTTGAATCCATGATTCGTGACCTGGTGGAGATCGGTATAGACCTAGTGCGCGACGAAAAAATTAAAGAGGTCGAAGAAAAAGCTCGCCAGAATGCCGAAGAGCGTATGCTTGATTTACTGTTGCCGAGAACTCGACCGACCGAAGACGCTGCCGCCGAGGACGACGAAAGCGATTCGTCGTCGCTCGAACAATTCGAGCGCAGCCGCGAAAAATTTCGCCAGCAACTGCGCGAAGGTCGTTTGGACGCACGCATCGTCGAGATGGAAATTCAGGAGCGCAACTCTCCCGGCCATTTTGAAATCTTCACGCCGCAGGGCATCGAAGAGATGGACATCAATCTGCGCGATATGTTTCCCAATATGTTCGGCGGCGGTCGCCCCAAACAGAAAAAGATGCGCGTTGACGAGGCTTTGGAATACTTGATTCAGGAAGAGGAATCGAAACTCATAGACCTAGACCAGGTAGCGCGGCTGGCCATCGAGCGCGTCGAATCTTCGGGCATTATTTTTCTGGACGAGATAGACAAAATCGCCGGACGCGAAAGCGGTCACGGCCCGGACATCTCGCGCGAAGGTGTGCAGCGCGACATCTTGCCCATTGTCGAAGGCACTACCGTCAACACGCGCTACGGCATGGTCAAAACCGATCACATCTTGTTTATCGCTGCCGGAGCCTTTCACGTATCGAAGCCCTCCGATTTGATTCCCGAATTGCAGGGGCGCTTCCCGATTCGCGTCGAACTCAAGCCCCTCACCATTGAAGATTTCAAGCGCATTTTAACCGAGCCGAAAAATTCCATCGTCCGACAATACAAAGCGTTGCTCGAAACCGAAGGCATTGACGTGATCTTTACCGAAGATGCGATTGATGAGATTGCGCGCTTCGCCTTTTCGGTCAACGAAACCACCGAAGACATTGGCGCACGAAGATTGCACACGATTATGGAGACCTTGCTTGACGAATATTCGTTTGAAGGCCCCGACCTCGTGGATAAAAACGTCGTCGTTGATGCCAAATATGTGGAGAAGCAACTAGCCGAAATCGTCAAGAACGAAGACCTCAGTCGCTACATTTTGTAAAAAGGAAAAAGGCAAAAGTGATTGGCAAAGGGTTCGGGCTTTCCAGAAAAAAGATTCCGGCAAACCAGATAGTTGGAACGACCTGTACGGGCGACCCTCTGTGGTCGTTCCAGCCTGAACAGCCAGCGCTTTCCACGAAGGGGCGACCACAGAGGGTCGCTCGTACCTGTGGGCGAATGATTATAGAAAAACCCCTTCTGAAATCCTATCGCCAACTACAGCATTTCACCTTGCGCTTTTTGCCTTTTCAAAAATTGGTTCGCCTTTTGCCTTTTGCCTTTTGCCTTTTTACTTTTGCCTTATGCCTGCTCTTCTCGGCTTGCGGTAAAGTTAGCGCACCGATTCCTCCGGCGCGTCTGACCGAGCGCACCAGTGAACTTTCCGCCCTGCAACGCGGCTCGAAAATTTTACTTTCGTGGCCTGCTCCGGCGCTCACCAAAGACGACAAATCTTCTTCGTATGTCGCTCGCGTGGACATCTACCGCTTGGTCGAGTTGCGTCATCAAGAGCCGGTGCTGGACGTTGAAGATTATGAAAACGAGGCGCAAATCATTGGCTTTTTAGATCGCGCCACCATCGAAACGCAATTGACTTCGCTAGGTCATCTGGAGTTTTCCGACGCGGTGAATTTACAGCAAGCGCCAGCCGGTGCGCGTCTGCGTTACGCGGTGCGCTATGTCAACAAACGCGGTCAGCAAGCCGCCTTTTCCAATACCGTAACGCTTGAACCGGTCGCACGCATTGCGCTGGAACCGGCCAACCTGCATCTCGCAGGGCAACAACAGGACGAGGTTTTTCTGGAATGGGAAGCGCCAAAGACCAATGTGGACGGCACTACACCTGCCGCTGTGGTGGGCTATAATCTGTATCGCGTCCGCGCCAATCGCAAAAGCGCCCGCGAAGCGTTAAATGACGAACCGTTGACCGCGACCCATTTTGTTGATCGCACCTTTCAATACAAAAACGAATATGCTTATTTTGTGCGCTCGCTGTCGCAGGGCAGCAACGGTTTGATCGAAAGCGCTGACAGTCAACCGCTGACCCTCACGCCGCTTGATACCTTCGCGCCCGTTGCGCCCAATCCGGTTTCCATCGCTTCGGCCAACGGCGTCATCAGTCTCTTCTGGCCTGGCTCGACGGAAAAAGATGTGGTGCGCTACCAAGTTTATCGCGCTACGACAGCGGATGCGGAAGCAAAAGACTGGCAGAAAATCGCTACGCTGGAAGCCAAGTTTGTCACCTTCCGCGATGACAAGGTGACGCTTGATAATCGCTATTTTTATCGCGTCACGGCGGTTGATCGCTTCGCTAACGAAAGCCCGCCATCGCTCGTCGTCAGTGAAACCGCGCATCCATAATCACCGGCAAAAAGGCCAAGGCCAAAGCGGCAGTTTCCACTTTGGCCTTGGCATCAAGCGTACAACCAACGCGAAAACGATTTACTCAATTTTCTTGATGCTGCCGACAAAGGCGGCAATATCCTTGCTGTGCTTTTCGTACATTCCCGGCGCGGCAAACGACAACGCATAGACCGGCTTTTTGGCGTCAATCACATGAGCGCTCCATTCCAGCATTGCGCCATTCTCTTTATACGTAGCCGTGCCTTCGATATTAATCACGGACATCCCATTGAGCGTGGTTTTTTCGGCTTTTGAAGTGGTCTTGATGTCTTTGAAGCTTTTGGCAAGCTCGGCATCCAGCGCATTCAACGCCTCATCCACGGTGCTTTCTTTGGGAACCCAGAACGAGATGCTGATAGAACTATCGGCGGCGGTAGCGGTCAACACTTCAGCGTCTTTTTCCACCTTCCAGTCTTTCGGCACTTCAAACTGAATACCGGCTTCGGCATGGGTAAAGATGTTGTCGCCATCGGCTGCCGTGGCTGCCGGTTTCACATCGCTCTTGGTTTCGGCGGGTTTGGTTTCCGCCGGTTTGGTTTCGGCAGGTTTCGCGGTCGCTGTGGTATTGCTGTTTGCCGGTTTCGCCGGCTCTGCTTTTTTTCCGCAAGCGCCAGCAAAGATGGCAGCAGCGGTGAGGATTACCAGCCAGATTAAGTTTTTCATTAGAGGTCATTCTCCATTTCGATTTAGTTCTAAAGCCGGATGCAAGCCGCATCAGAACTTCAGAGAGGTTTAAGGTTCTGCAACAGACCGACAGCGGGGGCGAACGGTTTTCAATCTGTCATGATGCAGCAATCATCGTTGCCACAGATGTCAACCAGTTGACATCCAGTAATTGTCTCAACGCGAATATTTATCAATGAAATCGCTGACCATATGATGGAGGATTTCATCAATCGCATCTACCACTGCCGCTTCACGGTCTTCGTGCCAATCGGCGCAATCCGAATGAACCAGAAAATGATGGTTGTCGCTTAGTTCCAATTTCACATGGAGGTGCAGATAACCCGCGCCATCGGTATGCGAAACAACGAAATGCGCGGCTTCCAACCAGTCGGCCACCAACTGCGCTACCGATTCCATCGTATGACCGTCAATCTGTCCATGAATTTCGACTTGGACTAGAACGTGCTTCTCGACATTCGAGAAGACCAACGTGTTGCCCGGCGCATAGGCCAGTGAACGGGCGCTGAAGCTGCTGAGAAACACCATAGCGAGGATGGCAAAGGAGACCGTTTTCAGGCGAAGGGGGCGATCAAATATTTTCATGTTCTTATATTTTTTTCCTTTTTGGTGCTGGTATATCGGGCAGTGCAGTTATGTGGTGCTGCAATAACGCCACGCAAGAGTGCCATATTTCAGGGGTTCCTTCAAGTCAGGAAGAGATAAAAGCCAGGTATTTTTGGTGGAGAATGTTTACCGATGATCTTCCTTCGGCGACCTCAACAAAATGCTGTAGGGGTTGTGCAAATCACCGCACGGCGTTCAACTCTCCAACATTTTCGGAATCAAAAACCATAGCAACTTGCCTTTGCCATCTTCCACATCTTGCCATTGGTCTATGGCAAACTCTATGCAGGCGAGCGCCGCTGTCGGCATCTGGCGTTCCGCGCCAATCAAGCGCGACAACAGATTTTCAAAGCCCGGATTGTGACCGACCAGCAACACCACCTCATAGTCCGCCTTGATATGGCGCACCAACTTGAGCAACTCTGCCGCCGAAGCTTCGTAGATGGTTGGCTCGAACTCAACTACGGCCTCAAGCTCTGCGGCGGTAGTAAACAACTCCATCGTCTCACGGGCGCGAGTCGCTGGCGAACACAAAACCAACTGCGGCGCGATGCCCTGTTGTTTCAACGCCGCGCCCATGCGCGGCGCATCGCGCAATCCACGTTTTGCCAACGGGCGTTCAATATCGCGCTGCCGCATATCAGCCCAATCCGATTTCGCGTGACGTAACAATAACAACGTCTTCATATTTTTCACTCCTTCAAGCGGCAGTTGACCTACTGCCAAACCCTTATCAAAATGGCGTCGCTGACCGCTCGATCACCAACGGCGTTCGCAAGCGGTAAATCCAGCGTCACAACGAGCGCCAGCAAAGCGCGAAACCAGCTTCCGATTGTGGGTAATTGGCTCGGCATCCTTGCTCGAAAATCTAGCACAAGCACAGTCATCATCAAAGCACGACGCTTGGTCTAGTCAAGACGACGGCAGCAAGTTGGGAAGCGTCGGCCTACGGCTTACGGGCCTTGGCCTTCAACGGCGCACCATTTTTGCGAGCCAAACTTCACTGGCGTACTTCTACAATACGTGGTTGGTCGCTAGAGCATAAAAAAAATTTGCCGCCTGTGATTAGGTTGCATATCCCTTCCTTTGTTATAATCCGCTTTGCGTTTCGCGGGCTTGGAAACCGATTCATCGAAATTGTCATGAATAAATTTATCGAAGCAGCCGCTATCGCCATCTCCTCGATTCTGTCGCATAAGCTGCGCGCTTTTTTAACCTTGCTCGGCGTCATCATAGGCGTCTTTGTAGTCACTGCCGTTGCCACCGTCATTGAAGGCGCGAATGTTTATATCAAAGAAAAAATCGCCACGCTTGGCACAGGCGTCTTCCGCGTTCAAAAAGCCAGTCTGACTTTTGGCGACTTTCAAAAATTTCAGGAAGCCTTTCGCAAGAATCCCGATTTGAAAATGGAAGACCTGTATGCCTTGCGCGACCAAGTCTCGCTGGCCACACAGATCGGCGCGCAGGATGGTAGTTCGCGGTCGGTCAAATACGGCAACACCGCCGTTGATGGCGTCGGCACTCAAGGCGTTACGCCGAACATGATTTATTTATCTAACGTCGAAGTCGCGCAAGGTCGTTATATTTCCGATGCCGATGAAGAGAGCCGCCGCTATGTGGCCTATATCGGCGCAGAGGTCGCCACCAAACTTTTCCCCAATGAAGACCCTCTGGGAAAGACCATCAAGATTGGCAAGGATGAATACACCGTCATCGGCGTAGCCAAAGCGTTGGGAACGGTGCTGGGATTTTCGCAGGACAACTTCATACACATACCGATGTCCACCTACCTGAAAGTTTTTGGCAATCGGCGTTCGTTGACGTTGGTCATACGTGCGCGTGAAGGAGTGCCGCTGGAAAGCGCGCAAGACCAAGTGCGGTTGGTGCTGCGAACCCGTCACAAACGCGACTACAATCAGGAAGACGATTTCGCTTTCACCTCTGACGAAACCACCGAACAAACTTTGGGGACGATTACCAAGACCGTCGCCTCCGTAGCGTTTCCGGTGGTCGGCATTTCTCTGGTCATCGGCGGCATCGTGATTATGAACATCATGCTGGCAACAGTCACCGAACGCACACGCGAGATCGGCATACGCAAATCATTGGGCGCAACCCGACGCGACATCCTGGTGCAATTTCTGGTGGAATCGGCGATGCTTTCTTTGATGGGTGGAATTTTCGGTTTGCTGCTGGCCCTTATCGTCATGACGGTGGTGGGACGAATCGCACCGATTCCCGTAGCCATTCCGGTTTACGCCCCCGTCGTCGCTATCTTGGTTTCAACGCTCACAGGGTTATTTTTCGGCATCTATCCGGCGAACCGCGCCGCACGCCTCGACCCCATCGTGGCGCTGCGAGCGGACTGAAAGTCTGGAGTCTGGAGTCGGGTGTCCGGTGTCGGACTCCAATGTTTGGCTGGCTTATCAAAGTGGTTGAATTTCAAAAATCAGTTCGGCTCTTTCGACGCCGGACTACCGACCAAAGGCGAGTTTATGCACTTACAGGAAATCGGTGAAAATATTTTAATGGCGTTCGACACGCTGCGGACGCACAAGGTGCGTTCGGCGTTGACCATGACAGGCGTGATTGGCGGCGTGATGACGGTGATTGCCATTTCATCGTTTTTGACCGGCTTGCGGCAATTCGTCATAGACCAGACCGAACGCTTCGGCCCCGACCTGGTGTTTATCTCCAAGATGGATTCCATAGGGATGCGCGGCAGACCTTCGCAGGAAGAGCGTATGCGAAAGGACATCACCTTTGACGATGCCGTAGCGGTGGCGGAATTGCCAGCCGTGGAAGGCGCGACGCCGCAAATGGTAGTCGGTTCTTATGCGCCTTTCGGGTCATCGCCTATGGTGAAATATAAAGGCACGGAAGCCAATCGTCCGCTAGTCATAGGGGTGTGGAGCAACTACGACAAGATACGCAATGTCTATATTCAATACGGCAGATTTTTCACGCCGGTTGAAGAACAGCATCACGCTCAAGTTGCGGTCATCGGCGCAAGCGTGGCCGAAACCTTGTACGGTGGGCTTGACCCGATTGACCGCGAGATTGAAGTCGAAGGCAAGATGTATCGCGTCATCGGGGTGATGGAAAAAGCGCCGGGTGGACTCTTTGGCGGTGACGCCGTGGAAGACCGCGAATTGATTGTGCCGTTTGAAACCCTCAAAGCCGCGCACCCGGAAATCGAAGACATCACCATCACCGTCAAAGCCAAACCCAAACAATTCGGCGCGATGACCGATGAAGTCACCGAGTTGATGCGGCGCAGACGCAGCGTTCCCGCCAGCAAGTCGAACAATTTCGGTTTGACCACACCGGAAGGCATTTTCGAAATTCTCAACCAAATCGCCTTCAGCGCTTCCATTATCGTTGTGCCGTTGTCGGGCGCGGGGTTATTGGTGGGCGGCATAGGCGTAATGAACATCATGCTCGTGAGCGTCACCGAGCGCACCAAAGAGATCGGCGTGCGACGCGCAATAGGCGCGAAAAAGGCCGATATTATCTGGCAATTTTTAACTGAAGCCGTAACCTTGACGGGCTTGGGAGGCTTGATCGGCATCTTTGTTGGCTGGTTAATCAGTCTGGGTTTGAAGTTGCTCGCGCCGACCTTGCCGACGAGCATTCCGTTGTGGGCGATCATCACAGGCTTTGTAGTGTCGTGTTCGGTTGGCCTGTTTTTCGGGATGTGGCCAGCCATGAAAGCGGCACGCCTTGATCCGATAGAAGCCTTGCGCTATGAATAATCAAGGCGTAGGAGCTTGAATGCCAAGCTCCTACGCACAATGATGCTTCAGCTTCTAAAAGAAGCCAAACCTGCGCCAATCAATATCCAGAGGAACCATATGCCGAAAACCAGCGTGGCGGTTTTTCCGGTTTTAATTTTGCGCGATCCGGCAATTGCTGCCAGCCCTATAGACAAGACGATCAACACCCAAATGGTGAATAGATCAAAGGAAGAAGCCAGCGCTGTGATGGCGGCGGAAGAGCCTTCTGGCAACAGCAAAGACAGATTGGTTGCCGTGATGCTGCCCGGTTGCATAGGATTTATCTGATTCAAACTCTCGCGGTCACGCGCCATCAACGAGGCCGCCAACACAACGGTCCCGACCACAGAGACAGCGCAATTGCTCCACGCGACTACGGAAAGAATTTTCTTAAACGTAGCCTTGGCCTGGATCAGCATCATGCCCAGCGCATAAACACCCGCGAGTATGACGTAGCCAATTGGCGTAATAATCGCCGCAATCACAGGAAATATTTTCCCCACAAACACAGTACCTTTGACTTGCGCTTCAACCTGTTCGGGGGGAAAAGTTTGCCCAGATTTTGCTTCCTGCTTCTTGATGCCTTCACGCACAAAGCGTTCCCAATCGGGTTTCACGCGCCAGCTAAAAAAGCTTGCCCCGATAATGGCAATGGCTATGGCTATGAGTATCGGGGCAATGATGGTCGGCTTGCGATTCACGTCGGCGAAGGTTTCACCGGGTGAGATTAATACGCCAAAGAAGCGCTGAAACCAACGCATTCGTGCAGGCTCTTCTGGCGCTTCTGGCGGATGAACGGGAGGCGCGCTGTAAAGCGGCGCGGAGTTGTCATTTTGATCTTCCGGTTGTTCCATAGTCTTCCTCTCTTTTCTCAATTCTTCGGCTGGCCTGTACCTTTCCGTACAGGCGTGTGAGGTTTTCGTAGCCACCCATCATTTTTGCCCTGCAGGGGTTCAGGATATTAGCCAGTGCTACAGGCACTGGAATCTCGTTGGGTAACCTCTTCGCGCTCTGAAGGAGCGCAGGAGAGGGGTTGCCGCAATCTCCTGCGCTCCTTCAGAGCGCGAAGGCTACTGCACCTTCATTAGCCAGTGGCTGCGCCACGGGCTAATATCCTCTGCGCCTCCAGCGCAAGAACTCTATGACATTCCGCAATCCACAATCGGTAATCAGGGCGCGACCACCATGCAGGCAACGAAATGATCAGGGCTGACTTCGACTAACTGCTGTTCTACTTCCGCACAGCGCCCTTCCGCCATCGCGCAGCGGGTGCGAAAACGACAGCCGGAGGGCGGATTGATGGGCGTCGGAATCTCGCCCGTAAGTTTCAAACGATTTCTTTTCTCATCCGGTTCCGGCTTTGGTATCGCCGACAACAAGGCTCGCGTGTAGGGATGCAAAGGGTTACGAAAAATCTCTTCACTCGTAGCGACCTCTACCAATTTGCCCAGATACATAATGCCGACTCGCGTCGAAATGTGTTCGACCACCGACAGCCCATGCGAGATGAACAAATAGGTCAGGTGCAATTGCTCCTGCAAATCCTGTAGCAGATTGACTACTTGAGCCTGCACCGAAACATCGAGCGCCGACACCGGCTCATCACACACGATGAACTTAGGATTCAAGGCCAGCGCACGGGCAATGCCTATGCGTTGGCGTTGGCCGCCGGAAAATTCATGCGGGTAGCGTTCGGCGTGCGATGGATCAAGCCCTACAAGTTTTAATAATTCTGCTACGCGGTCGCGGCGTTCCGCCTTTGCGCCGAGGCGATGAATCGTCAAAGGCTCTTCGATGATCTGCCCGACGCGCATACGCGGATTGAGCGCTGAATAAGGGTCTTGAAAGATGATCTGCATATCGCGCCGTAGCCGACGCAGGTTGGCAGAATCTACTGACAACAAATCCTGGCCAGCGAAATTCACTGCGCCAGCGGTCGGCTCAAGCAAACGCAAGATGCAACGTCCGGTGGTGGATTTGCCGCAACCCGATTCGCCCACCAAGCCAAAGGTTTCGCCTTGGCGAATGGTAAAACTCACATCGTCAACCGCCTTGACGACATCCATGCCTTTGCCGAACCAGCCGTCACCGGCAGGAAAATACTTCTTCAAATTTTTCACTTCAATAAGCACTTCCGGCATACGCGGTGTGGAGTCTTGCATCATGAGTTCTTTCGCTTCAAGCTTGTTGTTTACGAGTTTGGGTTCTGGCCGCTTCATCGCCAACGGCATCGTAACGAATGCAACGGGCGCGACGGTCGGCGCGAATGCTGATTAAGGGAATCTCGCCGGTGGTGCAATCGGCAATTTTATAGGCGCAACGCGGCGCGAATTTGCAACCGTCTGGCAACGCCAACAGATTCGGCACAGTGCCTTCTATGGTGTCTAGGCGGCGGCGCTTCAAGCCCACTTCGCGCAACTTTGGCACCGAGCGCAACAAGCCCTCGGTGTACGGATGCTGCGGTTGGTGAAAGAGGTCGCGCACCGGCGCGTCTTCGATGATGCGCCCGGCGTACATCACTTCTACACGGTCGGCGGTTTCGGCAACGACGCCCAAATCATGCGTAATCAACAGCATGGACAACTCGAAATCATCTTTCAAAGCGCGCAGCAGTTCCAGTATCTCCGCCTGAATCGTCACGTCGAGCGCCGTCGTCGGCTCATCGGCAATCAACAATTCCGGGTTGCACGACAACGCCATAGCAATCATCACTCTCTGGCGCATACCGCCCGACAGTTGATGCGGATAGTCTTTCGCCCGGCGTTCGGCGTCCGGGATTTTGACGCGCTGCATCATTGCTATGGCCTTTGTCCACGCCGCTGATTTCGGCAACTTTTCGTGCTGGCGTATGGCTTCGGCGATCTGGTCGCCGACGGTGTAAACCGGATTGAGCGAAGTCATAGGGTCTTGAAAAATCATGGCGATGGCCGCGCCGCGTAAGCGCCGCATCGCTGCCTCGCTGGCTTTCACCAGGTCTTTGCCATTGAAGAGAATTTCGCCAGCGACGATTTCGCCAGGCGGCTGCACCAAGCGCATCACCGAAAGACTGGTGACCGATTTGCCGCTTCCCGATTCGCCGACCAGCGCCACGGTCGAGCCGCGCTCGATGGCAAAGCTGACATCATCAACGGCTTTGACCACCCCTGCGCGAGTGTGAAAATAGGTGCTGAGACCTTTGATTTCTAAAATGTTGTCCATGAGAAAATCATCTCGAATCGTGATGTGTGCGGCGCTCCGCAGATGTCGTTTACTGGTTGATTCCACCGCCAACGATTCCGACTAAGAATAGTACATCAGTCCTTTTCATGCGAACCGTAGGCACGATTTTCGTGGGCGGGTTTCCGCTGTTGTGACGGTGCGGCGCGAAAAAAAAGAACGCTGATAACGCCCGTGAAGCAGCGCAGGCTAACTCCCAATTGCCTGCCACCGTTTCACTAGCGCTATCGGCGTTCCAATCAACTTGCGAAGTCGCAAGTCTCGTGGCTTTACGCAATCAAATTTTTGGGCTAAGTAGGTAGGCAAAAGTTTTTTGAAAAATAATCACAGAAAACCCTTATTTTTCAGGCTTTTTAATAAATCTTTTTCAAAAGATATACGCAAACCTACTTAGTGGTTCAACCGGGTGAGCAAGAAAAAAGTTTCGTAGTCACACCTTCATGCCAATGGCCTGTAGGCGGAACTATGAAACCGCTCTCTTGGTTAAGCCGCGACCACTATTTCCTCCTTCTCAACGCAGCACCATCGTCGGGTCGCCCAGATAAATCCACGAGCGACGTACATCTTCGTCGCGGATAGATTGTTTGGCGCGGCTAATGGCTTCGCCTATGGTGCGGGTCACAAAAACATTGCGGAAGAACTGCTGATTCATTTGCGCCTGTGCTTCTGGGCTGGTGGTTGCCGACGACGCCCACACCGCTACGGCTCCGCCCTGTTCGGCTTTCAATAAACTTTCGCCGAGCGATTCCAACACAGGGTCTTGAAAATAGCCGTTCAAACAACTCATCGAAACCAGCACCGGCAAGCGTCCGCCATTGGTCAAGGCGCGCGCCTCTGCGGCGGTCAACAAATTGCCGCGCCATAAATTCACCGAGCCATGTCCGGCGTAATTGATTAAGCGCTGCCCTTGCGAAAAGCCCTCCAGCAATAGCTGCTTCGCGGTACGGGTATCCATCTGACCGCGATCAATCTCCTGCACCGACATCTCCACAGGCAGCAGTTGGCGCAGTCGCGTCGAGCTTTGCTCGAAATTGAAACCGTCATTGGCATCACTGACCAGCAAGGCGGAACTGGCAGCATCCTGCGAACCATAGTTGATGATTTTGTTCACCAGCAAATTCGCTTCGGTCAAGCTGCGAATTGGCAAACGTCCGACTGGCAAATCGCTGATGCCGTCATTGTTGAAATCGGCGAACCAGTCATCCGTAGCCGTCTCCATAGTGGCCGAATCCCATAATTTCGTCGGCACGAAATCGAAGTTGCCTGCGCCCAGATAATTCTTCGGGTCATAACTGGCGTCTCCCGCCAGCAGCAGGAATTTCGGCGCGCTCTGCCAATTGGCTCTGGCAAAGAGCAAAAAATCTTTGATGGCTTGCGGCGTCTTCTGCCCGTAAGCGAATTCATCATAGAGGTCTTCGACATCAATCAAGGCGACCCGATAGCCTTGGCTCTGGCGCACCTTCGTGAAAACTTCAAGCGCCGGGAAAAAGTCTCTACAGGTGATGATGACAAAATCGGCGGCCTGATTGGTCGTGCGCCAATTCGAGGCGACCTCCGCTTTGATTGCCGCCACCGTCTGCATTTTGCGGTCGGTCAAGGCGAGCAAGTTGCGTGGCCCAGCGTCGCCGGGAATCAGCGAAATCGCAAAACCCTGTTTGGTCTCCTCAACCTTGCCTTGCAATTCTTTCACGTTGTTGGCGTCGGTGACATCAAGGACGCGAATGGCAGCAGACGTAAAGCCATCTATGGTGATACTCGCTTTGCCATTGACCGTCAATTTCAAGGCATCGTCATCGGCGTTGAAAGTATGTTGATAAGTCAGGCGCAGACTGTCCACCAGATTAATATCGTTGGCCGAATTCACTGCGACCAATTGCACTTGATTGCTGCCTTCGCGCAGCCACGAATGCGGCACGGAGAATTTTTGGCTTGCCGCTTTCTGCCTGTCAATCAACACCTCGCCGACCACTTGACCATTCAACTGCACGGCGACGCGATGCGAAACCAGAGTCACGCCTTGCAGCGCAACGGTCAATTCCGCTGGCCGTGAAGCGGTCAAATCTACATGAGGCAATTGCAATTCCTGCACGACAGGTTTGGCAGCGATGACCGCGCCAAAAAAGTTTTCCACGTCGCCATTGCGTAAAGAGGAAAAATAGATGGTGCGGTCGCGGCGCTCGACCGTGGTGCTGAAACTGGTCAAGGCCACCGGTTTCGCTTCAACCTTCGTTTGTGGCAACCGTTTGCCGGGACGCGAGCCAACCACCAGCCAGTACACGCGGCTTGGCGAGGTCGTCGTATTCACCCCCATGCCGTAAAATTCGATTGCCAAAGAATCATCAGAGCGCCCGTCTTTATTGGTCGAAATCCATATGGGCTGCTCCTGCCCATCCACATAAAGTTGTAGAAGAGCGGTCTCGACATTGGCACTGAATCCGGCTTTTACCAGTTCCGCTTGCGTCACCCTGTACCAGCCTTCATGGGTGACGAAAAGTTTGACAGCCGCTTGCGTAGAAGTCGGCGGCACAGCGGCGGCAACGATCTTGGTGGGGCGCGCGGGGCGCGGCAATGGCGCGGTTGCTTCGACCACTCTGGAAGCCGCCGCCGGAGAATCCTGATTCTCGCCTTGATGAATTAATTCTGCCGAATTGTTTTGCAGCAGAGTCGCCGCCGTAGCGTTTGGCGTGACGCCAAACGGCCCGTGCCATGTTGAAGCGCCGTTGAGGTCTATATCTTCAAGCCAGTAGCTGGCATCTTTGGAGGGCGTGTGATCGCGCCAGACATAGCGTTCGCCGGATTGCAAAACCGAGTGTATGCCGGTGGTGAGCGCCGAACCAGCGATGAGTTGAGCATTGACAGGGGTGCGGTTGCCGCCTTCATCGCGGTACAGATGAAAGCCTAAATTATCGGCTTCGAAGCCGGTCTGCCATTGCAGCAACACGCCTTCGCCATCTTGAGTTGCCGAAAACTCCACGAGGTCAACCGCCGTAGGCGCTTGTTGAGTGACGGCAATTTCACAGAGCGGCCCGAATAGATAGGTCGCACGCGACTGCGCGGCCTTGCCGGTTTCATCGAGCCATTGCCCGCGTGTGCCGTTGCCCGAAGCGACCGTGCCGACCAGCGGAATGCGTTGCCCTGTAGAAGTCGGCGTCACATCCACTCTGTACTTGAGGGTGACGGTAGCACTGGCGGCGACGCTGCCGGGGTTCCAGGTAAGGTTGCCGGTTCCGCCGACTGCAGGTTGTGAAACTACGCTGCCTTGACTGACGGTGGCGCTGCCCGCATAGACTGCGCCGCTGCCCGGAACATTGGCGGTGACGATATCCGAGGGCGTCGAAAAGGTGATGGCCTGCGCTGCCGGATTGACCACCGCGACGGTGATTTCGTAGCGCGTTGGCTGACCAACCTGGGGCGGGTTAGGACCGGAAACCGTGGTGAAGGTCTGCGTCATATACGGCTTGACCGGAGCGCTGCCGCTGTCGTTCGGCAAATAGATGCGAAACGAATTGGCGTTGGGATTAGCGGTCGGCGGATTGGCTGCCGATTGATAATTGCTCATGTACACAGTGGCATAGTTGCCGTTGGGCGTGCCGCTGACCAGATAACTGGAAATTGATATGCTGGAACTCCATATGCCGTAATCGGTAGAAGAAGCATCTGTCGTATAGCCCGTAAAGCTGTCGCGCCGCCAGGCATTGTTGGCAGACAGCGAGGACGAAGCGTAGTTCTGAGTGAAAGCACTGGAACGGCTGGTAAAGCTCATCGAGCCGACCGTGCCGCTGTTGCTGTCGTAATCGAAATCATTTTTCGCGCAAGAGCAGCCGGAGGAGATATACGGATAGAAGGTATAGCTACGAGAGTTGGTGCCGCTGGTCGGAGGATTGACGCCGATCTCCATCAGCGACTCCACATAGACATTCAATTCGGTGCCGCCCGCTCCCGCCGTGCCATCGTGAGCGCGCACCCCAACAGCATTAATATCATCGCCAACCGTCACGCTTGAAGATTCATCAATTCGCAGTTCCCAATGCCCCGCCTCAACGGTGCTGTCTTTGATCTGCACGTTGTCCACAAAAAAGGATTTGGTTCCCGAATAGCCCGTCACTTCGATAAAGCGTATGCGGGTGTTGGTGGCCTGGTAAGCGCTGATGTTATACGAACGCGAGGTGGCGGCAAAAGTGCCGGTAAAGGTCTCCAGCGTTGTCCAACTGCCGCCGCCGTTGGCCGACACCTGCACGCGCATCTGATCCGTAGCGCTCGTCCCGGTGGTGCGAAAGTTAAAGGTCAGAGTGGCGCTTGAGAAATTGGCAAGGTTGGCTTCGCGTTCAATCGTGGAAGGACTGGCATTGCCATCATCGCGAATGCGTAACTCTCCGCCTGTCACGCGCATCAGCCCGCCGGTAGCGCTGTTATCATCATTGGTCTCCGTCCAATTGGTCGCCCAGTTTAGGGTGCCATCATTATTGGTATAGGCGTTGGCGCTGAAGTTATCGCGCACCGTGTCGCCGGTGGAATCGAAAAATGTCAACCAGGCATTATCGGCTCCCGCCGGTTGCGTCGCATCTCCTATGGTGAATTGCGTAGGTCGCGCATTGCCGTTAGGGTCAATCAAGGTGTACTGCGCTGAGGTATCGAAACCGCCACGGTCGCGGTCGCGTCCGGCAGCAGCTTCCGAGGTGCCGCCTAAACCAATATCCGCGTCGAATAACTCCACCACCAAGTGGCTCTGTCCGGCTGGCACTTCAATAAAATAGCGATAATAAGTATCGAGTCCGGCGGCGTCGGAAACGTAGTCGCCAAAGGCTGTAGAAGAGCCGCTACCGGCAATCATAAACAATCCGTTGGTGCCGCTGGAAGCCGCTGGACTGATCTGTTTGTTGAGAGCCGAGGTTTTGGCGGCAGTCTTTTTCACCGCTGTAGGATTGGGTTTTTCTGATGGCGGTGGTGAGGAGGTGGATACAGGTTGAGAATTTCGGTTGCGTGAAACGGCGATGCTAGCCTTTGTATTTCCGGTGATCAGAGTGTTGAGCAATAGGAGAAAAGGAAGAGCCACCAATAAAACTACTATTGGTTTCAAAGGTCTGCTAGTCGCTTTGGAGATCGAGCGAATAGAGTTCATGGTCTTACACCTACGCTGCTGACTATTTAATTATTGAAACAACTCACCAAGCTCGTTTATGGGGAATGCCAGGCAAAGTAGTAATCATCGAAGGAGCATTGCTTCAAACAGGCTTATCATAAGTTACCCCATTGCGTAGTTCAATAGTTTTATTTAAGGATTTCTCAGCCTCTCGCTTTCACCCTTTCGGTCAGAATCAATCAACCGCTGGCGGCGTTCCGCGCATCTTTGTAGAGCGATTTTTGTTTGAGATTACGGAAACCTCAAATCCGTTGAGCAGCGGTCTTCGACCGTGCGAAGGTCTTCGACCGCCGCTCAACGATAGCGCGTTCCGTACCCCCATATGAAAACTGCTCTAAACAATCGAATAAATTTTGAATCGGCACAGCAGTTCCAAAGAAGACCGGAGTGCTGCTGAGTTTGTCGGGAGTCGCTTCGATCAATTGTTGGCTCATAACTTCACCGCCAAAACATCAACCTATTTTACTCTGCCGCGACATATTCGCCGAAGACGTTTCGCAAGCTATCGGAAATTTCGCCCAGCGTCGCATACGCTTCAACGGCGGTGAGGATGCGCGGCATCAGGTTGTCATTCATTCGCGCAGCCTGCGCGATTTGATGCAAAGCGGCTTCGACGGCTTTTGCATCGCGGCGCTCACGCACGGCTTGCACTCTTGCGACTTGTTCGCGCTCTAATTTTTCATCAAGGCGCAGCACAGGCATTCGCACTTCTTCATCCATCGTGAAGCGATTGACGCCAACCACGATTTGCTCGTTAGCTTCAACCGCCAGTTGGTAAGTATAGGAAGCGCGTTCGATTTCGCGTTGCACAAAACCTTTCTCTATCGCCATTAACATTCCACCCAAATCGTCAATCTTTTGGATGTACTCCATCGCCAGTCTCTCTATTTCGTTGGTCAAATGTTCTATCGTGTATGAACCGGCAAGGGCGTCCGCCGTATCCGCTACGCCGGATTCGTAACCAATCACCTGCTGTGTGCGAAGCGCGATTCTTGCCGCGTGTTCCGTAGGCAAACCCAGAGCTTCGTCCATCGAATTGGTGTGCAGCGATTGCGCCCCACCTAAGACCGCTGCTAGAGCTTGAATGGTGGTGCGTATGATGTTGAGTTCCGCTTGCTGCGCTGTCAGCGTTGAGCCTGCGGTCTGCGCGTGAAAACGCAAGGCCTGCGAACGCGCATCTTTTGCGCCGAACCTATCGCGCATAATCTTTGCCCACAAACGCCGCGCCGCGCGAAACTTTGCCACCTCTTCTAAAAATTGATTGTGCGAGTTGAAAAAGAAAGCGATGCGCGGCGCGAAATCATCAACGCCGAGGCCTGCATCAACCGCCGCTTGCACGTAGCAAATCGCATCCGCCAAAGTAAATGCTACCTCTTGCGCGGCAGTCGAACCGGCTTCGCGTATGTGATAACCGGAGATCGAAATGGTGTTCCATTTGGGAACCTCTTTGGCGCAATAAGCGAAAATATCCGTGACGATTCTAAGCGATGGGTGCGGCGGATAAATATAGGTGCCGCGTGCGATGTACTCTTTAAGAATGTCGTTTTGAATCGTGCCGGAAATTTTGGCGGGCGAGACATTTTGTTTCTTGGCTACGGCAATGTACATAGCAAGCAGAATCGCCGCCGTCGAATTGATGGTCATCGAAGTCGAAACTTTATCAAGCGGGATTTGCTCGAATAAGGTTTCCATATCTTCTAGGGTATCAATTGCCACGCCGACTTTGCCGACTTCGCCTTGCGCCATTGCGTGGTCAGAGTCGTAGCCCATCTGCGTAGGTAAATCGAAGGCTACGGACAAACCCGTCTGTCCTTGCGACAGCAGATAGCGATAGCGCGCATTCGATTCGGCTGCCGTAGCAAAGCCCGCGTACTGGCGCATCGTCCACAGCTTGCTGCGGTACATGGTCGGGTAAGGTCCGCGAGTGAAGGGAAACTGCCCGGGGTTTGCCAAGTCTTGTTGATAATCAATCGCCGCGTCTTCGGGACCGAAGGCGACTTTCATTTCAATGCCTGAAGTAGTTTGCGCGGTTTTTTCGCTTCGTTCTTTTGAACTCATAATCAGCGTTGAGACTAACAAAACACTCTAAGGCTTGCCAGTCGGCGTGGCTGTACGAAAGCTATGCTTGAAACTTCTGTGGGGTCATTAGAGTTCTCGACGATGAGGAAAGTCGCGTGGTGAAATCGCGAAGAGCAATCAAAAGCCTTAGAGTTGGCAATCGCTGCGAGAGGGCAGCAAAGAGCTTGCGACAATTGCCAGAAAAATCAGCACTGCGCCGATAAAAACTAACGAATGCCCATCGCACCATTCGGCGGCAGCAAGACCTATCAATTTCGGGCTGGTGAGATTAAACAACGCGAAAGTTATTGCCAATGTCGCCAGAGAAAACTTTTTCACTCGTGATGTAGGTTGGCGCAAGACTTGGCTAATTAAAAACGCTATGGGCAAAATCAAGATCACGAAATGTTGCTTCCAACTGAGCGGCGAAAGCAGCGCCGACAAGCAGAAGAACAGCGCCGCCGCAGCTATCTGTTTTTTGGCTTTGAATGCCGCAAAAAACGCCAGTGCCAGAAAAGCCAAGCCGATAATCATGGTCGTGGTGCTTGCCGGATCGGTCGCTTCAGTGTTGCCTTTGATGCGTTCAATCGCAGCGCGTAAAGATTGATTGCCGTGATAAGCGAGATTGAAGCCTTGCTCGTTGTTAATCGTGCGATTGACAAAAGTACGGAACGCTGCGGGAGCGCGAGAACCGAACGGCGCAAAGCTCAAAGCCGTTACCACAACCAACAATGCAACACAGGCAGCCGCAAATTTTACTCTGCCTTTGGCAAGGTGATAGAGCAGGAAAACCAGCGGCGTGATTTTGATTGATACTGCTAAAACCAAGGCAATAGCCGAGAGGATTTTTTTATCCTTCGAGTAAAAATAGAGATGTGCCAACGCCAACGCAGCAACCAAGATATTCACTTGCCCATAATCGAAGTTATCTAAAACGAAGCGCAATAAAATAATCAACGTAAGGGTTTGGAGTACCGCCTTCAGGCGGAAGCTTCCTTTGAAGAAACTTCCGCCTGAAGGCGGTACTCCAAACTCTTGGGATTTTTCCTTGATGAAACTTCCGCCTGAAGGCGGTACTACGAATTCTTGTTCATCTCGAACTACCAGCCGTGCAGACATTCGCAAAGCCGCCAACAAAGAAAACGCGCTAATCAAAAACCAACTATATGCGGCAAAGGGCAAAGGCAATGCCGCAAGTGGCACAAGCAATTCGGCTAATAAGGGCGGATAAAGATAAGGCGTCCACGCGCCTAAAGAGTTGTCGTAAGGGGTTCGCCCCGCAACCATCTCTTGCGCGGCAAAGTAATAGACATTGAAATCATTTTTGTATTGCTGTGGATTTGCGCCTGAACGCTGCGCGAAATAGATGCCGCCGAGCAAAACGGCAAGGATGAAAAAAAGCTTCAACGGCGAGAGTTTACGCGACGCTTTCTTTGCTGATTCATTCATTCGCTCATTCGCTAAAAGAGGGCGGCGCAGCCGCAGAATATTTAATACAGACTTCTCGGAAAGGCAGCGCCTATCCCCACATCAAAGCGGCACAGCCGCAAGAACCTTTGCAAGAACACTAGATCAGTTTCTGCTTGTACGGGCGACCCTGCGGTGGTCGCCCGTACATTCAGGTGCAAAGCGCTCTAATCCGAACAATACTGATAAAAAAATTGCCAGCCGACTCACATCAAAAGTATTCGCCAAACCAGCGCCAATAAAAATAGAGCAACGGCGCGCAAAACAGTATGCTGTCAACGCGATCCAGCATCCCGCCATGTCCCGGCAAAAGCGTCCCCGAATCTTTCACTTCAGAACCGCGCTTGAGCATAGACTCCGCTAAATCACCGACCGGACCAACCAGACCAATCAAGGCTCCAAGCAGTAACGAGTGCAGCAAATTCATTTCGTGAAAAAATGCCCATCGGCACAAAGGACCCGCTGCGATTGCCGCAATCAATCCGCCAACGAAACCTTCAATAGTCTTGCCCGGACTGATGCGCGGCGCGAGTTTGTTTTTGCCTAACGAACGCCCTGTGTAATATGCGCCGGTGTCTGTAAAAACAACCATCGCAAAAAACATGGTCAGCAATTTCGCTGCAAGCTGGGTAGTCTGCGCGGTGTCTGGAATCATCCGCACACGGACTAAAAATCCCGCCAGCAACGCCACGTAAGCCACACCGAACAGCGTAGCCGCAACCGACACCAACGCATTTTTCAGGTCATCAGGTTTCATCAAAGCGCAAGCCAGTGACAGCATAACCAGCGCCGTCAGCACTGCCGCAAGCCATTCAACTTTGCCAAAAACAAAACCGGCGACGAGGGCAAGCCCTGCGAGGTAGCCTAAAAAATTATGCGTCTGACAACCGACTTTTGCCGCCAAGTTGTAAAATTCGCTGATGGCGATGACGATGGCGATGGCGGCAAGCGCGGCGAAGAAATAAGGGATGCTGCTCCACACCGTGTAGAGCAAAATCGGCAGCACGACTAGGGCGGTGAGGATTCGTTTCATAGATTGAGGTTGAACAGCACACACGAATCGGCAAAGGCTCGCGCTTGCCGCTCTTGTTTCGGCTATTTCAGGTTGGCCACGAAGAGCGAATTTTTCTCCGGCGTTTTGACATCGCCGTAACGGCGTTCGCGTCTTTGAAATTCGAGAACCGCCGCGAAAAAATCGGCGCGGCGAAAATCCGGCCACAAGGTTTCAGTCACATAAATTTCGCTGTAGGCGATCTGCCACAACAGAAAATTCGATACACGCATTTCGCCGCTCGTGCGAATCAACAAATCCGGATCGGGCAAGCCGCGTGTATAAAGATGGCGTGCCAAATCGGCTTCGCTGATTTGTGCGGGGTCTTGGTGATGATGCGCTGCTTCGGTGACAATGCTCTTGATGGCATCCAGAATGTCCGCACGTCCGCTGTAATTGAGCGCCACGCTCAACACCGTGCCGGTATTGGTTTCGGTGTCGCGGCGTGCCTGCTCAATTTCGCGGCGCACCGAGGCATCAAGGTCTTGTTCGCGACCAATAGTTTGAAAGCGTATATTGTTGTCCTGCAAGGTGCGAATCTCTTTGCGTAAAAACTCTTTCAACAGCGCCATCAAGGCCTGCACTTCCAGTTTCGGGCGTTTCCAGTTCTCCGTCGAAAAAGCGTAGAGCGTCAGGTAAGCAATATGCAATCGCGCCGCTGTGTCCACCGCTGCGCGCACCGATTCCGCGCCGGCTCGATGACCGGCTACGCGAGGCAGATTGCGCCGCGCCGCCCAGCGTCCGTTGCCATCCATGATGATGGCGACGTGCGCGGGCAAACGCTCGACTTCCAATTGGCGAAGCAACAGGTCGTCCTTCGCGTTGGCTTCAATAAGGCCGGCAAAATTTTTCAGTAGCTGCTTTTGCATGAAGGTAAAAATTTTCCTGAAAGCAAAACCCCCGCGACGCCTGATGCCCGGTTATGCAGGCTTGGCGTTTTCCGCGTTCTCTTTCAGACGGCTGATTATAGGTTTTGCCCGGTGCGAACGCAATTGACTTCACCACGCACAGGAAATTCGCTTCGCCGATGCGAGGTTTCCGATTCCCTGTCAACCATGTCAAAATTGTTGAGCAACCAATTTGCAGTTGTGATGATGTTAATATTTTTCACGCAGAAAGGATGATTATGCTGGCGAAACGACAACTCGGACAACAAGGGTTAGCGGTCTCGGCGCTCGGCCTCGGATGCATGGGGATGAGCCAGTCTTACGGTGTCCCGGACGCCGCCGAATCCATTGCCACGATTCACCGCGCTCTGGATTTGGGTGTCAATTTTTTTGATACCGCAGAAATCTATGGCCCCTTCACCAATGAAGCCTTGTTAGGTCGCGCTTTGCAGGGCAGGCGCGACGAAATTATTATCGCTACGAAATTCGGCTTCCAAATCGAAAATGGCAAGTCGGTTGGCGTCAACAGCAAACCGGCGCATATACGCAAAGCCGTCGAAGGCTCGCTCCAACGGCTCAACACAGACCGCATTGATCTGCTCTATCAACATCGCGTTGACCCGCAAGTGCCTATCGAAGATGTAGTCGGTGAATTGGCGAATCTAGTGCATCAAGGAAAGGTGCGTTTTATAGGCTTGTCCGAAGCGGGAGCCAACACCATACGCCGCGCTCACGCCGTTCATCCGATAGCCGCGCTGCAAAGTGAATACTCGTTGTGGGAGCGCAATCTGGAGACCGAAATTATTCCGCTGCTGCGCGAGTTAGGCATTGGCCTAGTGCCGTTCAGCCCGCTCGGTCGCGGCTTTTTAACCGGCACGGCGAAACGCGCAGAGGACTATCCTGAAGGCGATTATCGCAAAGGCGACCCGCGTTATCAGGGCGAGAATTTCGATGTGAATATGCGCGCCGCCGCCGTCGTCATCGAGATGGCCGAACAGAAAGGCGCAACGCCAAGCCAGATCGCGCTGGCCTGGTTGTTGCACAAAGGCGAGGATATGGTTCCTATACCTGGCACCAAACGGCGCAGTTATCTGGAAGAAAATCTCGCCGCAGCAAGTCTTTCACTCAGCGCCGCCGAGATGGCGCAACTCGATACAGCTTTGCCGCTCAATGTAGCAGCAGGCGAACGCTATGGCGAACGCATGATGGCGCTCGTTGATCGTTAATCGTCGCGCCTGAGTTCTTCAACCCAGACGCTTACGCAATGTTGTGGCCTGCAACTTGCCAACCGTCAAGTCTAGCTTGTTGTTGGAGGTGAGGTTTGCGAAAGCTGTTGGCGGCGCTGTTGGCCTATGCCTGGGGAACTTCGTTTTTTGCCTGGGTGCGAAAGTTGGGCAGCTTGGGATTGTTCCTGTTGGGCATTCTCGATTCGTCATTTTTGTTTCTGCCCTTCGGCAATGACCTGTTATTGATCGCGCTAGTGAGTTCGCAAAGAACCAGCAAAATCTGGATTCTCTATGTACTTTCAGCGGCCTTGGGTTCGCTTGTCGGCGTCTTTTTCGTTGACCTGATGGCGCGAAAAATGGGCGAACAAGGGTTGGAAAAATTCGTCAAGGCCAACAAGATTAAACGGTTGAAAGCGAAGATGGAAAAGAATGCCGGGAGAGTAATTTTTGTAGCTACGTTGATGCCGCCGCCCTTCCCGTTCACCGCTGCGGTGATGACTGCTTCGGCATTGCAGACGCCGCGCAAGGTCGTCTTCACCGCCATCGTATTCGGCAGGTTGGTGCGCTTCACCGTTGAAGCCATACTGGCGCTATATTTCGGGCGACAGGTACACAGATTTCTGGAATCGGACGTGATGAATTATGTGGTGTATGGATTCATAACGATAGCGGTAATCGGCAGCATCATCTCGATTCGCAAATGGCTCGGCAGTCAACAAAAATCCGTCGCGGCTTAATACATTGAACCCTGTCACCCTTAGAGGTAAAGAACACACAAGAGTAGGGGCAGGGCTTGTCCCTGCCCCTACTCAAACTGTCAAAAGAAAGAAATCCAAACCCATCAATAATCAACCCGCAGCAGCGTCAATCCATGCGCTTTAGCGGTTTGTCCGGCGTTTCGGCGGTCGCCGCTGGCCAGCGCTTCGCCAACCTCTTCGACTTTGCGAAAGCCTCTGCCGACATCTAGCAAAGTTCCGGCCATCGTTCTGACCATATAGCGCAGAAAACCATCGGCAGTAGCCGTTATCAAAATGCGCTTGCCCGATTTTTCTTCGGCAACCGAAATCTCTAAGCGTGTCAGCGTTCGCACATGGTCTTTGACTTCGGAATCGGCAACCGTGAAGGCGCTGAAATCATGCTGACCCATCAATAAAGACGCGGCTTCGCGCATCGCTTCCACGTCTAGTTTATCGCGATGAAAGAGCGCATAGCGATAGTCGAAAGGAGGGATGACTTCACCGGAAAAAATTTTATAGCCGTAAGTTTTCGCTTGCGCCGAAAAGCGCGCATGAAAATCATCCGCTACCAATTCAACATCCATCACGCGAATATCACGCGGTAGATTGCCGTTGATGGCTTCGCGCAATTTCGTCGGCGTAATTTCACGCTCAAGAAAAAAGTTCGCCACCTGTCCTTCGGCATGAACTCCTGCATCGGTGCGCCCGGCTCCGTGAAGGGTAACCGCGCGATGGTCGAGCAAAGAAAGCGCCCGCTGCAATTCCCCTTGAATCGTCAACCCACGCGGTTGAATCTGCCAGCCGTGATAGTTAGTGCCGTCGTATTGAATGGTGATTTTATAATTCGACTTCTCCCTCACTCCCCTGCTCCCCTACTCCCCACTCCCCCACGTCCCGTTCACTTCCGGCTTCCCGGTTTGATCGCCATCGTTCCCTGGGCGCACAGTGGGCAGCTTTCGGGTTGATAAGTCGGCACTTCAAGGGTGAGCAGAGCGACGCGAACAACGCCTACGTCTGCATAGCCGCCGCTGCGATCAATGACCGAACCTGCGCCGATAACCAGACCTCCGGCGCGTTCGACCGCCTCAATGGTTTCGCGTGTAGAGCCGCCCGTGGTCACTACATCTTCGACCACCAAGACGCGCTCACCGGCTTCGAATTTGAAGCCGCGCCGCAACGTCATCGCGCCGTTTTCGCGTTCGGTAAACAAGGCACGTACACCCAAAGCGCGTGCCGTTTCGTGCGCGACAATAATGCCGCCGATGGCCGGAGCGACAACCGCTGTGAGCGCCGCATGATGGAAGGCATCGGCCAATTGACGGCCAATCCATTCGGCGTGCTGCGGGTGTTGCAAGACCAGAGCGCATTGCAGGTAACGCGGGCTGTGCAACCCGGAGGTCAATAAAAAATGGCCTTCCAGCAAAGCTCCGGTCTGCTGAAATATTGAGAGTAATTGTTCGGATGGTTCCGTCATAAGTTTTATGGTTTTGGTTTCCTTGATAACGAATGAAGCGTTGAGTTTTCAATTGCTGTCATCCGTTTTTCGCTGGTGCGCGACCTCATCAAGCCGTTCATACTAACACGAAATCCGTGAATGGTCAGTCGGCAATCGTTGGCCTGTATAATCGGTCAGCAAGCAAGGCAGGGTTATGCAGCGGTTGCCAATAAATTGAGGACGCTCGCTATTGCATCCTCAACGGAACGCGGGTAGAACGGATGGAGCGGGTTGCACCACTCATATGTAGAAGGTAATCGGCAAATCACTATCGCATTCGTAAAATTCGTATTAGCTGCCAGGCAGCAGCAACGGGGTAAGCCGGAAGAGCGTTACGATTATTGAGACCTTGGAAGTATACTTGCCGCTGAAATGCCGACGACACTAGAAGCGCTGCTCATAGCATTCTTTGCTATCCTTCCGGGGTTCCTCGGTGAACGTGTCTATAATGCTCTAGTTGGTGCGGATTGGCGAGAAAAGGATTGGCAAAGAATCTTGAGTTTGGTTTTATTCAGTACCATAGGTTTAGCTCTCTATGTTGTATCGGGGAGATTGTTTGGCTGGCCTCCACCGATTTACGTATTCCCAAACAGCTTTAATTTTGGTGCTATAAATCCAGATACTGTGCACTTGCTTTTTCTGCCCTATCTTGGCCATTGCGTTGGAGCAACTTTCGTAGGTTTTCTTGCCGCAGTGAGCCGCAGGCTGCTTGGGCGATGGTTGCGGTTTCAATCTCCTTATCCTGCTGTGTGGGATGAATTTCTTCGTTCCTATGCTCCGAAACATTGGGTAGTCATTACCCTTACGAACGGAGATGTCTATGCTGGATACATAAAAAGCGCTGATAAATCAGTGGCCTTGGATGAGCGTGATATTGTACTAGCTGAGCCTGCACAATATGACGAGGAAAAGAAAACCTATTTGGCAGCAAGGTATCAGTACCTTTTCATCCCTGCTACAATGGTTTCGTTAATTGCGGTTATTTATAGTTCTGACCTTGATACTGAACGAGTAACAGAGGTTGGTAAACCAATCTTTGATGAAGGAGAAAAAGATGAGCAGAGAAAGATCAACTCCTCCACCGCCGAGGAAAGAGGAAAAACAAGTAGAAAGACCAGCTCCTCCAGAAAGAAGACCTGAAGGCCCACCACCCGCACCACCAAGGCCGCGAGAGTCTGCCAGACCACGAGACCATTAACGGTTGATGGCCGCGTCAGGCCGCGCTTAACGAATGCTATGAAGCGGTGGCGGCGAAGCAACTCTCTCATCGTCATGCCATTGTCGCACGCGGCCCCATTGACGTGCAGCACTCCATCTGGATTTGCGTGACCAAGCCCACTCGCTTCATCGTCGAGAACCCCATCACCATTGGGTTTATCTGGCACATTGGTTCGGAGCGCAAAACGCGCTGTCGGCATTGGCCGTCTTCCTCTATAATCTCCCTTTTCTCAAACCAATCATGACAACCACTGTGACACAATCAAGAAGTTTGCTTGCCGGACCGCTCGATGATCCGCTGAAGGAGCAGCGAACATGGTCAGTGGATGAAGCCTACGCGTATTGCGAAAAGCTGGCGCGTTCGCACTATGAAAATTTCCCTGTCGGTTCGGTGCTGGTTCCGAAACCCTTGCGAAAGTTTTTTTATGCGATTTATGCGTTCGCCAGAATCTCGGATGACTTCGCCGATGAAGGTTACGATGCAGGCTACAGCGAAGCCGAGCGACTGGAACTGTTGGACGAATGGCGCGAGATGCTTGCCGAAGCTTTTGCCGGTCGCGCCCGTCATCCGGTCTTCGTAGCGCTGGCCGACACTCAGGCGCAATGCCATCTGCCGCTTGATCTGTTTGAAGATTTGCTGTCGGCCTTTCGGCAGGATGTAGTCAAACGGCGCTATGCAAATTTTGATGAACTGCTTGATTACTGTCGGCGTTCGGCAAATCCGATTGGCCGTTTGATCTTGCTGTTGTTCGGCCATCGTGATGAACAACTGCATCAACAATCGGACGCCATCTGCACGGCTTTGCAACTCGCCAATCACTGGCAGGACGTGGCGGTTGATGTGCAAAAAGACCGTGTTTATCTGCCACTTGATGATTTGCAAAAGTATGGCTTGAGCGTTGCACAGTTGTTTGAAAAATCGCGGTCAACAAACTTTCAAAGCCTCATGAAATTTGAAGTCGAAAGGGCGCGGCAACTCTTCACACGCGGCAAACCCTTATGCACGGCTGTCAAAGGGCGGCTCGGTCTGGAACTGCGAGTCGTGTGGCTGGGCGGTTGGCGCATCCTCGACGGCATTGAAGAAAATGCTTACGACGTGTTCAACCATCGCCCTGTGATTAGGCGAAAAGATAAAATCAACCTGCTGATAAAAGCTCTGCGAAAGGGGGCGTTTCGACGTTTGTAATGGCTGCCGATTCCGCACTCTCTCGCCTCCTCAGCGCTCCCAATCGTTTGCGAAAAGCGATAGGCTCGAACTTTTATTACTCGTTCCTGTTTCTGCCTGCCTCGAAACGCAAAGCCATCACCAATGTTTATAGCTTTGCCCGCATACTCGATGACATCGTGGACAACGACTTGACCGGGCGCGACCCACAGGCCGAATTGCAATACTGGCGCGATGAAGTGGAGTTGTGTTATCTGGGGCAACCTTCGACCGCCTTTGGCGAAGAGTTGATGATGACCATTGATGAATTCGATTTGCCCAAACAACCCTTGCTGGATTTGATCGAAGGCATGGAGATGGATTTGCAGTGGTCGAGTTATCAAACCTTTTCGGATTTGCGCGAATATTGTTATCGAGCGGCGTCGGCGGTCGGGCTGATTTGCATAGAAATTTTCGGCTACGATTCGCCGCGCACCCGCGAATACGCCGTCAATCTGGGCTTGGCTTTGCAACTCACCAACATCCTGCGTGATTTGCAGGAAGACGCGGCGCGCGGCAGAGTCTATATACCACTCGAAGATTTGGAGCGCTTCGGTTATTCCGAACAGGATTTGAAGGCCAATGTTTACAACGCGCCGTTCATTGATTTAATGAAGTACCAATACAAACGCGCCAATTATTATTTCGAGCGCGCTGCCGCCGTGCTGCCCGAACAAGACCGTGCAGCGATGGTAGCGGCGGAAATCATGGGCGGCATTTATCACGAATTGCTGGAAAAAATTGGCGACGTGCAGTTCGATGTGTTCCGCAATCGCGTAGCGGTTTCCAAAATGCAACGCCTGAAAATCGCTGTGAAAATCTGGTGGAAAACCCGCTTCGGGAAAACATAGAGAGAGGCAGGAAACCAATTTGTCCAAGCGTGTGGTCATCATCGGAGGCGGTTTTGCGGGGCTGGCGGCAGGCGTTGACCTCAGCGAACGCGGCTATGACGTGCAACTGCTCGAACGTCGCAATCATCTGGGCGGACGCGCTTATTCGTTCGCGGACGCGCAGACCGGCGACACCGTAGATAATGGGCAACACCTGTTCATGGGCTGTTACGTTCACACCATAGCCTTTCTGAAAAAGATTCACTGCCTGGACAAACTGAAATTTCAAACCCGCCCGCAGATAGATTTTCTCGACACCGAACACCTCTTCACAACTTTTGATTGCCCACCCTTGCCTGCGCCATTTCATGTATTGGCGGGCTTGTTTCGCTTGCAGGGTTTGACCGTCGGCGACAAACTGCGCGCTCTGAATATTGGCAAAGCGCTGCGCGGCAAAGCGGCAAAGAACGGCGCGTTGAGCGTGACCGAGTGGTTGAAAACTCTGCATCAATCGGCACGCATACGCGAACGCTTTTGGTATCCTATGGCTATTGCTACGTTGAATGAAAACCCCGACATCGCTTCTGCGAAGATGTTAAAGAAAGTGCTTCAGGAAGCCTTTGGTGCGGGGCGCGAGGCTTCCGCATTAGGGATTTCTAGCGTCGGTTTGAGCGAACTTTACACCGACGGCGCACAAGCATTCATCGAATCACGCGGCGGCAAAATTCATCTGCGCGCTCAAGTAGATAAGTTGTTGAGAAACGACGGCAAGGTGATAGCCGTTGCTTTGAAGAACGGCGAGAGGCTTGAAGCCGATTATGTCATCAGCGCTGTGCCGCCCAATGTGCTGGGCGAAATTTTGGATGAGGAAGCACGCCGAAACGAGTTTGCCTATCTGGAAAAGCTGCACTCTGCGCCTATCGTTTCGATCAACCTGTGGTTCGACAAACCTGTAACTGACCGCGAATTCATTGGGCTTTTAGGCACTCGCGTGCAATGGTTGTTCAACAAAGATTTGCTGAATCCGCAGAAGCCGAAATCGAATCACCTCGCGCTGGTCATCAGCGCGGCGCACGATTATATGGCGCTGACTAAAACTCAACTGGTTGAACTGGCGCTCGCAGAACTGCATCAACTGATTCCCGCAAGCCGCGAGGCAAACTTGCTGCACAGCACCATTGTCAAAGAGCGCGACGCGACGCTATCGCACACTGTCGCATCCGACGACTTGCGCCCACATCCGCAAACGTCATTAACAAATTTTTTCTTAGCCGGAGACTGGACGAATACCGGCTTACCGGCGACGATTGAAAGCGCCGTCTTGAGCGGCCACACCGCCGCCGCATTGATTGCACGAAGTTGAGCGAGAAAAAAATATAGAGGCGGCATTTTGCAGACGCCGCCTCTAGTTCATATCTTGTCAGGCAATCGTTTTTCAGATGCCGAAGACCTGCAAAAAAACCTTGCGTTGATTGGGGCCATCGAACTCGCTGAAGATGACGCGCTGCCATTTGCCCAGCACCAGTTTGCCTTCAGAAATCGGCACCGTCAGGCTATGCCCCAAAACCACGTTTCGTAGATGCGAATGGGCGTTGTTTTTATCGCAATCGGAACGCTCTGGATAGACGTTGTGTTGATAGTCGAGATTTTGCGGCACGACTTTTTCAATGATCGCTTTCATATCGGTCAACAAGGCGTCCTGCCATTCATTGATAAAAATTCCGGCGGTGGTGTGCAACACCGATACTTGAAGTTGCCCGTCGGCTACGCCCGTGGCTTCGACAAACGAACACACTTCGTCAGTCAGATTAATTAAATCGGTGCGCTCCGAGGTCTTGACTTCAATAGTTTTGGCAAACACCTTAACGGTTCCCTGATTGCGGTGAGTCGCAATCTCGCCTTCACGAGCGGTTATCGCTTCCATAGGTTCTCTCCTTAAATTTTAATGACTTGTTAATGCAGGCCAAAGTGTAACTTTGCCTTTCATCAATAGCAAATTAACAACGCCGGTCGCAACCGGCGAAGGGGCGCGCCAACGCTTCGCCTATTCGCCGAGCAATTGCTTGATCTGGGCTTCAAAGACGGCGCGTTCGGTGATGCCTTTATGCGTGAATCTTACGCGCCCCTGCTTATCAATCAACACCGCGACAGGCAAAGCTGAATCGTTGACTTTGAATAGTTCAGCGAGGCTCTGGTCGCCTACGGTCTGGGTGTAATTCATCGGGTGTTGTTTCAGGAAAGGCTTGACCTTGGCCGCGCCCTCTTCATCAAGCGACACGGCAACCATGTCAAAGCCTTGCTCTTTGTACTGCTTGGTCAAGTCGTTAAACATGGGAATTTCCGAAATACACGGCACGCACCAAGTCGCCCAGAAATCTATCAACACAACTTTGCCTTGCAGCGATGACAACTCCAGTTTGCCGCCTTCGACCAAATTCAAAGCGACGTTGGGCGCGGCTTCAAACGTGCCGCCGATGTCGCCGTTTGATACGGCAATCGTGCCGGGCGCGGCATCGGTCGCAGGAGTTTTTTCGCCGCCTGAATTTTTCGCTATATCAGTTGCCGCAGGCGCAGAGCCTAGGCTTTTCAAACGGGCTAAAAATTTGTCGGGCTTCTCGAAGCCTTCCAAGCGCAGCGCAGAAAATTCATTACCTTTGGCGTCAAGAAAAACAATCGTCGGCACGCCTTTGATTTTGAATTGCTGGCGGGCGCGACCGGCTTCCGTATTCGGGTCGTCGCTGGTCAAATCCAATTTCAAGGTGACAAACTTCATCGCTTCCTGTTTCACATTGGCATCGGTGAAGGTCAATTCGTCAAGCTCTTTGCAGGGGATGCACCACGTCGCATAGGAATCAATGATGACGCCCTTGCCCTGTTTTTGCGCGTCGGCTACGGCCTGTTCGCTATAGGGTTGCCACTTGATGGTCTCTTCGACTTTTTTCGGCAACGCGAAGAAGATGGCAAGCGCTGCTGCGCCTACGCCTATGGCGCGAAGAATCCAGGCGAAGGTATCAGGCTTGGTTTTTCCGGCTTCATAAAAAATTAAATACAACGCCGCAAGCGCAAAGAACGCCACAAACACATACTTCGACCAGTTGCCCATCAGAGGATTCAGGAAGTACAGCGCCATACCGATTAACACCAGGCCGAAGACTTTGCGAACCGTCACCATCCACAAGCCCGAACGCGGCATCGCTTTGATCGAACCGGAAAAAGTTCCCAGTATCAAAAACGGAAAACCCAGGCCAAGCGCCAGTACGAAGAACAACAGAAAGCCAAACACGGGGTCGCCGCGACGGCCTACTTCGACGAGAAGCGCAACCACGAAAGGGCCTATGCAGGGCGCGGCGACTATGCCCATCGTCAAACCCATCACCAGCGCGCCGAGCATACCGCTGGTTGATTGCGTAGAGTTATTGGCAAAGCGATTCAAGGATTCGGGGACTTTGAATTCATAGACGCCGAACATCGAAAGCGACAACGCTACCATCAACAAGGCAAGGCCGATTAATACATAAGGACTCTGCAAAGCGCCGCCGAACAAACCACCGCTCAGGGAGGCAATCACGCCCAACACGGAATAGGTCAGAGCCATTCCCAAGACATAAAGCGACGCCATCGCAAAGGTGCGTTTGAGGTTCGGCTTGCCTTGCGAGCCGCCGCCTTGATTGATGAAAAAGCTAATGGTGATAGGGATAATCGGATAGACGCAGGGCGTTAAGTTGAGCGCCAGGCCAGCGAAGAAAATGCCTACGAGGGTGACCAGCAAACCGCTTGCGGCAATCTTGTCGGCGATGGCATTTTGCGATTGGTCGTTGCCTTTGAACTGCGCCAACGATGCCGCCGAGTCGTTTTTCTTATCGCCATTCATTGCCGCGACGACGGGCGTATCGTCAAGGGGTTGCGCGGCAGCTTGGGCAAACACTTCGGCGTTTGCAGGCTTGGCAGTTTGTGCAGCGGCAACGAAATTGACCGGAATTTCAACTTTCAAATTCGCTGGCGCAAGACATTGTTTATCATTGCAGGATTGCACCGTGACGGTCGCTTGAATGATTTTTGCGCCAAGTGGTAAATCTTTTTCGGCTTCGACATTGGCGACGATATAGATTTTGCCTTCGAGTACGGCAAGCTCTTTATCGGAAAACTCGAACTTCTTGAATTGCGGTTTCGGATATTTAGCGTCACTGATTTTCAATCCGGCGACAGGCTCGAATTTCACACTGGTGGCAATTAAAAAATCTTCTGTAGGCACACGAGCATTGATGTGATAACCCGATGCGACATCCAGAGCGATAGCAATCTTGAACTGGCTCGCAGGCTTTACCGCATCAGTCGAAACATAACCTTGCGCTTTGACCACCGCAGAACTGCTCTGCGCGAAAACCAACGGCGCAAGCGACAGCGCAATGACCATCAACAGTCCTGCACCAACCCATAATCTTTTTTTCATGAATTCATCCTCAAAATCTCAATCGAAGAACCAAGACCGAACCGAAACCATTTCGTAAAATAAGATGCGGTAGCAACACTCTGGCGCGGAGGCGGAGTTCAAGAATGCCCTTCAATAAATGCCGCGACCGCCACTTGGCGTTGCGCCGCGAAACTCTTGCGATGAAGTTTGATGCGCTCGATCTCATAGAGCGTCTCTGCCGTCAAATAACTCTCGCCACAATGCGGACAGCTAACCACCGGCACATTTTCGATAACCAATAAATTTTCGCCCTTGCCATAGCTTTTGCTAACCTGGCGAATCCGCGCTCCGTCTATTCCACAATTGTCACAAATCATCCGCTTACTCGCTTTCGTTTTTGTACACCGTGATGACCACCAGCTTACCGGTCAAACTCAGCTTGCCGACGACAATGATGTCATCATCGGTCAAAGATTTACCGCTGACCAGATACTTCCACTCACCGGACAGATTGTCTTTCTGACGCTCGATAATTTCACCCGTAAGAATACCGCTTTCCACATCAAAAATTGAAAAGCCATCGTTATCCATTTCTTCTTCGGCGTGTAACGTCATGACATACTGTCGGGCGCGGATTTTCTCACGCATTCGTTTGAGCATCGCGTCGAACACAGATTGCTCCACAAGAAGATTTCAAGCCCAGCCAGAATAATAGCCAACCAGGAGGCTGCTGTCTTACCTCGTCGTCACTTAATCCAGCCGCCGCCGACTACCGCATCGCCATCGTAAAAGACCGCCGCTTGACCGGGCGTGATGGCCGCTTGCGCTTCATCGAAATCTACGCGAACCTCGCCGCCACTCATTGGCGTAATCGTTGCGGGCGCTTCAACGGCGCGATAACGTATGCGAACGCTGGCGCGCACAGGTTCCGCAGGCGGCGCAATCGCTATCCAGTTCACGCCGTTAGCGATTAACGATTTGCCCAGCAATTCGTCTTTTTTGCCGACCACAAGTTGATGGCGCGGCACATCAATCTTCACCACATAAAGTGGGTCGGGCGCGGCTATGCCTATGCCTTTGCGTTGACCTATGGTGAAGCGGTGCAGGCCGCCGTGTTCGCCTACGACTTGACCATCGCTTGTGGTGATTTTCCCTTCGACCATCGCCGGACTGTTTGCGGCATTCAAACCCATTTCGCTTTTCGCGTAATCTTCAACGAAGCTTGCGTAGTTGCCATCCGGCACGAAACAAATCTCCTGACTTTCAGGCTTTTCGGCAGTGTTGATGCCGAACTCTCTAGCCAGTTGACGAACCTCTGCTTTGGTCATATCGCCCAACGGAAAGACCGCCGCTGCCAGTTGTTTCTGCGTCATCTCGAACAAAAAATACGATTGATCTTTTGACAGGTCGCGGCCTTTAAGAAGTATATATCTGCGGCGCGCTTCGTTATATTCCACGCGAGCATAATGCCCGGTCGCCACTTGCGACGCCCCGACCTCTTGCGCGACCTTCACCAAACGGGCGAACTTCAATTTGGTATTGCACGACACACAGGGAATCGGCGTGCGCCCCGACAGATAATCTTCGACGAAGGGACGCACCACGGCGCGCTCGAATTCTTCTTCGAGATTCAACACATAAAACGGAAAGTTCATTTCGGTCGCCACCCGGCGCGCATCATAGACATCGTCCAATGAACAACAACGCGATGGTTGCGGCTCGCCATCGGGCGACAGTCTGCGGCGTTGATTCCACAATTGCATAGTGAAACCGACAACGCTGTGGCCTTGATTTTTTAGTATCGCGGAAGCTACCGAACTATCCACGCCGCCGCTCATGGCTACTGCTATGGTCATACTTCTTTTATCCTCATTGGCTCGCTTGTAAGCCAGATGCTATCCTAGGCTGTGAACTATGTTTCTATCTAAAACAGTAGATTATACACATTGAAGAAACGAAGGGCATAGCAGAGTTTTATGAAATTTGTGAAAGTCATCACCAGCCTGGTCATTACTATTGTGGCTTTTTTTGCAGGCACAATGGCTACGAAATTAGCTGCCGCTTACGAAGTTGGCTCCTTCTCGCCCGATGCCAGATGGTGGTATGACTCCCTTGGGGAACATAAAGAGAATCAGGTGCCATTCATTACCGCTTACAAACAAGGAAAAGCAGAAGCGCAAAGTGATGTAAAACAGGGAAACCTAAAATTAAAAGTAGGCGGTTGGCCATCACCACCTGAAGTTGAAGAAAAACGATTTTCGAACATTCATCAGAAATATGACATTGAATTGAATCGAATTACCGATTGTGGGATAACCGCAAAGTCACAAGGTTATTGGTTGGGCTATAACGAAGTAATGAAATCTGTCATTGAACAGCGCTATGGTGCTGGATTTCTTGAAAAAATCTCTTCAGAGGAAAATTAGAAAAGCAGAAAATGGAACAGCAAATCGAAAAGCATATCTTAAAGAAAGAGCCTTATTACTTGCCGGTCGGCAAGGAAGTGCAGTTGTTTGAAGCGGCTTACAAAGCCAAACTCCCGATCATGCTCAAAGGCCCGACGGGGTGCGGCAAGACGCGCTTCATCGAAAACATGGCTTGGCGTTTGAATCGTCCGCTCATCACCGTAGCCTGTCACGAAGATCTGTCGGCGACCGATCTCGTAGGGCGTTTTCTGCTCGAAGGCGATGAAACCATATGGCACGACGGCCCCTTGACCACCGCCGTCAAACACGGCGCGATCTGTTATCTGGATGAAGTCGTAGAGGCGCGCAAAGACACGCTGGTGTTGATACATCCTTTGACCGATGACCGCCGCATTTTGCCTATCGAAAAACGCGGCACGATTTTGCAAGCGCCGGATGATTTTCTGTTGGTGGTCTCGTACAACCCCGGTTATCAAAGCGTGTTGAAAGATTTGAAGCAATCCACCCGGCAGCGCTTCGTGGCGATGGAGTTCGACTATCCGCCGCCGCAACTGGAAATCGAAATCGTCCGGCACGAAGGCGGCGTTGACGAACAAACCGCACGCGATTTGGTGTTGATTGGCGAGAAGGTTCGCAATTTGAAAGGTCACGGTTTAGAGGAAGGCGTTTCAACGCGTTTGCTGGTTTATGCGGCGCAATTAATCAGCAACGGCATCGCCCCGGAAATGGCCTGCACCGTCGCCATCAGTAGCCCGATTACCGATGATGCAGAGTTGCAACGCAGCATTCATGAAATTGTCACGACGGTGATCTAATCGAAAAAAATTTATCCTGCAATTTGATTATTGTCCGTTGTCGCTCATCCGTTGTATGTTGTAAACAGGAATTGACGAAGAACAACGCCGACGAGATGGCAGACAACGGACAAGGCTAATGATGAGAGGGCAACAAGCATGGATCAGATTGCGAGGCACGCCTGACGACCCGGAATCGTTCGACCTGGCAACCTGGAACGGACTGCGTTGGGAAATCCCGCGCCGCAATTCGTTGGGCGACATGATTTATATTCAAATCCCCGATTATATGGTCGCTGAAACCATGCCACCATCCGCCGACCCGCAAAAAATTTATCGTGACCTGCCCACTAATGCCGAAGGCAAAAAGTAATTTTTTGTAATGCCCCAGTCGGTTTGAAGATTGCTTGTGGTTTCGAAGCTTACCTTTGTCGTCAATCTAAAGCCGCAACGGCGGCGCGATAGACCGCCGCCAACTCTTCGCGGCTGGCAACCTGCATTTTCAAATCTCTCAACAAGCCATCATGAATCGCATACACCCAGCCATGCACAGCGAATTGCTGACCGCGTTCCCAAGCGTTTTGCACTATCGTCGTCTGGCAGACGTTTACCACCTGTTCGATGACATTCAATTCGCACAGCCGGTTCAAACGCGCCTCCGAGTCGGTCAACCCAGCCATCGTTGCTTCATGTTTTTCCCGCACATCCTGAACGTGACGCAACCAATTGTCTATCAAACCGAGTCGCCGATTATGCAGCGCCGCGTCCACACCGCCACAACCATAATGGCCGCAGACGATGACGTGTTTGACGTGCAGAACTTCAATGGCAAATTGCAGCACCGATAAACAATTGAGGTCGGAATGCACGACGACGTTGGCAACATTGCGATGCACAAACAATTCGCCCGGACGCAAGCCAACCAGATTCGTCGGCGGCACGCGACTGTCAGCACAACCAATCCACAGATATTCCGGCGCTTGACTCTCGGCCAGACGCTTGAAAAAATCGGCATCCTGTTGGCGTAAGCGATTCGCCCATTCCTGATTATTGGCAAATAAATGATTCAGATTTTTCATAGTGATTCAGAACGCAAAAAATCCCTTCGGGTAGAAACGAAGTCACCGCCTTTGCGCGACCACACGCAAGCGCGTGTAATCGGCAAACCACGAACCATCGCGGTAATGCGTCGTTCGCAAACGCTCTTCAATACAACGCAAGGCGGTCGCTTGTTCGTCGTCGGCAAGACCTTGAAACATCGCCGCGCAAAACATGATTATCCAGTTTCGCATTCCGTCTTCGCCTTCGAGTTTCGTAGGCCGTTCATACCAATGCGCCTGCTGCACCATAAAGTCATGTTTTTCGAGCAGCGTGGCGTATTCGCCGATGGCCGGAAAGTACCAGCGGTGATGAGTTTCGATAGCAAAGCGCGTTTGCAAAATTTGTCGAATGGCAAGGGCAATGCCTGCGACATTGCCCTTGCCGCCGAACTCGGCGATGAATCTGCCGCCGGGATTCAAGGCCTGATGGATGCAGCGCACAGCGGCTTCGGCGCTGGTTACCCAATGCAGCGCGGCGTTGGAAAACACCGCATCGAATTTTTCCGGCAGCATAAAATTGCTGGCATCGGCAACGATAAATTCCAACTCCGGAAAATTCCGGCGCGCCGTTTCAATCATCGCCGGCGAAACATCCATGCCGACCACATTTGCGCCCACTGCGGCTATGCTATGGGTCAATTGCCCGGTGCCGCAGCCGACATCCAATATGCGCTCGCCCGGACGAGCATCGAGCAGCGCCAGTAAGTCTTTGCCATATTCAAACACGAAGGAATGCTTCTGTTGATAGAGCGCCGGGTTCCATTGATTGTCAGACATGGGTTTCACCTTATGCTTTCAGCGTGTCCCAATATAACATTTTCAAAAGAGCGCAGCCATAAAACGATGAAGCCCTACAGGTTCTTGACTCCTTCCGCGTAACGCCGACCCCAAAAGCCGCTGCGGCGACGCCTTCGCCATAAAAGTCTCCGGCTTCGTAAAGTTTTCTCAAGTTTTTGGGTTGGCAACTTCATAGAGAAAAGCAAAGCATTATATGGGCTTTTTACCAAACCCTGCTTTGCCATAGCAGACGCGCTCATTTTTTTTACTGAGGCGCGTGGCTCAACTCTTGCCAGCGTGCGGCTTTCACCTTAGAATGAGGAGGAATTTTTCTCCCAGTAGCCCTCAAATATTTTGCGACTATTGCTCCCTTAGTCATGGATAAGTCAGGTGATTGAAGTGCAAGGACAACTCAGCGAAAAGCCCATTGCTTCGCTCATCAGAGCGCTCGCCAAAAAAAATGCCAGTGGCTTGTTACGGATTTCACGCGGCAAAACCATCAAGGCAATTTTCTTTGAAACCGGCAACCCAGTCTTCGCCATCAGCAACGCGGCTCACGAACAACTCGAACATCAACTGGTGCAGGATGGCTTAGTCAGCGCCGCACAGATTGAGGAGGCGAAATCTCAAGTTGATAAAACCACCAAACTCAGCGCTGTCCTCATTGACAAAGGGCTGATTGCGGCAGAGGCAATAAATCAAATCGCCCGCCAACTGGTCTTGAACATCATTTATTCGTTGTTTGAGTGGGAGCAGGGCGAATATCTTTTTGATGAACGTATGCGTGCGTCACACGACATAACTATAGGCCAAAATGTTACCGATTTATTACTCGAAGGCGGACGCTATGCGTCGCGTAATGAAGCGGTGTCGCAACAACTAGCGCCGCCGGAAGCCGTCATCGAACGCGGCGACCTCGATAAAGAGAAACTCGATTCCGGCAAACTGGTGCCGCTGGAAAGCTATGTGTTGTCGCGCATCGAAACGCCGACGATTATCAGCGAAGTCGGAGCCATCAGCGGTTTACCCGATGGCGAAGCGCAACGCGCTGTCTGCGCCCTGATCGCCAGTGGCTTTTTGAAAGTGGTCGGCGAAGAAAAGGCCGAAGAGATGGTCAATGCGGCGGCTGCCGAAGAGATTGAACAAGTCCGTGAAGAGGTCAAGCGCAAACTACAGTATTCGCAAAGCGCCGATTATTATGAAATCCTGGAAATTCCCAGACAGGCCACCAGCGGCGAGATCAAGGCCGCTTATTATCAACTGGCCAAAAAGTATCATCCAGACCGCTACCGCAAGGTGGAAGACGCCGAACTACGCAACAACTCGGAAAACCTGTTCGCCAAAATCACCCAAGCTTATGAAACTCTGAGCGCAAGCGGCAGCCGCTCGACCTATAACATGAAACTCCGTAGCGGCCATCTGCCCAAACCGGATGCCACGTCCGTGCCGACTTCGCCATTAAAAACTACGCCTCTGGCGATGCCGCCACTCAAGCCGCTGACGCCAAGCGGCGATTTAAATCTCCAACAGAGCCAAACGCCATCCGGATCATTGCCGCCGCAGGTCACCCATACGGTGGTTACGGAAACTCAGCACGCGCCTGATCCTTCCCTGCAAAAGGGCGCAGAATATTATTACAATCAAGGACGTATGCGGCTGGAGCGCAAAGAGTATCACGCCGCCATACACCTGCTGCGCGAAGCGATTAAAATAGACCCCAGCAAAGCGCCTTATCATTTTCATCTAGGCAATGCCTTGATACGCAATCCCCGAACCCGCCGCGAAGCCGACGAACATCTAGCCAAAGCCGCCGAGCTTGATCCCTATAATTCGCAGATGCGCGTCAAGCTGGGAATGCTCTACAAAGAGATGGGCTTGAAGAAACGCGCCGAACATTATTTCAAAGATGCGCTGTCTATGGACCCGGAAAATCGCGCCGCCAGAAAAGAGGTCGGCGACTCCGAGAAAAAGAAGAAAGAAGATATGCCGTCCTTATGGAAATCCGACATGGGCACCATCGCCAAACGCTTGTTTCGCCGCTAAGTCGAAACCACGCCAGAAGAGGACCAAGGAAAAGTGCGATTGCGAGCGCTTTGCCAAACCGTAGGCGGAGCCTTCTACGGTTGAACCGCGCTCTGGCGTGCGCTCAAAGGATTGGGTGAAACAACCTACCAGGCTTGAGCGATTTTCCTATGCCTTGTACGAGCGACCCTGCGGTGGTCGCCCGTACAAGGTTGCACTTTATTTCGTCCACAATCCAAAGAGCGCCGGTCAACTGAAAGCACCGACGAAAATCGCTCCAGCCATTATTTTTTGCACCTTGAATATAGCGGTTTGCAGAGGTGTGCAATTTGTTGAGAGGCGGTCTGCGACCGCCTCTCAACAAGGTGTCGTGGTCGCGGACAAATGAAATTCGCTATAAGCGTTTTTAGAAGCGGTCGAACAGTCCGCCCAGCCGTCGCACGCTGCCGATAATCAACACCACGATGGGCGGGAAGATGAAGAAACCGGGAATCGTCGAGAGCGAAAATTCCGGGCTTAAATCCCGCATAAACAGGCTGACCACATAGCCCAATCCCATCGAGACGATGTAGCCACAAACCAGAAACACCAACCCCGCCCGACGGCTGATCAGTTTATCTTCGTGATCTTCTTCCTTAAACACCGAAGTGAAGGGGTCTGGCGATTGATAGGTGTAGCGTTGCAACACCACGGCGAGATTTTTGATGAGATAGACCAGCCCCACCAACGACAGCGCAAGGATGACCAAGCGCCCATTGAAGTTCACGCCCTCTACAATCGTAGGCTTGGCAATCATCACATAAAAAGCCGAAGTAAACAGCGGCACGACTACCAGAACGGCGTGACGGCGTTCGGCGGTCTGTTGCCGAAAACTCTCCAACTCTTCATCAACCTGTAGATTGAACTCCCGTTCTTTGGCAATGATTTCGGCACTTTTCGCGGCATAATAGATGCGCCGCGAATCGAAATCTTCGCCTCGATCATAAGCTCTGCGGCGTCTGGGGTCAGAAAGAATTTGATAGGCGTTGCTGATCTCCGCGAAACGATGATGGGCATCGGGCGAGGCCGATACATCGGGGTGAAATTGCCGCGCCAGTTTCCGGTAGGCAGATTTGATTTCGCGGTCGGTAGCTTTTTGCGAAACTTCCAGCAAGCGATAGAGATCCGTCATGGCGGTACTTCCCCAAAAAATAATTTTCGGCGCTCTACCTAAAGGACCGAGAAAGCTCGACCATCAAGAAAAGAATGCCCTTACCCTTGACGCTTCGGTTTTCTCAACAGGGGCAAACCATGCGGTTCCAACAGGCTTCTTGAGGCCGCTTGCCCTTTAGACATTTTGATATTACTACGCGCTGAAAAAACGCTCAAGAATAAACCGTAGTGTCCTAAAGTTGTAGTGGTAAGTGATAACCCGCGCAGCGGGTGACCGCCTAAAGCCCAGTGGGTCAGCGCTGGGTAGGCGAGTCGTGATGGCCTCCTAGTCCGCCAAGCAATAGCCAATTCGCTATCACTTCGTGAGCGATCCTACAGCACCATACGATTAGGCCACTACTGAATAAACTGCTGAAAGTGGGAAGCGGTGGAAAGAAACGGCTATAGCCGTTAAGAAAAAGTTTCGTAGCCCCACCTTCACCTGGAAGCGGTCGCTTTCAAAAACTTCCGTCTGAAGACGGGACGACGAAACTTCTCTCCTCATTGACCCAGCCCCACATTTTCTTACAAGCTATAGATCATCGAGTTCTCGTCACGAAAAAGTAAGGTGTTCTGTTTTTTGATGGAAGGTTGAACCGTGCGCCGGGTTTGCTTATCCTTTGCCTTTCATCTTGAGGCGGGTGGATTCCATGTTGATATGACAGATCGCCGCGCCCAAAGCGTCGGACGCATCAACGGGTTCCGGCAATTCTTTCAACTGCAAAATCAAGCGCACCATCTCCTGCACCTGATGTTTTTCGGCGCGCCCGTAACCGACCACTGCCGACTTGATTTCCAGCGGCGAATACTCAAAGACCGGCACGTCCGCACGCGCCGCTGCAACCAACACGACGCCGCGCACATGGCCGAGTTTCAAAGCGACTTTGACATTCACCGCATAAAATGTCTCTTCGACGGCGCAGGCAGTTGGCCGCAATCGTGCAATCACTTCTTCGAGTTTCTGACTGATGATAAGCAGGCGCTCGGCAAAGGTGAACCGCGCAGGAGCGCGTATGCCGGCGTACTCGACCAGATTGTAGCGTTTGCCATCGCTGTCTATGACGCCGTAGCCGGTGATGTTGCTGCCCGGGTCAACGCCCAACACGCGCAGCACACGACCGCTGATCGCCTCCGACTTCGAAGCGCTGTTGCGACGTGCGTCCTGGCCGGAGAAGAGGCTCAACCGGCGGCCTCCATTTCTTCGGCGGGTATATCAAAATTGGCGGCGACGCTGGCGACATCCTCGTGGTCTTCGAGGGCGTCCATCATACGCAAAACCTGTTGCGCCGTCGAACCCGTGACCTGCACCGAATTGGTCGGGCGCATGGCCACTTCTGCGGCAAGCGGTTCGAGACCTGCCGCCTTGATGGCATCGAAAACGGCGTTGAAATCTTCCGGCGAGGTGACCACTTCCCACGCTTCGCCATCGCCGCTGACATCTTCCGCACCAGCGTCTATGGCAATCTCCATAATCTTTTCTTCGTCAACCGCCGACTGGTCAACGATGATGCTGCCCTTCTTTTGAAACATCCAAGAGACCGAGCCGTTTTCGCCCAAATTGCCGCCATTTTTGGACAAGATGTGACGAATCTCGGCCACTGTGCGAACCCGATTATCGGTCTGCACTTCGATGAACACGGCGACGCCGCCCGCGCCATAGCCTTCGTAGGTGATGTCTTCGATGGCGGCTCCGGCAATTTCGCCGGTGCCGCGTTTGACGGCATTCATCATAGTGTCCTTCGGCATATTCAAGGCTTTGGCATCATCCATAGCTTTTCGCAGGCGCGGATTAGCGTCCGGGTCGCCGCCACTGATACGCGCCGCCACCGTTAATTCTTTAATCAATTTCGAAAACGCCTTGCCGCGCTTGGCGTCAATCGCGCCCTTCTTGTGCTTTATCGAATGCCATTTCGAGTGTCCAGACATGATTCTTATCCTTTAAATAAAATTTCCGTTTTATGGTGCTTCAATCATTACTCGATTTCGTTGAACCCCGCCCGGTCAGCGGACGAATTGATGAATGGTTGACTTGGAAGTATATGCCAAGAGGCGACTCCTCAGCAACGAAGCAACCAAAGCCCTCCGCCTTCTCTTGATGAAATGCCAACGACGCCAAGCGCGGGAGATGTTGCAGAAGAGAATACCGACTCAAGGAGCAGAGACGCTTCGTCGTACTGCCTGAAGGCCAAAATTTTCGCGCTCCTAAGCTGCCATCTGAAGGCAGTACGACGGAACCGTTACCTACCCTCACGCCATTGAATCGCTGCCGGTGAGAGCCTGAAGCACAAGGCGCGCTCGTTCCCCCTTGAGGTGATGAATGCGTATGAGTTTATCTCTCGATGCATCCCCGCTGACGATTTCCACCTGTGGCAATGGCACCTGAAACAGTCTGGCAAAAAACTTGCGGCACTCGTCGTTGGCTTTGCCATCCACGGGCGGCGCGGCGACTCGCAATTTCACCGCTCCGGCGTATTCGCCAACGATGGCGGTCTTGGCGGCGCGGGGTTGGACGCGCACTTTGAAGGTCACTGCGCCATTTTTTTCGTTGATGTCAATCACAGCGCCACTCTCGATTATCCGGTGATGCCATCCACCAAGCTCATCGCCAATCGCACCAATAGCAGCGCCACCATTGGCGACATATCGAACATTCCAAAGGTCAAATATTTCCGCAAAGGGCGGAGCAACGGTTCGGTGATGCGAAACAGAAAGCGATAAAACCGATTGCCATAGCCGATGCCGACAAACGGCAAGATGAGTCGCAGCAGTATGGCCAGCACATACAAATCGCCAATCATCAAGATCAGCATCTTGAGCGTGAACCAAGGATTCATGAGGCTGTAAAACACGGCGCGTTCAATACGCGACAGAATGGTGGCAACCTGCCAGATCGTGTCGGCGACAATCAGCCCGACGAAAAAAAGCAAGACCCCGGCAACCAGCGGCAACAAATCGTAGCGCGTCGCCCGTCCGCTGAATTGATAGCGCAGAGGCCGCACCGTAGGCTCGGTGATGCGCGTCAGATGATAAGGGATTTTGGCAAACGGATTGACCCCCGCCCACGCCAGCAGCACGCGCAGTAAAAAGAGCAAAGCGAAGGCCGAGATCGCGTAAAATACCACCCAGCCCAGCACCACGAGTATCAAAATAATAATTTGCAATCCAACCTCTCTCCCATCCTAGAAGCCATCGGCCAAGCTATGGTTGTCGTTCTCCCATAATCGCGCTGCCGACGCGCACCATCGTTGCGCCTTCTTCAATTGCCACTTCAAAATCGTGGCTCATCCCCATAGATAATTCAGTCAACTGAGGAGCCGCCGGGCGCTGCCGGTTCAACTCTTCGAGCAGTGCGCGCAAGCGCCGAAAATAGGGGCGCAGCTTTTCAGCCTCGTCAAAAAACGGCGGCAAGGTCATCAACCCTTTGAACTGTAGATGGGCGCAAGCATCCAGCGTTTGCACGATCTCCGATAGCGCCATTTCATCGGCTCCCGATTTCGTAGGCTCTTTGCCCAAATCAACCTGCACCAATACAACCGGGCGGCGCTGTTCTTCACCGGCGAGGCGGTCAAGCCGTTGGGCCAGAGCGCTGCTGTCCAGCGTATGAATCACATCAAAAGTCTGCACCGCAAGTTTGGCTTTGTTCGATTGCAGATGACCAATCAGGTGCCATTGCACATCGGCGGCGGCAACAATCTTTGGCGCTTTTTCGGCAGCCTCCTGCACTTTGTTTTCGCCCAGCGCAAGCGCCCCCGCGTCAACCGCCTGTTGCACCATTGCGGCAGCGAAAGTTTTGGTCACGGTAATCAGGGTGATGTCTGTAGCGCGGCGTCCGGCGCGTTCAGCGGCCTGCGCGATGCGCTCACGAACCCGCGCCAGTCTGTCTGTGATTCGGTCAACCATTCGCGCTCAATCTTAGCAAAGCGCCTTTCATATTGTCACCATTGCCGTATGAAGATTCCGATTGATTCTTTCGAGCGCTTCGAATTATTCTTAGCAACAGAATTGAGGGAAGGAGCAATAACGATGGCGGCAAAACTTGAAAAGCGATATACGCTCGAAGAATATCTGGAACTGGATAACCACTCGGAAGAGCGGTTGGAATACTGGAACGGTGAAATCTTCAACCTGAGCGGGTCAGTTCAAACCACGCTCAAGTCGAAGTGAATTTCATCGTCACACGCAGCAATAAACGGGCAGGAAGGAACTGCCGAGTCTTTCCAGCCAATGCCAGAATCAAGGTTCCGAAGATGCCGCCCTATCGCTATGCAGATGTTTCTGCTTTGTGTGGGGAGCCGCAGTTTGAAAAGATCGGCGGCCTTGATGCGCTGACCAACCCCTCTTTAATCATCGAAGTTTTATCGCCCTCCACCGAAGCCTTCGACCGTGGCGATAAATTTTCTTATTATCAATCCATCCCCGATTTCAACGAATATCTCCTCGTCGCTCAACCTCGCCCGCACATCACACAACTTTTGAAAAACACGGATGGAGACTGGATTCACCGCGACTTCGACAATCTGGATGATGTCTTGAAACGGACATCGCTCGGTTGTGAATTATCTTTACGCGAGGTCTATCAGAACGTCACCTTTGAAACACCCGAAACACAAGAAGCCGCTACGCTGATTTCTTAAATCAGCGCTTCCCTGCTTTGCCATAGCCGCCGCCGCCGGGAGTTTCAACGCGCACTCTGTCACCAGCCTTCGCCTGCACGGATTCTTTGCTTGTCAAAACGCGTTCGCCTTCTTCGGTAATGAAAACGGTGCGTCCGGGCTTTGCCGCTTCCCCTCCCTGTAATCCATAAGGCCGCGTTTTGCGTCGGTCTGAAAGTATCGTCACCTGTGCGTCGCTCAACAATTCGATCTCGCGCACTACCCCGTCGCCGCCACGAAACCGGCCACCACCGCCCGATTCGTGTCGTATGCCATAACGATGAACGCGCATGGGAAAGTCGTACTCCATCGCTTCGGCTGGCGTATTCAACGAATTGGTCATGTGCGTGTGAATCGCATCAATCCCTTCCAAGCCGTCGCGTGCGCCCATCCCTCCGGCAACCGTTTCATAATACGCAAACGGCTTGCCGGTGCGTGAATCCGTGCCGCCTATGGTCAAATTATTCATCGTTCCTTGACTCGCGGCTGGCACTCGATTCGTCGCCTTCGACAACGCCAATAACAACACATCAACGATGCGTTGTGAAGTTTCGACATTGCCACCGGCAACTGCCGCAGGCGGTCGGGCATTCACCACTGTCCCCACCGGCGCGATCACTTCAATGGGTTCGAGTATGCCCCAACTGGCTGGCACATCTACGGGAATCAAACAACGAAAAACGTAATAAACGCCCGACACGGTGATGGCTTCGACAGCATTGATGGGGCCGCGTACCTGCGCGGCGCTGCCGGAAAAATCCACCGTCGCCCGCTCGCCTTTTATTCGTATGCGGACGTTGATTCGCACAGGTTCATCGCTATAGCCGTCGTCATCCAAAAAGTCTTCGGCTTCATAAACGCCATCGGGCAATTGGCGAATCACTCGCCGCATCATCTCGCTGGTGTACTCAATCAATCGTCCCGCATAAAGATTGGCCTCTGTGAAACCATAGCGCGCAACGATTTCCAACAGCCGATTTTGCCCGGTAGCGATGGCTCCGAGTTGAGCCGTCAAATCGCCTTCGCGTTCTTCGGGCAAGCGCACATTGGCGGCAATCAAGCGCATCACGTCCTGATTAATTTTGCCGCCAATCATCAAACGCACGGGTGGAATCCGCAAGCCCTCCTGATAAATCTCATCGGCACGCCCCATCGAACCCGGCGTCGCCCCGCCGATGTCGGCGTGATGGGCGCGATTGGCAACATAGAAAAGGGGTCTGGAGTCGCCAGTCCGGGGTCCGGTGTCTGTTGCTGATAAATTACCGCTGTCACCTCTTTCTCTCTGCTGATTCACTCCGCTCATCGCCGGACGCCGGACGCCAGACACCGGACTAGGGACGGCGTAAACCGCAGCGACCATCGTCACATCGGGCAGATGCGTGCCGCCCGCATACGGGTCGTTGAGAACAACGACATCGCCGGGTTGCAGATCAACGGTGTCGAGCGCCGCTTTCACCGACATCGGCATAGAGCCTAGATGCACAGGCATATGGTCGCCTTGCGCGATGAGTACGCCATCGCTATTGAAAACGGCGCAGGAATAATCGCGGCGCTCTTTGATGTTGGGCGAAAAGGCCGAACGCCGCAGACTGACGCCCATCTCTTCGGCTACCGATGAATAAAGCGATTTGAAGATTTCCAGTTTCACAGGATCGGCTTTCATAGCGGCGATAGTGTAGCACAAGAAATCCTGTCAGGCTTTTCCAGGTTTGAGCGATTGAAGATGTTTTTTTCGCCACCAAGACCACCAAGAACACCAAGCCTTTTGCGCTTTTGTGAGGGAAGTTGAAAGTCAAAAAGAGAGGCTGCTTCTTTCTCAAATCTAAAAAATATTCTTCGTGTTCCTGGTGTTCTTCGTGGTTTAATTTCTCCCTTATGAGCCAGACCATCATGCCGCGTTTTGGCGTCCATTGTTCGATTGCCGGAGGCTTGCCCAATGCCGTCAAAGAGGCCGTAGCGAAAGGCTGCGACGGTTTTCAAATCTTCGCACGCAATCCGCGAGGTTGGACGGAACGCCCGTTATTGCCGGATGAAATTCAGGCATTCAAAGACGCGAGAGAACACGCCGGACTGTGGCCGCTGGCGATTCATTCGGTCTATTTGATTAATCTGGCGGCGCAGGATGAAGCGATGCTTTCGCGGTCGCGTGCAGCCTTTCGACAGGAGATTATTCGTGGTCTGGAAATCGGCGCGGATTTTTTAGTCGTGCATCCCGGCAATCCGAAAACCGCAACGGCTGACGCCGGTATTCAAACCGCTATCGCCTCCATACGCGCCGCCGCTCAAGGTTTGTCATTGCGCGGCGCGGCATCAACTTCAACTCGCGCCGGTCAAGCCAACGGCCTGACCATCTTGATCGAAAACACCGCCGGTCAAGGCTCCTCTATCGGCTGCGATTTCGAGCAGGTCGCCGACCTGGTTGCCGCACTAAAAGACGATGTACCGATAGGCGTATGCCTGGACACCGCGCATACTTTTGCGTCGGGATACAACCTCGCAACCCAAGCCGGGTTCAAACAGACTGTTCAACATATCGAACGCTCGTTCGGATTTACGAACTTGAAATTAATTCACTGCAACGATTCCAAAGCGCCTTTCGGCTCTCGCGTTGACCGCCATCAACACATAGGGCTTGGGCATATCGGCCTGGAGGCGTTTCATCGTTTGACCCATCATGCGAAATTCCGCCGCGTGCCGTTTATTCTGGAAACCCCAGTTGATCCCGTTCGCGGCGACCAAGAAAACCTCGCAGTGATGCGCGAATTGAGTAATTGAATCGCGGTGATAGCCGACAAAATCAGTTTGCACTATAATCATCGAGCAAAGGAGTTGAGTATGAACCAATCCTACATTGAGCAAATCAACGGCGGCTACTATATCAAAGGCACGCGAGTATCGTTGGACTCTGTGGTTTATCGCTGGCTTGAAGGTTTGTCTCCTGACACCATTGCCGACTGTTTCCCGGCGCTGACGCTCGAACAAACCTACGGCGCGATTGCCTATTATTTGGGACACCGCGCCGAAATTGACGCTTACCTGAAAGCTGCCAATGAAGAGTATGAAACCTTCCGCCAGCGCATACGTGCCAGCTATGCGCGCCTAAGCAGCAGGCTTGATGACCTTCTCGATGCGGAAAACCTGCTTGAAATCAAGCGCGGCGAGTGGTCAATCGAGCGCGTCAAAGCCGAGGCCGAACGCTTGTTCAAACTTGCTGAAGAAGCTTATGTGCGAAGTTCTTTACCGGCAAAACCCGATACGCAGAAGGCCGAAAATCTCTGCATGGAAATCATCAGCCACTATCATGAACTAAAGCTATGATGGGGAGAGCGCGGGTGCAATGAAAAGTGAGACTCGGTTTCGGACAGTGGTTTGACCAGCAGGCTTCGTCGGTGCGAGTTCCCAGCCCGGAACGGGCGCAATCGTTGACCGCGTGAAGCCGTATTGCGCCCTTGCAGGGTTAATTGGTGGAACGGGCACTAGCCTAGCGCGATGCGCTAGGCTAGTGCATTTCGCCCTTTCCGGGCGACGACGAGGAAGCTTCTTTTTGCTGGCGTCTCACTTTTACTTGCACCCCGAAAGTTCTCTCTTTCATCTTCCGGTTGCCTCGCGTTCAATCTGCGTTTATCATAGCGTTTATGCAATTTCGACTGCTGGCAGAAGTTCAGCTAAACCTACTTAGCCTGCGGCTCGCTTGACCTGACGGGGCGGACAGCAGGAGGTTGCCCGCGCAGGTACTCAATCCGTTTTTTCATCATCAATTTCAATTTAGACCGGGCAGGAGTTATGGACGAAAAATATTTTCCTCAAGAAATCGAACCGAAATGGCAAAAACGCTGGGCTGACGAGAAAACTTTTGAAGTCAGCGAAGACCACTCGCGCAAAAAATTTTATTGCCTGGAAATGCTCGCCTACACTTCAGGCCGCGCTCACATCGGCCATGTCAGCAACTACTCCATAGGCGACGCGCTCTCCTGGTACAAACGTATGCGCGGCTTCAACGTCCTGCATCCGTTTGGCTGGGACGCTTTTGGGCAGCCTGCCGAAACCGCCGCCATCAAACACGGCACAGACCCCGAACAGTTCACCCGCGAGGCCATTGCCACCATGAAAGCGCAATTCCAGAAGATGGGCATCAGCTATGACTGGTCGCGTGAAGTCGCCACCTGCGACCCAAAATACTACAAATGGAATCAGTGGTTTTTCATAGAGATGTTCAAACGCGGCATGATCTATCGCAAGAAATCGCCGGTCAACTGGTGTACGAAAGAAAATATTTCGCTGTCCAATGAACAGGCTTCGGGCGGCGTCTGTTGGCGCTGCGGCGAGCCGGTCATTCAAAAAGAGTTGATGCAGTGGTTCGCCCGCACCACCGATTATGCCGGCGAATTGCTCGACGCCTTAGACAAAATGGAAGGCGACTGGCCGGAGCGCGTCATCACTATGCAGCGCGATTGGATAGGCCGTTCGCGAGGCGCGCAAGTGACTTTCAAAATCGCTGACTTCGATGACTCCATCACCGTTTTCACGACGCGCATTGACACGATTTTTGGCGCGAACGCCATCACCCTTGCGCCGGAGCATCCGTTGATTGCCAAGCTCACCGAAGGCACGCCGCAGCGCGATGAGGTGTTGACGTTTGCCGAAAAATTGAAGCAGCAGAATCGCTCGGCGCGCACCCTCGGCGAGTTGGACAAGGAAGGCATCTTCACTGGCGCGTATGCGATCAACCCATTCAACAATGAACGCCTGCCGATATGGGTCGCCAACTTCGTGTTGATCGAATACGGCACTGGCGCAGTGATGGGCGTACCGGCGGGCGATGAGCGCGACTTTGAATTTTCGCGCAAGTATCAAATCCCTTTCCGGCAGATCAAGTTGACGCAAGAGGGGCGCGAGATTCCCGGCGACGAGTTGGGAAAGCCTAATGAAGAGTGGACAACGACGGTCAACACTGGCGAGTGGAGCGGCCTGTCTTCGCGTGAAGCCAACGAGAAGATGACGGCGTATGCCGAAGCGCATGGCTTTGGCAAAGGCTCAATCACCTACAAGCTGCGCGATTGGGGCATCTCGCGGCAACGCTATTGGGGAACGCCTGTACCGATGATTCATTGCGAAAAGTGCGGCACCTTGCCGGTGCCGGAAGAGCAGTTGCCGGTGGTCTTGCCCAAAGGCGTGAACCTGAATGTGACGGAAGGTTCGCCGCTCGATCACGTCCCGGCATTCGTCAATGTCGAATGCCCACAGTGCCAAGGCGCGGCCAAACGCGACACCGACACGATGGATACCTTTGTGGATTCCAACTGGTACTACTTTCGTTATTGCGACCCGCATAATGACCAGCAGCCGTTTGCTAAAGAAAAGATTGATTACTGGATGCCGGTCGAGCAATACATCGGCGGCATCGAACACGCCGTGATGCACCTGATTTACACGCGCTATTGGACGAAGGTCATGCGCGATTTCGGTTTGGTGAGTTTCGATGAACCGGTGACGCGCCTGCTTACTCAAGGCATGGTTTGCAAAGAGACATTTTATTGTCCGAATAAAACGTGCGAACACTATGAATGGTTGTTCCCAGAAGAAGTCAGCGACGACAAGCGCTGCAACTTTTGCGGCACGCCGGTAGTCGTTGGGCGCGTTGAAAAAATGTCCAAATCGAAGAAGAACGCCGTTGACCCGATTGAAATGATTGCGCGCAACGGCGCGGACGCTTTGCGATTATTCGTGTTGTTTGCGGGGCCACCGGAAAAAGATAAGGAGTGGTCGGATGAAGGTTTCGACGGCACGGCGCGTTATCTCAATCGCGTCTGGCGTGTCGCCTACAAGTGGCACAGTCGCATCAGCGCCGCGCCCTCGCTGGAAATTAATCAGAGCGCCTTGAACGAGGCACAACGCAAGCTGCGCCGCCGTACTCATCAATTGATTCGGCACCTCACCGAAAACTTTGAAGGGCGTATGCACTTGAACACCTGCATCTCTTCGTTGATGGAGTTGACCAACGAAATTTACGCCTTCGATCAGACGGTGGATAAAACCGGCGCGGCAACCGTGACAGACGCAGCGGTGGTCCGTGCCGCGCTCGAAGCTTTGATACGGATGCTTGCGCCGTTTGCGCCGCACATTTGTGAAGAGTTGTGGGAGCAGTTCGGCCATCGAGAAAGTTTGGCAAAGACCGCCTGGCCGGAGTTCGACGAAGCCTTGGCGCGAGAAGAAGAGGTAGAGATTGCCGTGCAGGTCAACGGCAAACTCCGCAGTCGAATTTTCGTTGCGCCGGATGCCGATGACGACGTGCTGCGCGCAACCGCGCTTGCCGATGACAAAATCAAAGCCAATCTCGAAGGCAAACAGATTGTCAAAGTCGTCGTCATCCCGCGCCGCTTGGTCAATGTAGTGATCAAATAAGCAAGCTGCCGTTGCCTGCGGTCTGTTTCTGGCGGCGTCGTTGACGTGAGCCGCTCTTGCGGTTCACGTTTCCGGCGTCGGCACAGGCTCAACCATTTGGGCTACCTTCTGGCGTTGGCGCAAAGCCGCTATGCAAGATGCCGCCAGAAAAGCCGAGACCGCCAGATACAACACGCCGCCGATGAACGAGCCGGTGGCGTTGTTCAAATAGCCGACCACAAACGGGCCAACAAAGCCGCCGAGATTGCCTACCGAATTGACCAAGCCAATAGTTGCCGCCGCCGCCGCGCCGGAAAGAAACCGCGTAGGCAAAGCCCAAAAACTCGGCAAGTATCCACCCAATCCCACCGATGCCAGACAGAACATGGCGACCGCCAACACCGCTTGGTCTTGGGCTGCGATACTCAACAATAAACCCAGCCCGACAACCATCATTGGCACGGCGGTGTGCCAGCGCCGCTCGCCTGTGCGATCCGATGACCAGCCCACCAACAACATGGCGAGCAAATAAAAACAATACGGAATCGCCGTAATCAACGTCACCATCAGGTTCGACGAGCCGGAAAGTTTTTTAACGAAAGTTGGCAAAAAGAAATTCAAGCCGTAGTTGCTGGTGATGATGAAAAAATAGGCTGCGGTCAATAACAACACATCGCGGTTTTGAAAGGCTTTCCCGATGCTCAAAGAATGCGTGGCGGCTTTCGCTTGATGCTCCTTTTCAAGTTCGCCGGTAATCCATTCGCGTTCATCATCGGCCAGCCATTTGGCCTGCTGCGGACGGTCGGTCAAATAAAAAATAGTCACCACGCCGAAGATGATGGCCGGTAAACCTTCAATGATAAACAACCAACGCCAGCCTGCCAGATTGAGCCATTTGAGGTTCAGCAGCAACCCCGATATGGGCGAACCGATGAGGTTGGAAAACGGCACGGCGGTCATAAACATGGCCACAGCTTTGGCGCGGTCTTCATAACGAAACCAGTGACTGAGATAAACGATGATGCCGGGAAAAAAACCGGCCTCGGCAGCGCCCAGCAAAAAGCGCACTAGGTAAAATTGATTCTTCGTATGAACGAAGCCCATCAGAATGGCCAGCCCTCCCCAGCTAATCATGATGCGGGCAATCCATTTGCGAGCGCTCCATTTTTCAACGATGATGCTGCCGGGAATCTCGAACAGAAAATAGCCGAAGAAGAAAATGCCCGCGCCCAAGCCGTACACTTCCGCCGTAAAGCTCAAGTCTTTGGTCATCTCTAATGCCGCATAACCGACATTGACGCGATCCAGAAAGGCGATGATGTAAAGCACAAACAAATACGGCATGATGCGACCCGTGATGCGACGACGGGCGCGAGCGCTTACCGCGACAGGGGAGACGGCCTGATTTGCCAACATGAAATTCCTCCGGTACAGATCAATGAATCACCGCATAACGAAGCGGTTTTGGCGCTTCCCGTGCGCCGATTCTGGCGGCCTTGAGATGAGATAGAGGGTTTGCGGAATGACAGACGCGGCGAAAAAACCTCCCTCCGCTGCTCACCAAATGGCGGCACAGTGTAACAGCTTTGCTAATATCTATGCAGTTCCGCCTGAACAAACCTGCAAAAAAAAGTAACTATAGAGGCGGCACACCAAGATTCTGAAAAAGAAACTCAACAAGCCTCAGGATTATTCAGCCCGTTGCACTGCTCGCGCCGAATCTTGGTGTGCCGCCTCTATAGAGCGTGTCGCAGAATTCCAGCAATTGCCCATATATTGTGGATAGTTAAATCATCACACACAATATCTGGGCAGAAAATCAATTTCTGCGCCACGCTCTAACCTCGATTTTGTACATTTTTCAGAGGCAAACCGAGCTTGCCAATCCCCCGATGGCAATCAGGGGATGCTTAAAATCCAACCTACGAAACGCCGTGCAACCTCAACCAATCCCCCCAACGGCAGTTGGGGGATGCTTAA
>JACQDB010000152.1 GCA_016201275.1 Acidobacteriota bacterium
CGGCGCTCTTCCAGAGCGCGACCATCAAGCCGCCTGCGCCTTCCCGTGGCTTCACCACGGGCTAATCTCCTGTGCGCCTCTGGCGCAAAAACGAATTCCCGTGGCGCTACCACGGGCTACTCTCCTGTGCGCCTCTGGCGCAAAAACGAAGCGACCAGCAATTTTTAACCACGCTGGGTAGTGACAAAATAATTGTCAATCGGTTAATCAATACAGGCTAAAATAAAATCTTGATTGACATAACTTTTGGCTACTCACTTAGGTTGAGAGTAGGTCTTCGACTGCTTCTCAACCCAGTATTGTGATCGTGGGCAAACGAAATTTGCTATTTTTTTCCGACTTCCGGCAAAGCCGCTGCGTCCAATCCCTCGAAAGCAACCGACAAGCTGCTACCGATTGATTGATAGCGCTCTTCGTCCATTGCTGTTCAATCACTCTTTTCCTTGCATTCTTCTCCCCTTTTTTTTCCGCCAGGTTGCCGGTTACGGCCTGGCGCTTGATCGCTTTGAGTCAACGGCTCTAGGCAAAAGGAGATTACTCAATATGAAAAAAGTTACCTTGATTCTGTTTACCTTGTTGTTCGCACTTGGCAGTTATTTATCCACCCAAACCCTGGCTGGCGATAGAGCCTGTGAAAGACGATGCAGAGATTTTCATCGAGATGCGTTGCGCCTTTGTAACGATCTGCACGGCGAAGCCCGCGAGCGCTGCATACGCGAGGCCAACGAACGCTTGCGAAACTGTTTGCAGAACTGTCGCTAGAGCGGTTCATCGTAGTCAAAACCAGCACCTCGATCTCAACCTCTTTTCTCCCCATTTTTTTCTCAGACAACTATATGCGCGGCACACCAAGATTCGGGGGATGAAACTTGGCGCACCGCATGAGTGTTCCTCTCGTCGCGGCGCTCATACCGAATCTTGGTGTGCCGCGCATATAGAGCCTTTCAACCCTTGGTTACTCGTTGCTGGACGCGCTTCGATTCGCTGAACAGGGAGCGCCGACCTCTTTTGTCGGCGCTCCCTGTTTGAACTTACAGCTATTGAGAAAAAGTTTTTTAGAGCGTGCTTGGCAATTCACCTCAATCCCCCCACTATCGTTGGAGGATGGTTAAAGTCCGGCCTACACCGCAAGCAAGCAAAGTTTTTTCCAATCCCCCCAACGGCAGTTGGGGGATGGTTAAAGTCCAACCTACACCGCAAGCAAGCAAAGTTTTTTCCAATCCCCCCGATGGCAATCGGGGGATGGTTAAAGTCCAGCCTTGAGCCTCGGGCAAGGTTGGACTTTAACTACTCCCCGATTGCCATCGGGGGGATTGGTAGATGTTGCGCGGTGTAGGTTGGATCCACCAACTCCCGTCGGTGGGATTGGCAAGGTTGGTTCACCTCTGAAAAATGTACCAAGTCGAGATAAGGATGGTGGGCGAAATAATCTGCAACCGTCAGGCGACCACCGCAGGGTTGCCCGTACAGGGCATGGGAAAAGCACTCAAGTTTTGCAGGTTATTTCAGCCAACATCCTAAACCAATCGCACACCTCTGCAATCCGCTATAACACCTCAAGGCCACGCCATTCTCGGCCATGAAGTGGAAGAAGTGGTTCAACAGCGTGAGAAAGAAAAGGGTTCGTCGTCCCACCTGCAAGCGGAAGTTTATGAGCGCACACGCTTCCGTTTGCAGGCGGGACGACGAAACTTTTTGCGTCATTGAGCCACTATCAAGCGGTAATTGTCGGATGCTTGCTTTTCTCTGCGCCGCGACTGCGGTATTCTTCTCCGCACCTTTTTCTGCTGATGGTATGCGGAAGAATTCATGCGGTAGCGACAACCTGGGAACGGTTGCCAGAGGGGATGCAACCCTGCTTCAATCAAGGGGCGAAGGCGAGACGCGGGCGGCGTTTATGAAAATTTTGCAAATCTGTTCGGCCAGCGACTACGGCGGCGGCGAAAAGCACGTCGCTGATTTGGTGCGCGCTCTGGCCAGTCGCGGCCACGCCGTTTATATGGTGGTGCGCCCGGACAGCCCTTTGCGCGAGCCTTTAGCTGGCGTCATCGCTTCCTGGCACGAATTGCCGCTGAAAAATTCGCTTGATGTTTATTCGGCGCGTGCGATTGCCGACCTCGTCGAACGCCACGGCATACACATCATTCACGCACACGTTGGCCGCGATTATCTGGTAGCGGCTTTGGCTAGTCGGCGGACGCCGCAAAGCCGCTTGATTGTCACCCGCCATCATTATCTGCCTTTGAAAAATAATCCGGTCTATAGGTGGTTGCTAGGCAAAGCCGATGCCTTCATAGCGGTTTCCGAAACCGTGCGCCAGACGTTGCTGGAACGCTTGGCGCTTGACCCTGAGCGCGTTCAGGTGATTCCCAACTGGATTGATACGGCGAAATTCCAACCCATAGACCGCGATCAAGCGCGCGCCATGTTTCAAATTCGCGCTAATCTTGCGGTCGCCTGCATTGGGCAACTCCGCGCCGAAAAGGGGCAGGAAGAACTCATACGCGCCGCCGGTCAATTGTGCCGCACGCGCTCGGATGTGGAATTTCTCATTGCCGGAGAAGAGCAAGCCGACGCTATACAATTTACCGATCACTTGCATCAAGTGGTCGAGACTTTAGGCATACGCGAGCGCGTGCGCTTTCTCGGCTTTGTGCAATACGTGCCGGAATTGTTGGCCGCCGTTGATGTCGTGGTCGTGCCATCGTGGGACGAAGGTTTTTCGCTGGTGACGCTGGAAGCGATGGCGGCGCGGCGTGCGGTGTTGGCCTCGAACGTCGGCGGCATCAAAGGCATCGTTCAGGAAAATGTCAACGGCTTGTTATGCCCACCGCGTGACGCGAATGCGCTGGCCGAAAAGTTGAAATGGCTGCTGGCGGATGCGCCGCTGCGCGATAGATTGGCCGGACAGGGACAACGCGAGGTTTACGAACGCTACAGCCGCGACAAGGTGATAGACCAGATCGAAGCGCTCTATCGTGAAGTGTTGAAAGCTTGAAGAGAAGAAGTAAATTAAACTGAAAACAATCTAAATTGCGCCCTGTTGAGAGGCGGTCTGTGACCGCTTCTGAAAACAATCTAAATTGCACCCTGTTGAGAAGCGGTCTGTGACCGCCGGAATGCGCGGTCACAGACCGCTTCTCAACTTTATTCTAATTTGCCTTTTGAGAAACTTTTTCTCTGTGCAACTCCCACAATTTGAGGTTCTTCAAAAACACATAATGCGCCGCAAACCAGGCGATGGCGAAACCGGGCAGGCCGTCTAAAAATCCCAACTTGAAAATATAGGTCTTGAGAAACGTCGCCAGCGGCGCGACAGCGATTGCCCAAAAAGAAGCGCGACGATTTTTCTCGCAGGCTTCACGCGCCGCAAGCGTGGTGTAGTTGTCCAAACGCAAATGATGCTCGGAAGCGTTGCGAACCGTGTAATGCAACAGGTCGCCGCGCAAGCGTTTCACCGCGCCGTCAACCTGCACCGATTCGTGAACGTAAGCGCCTGTCCAACGACCTTGGGTGCGATTGTAGAGGCGAATTTTATAATCGGGATACCAGCCGGAATGTTGTATCCAGCGCCCTAAGTAAAACACTTTGCGCGGCATCTCGAATGCAGAAACGCCAATGTTTTCGGCCTTTTTTAAGGCTTTGAGTTCGCCTGCAAGGTCTTCGCTGACGCGCTCATCGGCATCCAGATTGAACACCCAATCGTGCGTCGCCTGTTGGGTGGCAAAGTTTTTCTGTGCCGCATAGCCTGGCCATTTTTGAATGAAAATTTTATCGGTGAACTGGCGAGCGATTGCTACGGTGCGGTCGCTGCTTGCGGAATCCACGACGATAATTTCATCAGCCCAGTCGAGCGAACGCAACGCCTCGGCAAGATGGTCTTCTTCATTGAGCGTGATAATCGTCGCGCTGATTTTCATGGAATTGTGTGTATGGTCTCGGCTGTCTTGTCGAGTTATTCGATAAAGGTGCTGAAGAATTCCCTGCCCGATTGAATGCGAACTTTGCAGTACCGCCGTATGGCTTCAAAGTCAATGAGATTGTCAGTGACCAGCAAGCCGTGAAGGCGATGTACAGACGTTGCAATCAAGGTGTCCCGAAACATCTGCTGAACTTTATTCGGCGGTAATCGCGGCGTCTTGCCGCCAGCTTTAGTTTTAAGATTATCAGGACTTTCGCTCAAACACCTTGAAAGACCGGGATTCGCGGATTTCTGAGTTCTGCGCGCAGATAGTCTCGAAACAAATCTGTGCGAACTTGATAGAGCGTTTTGCCCAACTCCTTCGCTTTTACTTTTAAGGAC
>JACQDB010000144.1 GCA_016201275.1 Acidobacteriota bacterium
ACAGCCAACGCAGGGAAGACCTTCCTGATCTTCGCCAGCGGCCCGAACGGGACGAGTCAGAATCTGACGACGTTACCGGCGGGAACGCAGGGCTGTCCGGCAGGTTTCCTGGGCAACCAGCAAGGTATTCAAGTGACGTTCAAGTGCGAACCGCCACCGACACCGGATAATCCGCCGGTGTCAAAAGATATTGCTGTCGTTAATGCCTGCGCTCTCGACCGCACTGATGCGGGCGGGTTTGTGCTGACGATTACCGGAGGCAATATCAACGCCAACTCAACGATTAAGATTGGCAATACCGAAGTGAACAAGAAGAAGTATAAATCGCCGGATAGTACAAAACCGGCTGGGTACTTCACCAAGGTAATCTTGAAGGGACAATCGTTGTGCGGCTTGTTGCCTGGTCCAATTGTTATTACTAACAATACGACCAACGGCGTACCTTCAAGCGCCTTCCAGTGCAACAAATCTTGTCCATCACAAAACTAATTGAATATCGTGGGCTGCTTGCAGCCTGAGTGTTCAGTTCTTGAAAGAGGGTCAGTAATGACCCTCTTTTTTTCTTCAACTGTCAGGCTATTCACCTTCTGCTAATGAGCAATGAGGAGAGAGGTTTCGTAGTCCCGCCTTCAGGCGGAAGCATTCGCAGCCATAATCTTGCATCTGAAAGCGGGACTACGAAATCTTGCCTATTGATCTATTGCAGATCATCAACAGAGTTTTGATAAGCCCGATGTGGACGACTGTCGAACGGAAACTTCGTGGCAAAAATAAAGCCGTGCAATTCAATAGTTTTTCGTAACTATCCAGCCTTGTTGCGAGAGTTGAATTCGGTGCGGCTGAGTAGTTAGAGCGTGTCGCAGAAATGGATTTTTGTCCAGATATTGTATGTGAAGGTGTAACTAACCACAAGATATGGGCGATTTCTGGAACTCTGCGACACGCTCTAGAGCGGTTTTTATATGGGGTACGGAAACCTCAAACCGGTTGAGCAGCGGTCTCTGACCGTGCGAAGGTCAAAGACCGCCGCTCAACCGGTTTGGGTTTTCAGTAATTTCAAACGAAAATCGCTCTAGCTATTTCTGAAATGGCATAGCGTGCAATTTTGAGTTGCCGAACCATACCGAACCGCATTAGGGTTTGAGGCAAGCCTCTTGAAAAATGCCCCTTTAATCTCAAACTACACTTTTAACAGATGTGTAGTGGTCTGCTGCCCTGTGGGTGTCAACAATATGAATGAGAAGAACAAGGAGTTGGTAGCCAGCAATTTGACCATGGCCTTTTATGCAGGGTTGGAACCGAGGATTCCGTATTTCGGGGAAGAACGACGCACGGTTCCGTATTCGCCTATGGAAGATGATCGCATTCCCAGCTTATCGGTTGAAGAAGTCTTTCATGTGTACACGCGATTTCTGCGTCTGCTTGAAGAGAGCGAAGAATAAGAAGTTGGGAAGTTCGCTTCATCCATTTTTTTAACAAGAATTGAAGGCGCGAACTTCCCCTACAACAGGCAGGTTATTCCAGTGTGACTTCTAGGAATAAGATACGTCCGCCTCTTTCAACCTGCACGGAAATTTTATCGCCGGTTTTGAGCGCCGAGTCAGCGCGCTGCAAATCCGCGCCGGTTTTGACGACCGTGCGATCCACGCGGTGAATCACATCGCCGTGGCGTATGCCGGCTTCTGCCGCAGGACTGTTGGGCGCGACGCTCCGCACGATGACGCCCGAATTGGTGGTCAGGTTCAGGCGCGCCGCCATGTCGGGAGTGATTTCCTGAACGCCGATTCCCAAGTGACTGGCTTTGGTTGAAGCCGGGTCTGGTTCCGGCGTCTGGTTATCCGGTTGCGGACGTGCGGCGGTAACCTCTGCCGGTCTTTCCGCCAGCACTACGGTCACGCTTTGAGGCTTGCCATCGCGCAAAAATTCCACCGTGCAGGATTTCCCTACAGGCGTCGCTGTCACTGCATCGGTCAATTCTCTAGGGCTGGTCACTTTCTTGCCATCGAAAGAAGTGATGATGTCGCCAACTCGTAAACCGGCTTTGGCGGCGGGAGTGTCGGAGCCAGGGAGATTGCTAATCAAAACTCCCGAATGCGGCTCTACGCCATAAGACCTCGCCAGCGGGGTATCGAGTTCTCTGGGATTGACGCCCAAATAACCCCGCGAAACTTTGCCTTTTTTGACGATTTCATTAAACACCTCGCGGGCAATGTTGGAGGTGACGGCAAAGCCTATGCCGATGTTGCCACCCTGTTCCGAAAAGGCTCCCGGTTGCGACAGTATGAAAGAGTTGATGCCTATGACTTCGGCCTTCATGCTGATGAGTGGGCCGCCGGAATTGCCAGGATTGATCGAGGCATCGGTTTGAATGAAACGCCCTAATTGAGTATTGGGATTTTCTCTTCCGGTGGCGCTGACGATGCCCGCCGTTAAAGTTTGTTGCAAGCCGAAGGGGCTGCCCAAAGCCAAGACCCAATCGCCCTGCTGCACTTCATCTGAATTGCCGAGTATGGCTACAGGCAAGCCGGCCTCATCAATCTTGATGACGGCCAGATCGGTTTCCCTGTCGGTGCCGATGACGGTGGCTTTATATTTTCGATTATCGGAAAGCGTAACTTCGATTTTCGAGGCTTTATCCACCACATGATTATTGGTGATGATGTAACCGTCATTGGTGACGACAAACCCGGAGCCAGCCGATTGACGACGACGCGGAGTATTGGGAACCGGGAAGCCGAAAATTTCCGGCGACTGCGAATCCTCGGCAACCCTTTCGGTCACCTCTATATAAACTACAGCGGGCTTCACCGCCTTGCTGATTTCCCGAAACGAATTGGAAAGCTCGGTTGGCGAAGGCGCGCCGGTATAGACGGCTCGCGGCGGCGGCAGCACAGGCACATCCCCTGAAGGTTTGCTGCGAAACGCCGCCTGAATCGCCAGTATAGAGGTAAACAACAGCAGGGCGATCACTCCCAGCGCAATCCACATCGTAGCTTTTCGTCGGCGCTCAGGAAGCGGCGGTTCGCGAAATCCGCCGGGGATTTGCTGTGCAAACGCCTGCTCTTGTGCGGCTGTATAATTCGATTCGCGATTGAACGAATCGGTATAACGCTGCTCCTGAAACAGGTTGGTGCGAGGCGGCGGTGGAATCGTTGGTTGGGGATTACTCGAAGGATTTGATAAGCCCGATTCACCAAATATCGTATTGCTCAATATACCTTCAAAATCCTCACCTTGGTGCGGTGCGGCAGGGAAGGGACGAGTCGCCTTGCTGCCATTTTCCGTAGCCTGATTCTCAGCACGATCTGAATTTTCGTTTGGCTGTAAGGAATCAGGAAAGTGATTATCTTGATTATCCATGTGGTTTCCTTTCGACACTGCAATTGTCAACTAAAGATTAGCGAAAAAGCGAAATTCAACGCAACTCCCGGTTGCCGGTATTCAAAAAAAGACGCAGAGAAGAAATTCTTCTCTGCGTCTTTTTTAACGCCTGCAAAAGCCGGTCGGTGGCTAAGAAACTTTTCGCGTGCGCGTCAAGCCATAGGATTTCAACTGTCGGTAAAGCGTGCTGGGCGAGATGCCAAGAATCTCGCAGGCTTTGCCCTGATGCCAGCCGGTCTCTTCCAATACGGTCATGATTTGATTCTTCTTAATATCATCGAGACTGTTTGCCGAAGGAATATTGAGATTGCTCGCCAGATACAGCGGCGAATTATTTTTCCGCATCTCTATGGGCAAATCTTCGGCTTTGATTAAATCGCCCGAACAGAGAATCAAGGCGCGTTCGATGACATTGCGAAGTTCGCGCACGTTGCCAGGCCAATCGTGACTGGCCAATATATCCATAGCCTCTTCGGTAAAGCGTGCGTATTTGCCGCCAGCGGCACGCGCCAGAAAATTCTCTGCCAAAGGCCCGATGTCCTCCGGTCTGTCGCGCAGCGGCGGCAGCTTGATCGTAAAGTTGTTGATGCGATAAAGCAGGTCGGCGCGGAATTTTCCTTCCTGCACATCCTGCATCAAATCGCGGTTGGTGGCGGCGACGACGCGCACATCCACTTCAACTTTTTTGGTGCCGCCGACGCGGTAAAACGATTGCGTCTCCAACACGCGCAGCAGTTTCGATTGCAGCGTCATACTCATCTCGCCGATTTCATCAAGAAAGAGCGTGCCGTTATTGGCCAGTTCAAACAGCCCCAGCTTGCGTTTTTGCGCGCTGGTAAAAGCGCCTTGCTCATAGCCGAAGAGTTCCGATTCCAGCAAGGTCTCTTGAATCGCCGCGCAACTGATGTCTATGAACGGGCCGTTATGTCGAGGCGAAAAGTGGTGTAAGGTGTTGGCAATTAATTCTTTGCCGGTTCCCGATTCGCCGGTCACCAACACAATCGCATTCGAGGCCGCGACCTTTCTGACCAACGATAAAATGCTCTTCATCAAATCGCTGTTGACCACGATATTCGGAGATTTTTCCTTGTAACTCAAACGTGATTGCAATAACACATTTTCATGTTTGAGTTGGCGTTTTTCATAGGCTTTATTGAGAATGGCTTCAAGCTCGCTGATGTGACAAGGCTTGGTCAAGTAATCATAAGCGCCCATCTTCATGGCTTGTAGCGCCGTCTCTACCGTGGCGTGACCGGTCATCATCAGCACTTCGGGCGGCTGCTCCATCTCGCGCAATTCCCGCAGCACATCCAGGCCACCGCGCACCGGCATCATAATGTCAAGCAGCGCGACATCGAACTCTTCTTCATGAGCGGCGCGCACAGCGGCCTCGCCATCATGTACCAGCGTCACCTGATGTCCAAGTCTGGCCAGTTCTCTCTGTAATACGAAGCCCAGGTTTTTTTCGTCTTCGGCGATTAACAGTCGTATTCTGGAATTAGCGCTCACAATATACTCTCCGTATGATATTCAGTTAATAGCGGGGGAAGATAATTGCCGGTGCTGATGACGGGCAATAACACGCGAAAAGTCGAGCCGTGACCTTCGCTTGACTCGACTTCGATTTTGCCACCATGATCGGTGACTATGCCGTAGCACACCGATAGACCGAGGCCAGTGCCTTTGCCGATCTCTTTGGTGGTAAAGAACGGATCGAAAATTTTTGACTTGATCGCCGCCGGAATACCGCAACCGTTATCGGCAAATTCCGCGCACACCCGCCACGCGGTTTCACCCGACAGCCATCGGGTGCGAATCGTCAATTCACCATCTCTTTCCATTGCGTCATAGGCATTGGAAATTAAGGCGATGAACAATTGCTTCATCTGCCCTTCGTTGACCAGCACATTGCCCAAGGTGTTATCCAACTCTTTATGGATTTTCATTTTGCCGATGCGCGGGTGATGTTTAAGCAGCAACAGCGTCTGGTCAATCAAGTGATTGATGTCGCATTGAATTTTTTCGGCCTGACGTTGATGCGAAAATTCCAGCAGGCTGTTGGTGATGGTTTTGCAGCGGAAGGCTTCATCCTTGATGATTTGCAGATACTCTTTGAAGTCGTCTTGGATGTCGCCGGGATTGATCTCCAACATACGCGAGACCAAGGCCTCGGCACACGCCGAAATGGTGGCCAGCGGATTGTTGATTTCATGCACCACACCGGCGGCCAGCCTGCCTATGGAAGCAAGCTTATCGGCGTGCATAACCGCGTCGTTCATCTTCTTCTGTTCGGTAATTTCTTCGCCGACGGTGATGACGTGCGACACTTCGGCATTGTCCACGCGCATAGGAATCTTGCTGATTTTCCACACCTGTTTTTGGCCGTTGGCGTGCGACTCCTGCTCGAACTGGATGATCTTGCCGCTGCGAAAAACCTCCATGAACTCTTTGTGCAACTGGGTGCGCGGTTGTTTGGTCAACACCGAAAAGACGTTGCGGCCAATGGCGTCGCTGCGATTGATGCCGATACCATCTTCGCGGCTTTGATTCCAAGCGACGATCTTCATATCGGAATCCACCACGTAGAGCGACACCGGCAGCGAATCTATAATCTTTTCGGTGAAGCGTTTCTGCTCTTCAATCTCCTGCGTCCGTCGCGCAACTTCGACCGCTAAATTGATCGAAGTATCTTTGGTGTTTTGATACAACTCGATGTTGCGTATGGCGAGGCTCAATTGGTGCGCCACTGCCGACAACAACTTCTGGTCATCGAGCGTAAAAGATCGCGCATTGCTGCTGCCGCAAATCATGATGCCCAACAATTTATTGTCAAACATGAGCGGCACGATGGTTTCCAGCAAGATTTTTTCATCGCCAATGAAGCGGTTGGTGACGCGGATTTCGATGGATGAATGCAGGCCGCCGCGTGACTCCTCGAAATACTTTTCGATGGCGTCTTTGTCGTACCAGTCGTTGTGGGATTGCGGCCCAGCGAGAGTTTTGGAATATTTGGCGGCGGCGATCTTCTGCGATTGCAGCGAGGTTTTCACCAGCACCGCACACACATCGCATTGCAGCGTCTTGCCTACGGAAAACACCGCGTAACTCAACAACTCGTCAAACTCCAGCGAAGTCATGAGGTTGTTGCTCAGATTATAAACGAAGGAAAGTTGCGACGCGCTCTTGGTGGTTTCGATATAGAGACGGGCGTTTTCCAAGGCCACGCTCAATTGATTGCAGATCGTCGAAAGCAATTCGGCATAGGGTTTGGTGAACGCCGTCCGGGTGTTGGAAAACAGACAGATCGCTCCCGCTACTTCATCCTTCAAACCTATGGGCGCGCAGACCACGCCGTACATCTCTTGCAAACGGTCGTCGGGGAGTTTGAGGCCGCCGGTGTCATGAATCGCATTCAAAATCAGCGGCTCTTTTTTCATGTGCGCCACAGTGCCGAAATAAAAATCGAGCAGGCAACCATCCCAGTCGTCTTCCGCAGAAAAGCCTTCGGCGGCTACTACGCTCATCGCCTGTTTATCCGGAGTTCGCAGATAGACGACACCGGCACTGGCATTCAAGCCTTTGATTAAAGCCTGTAGCGTGCCGCGCAATAACACTTCGGGATTGAGCGAACTGCTGAGAACGGAGGAGACCGAATGCAGCAGGTGGAGTTGTTCAAACTTTTCCGATTTTACTTTGCCCTGTTGCCAGACCTTCAACAGCGATTTGATGCGTGACAACAATTCGCCTTTGGGCACCGGCTTGGTCAAATAGACCGTTGCCCCGGCGTTCAACCAGGCAATCTTGTCCTGGGGCAGCGGATTTTTAGAGATCACCAGAATGGGAATATCGCTGGACGCGGTGTGTTCGCGTATGGCTACGCAGAACTGCAAAGCCTCTTGCGCCCAGTGCAATTTTTGCAGACTGCTGGAAGGCTCGTCGTCATGCGTCGGTTTTAACATACCGGTCACACGCGAAGCCGAAGGCTCGATGATGATTAAAGAAGGATGATGTAGGGCAATTTGATTCAGGGCATCCGAGAAGCATTCAACTGCGGTCGCCGCATAACCGGAAGACTCGACCAATCGTTTGAGCGATTGTGCCGACTTGACTTCATCGCCAATCACCAATAGGTGTTCATGACAACCTGAAAGACTAGACATGAATTGCCTGCGTGAAGAAAGGGGCGTATTCAGTTAAAGGGGCAATGCAAAATGCAACGTATTGCTCAGAATTTATGTCAAGCTGAATGAAGTGTCAACACATTTATTGGCGAATCAGTCTTTTTGATTTCTTTAGCGAGGATTTTTCTCTGCGACGAAGAAAAACACCGACTCAATAATGACAGGTGAAACCACTAACCTTCGCCTTGCGCTATGTCAAACTACACAATAAGCGGCGTTCTCAGTTGGTACTGCCAGACGTTCCCGAAAGACTCCTCAATGACCGCTGATTTTTGGTGTGCTGCCTGTGTTGGTCTGTTCGACACTCGCCGCATAGTTGTAGTTCAAGTTCATCAACGTGATGCTGTTGCCGGTACGGATGCGCCGACGCAAGCCTACGGCGCTCTGTCAGAGCGCGACCTGCAAACCACCTTTGCCCTCCCGTGGCTCTACCACTGGCGACTCTCCTGTGCGCCTACGGCGCAAAAACTAAGAGACCTGCAATTACCCAATCACACGATGCGCTACTTGTATGACGCGACTAAAGCGGTTTTTGTTTGAGCTTACGGAAACCTCAAACCCGTTGAGCGGCGGTCGAAGACCTTCGCTCGGTCGAAGACCACTGCTCAACGATAGCGCGTTCCGTACACACATATGCAAACCGCTCTAACCTCGACTTTGCCCAATTTCAGATTGGACAACACCAATCAAGAACTGACGTTGCGGTTCGCGCCTAGAATTATTGAACCTTACCTCAACAAGCTGAGGTTCAATCATTCCAAGGGTTGAAATAGCCAATGAAATCAGGCTACTTCGCCACGGAAAAATCTACCAACGGAGAGTCGAGGCGGTTTGGCCATTCGCTTGAATCCCCCAACGGCAGTTGGGCGATGGTTAAAGTCCAACCTACACCGCAGGCGAGCAAAGTTTTTTGCAATCCCCCCAACGGCAGTTGGGGGGATGCTTAAAGTCCAGCCTTGAGCATCGGGCAAGGTTGGACTTTAAGTATCCACCGACGGAAGTCGGTGGGATTAGTTGATCTTTCGCTGCCTTTCGTAGGCTGAACTTTAAGCATCCCCCAACTGCCGTTGGGGGGATTAGCAAGGCTGGTTCGTCTCTGGAAAATGTACAAAGTCGAGCTAACAATGCGACGAGTTTCACTAATGCCGCAAGCCGACAGACGAGCTATTCCTGCGATGCGATGAAGCGCTTGTACCGCGCTATGTTGCCGATAGGACGACAAGCCAATCACGATGGGACAGCAGATTGTTGTTGGTGTTTGAGCGCTTGTTCAATGAACAGGCGATGCGCTCTTTCATCGTCGGTCAATTCGGGGTGAAAGGTGGCCGCAAAGATTTTGCCTTGGCGCACAAACACCGGCTCGCCCTTGATGCTTGCCAGCGTTTCAACCTCTGCGGCAAGGGATGTGAAGCGCGGGGCGCGTATGAACACCGCTTCCATCGCGCCGCCTGCCAGAGAGGTTGCGACCTCGGCGATGTGGCTGTCGAGTTGCCTGCCGTAGCCGTTGCGTTCAATGGAAACATCGAGCAAGCCTAGCGATAGTTGCGGCGGATTGGTTACTTCACGCGCCAGTAGAATCGCTCCGGCGCAGGTTCCGAAAATCGGTTTTCCCTCACCGGCAAATTGGCGTATCGGTTCCAACAGATTTTCGCCGGTCAGAAATTTCACCATCGTGGTGCTTTCGCCGCCGGGAAGAATCAGCCCATCTACCTGAGCGAGTTCATCAGCGCGCCGCACCTCGATGGCTTCAATGCCGATGCGCCGCAGCATACGAAGGTGCGCGGCGTAATCTCCTTGAAGCGCCAAAACCCCTATTTTTATTGATGATTTCATCGTTATATGCTTAAGGTGCGGCCAACCAAGCCGCCGCAGCGATGCGCCGAAACCTTCACTTGAAAAAATCTTTTTCCAGTCGCATGATCGCCGAGTCGGCTTCGCTAAAGCCATTCTTGACATAAAAGGCGCGGCGATAACTTTCGCGGCTGCGTCGCGTATTCAACTCTAAACGCTGTGCGCCGATTGTTGTGGCAAAGGCTTTGGCTTCCTGTAACAGCGCGCCTCCTATGCCTAACCCTCGCGCTGCGTCCGCCACTACGAGTTCATCTATGCAGACGAGGTTTCCGAGCAAGCGCAGTTGCGGTCTTTGCGAAAGCGTCATCAAACCAAGCGCACGCCCATCGCTATGTTCGGCCAGGAGAATCAGCGCATCCTGATGCTGCAACAGTTCCTTGAAGACGCGCTTGAACGCTTCGCCATCAAGATGCGTATAGCCGAGCGCTTGAATCAACTCGAAGGCTTTCTCTACATCTTTTGCAGTGGCACGGCGAATTGTAAAAGCTTTCTCGCTCATCGAAGATTAATCTCGCCTCAAATCATGACTCACCGTTGTGGAAGCACTGTACGGGCGACGCTGCGGTAATCGCCCTTCAGTGAACAGCCGTACAAACCGAGCAACCGAATAGTTCGGCAAAGGGGGCAGGCACAGAGGCCAGCCCGTACATAAGCACGGATGGCTCGCCTTACCCAGACTAGGCAATCGCCCTTGTCGCCTTGCGGCAAGCGCTTCACCAGCCGCGAGTCTGTAGCAATTCGCTTTCGGGAAGTTTCGCTATATCCAAACCCGGCATCGCCTCGCCTAGTTCTTCGCTGGCTTCCAGCACCATCAATGGGTTTTGATAATGGGTTGTCGCTTTGACGATAGCGCGTGCGCGTGCCGCCGGATCAGATGATTTGAAAATACCTGAACCGACGAACACCGTTTCGGCTCCCAACTGCATACACAAAGAAGCGTCCGCAGGTGTAGCGATGCCGCCTGCCGCGAAATTTGGTACGGGGAGCTTGCCGTCCTTTGCCACCATACGCACCAACTCATAAGGCGCGCCCAAATTTTTTGCTTCGGCCATCAACTCTTCTGCGCCGAGAATCGTCAACCGCTTAATGTCGTGGCTGATTTGTCTGAGGTGACGCACCGCTTCGACGATGTTGCCGGAACCGGCTTCGCCTTTAGTGCGTATCATCGCCGCGCCTTCACCTATGCGACGCAAGGCTTCGCCCAGATTTCTTGCCCCACAAACGAACGGAACTTTGAATTGATGTTTGTCCACATGATGCTCTTCATCGGCAGGGGTCAAGACTTCGCTTTCATCTATAAAATCTACGCCCAGCGCCTCCAGCACTTGCGCCTCGGCGAAATGGCCTATGCGAACTTTCGCCATGACCGGAATGCTGACGACGGCCATGATTTCACGAATCTTTTTCGGTGAGGCCATGCGCGCCACCCCGCCATCGCGGCGAATGTCTGCGGGAACACGCTCCAGCGCCATCACCGCTACGGCTCCGGCATCTTCGGCAATCTTGGCTTGCTCGGCGTTGGTCACATCCATGATGACGCCGCCTTTGAGCATCTCCGCTAACCCGGTTTTCAATCGTATGCTGTTGTCTGTCATTTTCTTATCCCCTTTATAATGTCTCTGCCAAATCGAAGGCGATGACTTGAAATAGGCTACTGTAGCCGGTTTCACGTCATCAAGGCTTTCGATGCGCTAAACGAAAAGCTCTCCTTGCCCGGAGATGACCACATTTCCGCCGACGTGAATCGCGGCAATTTGCTGGGACGCTTCGTCCTTCTCCACGGCAATTTTCAGAATGCTGGGACGGTGCATCTCGAATCCCTGCTCGCTGATGATGCGAGTTATCGGTTGCACCTCAACCAGTTTTTGCGCCACCAGATAAAATCCCAGAGGCCCGTTTGCCGAACCCGTAGCGGCATCTTCGAGGATGCCTTCGACCGGCGCAAAGACCCGACAATGCACGGTGCTGGAGGGCAGCAGGGTTTCCATAGTGAAGGCCATGACGGTTTTTGCTCCGGCTTCGTGGCTGATGTCGGCCAAGCCTGCGGCGTCCACCTTGATTCGTGCGACGGCCTGCAAAGAGGCAACCGGAATCATCAACACCGGTATGCCGTTGAATAACACCTGCACAGGCAAATTGGTTGAGGCAATATCTGATTCCGCCAGCGCCAGCGCTTTTGCCAATCGCGCCGTGTCCGTCCATACCGATTGCACAACCGGCAGAGGCTGCGTCATCTCTGTGAATCCCGGTTGGTCGTTGGTGATGTCAACCTTGATGACGATTTCGCCAACGCCGGTTTCCAGGCGGACGTTGGTTGACGGCGCGCTCCACGCTTTCATTTTTTGCGCGACGATGACAAAACCGGAACCGACCAGCGGATGACCGGCAAACGGCAATTCTTCATGCGGCGTAAAAATTCGCACGCGAAAATCGCCGCTTGATTCGGGTGGCAACAGAAAAGTGGTCTCCGAGTAATTCATTTCGCGGGCGATGTTCTGCATGGTCGCTTTGTCCAAACCGTTGCCGTCAAGATAAACGGCGAGTTGATTGCCGCCGAATTGTGTATCGGTGAAGACATCTGCAATGATGAATTTTTTGTTGCTCATCGTTTCTCTCCATTTCGTCTTTCGGCAAACGGCCAGTTGCTACCCACTCACCACCCCCGGCGCGGCCTTTTTACTTTTGCCTTTTGCCTTGTGGTTTATCCGAGGTGATCTTTAATCACCTTGCCGAGTCGTTTGATTCCTTCTTCAATCCTTTCCGGTGTGCTGTTGGAAAAATTCAAGCGGATGAAATTTTCTTTTGCATCCCTGGCGAAAAACGGCGCGCCCGGTACAAACGCTACACGCTCCCGCAAAGCTTCATCGAGCAATTTCGTGCCATTGATATTTTCCGGCAACTCGACCCATAAAAACAAACCGCCTTCCGGTTTCGTCCATCGGGTCGTTGCCGGGAAATATTTTTCGATGGCTTGTTTCATGGCTTCGCAACGCTCGCCATAAACTTTGCACAATACTTCGATATGACCTGCGTAATCGAAAAGCTCAAGGGCTTTGGCGGCGGCGCGTTGGACTATCGTGCCGGTGTGCAAGTCGGCAGCCTGTTTGCACACCACCAGTTCCTGTATCACTTCCGTAGCCGCAACGACCCAGCCGATTCGCAATCCCGGACTGAGAGTTTTGGAAAACGTGCTGACGTGAATCACCAGCCCGTCTTGATCGAATGAAGCCAATGGCGGCAAACGCTCGCCGCGATAACGCAACTCGCCATACGGGTTGTCTTCGAGAATCGGCACGCGATAGCGCCGCGCTATTTCGACCAATTGCTGGCGGCGTTCCAATGCCATCGTGGTGCCCTTCGGGTTATGAAAGTCTGCGACTACATAAATCAATTTCGGGTTTTCCGTTTGAATGGCGCTTTCCAGATGTTCGAGACACATTCCTTCATCGTCGCTTTCCAGCGCAACGAAGTCGGCTTCGTAAGCGTTGAACGCCTGCAAAGCGGCAATGTAAGAAGGATTTTCGACGATGACTTTGTCGCCTTTTTCCAGAAAGATTTTCGCCACCAAGTCTATGCCTTGCTGCGAACCGCTGGTGATTAACACGCGCTCGGCATCGGCTTGTATGCCTTGCGAATTCATTCTGGCGGCAATCCATTGGCGCAACGGCAACCAACCTTCCGTGGTGCTGTACTGCAACGCCGCGTTGCCGCTTTCGGCAAAGACTTCGGCATGAGCTTTGGCGATGATGTCAACAGGGAATAGTTCCGGGGCCGGCAGGCCACCGGCAAAGGAAATAACTTCGGGCTTTTCCGTGACCTTGAGAATTTCGCGGACGGCGGAAACGCCTATGCGCGACATTCTTCGGGCAAAGCGATAGTTGGGCAGATGCGAAAGCGCTGCGACGCTGGACGGAGAACTAGATGAATCGGTTTCGCTGGCAACGGCTGAATCTTTCAAGGTCATTCACAGACTCCTTCATAAAATAAGATTTGCGTAAGGCTGGCTAGGCTTTGCGTTTCGGCTTGCCTCCTCTGATCTGGTGGTTTTCACTGAGGCTGCCGTGGGGATGAATGTAGGTTCCTTCTTTGACGGAGTGTAGCACGATGGTGGTTTGCGTTCGCGTGACTCCGGGGATAGTTCGCAGTTTGACGGAGATCAACTCGTCGAGCTTTTCGGTGTTTTCGGTTTTGACTTTCAGCAGGTAGGAGTCCTTGCCGGTGACGTGGTGACACTCCAGAACTTCCGGCAGACTAAGAATTTTTTTAGCAAAGGCTTTGTTAAATTTCGGATGCACGATGCCGACGCCGATAAAGGCGAAAATATCGTTGCCCAGTTTGCGCGCATTTACATAGGCCGCATAACCGGTGATAACGCCTTCCTGCTCCAACTTCTTCATGCGTTCGGCGACCGCTGGTTGCGATAGTCCGACCGCGCTCGCCAGTTCCGATTGAGTGGCGCGGGCGTTCTGTTGCAGGATTTCCAAAAGCTTATAATCTATAGAATCAAAATTCATTTTACCTATAAATGTTAAGAAATTAACCGCGCTGTCTATAATATCTTTGAAAGGTAGAAACGTCAATGCAGCCGAAAGTGAGTTGCAGCAGCAGCGGCGAAGGCCATTTCTTTTATTGACAGGCGGCCTATGGTGCGGCAATCTCAATACGAAGTGAGGGGATGAATTACGAGTATGAAGACTTATAAATTGACCATTGAATATGACGGAACCCGTTATCACGGATGGCAGGAGCAGAAGACGGCGCGCACCATTTACGGCGAAATTCGTCAGGCTGCCAAAGAGTATTTCCGTGCGCCGATTATTTTAGGCGGGGCGGGAAGAACCGATTCCGGGGTACACGCCTTGGCACAGGTGGCGCATCTGCGGGTCGAAAGTTCAGCCTCTAGCAGAGAGGTGCAGTATGCCTTGAATGATCAATTGCCCCCAGACATCAACATCATCAAAGTCGAAGAGCAGCATCTGTCGTTCAATGCGCGGCACGAAGCGATTACCCGCTACTACCTTTATCAAATCGCCCAGCGCCGCACCGCCTTCGCGAAAAAATATGTCTGGTGGATCAAAGACAGTCTGGAGGTTGCGCCGATGCAGAATGCCGCAGAGTTTTTAGTCGGGCGACATGACTTTCAAAATTTCTGCGAACCCAGAGAAGACGATGGCAGCACGAAAGTCGTAGTCGAGTCGGTGGACTTAAAAGTGGATGGCGATTTGATTTTGTTCCGCATCGGCGCGTCGCACTTTTTATGGAAGATGGTCAGGCGCATAGTCGGCACGTTGGTGGGCGTCGGGCGCGGCCAGCTTTCCGCGTCCGCGTTCAACCAATTAATGAAACCCTTACCCACCAATGGGAAAGCCATTTTTGATATTGCAGCCAACACGGCTCCGCCCTCCGGCCTCTTTTTAGAGAAGATCATTTATGACAAAACGGAACGGGTTGACGATCTCGCACCAGCCTTTTCGGTGAAACGGTTTTAGCTGCAGCGGTCTTTTGCCGTGTCTGAAATCGTTTCAACCGCACCGCATCATGGCGTTTTCGGCGGTGCGAGTTCGCCACCCTGAAAGGGCGCAATTCACTAGCCCAGCCCAACGGACTGGGGACGCACTTGCACCCAGCCCTACCAACCTGACGATGATTTATTGCCAACCATCAGGAGGCTGGCTATACTATCTGCGTTTTTGATTCGTATGAGATACACCGGCTTACATAAAATCATAATCCTGCTGCTCTTCGCTTTTGCGCTGTCGGATATTTTATCCGGCGAGATTTGCAACGATGAGTTGAATGGACTCAATGCCAGTTGTATCGCCTTGCTGCCAAGCGCTGAGGCGCTTCAACAAAACTCTACAGACCGCAACCTTGAGGTAAAGATGGATGGCGCTGAATCTCGCCAGCAAGGCTCAACCGCTAGTCCTCCACATTGCCTAGATTGCTTTTGTTGTTGCACTCATATTTTGCCGTCCACAAAATTTGTCTCTATCTATTCGCCTAATAATCAAGTGCCGGTTGTTCGGCGCAGCAGTATTCTGCCTTCAGCACCCGCCAAAGATACCTTTCACCCGCCGCGTATTGCCTAAGCTTTTCACGCCACTTGTCACTTTCATAGTTGATTTCATCATTGGCATTTGAGCCTTGCGGTGTCGGCTATTTCCATGGCGCAGACCGCTAGCGGCTCAGTGAAGAGAAAGGGAAAACGATGTTGCACAGAGAAAGGCGCGTTCTCGCGCTCTTACTGATTGCTATGTGCGCCTTTGCCTCAAGCGGTAGAGCGCAGCACCTGACCATAACGGGCGCGGCAAAAGGAGCAACGCCCGACCTTGAAAAAATAGACGAACCCGAATTGCTGACGGCAACGCCAACGATTTCGCGTTTTGTGGATAGCGCGCAAGGCGCTTCCTCCATTGATCTCATCCGCAGGGCGCTCGGTTCAAACGCCGAATTGCAAGCATCGCGTTTAGAGACTGAGCGCGCACGCGCCAGACTTACGCAGGCGCGCTTGAGGCCAAATCCCGCGCTTGATTTCGAGCAAACCACGGGAAAATTCACCGGCTCAAAAGGGGAGAGAACGACTGCAATCGGGTTTTCGCTGCCCCTTGAATTGGGCGGCAAACGGCAAAAACGCATTGACCTGGCGCAAGCCGAAATGGCTGTCGCCGAAGCCTTATTGGCAGAGCGCGAAAGGCTCTTGATGAAAGATATTCGCGCTGCTTATGCGGACGCTCTCGCTCTCATTCGTGAACTACAAATCACCGAAAATATAAATTCGATAGATCGCCAAGCCGCCAAGGTTATCGAAGCCAGAGTTAGCGAGGGCGATTCCTCGCTCCTTGAATTTAATCTGTTTGGTGTGGAAATTGAGCGCCTGAAATCTCGCCGCGTGTTGTTGGAGGGACGCTTGCAAGCGGCGCTTCTCAAGCTGAAAACTCTCGTCGGTATCTCGCCGCTTGAAACATTGAAACTCCGCGAAGACCTGACGAACAAGCTTCCTGATCCAGTCGCCTCCGTCGCCGAAGCGATAGACCTGGCATTGCAAAATCGTCCCGATTTGAAATATGCAAAACTGGTCGAGGCCGTAGCGCTGGCGGGGTTTACTTTAGCCAAAGCGCAGAGCTTCCCTGATCTGATTGCCTTCAGCAAATATTCTCAAGGCACTGCGGTTTTTGATCGCACGCCGGTTGGCATCTTGCGCGATAGCGACAAGCTGTTCACCTTTGGCGTCTCCATCAGTCTGCCTTTCTTTAACCGCAATCAAGGCGCAAAAGCCGAAGCGCAAATCGCCATACGACAGGCCGTGCGTCGTCGTGAATTTATAGAAGCGGCGGTGCGCTCGGAAGTCGCGCAAGCTTATGCGCGCTATGACGCCGCCACCAACGCCCTCGCCACGTTTGAAAAAGGCGTGATCGAACGATCAACCCGAAATCTTATCGCAGTAAAAAAAGCCTATGAATTGGGGGCTTTTCGGGTCTCGGAGCTGTTGATTGAGCAAAGAAAATTTCTCGATTCGCAGCGCGAGTTCATAGACACCTTGGCGGAGCGCTACCGCGCCCTGGCCGATATTCAAGCGGCGATGGGATTCAATACCGGAAAACAATAAAAGGAGATTTATGCTGAAAAATTTTCACGCAAATGCAAAACCGAAACGCTTACTCATAATCGGCGCGCTGTTGGCGGTTGGCCTTTTCGGTCTCGTTTTCTTCTGGTCAAGCGCCAGTAAAAAAAGTGACCAAGTAAAAGCAGAAGCGCAAGGCAAGGCGGAACACCAGAGCGGCGAGGGCAGGGAAGTAGAGTTGTCCACGGAAGCCTTGAACGCGACGGCGATTGAAACCGCAGAAGTGACCAGTCGTGCGCTGATTGCCACTCTGCGTTTTACCGGCAGCGTTGAAGCCAATCAACAACAGACCCAACAGATCACCCCGTTAATCGGCGGGCGCGTCGAGCGCGTGCTGGTCGCGCTTGGTGATCGCGTGCGGGCAGGGCAAGTGCTGGCGATTATCTCCAGCCCGGAAATTGCCGAGATGCACGGCAAACTCCACGAAGCGGAAACCCGTCTGGAAGTCGCGGAAAATAATTTTGCGCGGGTCCAACGCGCCGAGAATCGCGCTACCTTGATTCAAGCGAAAGCTCGCCTTGATGAAGCCGATGCGACGTTGCGGCGCACCCGGAAACTGGTTGATGCGGGCGCGGGCGCGGGAAAAGATTTGGTGGCGGCAGAGGCTGCCTATCAATCGGCAAAGGCCGAGTATGATTATCAAAATAACATTTCGATCAATCGAGAAGTGCAACAGGCGAAGGCCGATTTCGAAACTGCTCGCGTCGAGGTTCTGCATCTGAAAAACAGCTTGCGCGCTCTGGGGGCCAGCGTCTCCCCCTATGAAAATAGCAAGGTGGAACATAACACCGCGCGCATTGCTTTGGTGGCACCGATTTCGGGAAGCGTGACCGAGCGAGTGGTCAATGCAGGGGCGGGCATAGAAGCCGGGAAGCCGCTCTTCACGATTGCCAATCTTGCTACCGTGTGGGTCATTGCCAATGTGCAGGAAGCCCAGATCAACAGGCTGCGACTTGGCACTCCGGCCAGCATTCGCGTGGCCGCTCTTGCCGACATCACCGGTCGCATCACTTACCTTGATCCAACCTTGAATGAAGAGACGCGCACGGCTCGCGTGCGTATAGAAGTTGCCAACCCCTATGAACGCTTGAAAGTGGGAATGTTCGTTGAAATCAGTTTTGCGGCGCTGAATGAAGCTGGCGATACCGGCGCGGTACTGGCGGTTCCCGAAAGCGCCGTTCAACGTCTGGCCGACCGTGCCGTGGTCTTCGTTCAAAAAGACAATGAAGCCGGACATTTTGCGGTAAGAGAGATTGAAGTAGGTAGCAGCGTGGGCGGCTTCACCAAAATCATCAGCGGGTTAAGCGGCGGCGAAAAGGTTGTCACCAAAGGCAGCTTCGTTCTGAAAACACAATTGATGAAAAGCGAACTGGGGGAAGAACATTGATGATCAACGCACTGATAAAATTTTCCGTCTCACAACGCCTGCTGGTTTTATTGCTGGTTGGGTTGATGATCGGCGCAGGCCTCTACAGCTTGAAGCGCCTGCCAATTGATGCCGTGCCGGACGTAACCAATATACAGGTACAAGTTTTAACTGCCGCGCCTTCACTGGCTCCCCTGGAAGTCGAAAGACAGATCACCTTTCCGGTTGAAGTGGCCATGTCCGGACTCCCGGAGATTGAAGAAATTCGCTCGGTGTCCAAGTTTGGCCTCTCGGCGGTCACCATCGTTTTTACCGACTCGCTTGATATTTACTTCGCTCGCCAACTGGTTTTGGAAAGGCTGTCGCAAGCGCGTGAGCAAATTCCCGCAACCCTCGGCTCTCCCGAAATGGGACCCATCTCCACCGGGCTGGGAGAGATTTATCAATACGAATTGAAAGCCAGCGATGCCACAAAGTTCGATGCCACAGCGCTTCGCACGCTTCAGGATTGGAGCGTCAGGCGGCAACTCCTCAGCGTCTCAGGGGTGACCGAAGTGAATAGTTTTGGGGGCTTGGAAAAACAGTATCAAGTCCGTGTTGATCCGGCGCGACTGCAAGCCTACGGGCTGACGTTGCGAGATGTCTTTGAAGCGGTGGCGAGAAATAATGCCAATGTCGGCGGCGCGTATATTGAAAAAGGCGCAGAGCAATACTTACTTCGCGGTCTCGGTCTGGTCGAATCTCTGGACGATATTTCAAGCATAGTCGTCAAGACCGGCAAAGATGGAACGCCGGTTGTTGTGCGCGATGTTGGCGAAGTCGTGGTCGGGGCAACGGTTCGACAAGGAGCGGTCTCTGCGGATGCCAAAGGCGAAATCGTTTCCGGCATCGCCTTGATGTTGAAGGGAGAAAACTCTCGCGCTGTCGTTGAGCGCGTCAAAGAGCGCGTCGAACAAATAAAAAAAACCTTGCCGAACGGGGTGGAATTGGTGCCGTTTTATGATCGAACGGAATTGGTAGATCGAACGATTCAAACCGTAGAAAAGAATCTTCTGGAAGGCGCGGCACTGGTCATCATCGTGTTGATTCTGCTGCTTGGCAATTGGCGCGGGGCGTTGCTGGTCGCCACGATCATACCGCTGTCTATGCTTTTTGCCGCTATCTGTATGGTGATGTTCAAGGTCTCTGGAAACCTCATGAGTTTGGGAGCGCTGGACTTCGGCTTGATCGTAGATGGCGCGGTCGTGATGGTTGAAAACGTGGTGCGGCAACGCGCCGAAGCGCAGCATCAGGGCAAAGAAGAGAGTCCACAAAAAACCATTCTGGCCGCCTGTCTGGAAGTTGGTCGCCCTGTGGTTTTTGCTGTGGCCATCATCATGATTGTCTATCTGCCGATTCTCAGCCTCACCGGAATTGAAGGCAAGATGTTCAAGCCGATGGCGCTGACGGTTATTTTTGCGCTCCTCGGTTCGCTGCTGTTGTCTTTGACGTTTATTCCGGCGGCGATGACCTTTTTGTTGCGCGGCAAAGTTTCAGAGAGTGAATCGTTTCTCATTCGCTATGCCAAGCGGGGGTATCGTCCGGCGCTCGATTTGGTGACGCGCCATCGCCGTAAAGCGGTAGCGATTGCTGCCGCTTTAGTGCTTCTCAGCGGCATTATCTTTCCATTTCTTGGCTCCGAGTTTATTCCCAGACTGGATGAAGGCTCGCTGGCGGTACAGATTCAACGGCTCCCCAGTATCTCGCTGACCGAATCGGTGAACATAGCGACTGAAGCCGAGCGCATCTTGATGCGCTTCCCGGAAGTGGTCACAGTGGTTTCAAAAACCGGTCGCGCCGAGGTTGCGACTGATCCGATGAGCGTTGATATAAGCGACCTCTATGTGGCCTTGAAACCGCCATCGGAATGGACGAGCGCGAAGACCAGAGAAGGATTGGTGGAAAAAATGTCTCAGGCGTTGGCCGATCAGGTTCCCAGCGCGGTGTTCAGTTTTTCTCAACCGATAGAGTTAAGAGTCTCTGAGTTGATCTCCGGGGTGCGCTCGGATGTGGCGATAAAAGTTTTCGGTGATGACCTCGATACCTTGAAAACTACGGCGGAGAAAATCTCTCGTGTGGTGAGCGGCGTACCCGGCGCGGAAGATGTCAAAGTCGAAGCGGTGTCCGGCTTGCCGCAACTGCAAATCAAACCGGATCGCGCTGCGCTGGCGCGTTATGGCATCAATGTCGAAGATGTCAACCATCTCGTTGAATCAATCGTTGCCGGAAAAAATGCTGGGCTGGTTTACGAAGGCGAGCGGCGATTTAATCTTGTCGTGCGCTTAAAAGAAGAGCGCGACCGTGATGTGGAAGCCTTAAAAGCGTTGCTGGTTTCGGCTCCAAACGGGGCGCGCATCCCGCTGGCGCAGCTTGCCGATGTAGCTTTGGTCGAAGGCCCGGCGCAGATTTCCCGCGAAGACACGCGGCGAAGAATCGGCGTGGAATTGAATGTCAGAGGGCGCGACATCGGCAGTTTCGTAAAAGAGGCGCAGGAAAAAATCGAGCAACAGGTAGCGATTCCTTCGGGCTACTACGTGACTTGGGGCGGGCAGTTTGAAAATTTAAAACGAGCCTCGGCAAGGCTGCTGATCGTGGTGCCGCTGGCGCTCTTTCTCATCTTTGTGTTGCTGTTCACCACCTTTGGGAGTGTGAAGCAAGCGCTGCTCATCTACACCGGCATTCCCTTTGCGATAGTCGGCGGCGTGTTGGCTATAGCGCTTCGCGGAATGCCGTTTTCAATCTCTGCGGGTGTCGGTTTCATTGCGCTTTTTGGCGTAGCGGTCTTAAACGGGGTGGTGATGGTGAGCTACATCAACAAGCGGCGCGATGAAGGGCGCACGCTTGATGAAGCGATACGCGAAGGGGCGCAGACGCGCCTGCGCCCGGTGTTGATGACGGCACTGGTCGCCAGCCTGGGATTTATTCCTATGGCGCTTGCCCGGTCTGCCGGTGCCGAAGTGCAGAGACCGTTGGCGACCGTGGTGATTGGTGGATTGATTACCTCGACGCTGTTGACGCTGCTGATTTTGCCCACCTTCTACCATTGGTTTGAGAGTAAGCAGAGCGAATGAGTTAATTTTCAGAGCGGTTTTTGTTTGAGATTAGTGAAACCTCAAACCCGTTGAGCGGCGGTCGAAGACCTTCGTGCGGTCGAAGACCGCTGCTCAACGATAAGGGGTTCCGTACACCCATATGAAAACCGCTCTAGGTAGTGGGTCAATGAGGAGAGAAAAGAAAAGTTTGGCGTTCCGCCTACAGGCCAATGGCGTTCAGTTAAGAAAAACGGTACCGCCGACGGTCTAGTCTGCGGCTGACAGCAGCAAGCTAAGACTGGGATTTCGCACGCTTCTGCAACCAAGTCCGCCGCCGGCTAGACCGCCGGCGCTACCTCTATGCCGCTTAACTTCATGCCATTGGTCTGTAGGCGGAACGCCAAACTCCAGACTCCCGCTCCCCATCCACTACCAATTTTTATCTGTTCCTTACAGCTTGGCCAAATGTTCACGCGCCGTGTTGGTATAAGGCTCTTGCGGGGCGACTTCTATGGCTTTCTGAAAATTGGCACGCGCCTGTTCTTTATTGCCCAAACCTTCAAAGCCTATGCCGAGCATGGTGTAGGCCAGACGGTGACGCGGTTCGCGCTGAATCAATTTCGTCAACGCATTGATGGCGTCCTGATATTTACTCATACGCAAATAAACATCGCCCAACGCATAAAGCATCACCGGATGATCTGGCGCGTAAGTTTGCGCGGTCAATAAATTATTGAGCGCTTCGTTTACCGCATTGCGTTTGGCTTGGAGAATGGCGAGATTAATTCGCGGTTCGGGATAATCGGGCTTGATGGCCAGGGTCTGCGCGTAAGTCTGTTCGGCAATCGCCGATTTGCCCTGTTGGTCATAAACCCAAGCGAGGTTGTAAAGCGCAGCGGCGCTTGTAGGATTTTTTTCGACGGCGGCTTGTAGTTGTTGCTCGGCTTCCGGGAAGCGGTTTTGTGAAGTGTAAACCACCGCCAGATTATAAAAGGTGTCCGAGTATGGCGCGCCCAATTCAAGCGCCTTCAAATAACTTTGCTCGGCTTCGGCAAGTTTTCCTTGCGTCCGATAGAGGTCGCCCAGATTGGCATAGGCGTCATAAAAGGCGGGGTTGAGGTCAATCGCCTTCAAGTACGCGCTCTCGGCTTGCGTGTAGTTGGTTTTATTGAAGTAGTACGCGCCCAGGTAGTTATGCAGAAACGGGCGGTTCGGCGCATACTGCAACGCATGAGTGGTCATCGTCAGATCATTTTTCCAGGTGCGGTTTTGCGAAAAGGTGAGCGCCAGAAAGAGCAGGCAAAGGCTCGCGGTGACGCCTTGAAAAACGCGCTCCTGCTGCGCTTTGAAAAACTGGCTGAGGTGATACAGCGCCAGCGCCAGCAGTATGCAAAAACCGATGGAAGGAATATACAGGTAACGATCATGAAGAATGGATTCCTGCGGATTGAAGGCTTTGAGATTCAACACCGGCAACAGGAACAACAGCAACCAAATCAATGACCATCTGCCAACTTGTGAAGCGCGAGTCCACCAGAAAGCCGCAACCAGCAAGGCGATTACCAACAGCGCAGAGAACCAGAACAAAGGGCTGCTTGCCTGATTGACATAGTTATGGTCATAGACAATGGCCAATGGATACGGAACAAAAAGAAAACGCGCATACAACAACAACACTGAGGGCAGCGTCAAGATGACCTCTGACGTAGTGATAGCGGCGGCCTTCGGCTCGGCTTTGCTCAAAAAACCTAAGACCGCATAACGCAACGCCAGATTGATTACCACTAACGCAAAATAAGGCGCGGTGCGTTGGGCGGCAACGCGCAGGCGCTCGAATACGGAACCCTCGTGGGCTGGCTTCCAATATTCCCGCAGAGCGAGAAAGGCCGGAAAAACAATTGCCACCTCTTTGCTGAAATACGCAAACAACGCCGCTACCAAACTCAAGACCAGTATATAAGTCTGCCGGTCTTGCCAGAATTTTCCGCGATAATATTTTTCATAAGCAAACAGCGACAGCAGCAGAAAGACCGCCGCCAACGGATCGGGCAAGCCGGAAATCCAGGCGACGGATTCGCTATGCACCGGATGCACTCCGAATAACAAAGCCGCCGTCAACGCCAGCGGCACAGGCAGTTTCCATTGCGTGACGATTTTATAAATGAAAAAAGTGGCGGCCAGATGCAGCAGCAGCGACACCAGATGCCAGCCGAAGACGTTCGCGCCAAACAGTTGATGATTGATAATCAAAACCGTATTAAAGAGCGGACGGTAATAAAGGCCGACGGCATCGGGCGATGCGGCGTTCATAAATTGCCAGACGCTTTGCACGAACATGAGTGGAATATTGGCGAGGCTGTTGAGCGATGGGTTCTTGAGAATTTGAAACTGATCGTCATAGACAAACTCACCGTTCAATGAATTCAAAAACGCCAGCGTAGTTATCGCCAAAACGCCGATCAACATTGCCCGTTCGCGCTTTTTGCTTGCGGTTGCCGCCATCGCTTTGTCGCGGCGTTGCTGGCGCAGCGAAGGCGAAGCGGTCACCGTCTCGACGGCGTTATCAGTGGTGACGGGCGGCGCATGGAGAGTTGGTTGTCTCTTGGCTTTTTTCTGTCTGGCCATAGCGTAGCTTTCTTTTCATCCTTTCACATCATCGGCAAGCGGTTTTGCGGAGCGCGAACGACTGCGGAAATATTCAATGATCGGCGGTAAAATCGAGATGAAGACGATGGCCAGAACGACCAGCGAAAAATTATTTTTGACCATAGGAATGTTGCCGAACAGGTAGCCTGCCGCCAGACATATTGCTACCCAGAAAATTCCGCCGACAATGTTATAGGTGATGAATTGCCAATACTTCATCTGGCCTATGCCGGCGACAAACGGCGCAAAGGTTCGCACGATGGGAATGAAGCGCGCGATGATGATGGTCTTGCCGCCGTACTTTTCATAAAATTTTTGCGTGCGAAGCAGATGCTCTTTTTTGAAGAAGCGCGATTTCTCCTGTGAAAAAACTTTCGGCCCAAGGTAAGAGCCGATCCAATAATTCACTGTGTCGCCAATGATGGCCGCAACGCTGAGTAACACAAAGAGCAGTCCGACATTGAGCGGACTGCCGGCGCTAGCCGCTAATGCAGCGGCGGCAAAGAGCAGGGAATCGCCCGGTAAAAACGGCGTGACCACTAATCCGGTTTCGCAAAAGACGATGAGAAAAAGAATCAAATAAGTCCACAACCCATAATGCTGTATGGCTTCATTCAAATGTTTATCGAGGTGCAGAAATAAATCTATCAGTGATTTGATCAGTTCCATAAGTTTTATAGTTTCGGAAAATTGAATTTTGGCGCTCTGGTAGAGCGCGTGAAGATCCCCAAAATGTTGTATGCAGTTGCCGTGGAGACCTCAATATATTGAGTGCCTTCACGGCAGCTATCCGAGAACCGTAATTTTTGAAAACCGTTTTATCGTCCCGCCTGCAAGCGGCAGGGTTCCTCGTCAGCATCTACAAACTGCTGCCTTGCCTGTAGCTTTTACGATTTCCAGCCGTGTCGCCCGATGAGTTTGACGAAGACACAGGATTCCAGATTCTCTCTGACGACGCCCTCTGCGGTGCGCGTGATGCGAACCAGAGTTTGCTGGTCGTGAGTGCCAACCGGCAACACCAGACGGCCTCCGACTTGCAATTGCGCCACCAAAGGTTCGGGAATATCGGGGCTGCCTGCGGCCACCAATATGCCATCGTAGGGCGCGTATTCGCTCCATCCCAGGGTGCCGTCAAAGCATTTGATCGTCGCATTGTAACAACCGATTTTTCGTATATTGGCCTGCCCTATGCGGGATAATTCGCTGATGCGTTCGAGCGCGAAGATGCGCCCGGCGACCGCCGATAACACCGCCGTTTGATAACCGGAACCCGCACCGATTTCCAACACCGTTGCCTCCTTGTCCACCTCCAGCAATTCGGTCATGCGCGCCACCATGTAAGGTTGCGAGATGGTCTGCATTGCGCCTATAGGCAAAGCGTGGTCGCCGTAAGCTTTGGCGGCCAACGCTTCCGGCACGAAGAGATGACGCGGGATTTCCAGCATCGCCTGCAAGACGCGCTCATCTTTGATGCCGCGTTGACGCAAGACCTCGACCATACGGGCGCGTTGCGGTTGATACATACCGGCGAATTGTTTATCGGAAAAGGTGCGATTCGGTCTCATGGTTTTACGGCTTCCGGCGCGATTTGCCAATTCAGCGTTTTGATTTTCTCAAGGGCTTGATAATCGGTCAGGTCGTTGCGAAGCGGAGTAATCGAAGCCCAGCCCTGGCGCAAGGCTTCATAATCGGTTCCGTGTTCTTCGTTCCAGGTGAGCGCTTCTTCGCCGATCCAGTAATAAGTGCGTTGGCGCGGGTCTGTGCCTTCGACAACCGTCGGTCGCAAAATCTTTGCTCCTTGACGCGTGATGCGAAGACCGCGAATCGGCCCCGGCGGGACATTGACATTCAACAGCGTGCCTTGCGGCAAACCGTCGCGCAGAACTTGCACGGCCAGTTCCGCCGCCAGTTCTGCGGCGTAGGTGAAATCGAATTCGCCGCGCTGCACTAAACTGATGGCAACCCCCGGCAGTCCGTACATAGAGCCTTCCAGAGCGCCCGCTACGGTTCCTGAATAGGTCACGTCGTCGCCCAGATTACCGCCTTTGTTGATGCCGGAAAAAACGATGTCCGGCAAATTGCCCGACAAGATTTTATTCATCGCCAGAGTAATGCAATCGGCGGGCGTGCCATCCACCGCATATTGATTTTTATCCACGACATCAATGCGTAAAGGGCGCGTCAGCGTCAGGGAACGCGACGCCGCGCTCATCTCATGAGCCGGTGCGACGACAACCACTTCGCCAATTTTTTGCAGCGCCTTGGCCAGCAACTTGAGTCCCGGCGAATGAATGCCGTCATCATTGGTAACTAAAATTTTTGGCATAACCGAGCCACGTAATCCTATCGAAAAAGTCCATATTTTATGGGAAAAATTCACAGAAGGAGGCAGAACAACCGGCAGCGGTAGGACGACCAATCTGTGATGAAAGATTGTAACCGATGAACGGTGTAAAGCCAAAATGAATACGAAAAATGAAAGCGCGAAAACCTGGGCTGGATGCCAGATCATGGCGTTCTCGACGATGCAGAGAAAGCCCCGCCAAACAACCGTGAAGATCGAACATGGAGGCGGTGAATACGGCGAATCAACCTCGCCATTGAGCCACTTTATCCGCTCGCCAATGGACACGAGATGAGAATTTTTTTTCTATAGTAGCAAGAATTCAATGACCGGAAGTTTGGCTGCACCTTTTCCATACAGGTTGAACAGCATTCATACAGGAAAAATATGATTCTGAGCGATTGTCGAGAAAGAGCTTTTTGATTGCACTCAAAATTCAACTGATTCGACTATCAACAGGTTCACGGCGGAGTTTATGAAGTTGTCAATCGAGGCACAGGACTTGCCCTTTGAAGAGGGGAAAAGAGTGTCGTGTTAAAGCAGATGTATGTAAGAACGACATTCCAAATTAGTGGATTATTGCGAAACGGTTATATTACACACGGAAACCAACGAAACGACTGCCTGAATCTAGGAGACGCATGGAATTGCAATTGAAGGGAGAGACATTATGAAATTACCAAAACTATTTTTATTGAGCGCTATGGTGGTGTTGCTGGGGTCGCTGGCGCTGGCGCAGACGATGATGGAGAGGGATAACGTCGTCCTCGCTAAACGCGCTACGCTGGCGGTTAAATATCCAGATAACGACGGCACTTCGGTTGATATGATCGGCACGGCTCTGCAACCACGCCTCCGTGGCAGGGCGGAAGTGAAGCGCAAAGAAGGGCGAACGCGAATTAAATTAGACCTGAAAAATTTGCAGAACCCGCAAACCCTAGGAGCCTTTTATACCACCTACATTCTCTGGGCGGTGGCTCCCGAAGGCCAGGCCGACAACATGGGCGAGTTGAGCGTCAAAGGCAATGAAAGCAAGATCGAAGTCACCACGCCGTACCAGACCTTTGGCTTAATCGTCACCGCCGAGCCGTATGGCACGGTGAAATTGCCTAGCCCGACTATCGTGGCCGAAAATATCTTGCGCGATAAAACCGAAGGCACGATAACCTCCAGTCAAATCGAATATCGCGGCGACAGTGGCGCATATTATCGCGTCGCGGCGACTGAAATGACGCCCGATTTTTCCACGCCGCTAGTCGTTTTAGGAGCGCGTCGTTCGGTTGAAATTGCCAGACGCGCCGGAGCGCGACAGTATGCCGCAAGCGAATTGCAGGAGGCGGAAAATCGTCTGGCGGTGTTGGAATCCTTATGGGTGGCGCATCGCAAACACGAGGAAAAATTCGGCAGCGAGGCGCGTGATGTAATGCGTCTTGCCGAACAGGCACGCTCGCTTGCGGTCGAACGCATGGAGCAGGCCAGATTGATGGCGGAACGACGCGCCGCCGGTCAGGCCATAACCGAATCGCAAAACGAAGCAGACCGCGCCAAAAGCGATGCCGAGCGCGCCCGTCTGGAAGCCGAACGCGCCAAAATGGAAACCGAAGATATTCGCGCTGCCTTGCAACGATCCGAAGACGCTTTGATGGCCGCGCATAAAAATGTTGAGCAAGCCAAGACCGAAGCCGAACGCGCCAAAGCCAATGAAGAGGTCGCCCGTTTAGAAGCGGAACGCGCTCGCCTGGAAAGCCAGGAAGCCAAGCAGGCCACCGCAGAAGCGCGCCAGCAGTTCGAGGATGTGAAACGCGAACGCGACGCTTTACAACAACGCCTGTTTGTTTCGCTGTCGGCCATTTTGGAAACTCGCCGCGAAGCGCGTGGTTTGATTGTCAGTCTTTCCGATGTGCTGTTCGATTTCAATAAAGCGACGCTCAAGCCCGGAGCGCGGGAAAAACTCAGCAAGCTGGCGGGCATATTGCTGGCTTATCCTGGCAAGTATCAAATCGAAATCGAAGGCCATACCGATTCCATTGGCTCAGATGATTACAACTTGAAACTGTCGGAAGACCGCGCCAAATCGGTACGCGATTATTTGAACAGCGCTGGCATTGGGGCAAATAAAATTATTGCGGTGCGCGGCTTTGGCAAAGCGAAACCCGTTACCACCAATGATACTGCCGAAGGTCGCCAGATGAATCGGCGCGTTGAAATTATTATCGGCGACAACGAAGTAATTCCGGCCAGCGTCAACGGCAAGAATAATTGAGGAGACGAAGGGCAAAACAAAATATCATCCGCAAAGTTTAGAGGCGGTCTCTGACCGTAAATTGCGGTGGTCTCTGACCGCCTCTAAACTTTGCTCTTGTGGTTTTGCGCCGCCGCTTGAAGCAGACTTCTCTGTACTTCTTGGCGAGATTTTTTTCTGCTGCAAAGTCAAAAAGGGTTGTCGAATTTGTTTTCGACAACCCTTTTTGGTTTTTGCATCGGGACGACTGGATTCGAACCAGCGACCTCTTCCACCCCAAGGAAGCGCGCTACCGGGCTGCGCCACGTCCCGTACTCCAACTTGCATTCAAGTGGAACGCTTGATGCTAGCATCTGCTTTTAACAGTGTCAACAAATCTTCCAAATCGTGTTTGATGACGCGCAAAGCGAGTTGCGCTCGCGGCGACATTCCTTGTTCCACCGGCGTGGCAATAGCCGTGGCCAGCTTTTTTTCGTCCATTGTGGAAGGGGGAAGGGTCTTCGGTTTGAGCGTCGAATTTTTCCCGGTCGCGGTTGGCGCGCTCGATGCTTCCAGCACCGGCGATTCAAAATCGTCATCGGCCTCGAAGTATTCATCCGGTGCTTGCAAATCCATTTCCGGGTCTGGGTCAAGCTCGACGGCTTTCTCTTTTGCCGCAGGGCGCAGGCGGGGAATTGCGCCTTTGCGATTCTCTTCGGCGAGGCGTTTTCTAGCCCCTGCGATGGTGAACTTTTCTTCGTAGAGCAGGTCACGAATTCGCAAGACCATCTCGACATCTTTGCGGCGATAGACGCGCTGTCCGGCGCGATTTTTTTGCGGCGCGAGCATCGGAAATTCGGTCTCCCAATAGCGCAAGACGTGCGGCTGGACTTTGATCAGGTCGCAGACTTCGCCGATTCTGAAGAATAATTTTTGCGGGATTCTTGATTCCGTTTCCATACCTAGCCCTCGTCATCGAGCCTTAGAGTTTATTGAACTGACAGACTGCATTGCGCCCTGAAAAACGGACGGTTCTATGTTAGGCGTTTCGTTTTTCAGTGTCAATCTATTTGAAATGAAGAGGATGCGGCGGTCTCGTTAAGGTTGATTCTCAATGGCAAAAACTAAACTGCAAAATTTGCTACAGCGAAAATCTTAATCGGCAACCGAAAACAATTTGTTCTCTTGAAGGGCTGGGGCAATCTGCGCTTTGAAGTGAATCGGTACGCGGAAAATATCGGTGAACCATTTGGCTTTGCGCTCGGCGGACCACAATTCCAAATCACAGTCGCTATTGCTGTGAACGCTGATTTGCAAACCTGCGTCGCTCAATTCGCTATTGATACGACGAACATTTTGACTGTGTGAGCGGTCAAGGCCATCAGCGATTTGTAGAATTGCCGCCAGTCGTAAGACCTTCGCACGGTCAGCGCGTTTCAACGAATAGTAATCTTCATGCTCGCGTTTTTCGCGTTTATTCTTCGGCTTTTTTGGCATCGCGCCGCGATGATAGCGCACGATGACGCCCACCATAGCGATTTCATTGGCGGTGAACCCCGGCATCTCGGAATTTTTAATTAAGTAAAGCCCGTGGCGGTGATGCTCGTTATGGGCGACGCGATAGCCTATGTCATGCAAGAGCGCGGCGTATTGTAAAAGTCGGCGCTCCGTGTCGCCCAATTCATGCAGCGGTTGCGTATCGTTGAACAAGCGCGTCGCTAAATCGGCGACGTGATGCGAATGCGGCGCGTCGTACTCAAAATGTCTGGCGACCGACAACACCGAGCGCGTGCGAACATCAAGCGCGTCGAACAAATTTCCCTGTTCAAGCCTTCTGCCGTCCGTGCCGGTCAACAGCGGCGAATTTTCATCCAGGCCGCTGTGCGTGGCTTTCTGTTGGCGAAGGTAATCAAGGACGACGCCTTCGCGCAAGGACCAATCGCATTGCGTCAATTCCTGGGCGTGCAATTCGTGGAGGATGGTTTCCAGCAACAGACCACCGGCGATGATGATGTCGGCGCGTTTCTCTTCCAGCCCCGGCACGAGGCGGCGCTCGGCGATCTCCATTGCCGCGAGTTGGCGATTCATCTGGTGGATTTGCTCAAGGGTAATGGTCGGGCTGAAGGCTTCAAATTCCGAAGCGTTATCCGTTTCGGCGGCTTCCGCCTGCAAGATGGCTTCGGTCATATTCAGTATAGTGCCGGAAGTGCCGATGATGAAATCGAAGCCGAGTTGTTTGATCTCTGCAACCGCGTGGGTTAAATCGGCGCGTATGGCGGCAATTAAATTCTCGCGTTCAGAAGGCGAAGGCGGGTCGGTTGAAATGAAGCGTTCGGTGAGACGTACTGCGCCGAGCCGTACCGATAATAACAACTGCGGTTCACGGCCATCACTGATGATGAATTCGGTAGAGCCGCCGCCTATGTCTATGATGAGCGCTCGGCGATGATTGAAGTCGGTGATTTCGGCAACCGCCAGAGCGATGAGCCGCGCCTCTTCGACGCCCGGTAAAAGCTGCACTTCCAAGCCGACCTCTTTGCGAACGCGGTCAATGAATTTTTCCGCATTGGTAGCTTCGCGCACGGCGGCGGTGGCGGTGGTGATGATTAAATCCACGCGATTGGCCTGCGCCATCTGGCGAAATCGTCGGAGCGTCAGTATCGCCCGTTCCGTAGCCTCTTTGGAAAGGCGATGGTCTTGCAAGCCTGCGCCCAGGCGCACCACCTCTTTTTCGCGGTCAATAATTTCGATGTGCTGACCTTCAACGGCGCGCACGATGACCAGATGTATGGAATTGGAGCCAATATCAATTGCCGCGATTTTCATCCCTTATTCCTGTCTGAACGAACCCTTAATCAGTTTAACAGTCTATTCACCCTCTTCAAGGTGAAATAAATCGTGGACGACGCGCACCGCTTTTTCGGCGTCGCTGTCGCTGACCACACAACTGATGCGGATGTCGGATGACGAAATCATCTTGATATTGATGCCCTGTTTACCGAGTTCGGCAAACATACGCGAAGCAATATCCGGTTGATCCATCAACTTCGCGCCGACTATGGAAACCTTGGCTACGTCTTCATCAGTCAGCACACCCTCTGCGCCAATCTTTTGCGCTACGGCTTCCATGACGCTTTGCACCATTTCCACATCGTCGCGTTTGATGGTGAAGGTAATATCATTGACCGAACGATCCCGGTGAAACGCCTGAATAATCATATCCACGCTGATGCGATGTTCGGCGAGCGCTGAAAATATTTCTCCGGCCACCCCCGGCTCATCCGGCACTTTTAACACTGCTATGCGCGCCTGATGCCGATCAACCGTGACGCCGCTGACGGGACGATAAATCTCCATTTCATCTGCTCCTCTTAAAATTGTTCCTGTCGCTTCGGGGTCAAAGGTATTTCGCACGCGCACCGGCAAGCGATGTTTGCGCGCCAACTCGACAGCGCGTGGATGCAAGACTTGCGCGCCGACTCGCGCCATTTCCAACATCTCTTCATAAGCGACCTCTTTCAACAAACGCGCCGTTGGCACGGTGTTCGGGTCTGCCGTATAAACGCCGCTCACGTCCGTATAAATATCACAGACACGCGCCTGCAAAGCCGCCGCCAGCGCCACCGCCGTGGTATCGGAACCGCCGCGCCCCAGCGTCGTGATATTGCCTTCGGGCGTGATGCCTTGAAAACCTGCCGCAACGACAATGTAGCCGTCATCCAGATAACGCCGTATGCCATCAGTCTTAATATCCACGATGCGCGCCGTCGTATGAACGCTCTCGGTGAGGATGCCGAGTTGTGCGCCGGTCATCGAAACGGCCTTGTGTCCCATTTCATTCAACGCCATCGCTACCAGGGCAATGGAAATCTGTTCGCCGGTCGCCAGCAGCATATCGAGTTCGCGTTTGTTGGGCGAACGGGAGATTTGCCTGCCGAGTTTCACCAGATAATCGGTCGTATCGCCCATCGCCGAAACGACGACGACAACCGGATCACCTTCAGCCGCACGGGCCGCGATGTTGGCTACATTTTTAATGCGCGCTGCGGACTTCACCGAAGTGCCGCCAAATTTCAAAACGATCATTAGTCCTTAGTCCCTAGTCCTTAGTCCTTAGCCTCCCCGTTCTCTCCAGAATTTTGTGAAAACCAAAACTAAGGACTAGGGACTAAGGACTACGGACTAATCTATTCAAACACTCGCAAAGCGATGCCGATTTGCCGGGTGGTCGCCTGCGCTTCGATCTCTTTCAAGGCGCGGGAGACGCTGCGCTCGCTGGCCTTATGCGTGAGAAAAATAATCGTTGCCGAGCCGTCTTCTTTGATGCCGCGCTGCACCAGCGAGTGAAGACTGACGGAATGCGCGCCGAGTGCGTGACCGAGATTGCCGATGACGCCCGGCGTGTCCTGGGTTTCCAAGCGTATGTAAAAGGCCGCTTCGCTGTCTTCGATGGAGCCGAGCTGGAGGTTTTGCGAAGCCACCGCCGGTTGAAAATAGGGCGCAAAATCGGGCAATTTCAAGGCGCTGGCGATGTTGATGATGTCGCCAACCACAGCGCTTGCCGTAGGCATCTGGCCTGCGCCCTGGCCGACCAGCATCACATCGCCGACGGCGCTGCCGCTGATGAAGATGGCGTTGTTTGCGCCTTCTACAGAAGCCAGCAGATGATGCAGCGGCACGAGCATCGGATGAGCGCGGATGTCTAGCTGATTACCGTTGCGCCGCGCCAGACCGATCATCTTGATGCGAAAGCCGAACTCTTTGGCGGTTTTAATATCGGTGTCGGTGATGCCGGTGATGCCCTGGCGATAGACCGCCAGCGGGTCAACGAATCGCCCGAAGGCAAGGCTCGACAGGATGTTGATTTTATAGGCGACATCGAACCCTTTCACATCGTTGGTCGGGTCGGCTTCGGCGTAACCGAGAGCCTGCGCGTCGGCCAGCGCGTCCTGAAAGCTCTGCCCCTTTTCTTCCATCTGCGTGAGGATGAAATTGGTGGTGCCGTTTAAAATTCCGGCGATACTGGAAAAGGTATTGGCCTGCAAGCCGCGTTGCAGAGTCGAGATTAAGGGAATGCCGCCGCCGACTGCTGCTTCAAACATCACCGTGACGTTGTGCTTTTTGGCAAGCTCGAAAATTTCCGTGCCGTGTTTCGAGATCAGTTCTTTGTTGGCGGTGACGATGTGTTTGCCCTGTTCGATGGCGTGTTTGGTCAATTCATAAAATGGGTCGGTGCCGCCTGCGACTTCAACGACAATTTCCACTTCGGGGTCATTGACCATATCGAAAGGATTGTTGGTGACGCGAATGTTTGACAGGTCAACGTCGCGCTCTTTGGTGGTGTCGCGCACGGCTACCCATTTAACTTTAAATTGCGGGTCGGGGGCGAGCAGTTTGACGACGCCCGTGCCGACCGTGCCTAAGCCGATGATGCCAATGTTTATTTTTGCCATTCGATCCTTCCTAACATGGCGTTGTGCAAAAAGTCCTTGTTGAACATTATGATAGAAAAGAGGTTTTGCCGCTGGTTTGTCAAGGCTTGGCGAATGGCTGCGGTGTAAATTTTATTTATGGATAGGGCTAGTAGTCAGTCCTTGTGGTTTTGATGAATAACAGTTGATCGGGTAAAGTCTGAATGGAATAACTATCACAAGGAGATTGACCAGACTTGCCCAAGAAAAAATACATCGTTGAGTTAACCGAGGAGGAGCGCGATGAAC
>JACQDB010000014.1 GCA_016201275.1 Acidobacteriota bacterium
ATAGTCAAAGAGCGAAGTGAAAAAGCAGTTAAAATCAACTGGCAGTTTTCAATCAAAACAGCCAGAACTAAACTAAATAGGCATTATACAAAGGTAAATTCTGAAAATATGAAATACCTAGAAATTTAGGTTCCGGTGTAATCATTATAGAAAACATAGACCCTTGACCCCTCTTCATTGAAGATGGCATTGGGATGCGCGTTTGGAAGCGCCGAGTACGTAAGCACCCGAATTCTGGCAAAGTGACCGCTCTCATCCGCTTTCACTATGACGACTCGTTGAGTGCCGTTGACCTCATAAGCGGAGAGAACCACGATGCCATTTTTCTTGCTGACCTGCGCGGTGATGCCTAGAGATTGGCCGTCCACACTGGTGCCAAAATCAGGAAACAGGTCGAACTCGTCAGTTACTTTGCCATCGGCCAGCGAAACACAGAGTAAGCGTGCTGACGCTTCTTCATTCCGTCCCATGGCAAATGCCAGTCGCCCATCATAGGCAAGCGCCAATCCGTTGGCATCAACAATCAAACCACCGATGGTAAAGGGCAACAGAATTTCCCGCCGCTCTGCAAATGTAGTGGGGGTCAAGATCAGCGCCATCAAGGCGAGAAGGCAGAGTTGAGAGATTACTTTTTTCCTTGCGTTCATAAATCACCTGTAAAAAAAATCGTTGCGCTGGAAGTTGTCCGGCTTGATAAACAACGTGAGACAACTTCCTGGTAGCAGTCATGAGGCGACCGCGAAACCGTATGAAATGGGCATCCGGGCAGTGCCGGAAATCCTTGATGATGCGCTATCGTTCTGTGTCAATGACGAGGCGACAGATCCTTCGCCTGCACGCGGAAGCCGCCACAACTGCGGTGACGGTCTGCCAAATGGAGCTAACGAAATTCAGGCTCCTGCTATACAGCGAACCCAAACGCCAGGCCACGCTTCCGGTTCAGAAAATTTTTGTTTTTTTTGAAGCGTGCCTATTGGCGTAGATGCGAAAACTCGTTGGCCCCGGCAAGGGATGATATACCTTGCCGAGGCGCGTTAGCGAAACTCGTTGGTGTTTTCAACTAGGGTTTGATGACGAAGGGTTTGGAGATCAAGCCATCGCGGTTGGTCACCTCGATGCGGAGTTCCTGTGTGGGCGGCAAATCTTTTCTGCCCAGAGGGAGTACGATTTCGCGCCCCGGATTGATTGGATTGCGTTCGCCATTGATTACTTCAACGCCATTGATTTTGACCTTCACGCCTGCAAGATAGTTCGCGCCTCTGATCGTGAGATTTTTCTTTTTGAGTTTGACACTGCTGATTATCGGCGCGGTAGTGATTTCAGCAAGGTAGAGTTTGTTATCTCCCTTCACATAGGCCAGCAGACCGCGCGATTCCAGCAGGTAGATTTGATACATACGGGTGTCGAACTTCTCGTCGTTAACGATTTCGCCGGTTTGAGTGTCGAAGGAAAAGACGTGACCATTGCCCGATGACACCAGCCCCAAGGCTCCTGAGGCGGAAACCTGAGTGTTGTTGACCGGGTAGGTGCGATTCGCCAACGTCTCGCTGTCGCTGTGTTCGGGGAGTTCTACTGTGCTGACGCGCTTGATGGTGCCTTCGGCATCCAGCGTGAGAATATCCGACAAGCGGCTTCCTGATAGAATCAGCTTGAGCGATTCATCGAATTCTTTCACTTTAATTGGCAGCGGTGCCAGCAACTTGTCCGTTGCTCGGTGAAACGCCATATTCTGACCAATTGCTGCAAACTGTCCGCTAAACAAAAACTCCTGGGCGATTCGTTTATCAAAGTCATACGTCACATATATGCTTTTTGTATTGGGCGGATTCTCACGGGTAAAGCCGCCATAAGCTATCAGAAAGCGCCCGTTCTGACTGATGGATTGACCGCCGCCACCGCGTGCGCCTAACGCCGAATCAATTTGATAGTCCATCTCAAGCCGGTCGTTGGTTGACGTAAAGACATAAGCAATAGTGCCGGAGAGCGCGACCGCTTGATGGCGGACATCATTAAAGAAAACCGCCATACCGTAATCGTCCGCCGGTAAGGGCATAGTGGAAAGCGTATCTCCCGTTGAGGAATCCAGCAGAGCAAGGTTTTGCTGTCCCTCGGTGTCAATGAACATATAGTAGATTCTCGAAGCGTCGGCATTAAACGCTGCGGCGCTGTCTATCAATTCAAAAAATGGAGCGCGAGGAAAAGATTTCGCCCACAGTTTCTGTAGATGACCGCTTTGGTCATAAGAGAACAGCATGATTTTTTGCGCCTTGGTCGAATCCTGCCCCCATACGGCAAGTGTATGTTTTTGACTATGGAGGCGCGGGGCGATTAACAGCCCAAAGCTATCGGTGGCTGGTGCAAACTCGGAAGCGAAATCCGCTTCGTCAATCACCTTTCCCTCGGCCACAGAAAATGAATAGAGCTTGATGGCGGTCGGCTCTTTGCCAAAAACGATAGCAAAGCCTAACTGGTTATCTTCGGTGAAGATGATTTGTGTGAAAAGACTACTCACTTCGCCGTTGAGCGGAAAAGTGATTTCGCGATGTTGAGCGAAACTGGCAGAAGCGCACACCATGAACAACAGTGCTGCATAAAGAAACCGTTTTGACTGAAACATAAAAAAACTCCTTGGACAAATTTTGCCGCATTCCCCCAACTACCAATCTTGTTGCGAGACGCAGGTTCAAAGAATTGGTCAGTCGAGCGACTTGCCCCCCGGCCTTTAAGGATTGTGGATGAAACAAAGTGCAACCTTGTACGGGCGACCACCGCAGGGTCGCCCATACAAGGCATTGGAAAATCTCTCAAGTTTTGCAGGTTATGTAATCCACCATCCTAACTATCACTCGGAAGTCTCACGGGATTTGCTCATTCAAAATATTGAGGTGTGATTCGCGCCACACACGAGATCGTTTGAATGGTTTGCACGGGACAAGGATGCACACGCATGACTGGCGTACTTTCCTTGATTAGCATTTTCTGAAAGCTGTCGTTACGGGACAGGAGAATAATAAAATCGAAGCGGCGAAGTCAACGAAATTTTTTGCGTCTCCAAAAAATTTTCACTCCTTTGCTGCTGCCAGATGAAAGGCGATTCGCTATAAAATCCGTTTGCACAATACAGGCAATCACCGACCCGACAACCCCGTTTGGCAAAGCGTAAGGCAGGGAATATCCAGCAAGAAAACTGAACCGCAAGCACAACAAAGCGCCCGTCTTGAAAAAGACCGGCGCTCTGTGAGTGTTTACCAGATTGAACGCGCAATAGATGTTTGCTAACGCGCCGACTGCATCAAGACAGCCTTTCTTCAGGCATTGATGAATACAGGTTCAGGCGAGTATGGCCACCATGTCGCGTTGCGGTTCGCCGCCGGTAACGCGGCCTTCGCTTTGGGAAACGTACATATCAATTTCGCTGCGGGCACCGAATTTGCCTTCCAGATAAATCCCCGGCTCTATCGAAAAACCGACAGGCAAAACGATGATATTCCATTTGTGCTATACTGCCAGCGATTATTATTGAGTCAGGAGATTATCCTATGGCGGCAAAAATGAAGGTAACCAAAGCGTCAACCAATGGTGCGAGCCGAGCAGAAAAGACACCCAGGCGAACCGGGAAAGGTTCAGGAAAAGCTAAGGAAATGACTGCCCGTGAAGCGACTCTGCGAGCTTGGCAGAAAACCTATGAGAATCGTGAAAAGCGACTGGGGTAATTTCGGATGGCGATTATCACTTTCGATACGTCCATCTTTATTGCCTACAAACCGACAGTCCTTCCTATTGGTTTTCGTATGTCTGCCGTGGTGTTGCAGGAGCTGACGACGGGAGCGGCTGATAAATCGGAGGTTCAGCGTTGGCATACGACGTGGAAGCTACACGAAAAAGAAAAAACCTTACTGGTGCCAAGCGGAGAAGATTGGTGGCTTGCTGGTAAGGTTCTCAATTCCTTGCTTCGCGGTTTGAAATCAAAAGCCGCTGGTAAAACGCCGAAACTCCCAGCCGATGAAAAGCAGCGGATCATCAGAGATGTATTGATTGCCCGCACCGCCAAAGGCGCTGGCGCGTTGCTGATCACCAATAACATCTCTGACTTCAAAATGATTCAACAATTCTGCAATGTCCGTTTCAAAAGCGGCAAAGCATATTTCGGCTATTGACGCCTGATTCATTACGCCAGAATCGCCACCAGTTCGCGTTGCGGTTCGCCGCCGGTAACCCGGCCTTCGGTTTCGGAAACGTACATATCAATTTCGCTGCGGACGCCGAATTTGCCTTCCAGATAAATCCCCGGCTCTATTGAAAAACAGGTGCGCGGAATCAGCACGCGGTCATCTTTGGTTTCCAGATTATCTATGTTTGCGCCGTTGCCGTGAACTTCCGTGTGAATGTTGTGGCCGGTGCGATGAATAAAATAATCGCCGTAGCCCGCTTCGACAATCACGGCGCGACAGGCATCGTCCACTTCCCAGCCGTGAATCGTGCGGCCTTCTGCGAAAGCCTGTTTGACGAAATCAATCGCTGCATCACGGGCATCGCGTACAGTGGTGAAAACTTTGTTGACCTCTTCGGGAATCGTGTCGCCTACGAAAGCTGTCCACGTAATGTCTGCATAAACCGAGCCGGGTTTATCGAGTTTCGCCCACAAATCAATCAATACGAAATCGTCCGCTTTGATGGGCGCGTGGTGGTCTTTGGTAGGGCCGTAATGGGGCTGGGCGCTGTGGGCGTTGACGGCGACAATCGGCGGGTCTGCGGTTATCATGCCGCGTGAGGCGAAACGCTCCAGAATGAATTGCTGTATATCGTATTCGGTGGTCGGTGCGCTGGCTTTGATGCGGCGACCGATCTCCGCAAAAGCTTCTGCAACGCTGGCGTACAAGCCGCGTCCGGCCTCTTCGTGCATCGCCAGTTGTTCATCGTTCCAGGCGGCTTCAAACTTCTGCACCAGATTGGCCGAAGTCACCGGCTCGACGCCGAACGAGCGAATTAACTCAATGGTTCCGGCATCCACTCTCGACAGATAGGGAATCGCCGCTTCGGGTGAATACTGCATGGCAACACGAGGCGCGCCGTTGGCATTGAGCGCAAGCAGTGCGGTCTTCAAATGCGAGTGCAGTTGTTGCCAAGGCAGATAAATCTGTTTGCTGCCGGGCAGATGATCCAACACATCGCGTTCAATGGAATGGACGATGCGCGTCGGTTCGCCAGCGGCTGGCACTAGATAAAACCAGCGGCGTGTAGCCATGTGACCTTCCGCAGGCATTCCTAAAATGTTTGCCGCAATCGGGTCGCTGTTGCGGAAACTGTAAAACAACCAACCGTCGAGTCCGGCTTCCTGTAGAGCTTGCTGAATTTCTTCGATCAAAAGTTTGCCTCCCAAATAAGCTGTAGCATTGCAGAAAAATATTTTTCACCACGAAGAACACGAAGATTTCAAAGCAAGATTCATGAGATGTCAAACTCTCTGATTTTCGTGATCGCCGCTTTCATATTGATGTCTTCTCTTGGTGCTCTTTGTCTTCTTCGTGGTGAAAATCTTTTCTTGCTGTCTATCGTAATTCGATTGAGTAAGAGGTTTCGCCTACAACCTTCCGATTGCCTTTTCCAGGCCGCAACCAGAAGGTTGTATGCGGAACTTCATTGTTTGGTCACCGACAGCGCGTTGGAGCGCTCGCCGGTATTGCGATTGATAACCGTGACACGGACTGCTGTGCCGACCGGGAATAAAGCCTTGATGTCGGCTTTGGGCAACTTGGCGAAAACGTGAGTGAACGAGCCATTGCCCAAGGCATAGGCCGAATCGTAGCGGGCGCTGGCGACGGTCGTGCCGTTGACTTCCACATCCATAGCGCCTTGGACGAATCCCAACCCATCTATGTCTATGAATTTTTTGGTGACCACGACTTTGGTGATGCCCAAAGCGGGAAGCGCAGCAGTGCGATTGGCCAGAGCGTTATAGGCATTGGCGCGACCGGCGCTGGTGACTTTCGAGGCCAGAGGCAAAATCGGTTCCGCCGTGGCAATGATGCGCTGTTTGATTTGCGCGGCGGTCAAAGACGGTTCACGCGCCGCCAGCAAGGCGGCGATGCCTGTGACGTAAGGCGCGGCAAAAGAGGTGCCTTCATCCATCGTGTAAAACCCGGTGGAGCCTGCGAAGGTGCGCGGCGCGGTGCTTAACACCTGAACGCCGGGCGCGGCAACGCCTACCGAAGTGCGCCCGAAATTTGACCACTCCGGGACGCCATCGTTGCGATCAATCGCTGCCACCGATAAGACGTTGGTCAATTCGCCGCCCCACGCCGCAGGATATTCCGGCGCAACATCTAGATCATCGCCGAGGCTGCGGCTGGCTCCACAGATGCCATTGCCCGCCGAACAGACGAAGAGAATTTCCCGATTTCCGGCTGCCGTGATGGCGTCTTTCAACGACTGCGAAAAACTGTTCGAGCATTCAATGGCCGACGGTCCCCAACTGGCATTGATGACGCGCACGTTGACGCCTTTGCGTTTTTGCGCCACGGCATAGTTGATCGCTTTGATGGCTCCCGAAGTGGTGCCACTGCCGCCGGAGATAAATTTCAACGGCATCAATTTTACGTGCCAGGCGACGCCGGTTATGCCTATGCCGTTATTGCCAACCGCGCCGACGATGCCGCTCACAAAAGTGCCGTGATAATCGTTGCCATTGAGGTCAAAAACTGCATTGGTATCGTCTTTGAAATTCCAGCCGTTGACATCATCTATCAGGCCGTTGTTGTCATCGTCCAAGCCGTTGCCAGCGATTTCATTGGGATTGGTCCAGATGTTGGCGGTCAAGTCCTGATGCCCAATATCCACGCCGGTGTCGGTGATGGCGACCACCACATCATCGCTGCCGGTGGTTAAATCCCAGGCGCGAGTTGCGGCAATGTCAGCGCCGACTTTGCCGCCTGCGCCGTTATTGTACAACGACCACATATCGGCGAAGCGTTCGTCATTCGGCACGGTTTCGGCAGGTTCAAGCAAACGATCCGGCTCGGCGTACTCGACTCGCGGGTCTTGCAAGGCCGCATCAATCGCGGTTTCGACCGAGGTGTAGTCGTCGAGTTCGATGACATAGAGGGGCTGCTGCAAGTCATCGGCAAGCGCTTCGGCACGGCGACCGCCGCGTGGTACGAGTTCTCTGGCGAGTTGATTTTGCGGCTCGTTGGGCAGCCCGACGTTATCGCGCTCCGGCTGAAATTTAGCTTTTAATTTGACGAGGATTTGATTGCGAACATAAGCGGGATTGCCGCCGGTTTGGCGCTTGCTGGCAACGGCTTGCGAGCGCGGCAGCACCAGCAAGGCGCAACTCGCCAGCGCGAGAAACAGGGAAAGATGCTTCTTGAACATTACGACCTCTTCAATAATGACAACGATTTCATGTTGGGAGATTGATTAACAGAGCGTAGCAGAAACCGCCGAGGGCTTACAACTCCCGACAGTTCGTCCGTAATTTTACAACTGTTGCCAGTCCGTCCAGATGCTTTTGTAACTAGAGCGTGTCGCATAAATGGATTTTCTGTCCATATATTGGGTGCGATGGTTTAACCATCTACAATATCTGGGCGGTTTCTGGAATTCCGCGACACGCTCTAACGACCCAGCCTGCTTTGCCCCGCAAGGGGTGTAGGAAATTAGCCCGTGCGGTAGGCACTGGAATCAAGTTGGGCAACTGCGGCGCGCCCTGAAAGGGTGCAGGAGATACAACGCCGCAAACTTCCTGCACCCTTTCAGGGCGCGACCATCAAGCCGCCTGCGCCTTCCCGTGGCTTCACCACGGGCTAATTTCCTGTGCGCCTCTGGCGCAACAACGAATTCCCTTGGCTTTCCCACAGGCTACTCTCCGCTACGCCTCTGGCGCAAAGACTAATTCCCTTGGCTTTCCCACAGGCTACTCTCCGCTGCGCCTCTGGCGCAAAAACTAAGCGACTGGCAATTTTCAATCAGACTGGGTAGATACATGATTTTTCTGTAATCCCTGAGTCAGCAGAGAAGGCTTGGAGTACCGCCTTCGGGCCAATGGCGTTAAGTTGTACCGCAGACGGTCTAGTCTGCGGCGGACTTGGTGGCAGAAGCGCACGAAATCCAAGTCTTAGCTTGCCGCTGTCAGCCGCAGACTAGACCGTCTGCGGTACATCTATGCCGCTTAACTTCATGCCACTGGCCTGTAGGCGGTACTCCAAACCTCACGGCCTGTTATTTATCGGCAGGCTGCGGCTGTTGTTCGACCTGCGGCGTGGGCGCTTTTTTGCCGGGAATCATTTTCGATATGTCATTGAAAATAACGAAGCCCATCAACAGCATCAGCATTACCATGCCGACCTGCATCATCTTTTCTTTGACGCGCAAGGTTAAAGGCAGACCGAAGATGCCTAACAAAGATTCCAGTATCAGCATGAAAATCATGCCGCCATCGAGAACCGGTATCGGCAATAAATTAAAGATGCCCAAATTGAGCGACAACACTGCCATCAATTGCAGCACCGTGGTGGTGCCTTCCTGCGCCGCTTGTCCCGAAAGTTTCACGATGCCGACCGGCCCGGTCAAGGTGTCACGCGCCGAACGGTTGCCGGAGAAAATTTGTCCGATGGCGGTTTTGGTCAATTTGATGATGCGCCAGTTGGCATCAACCGAGTTCTTGAGCGCATCCAGCGGTCCCAAGCGAGAGACCACCATATCCACTCCGCTCATGGTTTGCGTAAAGCCCAGACGATACGCGCCGTTATTCATTCGCGGCATCGCTTTGATGTCCATAGCCACGCCATCGCGTTTGATGTTCAAGGTCACCGGCTGATCTTTGCTGCCTTGAATGGTCTTGATAATTTCATCTGTGCCGTAGCGGTTTTGCTCGATGGCTTTGCCGTTGATGCCAACGATTCTATCGTCGGGCTTGAGACCGGCTTCGGCGGCAGGCTCGCCTTCGGCAACGCTGGCAACCAGTATCATGGTGTCAACCGGTTTGAATCCGGCATAGCCTAACTTTTCGTCTTCCATCAAGCGCGTAGTGATCGGCACATTCACCTGTTTCACTTCGCTGCCGTGTTTGATGGTAACCGGAACGGTTTGTTCGGGGCGCACGAAAACATAATCTTCGACATCGCGCCACGAAGGATTTTCCAGATCGCCGATTTTGACGATCAAATCGTCGGGCTTGATGCCAGCCTTGGCGGCTGGCGAATTCGGCTCGACCGCTTTGACCAGCGCCGGTTGATAGAGGTAAGCAGGAATTTCATGATGAACCATAGCCACCGCCGCCGGAATTGCCAGCGCTGTCAAAATGTTCATCACCGGCCCGGCTACGGCGACACAGAAGCGTTGCCACTTGGGCTTCGACATGAATTCATCGGGCGCGCCGGTGATTGCTTCGTCAAGATTTTCGCCAGCCATTTTCACATAGCCGCCCAGCGGAATCAGGCTCAAACGATAATCCGTGTCGCCGCGTTTGAAACCGAATAGGCGTTTGCCGAAACCGACGCTGAATACGTCAACCCGAATGCCAAAAAATTTTGCTACGATAAAGTGACCGAATTCATGAATCACCACCATTGACCCAAGAACCAGCACAAAGACGATGCCTGTTTGTAAATAACCGCCCAAAATAATTCTCCTTCATTGATGCAGAAACCACAGCGTTCAACGGCTTCACTCGTTTTGCGCCGTACTCATAAAAACCATATTCAGTTTATCGCAGTGGATAAGCAGTGTCTATAGGGGAGCAAAGAACGGCACGCTGCCGCCGCATTGAGTAGCGGTGGGGAGCCGCATCAACTGTTGCCTGATGCCGGGCGCTCATCCGTAGCGTCCAACAACTCGCGCAGCTTGCGCGTCAATTCGGTCATGGTGTAGGGCTTGGCAATAAAGTGCGCGCTGGCGTCAAACACGCCGTGGCGTATGATCTCGTCATCCGTATAGCCGGAAGTGAAGAGAATCTTGGTCTCCGGGCGCATCAGCGCAAGCCGGGTTGCCAGATGCTGCCCACCCATCTCCGGCATGACCACATCAGTGAACAACAGATGCACAGGGCCGTCGTGGTGTTCCAACAAGCGCAACGCGGCGCTGCCGTTGCTGGCGGTCAGCACGGTGTAGCCAGCCTCCCCCAAAACATTTTGCGCCAACTGGCGGAGCGCCGCTTCGTCCTCGGCGACGAGAATGGTTTCCGTGCCGGGCAGGATCGTCAAGTTCAATGCGAAGTGATCGGGACGCGTCACTGCGCCGACTCGGGGCAGATAAATTTTGAAGATAGTTCCTTTGCCGGGTTCGCTGTCCACCCATATATGCCCCTCACTTTGTTTGACAATACCATAGACAGTGGACAAGCCCAGCCCTGTGCCTTTTCCGACTTCCTTGGTGGTAAAGAACGGCTCGAAGATTTGCTGGGTGGTGGCCTCGTCCATGCCGATGCCGGTATCGCTGACCATCAGCACCAGGTAAGAGCCTGGCGTTATGTCGTGTTGGGGGTGGGCATCGTGGGCGGTAATCTCGATTTCCTGCGTCGCCAGGGTCAGCGTGCCACCGCTAGGCATGGCGTCGCGGGCATTGAGTGCCAAATTCAAAATCACTTGTTCCAGTTGTCCGGCATCCGCCTGAATATTGCCCAAGCCTTGCGCTGGCAAGAAAACCAGTTTGATGTCTTCGCCGAGCAGGCGTTGCAGCATACTTTGCAGGTTGGCGACCACAGTATTGAGTTTCAAGATTTTCGGCTGCAAAAGTTGCTTACGGCTGAAGGCAAGCAGTTGCCAGGTCAAGGCGGCGGCGCGGTCTCCGGCTTCCCGAATTTGTTGGAAATTGTGGAACAATGGATCGTCTTCGCGCAGTTCCCGCAAGCCCAGATCGCACATTCCGATAATGACGGTGAGCATATTATTGAAGTCGTGCGCGATGCCGCCAGCGAGTTGTCCGATGCTGGCCATCTTCTGGGCTTGCAGATACTGCGCCTGCATCTGTGTGCGTTCGGTGATGTCAACGTGCGAGCCGTGCATACGCAGCGGCGCGCCATCCTCGCCGAGCAACTTCGAGCCGCGTGCCAGGATGTGGCGATAGGTGCCGTCTTGGTGGCGAAAGCGAAATTCCACTTCGTAGGTGGCTGCGTTGCTGTCCAGATACGTCTGCACCACCTGTAATGTAGTTTCGAGATCGTCTGGATGCACACGGCTCTGCCACTCGTTGAAGTCGTCGGTAATCTCGTCGTCGCTGTAGCCGATTTGACGCTTCCACTCCGGCGAGTAATAGACCTTGTTGGTGCGTATATCCCAATCCCATAAGCCGACTTGTCCGGCGCTGACAGCGCGCTGTAGCTGCTCCTGGGTCTGACGCAACTCGGCTTCTGCGCGTATGCGCTCGCTCAATTCGCTCTGCAATTGTTCGTAGAGGTGATTGAGGCGATGGTGAGCAATGGCGTGGTCTATGCAGTAAATCAGTTGGTCGAGATAGCCTTCGCGCTTGGCGATATAATCCGCCGCTCCTAAGCGCAGAGTGGCGATGGCGGCGGCATCGTCGCCCTTGCTTGTGACCATGATGAAAGGCGGCAACCGCAGGTGCAGGCGCTTGGCTTCGCGCACGAAATCCAAGCCGCTCTGGTCGGGCATTCGCAAGTCAATCAAGGCCAAGTCGTAGTCGTGTGGTTGTGCCAAACGCGCCAACGCTGCACTGCAAGTATGGACGACCTCCACGGCGAAATGCGGCGCGGCTGCCGCGAAGTGCCGCAAGGTTAATTCGATGTCCATCGGCAGATGCTCGACATACAGAATGCGCCGTGGCAAGGTGCGGGGAAACCGCCCCCTACGGTGTTTTTGATGCTGCTCTTGTAGCACATCGCGCAGCAGGTCAGGAAGAGTGGCCAGATAATCGCTTTGCTTCGGCACATAATTGATCGCTCCCAGCCGCAGCGCTTTTACCACCAACTCTTCATCGCCGACGCCGGTCACCAACACCACAGGTATCTGTAAGCTGGAGTGCACCAGCGACTTCAACACCTCCAACCCTTCCATGTCGGGCAGGTGATGGTCAAGCAGCAACAGGTCAAACGGCTGTTGGCGCAATCGGACCAGACACTGCTCTCCGGTGGCGACAATTTCGATGGCAAAGTCCGGCGCGACTTCGGCGAAATGGGCGCAGGTCAACTCGGCATCTTGCGGGTTGTCTTCGGCGTAAAGAACTTTGATGTTGGGATTCATGGTGGCCTCCCTATGAATTGGAGAACGGCGTTTCATTGGTTAGCAACCAGTACACCTTGATCTGTTTGACCACCTCGGAGAACGCGGCGAAATCCACGGGCTTAACGATATAGGAATTGACGCCAAATTCATAGGCACGCGAGATGTCGGAGTTCTCGTCTGAAGTGGTGATGGCAACAAAAGGAATCTGTCGCCAGACCGCATACTGTCGGGCATGATGCAACACTTCAACGCCATCCACCTTGGGCAGGCGCAAATCCAGTAGCACCAGCAAAGGCAGGTTGGCGTCGTCAGGCGTTTGGTGCGCTTCGATAAACTCCATCGCCTCTTCGCCATCGCGGCAGATATGAACCGGATTGGAGATGCTGTGTTCTTCAAAAGCTTGCAGCATGAAATCAATATCCATAGGGTTGTCTTCGATCACCAGAATGGGACGCGGTGAGGGGCGGCGACGCAGCGTTTCAAGCTCACTTACTTTCTGGTCGAGTTTTTCAGTAAGCAAATGAGCATGAGCGCGGTCGAACTCTTGCCCGAACTCAGCCGCCGCAGAGGGCGCTTCATCCAATGCCGCTCTTACCGCTTGCAAAATATTTTCCGGCTCCGCTGGTTTGGGAAGAACATATTTGACGCCGCAACTCTGCGCCAAAGACCGCGCTTCGTGTTGGTCATAGTTGGCCGTCCAAAAAATCACCGGCAGGTCGGCCAGCGCTGGAATGCCGCGCAGTTGGCGCACCAACTCGAAGCCGTCCATCTTCGGCAACAGGAGGTCGGAAAAAATCAGGTCGGGGCGTGCGGCCTTGGCTTTACTCAGCGCCTCAAGGCCGTCTTTGCTCTCAATCACGCAGTGGTTTGCCGAAGTCAGCACGGCTGCTAGGGCCAAGCGGCTGCCGGTGTCGTCTTCTACAATCAAAATAGTTGCCATAGTCAATTCCTCGCGGCTCGTGGATCATCGAGTCAATAACCGGCAAAGGGATTTTGCCAAATCAGACCTCAAGACCTTGGCACATTCGAGATTGCAAGAATGACGATTACCAGGGCTTCTTCACAAGGTAGCGTGTCGCAATTTTCAAACACGCTGGCTTGCTACAAAAGCGCAGGCTTGAGCGGCAATCCGTTACGCCGTCTTCGCGTCGTGGACGCCCTGCCAGTTGCAGGCGTTCAGCCCTTTGGCGAGCCATCGCGATGAAGAAAAGTGTTTGTCCATACGGGGCACGCATCTTCGGATGGCCGCCAGCGTCAAGTGCATATTCAAGTGCGCCAAGCTTTTGAAAGGCTCTGGCCGCGTGCCGCCCATCACCACCGCCAACGGGATGGGTCTGCAGTCCAAAAGGCGTGCGGGTCTGCGGCTCAGGAATTCCATAATTTGCCATAGAGTCTTTCTCCACAGTCCGGGCAAATGCTATGCGTCAAACTGCTGTGGGTTTCGCGTGCCAGATAATTCTCGATAGGCATCCAGTTGTTCGGCTTCTTGGGGTCTGCGCCGGGTTCGCGAATCTTTTTGCAAGAGGCGCAAATTGACAAGAAGGCTTCCAGGTCTAGGACTCGCTGGCTTAACATCGCCCGTTCCTCTGTCAGGAAGCGACGCAGTTGGAAGCGCACGATGGCAGGCTCAAGGATGGACGCCAGATGCAGCAGGTAAGCATCGTGCTTGGGAAGGTATTCCTCGACGCCAAGCCGGAGCGCAGCAAGCGCCGACTCTTCGTTGCCAATACTGGTGACCGCGATAACCGGAAACTCCAGCCCTTCCTTGCGAAGCTGGCGGAGAAAGTCCAGCCCGTTGAGGCCAGCGAAAAAGAGGTCGAGAAGGATGATGTCGAAGTCGGAGCGCTGGCGTAAAATTACCAGCGCCTCTTCACAGTTTCGCACAAGCTGAAACTTCATACGTGGCGCGGCTTCGCGGCAATAAGTCACCGTCAAGTCTGCGTCCATTGCATTGTCCTCGATGTACAGCACCTGGCGCGTACTGGATTTGGAGCGCAAACCCATTTGCTGGCGCTGGCGTTCTTCGGCAACGAGGCGGCGCAACAGCGGCGGCAATTCGTCCAAATACCCGTTATGTTTTGGTACGTAGTCCACAGCGCCCAGCCGCAGCGCTTTGACCACCAGTTCTTGACTGCCGACGCCGGTCACCAACACCACAGGGATTTCGGCGTCCTCGTGAATCAAGGTCTGAAATAATTCCAGTCCATCTATGTCGGGCAAGTGATGGTCAAGCAACAACAGGTCAAACGGCTGTTGGCGCAATCTGACTAGACACTGCTCTCCGGTGGCGGCAATTTCGATGGCAAAGTCCGGCGCGACTTCGGCGAAATGGGCGCAGGTCAACTCGGCGTCTTGCGGGTTGTCTTCGGCGTAAAGAACCTTGATGCTGGGATTCATAATGGCCTCCGGGATTCCGAGAACTGCGTCTCATTGGTTAGCAACCAGTACACCTTGATGTGCTTGATGACTTCAGAGAAGGAGAGAAAATTTACCGGCTTGATGATGTAAGAATTGGCACCCAGTTCGTAAGCGCGCGAGATGTCGGAGTTTTCCCCTGAAGTGGTCACCACGATAAACGGCACTTGCTTCCAAGCCGCATACTGTCGGGCATGGCGCAACACTTCGATGCCGTCCACTTTGGGCAGGCGCAAATCCAGTAGCACCAGCAAAGGCAGGTTGGCATCGTCAGGCGTTTGGTGCGCTTCGATAAACTCCATCGCCTCTTCGCCATCGCGGCAGATATGAACCGGATTGGAGATGCTGTGTTCTTCAAAAGCTTGCAGCATGAAGTCTATATCCATAGGGTTGTCTTCGATCACCAGAATGGGACGCGGCGCGGGCGTTACCGGCGGCGCAAGCGGGGACGCCTTGCGGCTGGCAAGTTTGTCGGTGAGCAAGCGCGTATGCGCGTAGCCGAAATCCAACGGGCTTTCAGGTTCCGCAGGCGGCAATTCATTCAGCGCGACGTTTATCGTATGCAGTATGTCCTCCGGCTCCGCTGGTTTGGCGAGAAGATACTTGACGCCGCACGCCTGTGCCAGCGCATGGGCTTCCGGCTCGTCATAGGTAGCCGTCCAAAAAATCACTGGCAGGTTGGCAAATGCCGAAACGCCGCGCATACGGCGCACCATCTCGAAGCCGTCCATTCGCGGCATCAGGATGTCGGCAAAAACCAAGTCGGGGCGCTCCGCCATAAGTTGCCCCAAAGCTTCAATGCCGTCTTTGGCCTCTATGACGCGGTGATTGGCGTAGGTCAGCAGCATCGCCAACATCTGGCGGCTGCTCGAGTCGTCTTCCACAATCAGAATCGTAGCCATATTTTTCCTCACAACGCGGATTTTTTAGAGCGATTTTCATATGTGTGTACGGAACACCTTATCGTTGAGCAGCGGTCTTCGACCGCGCGAAGGTCTTCGACCGCCGCTCAACGGGTTTGAGGTTTCTGTAATCTCAAACCAAAACCGCTCTAAGTAGGTAGGCAAAAGTTTTTTGAAAAATAATCACAGAAAACCCTTATTTTTCAGGTTTTTTAATAAATCTTTTTCAAAAGATATACGCAAGCCTACTTAGGAGCGCCTAACTTGGGTAGTTCGACAAAAAAGGTCGAGCCTTGATTGCGTGCCGATTGCGCCCAAATGCGCCCGTCTTGTTTGTCGAGAACTTTTTTGACGATGGCCAGTCCCGCCCCTGTGCCTTCAAATTCATCCACTCGCACCAGCCGGTTAAATAGTCCAAAGATGCGGTCGTGATATTTCATGTCAAAACCTATGCCGTTGTCTTGAATTGAAAAGCGCCAGACCGTCTCCAGTTCTTCGACCCGAATGCCGAGGCGCGGCGGGTTGGCGTTGCGACTGTATTTCAAGGCATTGTCAATCAGGTTGGTCAGCACTTGCACCAGACCGCGTTCCCACAGCCACGCCGTTGCCGCAGGAATTTCGTCCGTCACTTCAACGCTTTGTTCGGCGATGATCAGGCTGCGATCTTGCAGGATGGTGTCTATCAGGTCGCGCAGGTTGACGGTGGTGGGCGATGGCGTTTCGGCATCCAGCCGCGAAAAGTGCAGCAGGTCTTCGATCAAGTGATCGAGGTTGCGCGTCGCTGTCAGAATTTGCGTCAAGCAGAACTGGGCGCGGTCGCTTAAACCGCCGCGATGCTTGCGGTCTAGTTCCTGCGCGTATCCGGCAATGCCGCGCAAAGGGGCTTTCAAATCGTGCGACACGGTGTAGGCAAAGCCTTTGAGTTCTTCGTTGCGGGTTCGCAACAGAGCTTCGGTCTTTTCTATCGCTACAGCCTTTTGCTCCAACTCGCTGTAGAGAGCGATCATCCCGTCATTGGTTCTCATCAACTCGCTATTGACGCCGGTCAATTCCTCTTCACGCTGGCGCAATTGCTCCAGCGCGGCAAGCAATTCCTGATTCTGAGTGCGAATCTCTTCGAGCGGAGAAGCGCTGAAGGCGTTGGCCAAATCTTCCGTGATGCGCCGCAAGGTCGCCGCCGTGACCAGCGGCGCGGTCGGCGGCAAGGGCTTGCCAAAGGTCACCTTGGTGCCTTGGTCGGCAGTGCTGGCGATGTGAAAATCATCCAGCAGCCGTCGTGTGCCGATGATGCCCAGCCCTAGCCCTGTGGGCGAGACATAATGCCCTTCCAAAAGCGCTTCAAGATTGGCAATGCCCGGGCCTTGGTCACTTACCGTGATGCCAAAGCGTTGCGGACGTTTTTGGTCTTCGATGAAGAATTCCACAGTGCCGCCGCCGCCGTACTGATAAGCGTTGCGGGCAATCTCCGACAGCGCCGTGCCTAAGCGCGTCTGATCGTGATGCTCAAACCCTAGAAGTTTGGCAATGCGGCGAGCGCGTTGACGGGCATACACCACATCCTGTTCATAGCGGAGTTCGAGACGGGCGATGGCCAGGCTCATGGCTGCCTCCTTGCTTGCCGTATGACGATCACCGCGTTGTCATCGCGGGTACGGTGAAAATCGCGGAACAAGACTCCGGCAAGCAGCGCTGAATGTCGCCCCTGCAATCCCGGATAATCATCCAGATTCCAGTGCGCTGTCAGGCCATCCGTATGCAGCACGAGCAAGCCGTCATCGGGCATGGCATAGGTGAATTCCTGAAACTTGCGCGCTTCCATGCCGACCGTGCCGTTGTGTGAAACCATACTGCGTAGGGCAGCGCTGGTAAGGATGCGCCCGGCGATGTTGCCAACGCCGATATAGCGCACCAGGTGCTGGCTCCATATCACCTCAGCGATAGCCACCACGGCTCCGCGTGTGCTGCGTAAGGCGGCGTGCATACGTTCCATAATCTCGGTAGGCGTGAGGTGAGAAAACTTATCGAAGATATGCACGGCTTCGGCGGAAGCTTCGGCGGCAAACAGTCCATGTCCCAAGCCGTCGGCCAGCATAACGAGGGTGCGACCGGGCGTTTGATGAAGCGCCCAAGCATCGCCGCAACTCTCTTCGCCGCTCACCGGCAGACAGATCACACCGATTTCCGGCCAGAGTTGGAGCGGCATCTCTGGCAGCCTTGGCGACCAGATGTGGCTCAAGATAGCCGTCCCTTGTCCGGCTTGCGAATAAATATCGAAGACCGTGGAGAGCCTTTGCACAGACCCCAAACCCGTGCCTGCACTACCGACGGTGGAATGACCATCGCGCAGGCTCTCGCCGAGGTTGGCAATCCCCGCCCCTTGGTCGAGCGACAGAATTTCGAGGCCGGAGTGATCGCCTTCGTGCAGGGCGCGCAAAATCAGTTCGCCTCTCGCGGCGTGTTTCAAAAGATTGGTCGCCAGTTCGGTCACCACGATGGCGACATTGCCGTTGCGCTCTTCATCGAAATTCAGGCTGCGCCCCAAAGCTTCAGCGCGCCGTCGAGCTTCGCCGACCTGACTGCTTTCTTCGACGCGCTGGCGATAGGAAATCGCCGTCATATCGTCCACCTCACTATGGTTACGCGAGTGCCTTCGCCAACCGCTGACCAGATTGCGAATTCGTTGACCAGACGCTTGGAACCGCTCAAGCCCAGCCCCAATCCGCCGCCCGTGGTATAGCCATCGGTCAAGGCCAATTCAAGGTCGGCGATTCCCGGTCCCTGATCTTCAAACACCAGCCGTAAACCACGGCGACCGTCATCCGCCAACGCCTCCATGCACACGCTGCCGCCGCCGCCGTATGCCAGCGCGTTACGCGCCAGTTCGCTGGCGGCGGTCACCATCTTGGTCTGATCTACCAAGCCAAATTTCATCTCCACCATCCACACCCGCACCATCTGCCGCATACGGATTACGTCATCAGAGGTTTGCAGTTGAAAGGTTTCACTCCGGGTTGGGTTCATTGCCGTCATCCTCTGCCAAACCGTTCAGTTGAGCAATCAGCAACGCCATGCCTTTGTCCACATTGAGGGCGGTGCGGACATTGTGCAGAGACATCCCCAACTCGACTATGGTAATGGCCACCGCCGGTTGCATCCCTACGACGACGCTTTCAGCCCCCAGCGTGCGCGTCATTGCGGCAATATTGGCCAACATACGACCGATGAAGGAATCAACGATTTCCAATGAAGAGATGTCAATCAATACGCCTTTGGCGCGATCCTTCACCACTCGACTGGTCAGGTCATCTTGTAAGGTCATGGCCAGCCGGTCGTGCATATCCACTTGAATGGTGACCAGCAGAAAGTGACCCATTTTGAGAATCGGAATTTTATCCATGACAAGGCTCCTTTTCTCCTGGCTATGTGGTCTTGCGGGTGAAGGTAATCGCCATCAATTTGAAGGCATAGGACAGCGCATCGGCCAGCGAAGCTTTGGTCACCACATCGCCCATCGCCACCCCTAGATGCACCATAGTCTGGGCAATCTGTGGGCGTATGCCGCTGATGATGACCTGCGCGCCCATCAAGCGAGCGGCGGTGACGGTTTTGAGCAGGTGTTGCGCCACCAGTGTATCCACCGCCGGTACGCCGGTGATGTCTATAATGGCAATTTCGCTTGCCGTGTCCACGATGCCTTGCAGCAGGTTTTCCATGACGATTTGAGTGCGAGCGCTGTCGAGCGTGCCGATCAACGGCAGCGCCAGAATGCCCTCCCAGAGCTTGACCACCGGCGTGGACAGTTCCAGTAGTTCCAGTTGCTGGCGTTTGATTACCTCATTGCGACTGCGGACAAAGCTCTCGATGGTGAACAAGCCCAGCTTGTCAAGCAGAGTGGTGGCGCTCCATACCTCTGCCAGCAGGGCGTTAGCGTCTTTGCCGGTCGCCGTGTTCAGGCGCGTGAAGAGCGGTTGTTTGAGAGAAAAGATAAAGGTAGCGGTCTCGGACGGCGAGAAGTTTTGCAGCGCACGGGAACGCGACAACGCGCTCAGAAAATCGCGCACCGGCGTCCACTCCGCCGTGGCAAGGTCTTGCGGGTTGCCACGCTCAAGCGCTTGCGTAAGCAGTTTCAAAAATTCCAGCGACTCGCGGCGCAGGTCGGCTTCCGACAACAGGTCGCGGCGTAAGGTGATGGCGCTCAGTTGTTCTTTGACCCAATCTTCAAGAATGTCTTTTTCATACGCGGTCAATATTTCGGAAATTTTGGAAATGGGAATTGCAGTCATCGGGATTCCTCCTTGGGGGGATAACGGATGGTGATTCATAATCATGAAAAATGCTTGCTCGTAGTTGCCAGTGAAACCCTCGTTGTCAACTGCAGAGGCGTTGAGTGCAAGGTCATTCTGGCTTGCCTATGGTTGTTACGGATTCCTATCACGGAAGGAAGTTGGCATAGCTGGAAAAGGCGATTCCTATTCCGCAATACCCGAATTGTGCATGGCAGGAGTTTGGTGTAAGGTCATCTCCCTTTTGTGACCTCCTCACTATAGCGCAGGGCTGATAAATAAACTAGCAAGTGCAAAAATAAAGTTACTACCCAGCCGGTTTGAAAATTGCCGGTTGCTTTGTTATTGCGCTGTCGGCGCACCGGGGCCAAGCCAGCGGTCAGAGACCGCTGGTCAACGGGAATCATGGGATTTTATTTTTTCTCTTCCCTTAGCCAGCGGTCTCTGACCGCTGCTAATCCTTGGTCGGATTCTTTAACTGATTAATCGTGTTGGTTAAAAACTGCACCGCAAAAGGCGGCAAGCCCGGTGCTTTCAAAGCCTCTTCGAGAAGTGGAATCGCACGCGCATCGCCGAGGCTGGCAATCGCTTGCAGGGCGCTGAATTTCAAGGGCAACGCCGCGCCTTCTTCCTTGAACAGCGCCAGCAAGGTATCCATAGCGCGTGGGTTGCCTTTGCCAATGGCGGCCAACAAAGTTACGGCGTTGAGGCGCACCTCCAAGGGATAATCCGGCGCAGCATATTGCACAGCCACATCCAGCGCTCGCGGGTCTTGCAATGCCGCCAAGCCGCCCAACGCTCCGGCGCGAATCGTGTCTTGATACGAATCCAACTGCAGCGCCGTCCGCAATACCTCGTAAGCTTGCGGCGCTGCGCTTTGCCCTAACGCTCGTGCGGCATCCGCGATGGCGAAATAGCTTGGCTCGTGGTGCATGATGTTGATGAAGGTAGCGGCCAGACTCGCGTCTTTGAAATTGCTCAAGCCATTAATCGCGGCACGCCGAATCGGTGCGTCTTTGTCCTTCAAGATGGCAAGCAGCGCCGTTTTCGTCGCGGCGGTCGGCACTTCCGCCAGCGCTCTGGTGGCTTCCAAACGCACGCCACGAAAACGGTCTGTGGTCGCCGCTTGCGCCAACGCTTTGATGACTGCATCGCTTTTGTGCGTCTTCAAGGCGATAGCCGCCAACACTCGCCCCATCGCATCCGTATCGCCTAGCAGTTGCGCGATCAATTCGTCATCGCTGCGTGCGAACGTCATTTGCTTAATTAAGTAATTGCCTTTGTCGAAATTGATGAACAAGGGCTTGGCGTCAACCGCAAAGACAAACTCCTGCTCGCCTTTGTTCAACCATACGCGATGAGTTTTTTCACCCGCCGCCGTGGTGATGGCGACATCTACGGGCATGGTGAAAACGGCTGGCGTGGCGAACCACTTGCGCTGCTCGTCGGGCTTCTGCGTCTGCTTGACCGTGAGCGTCACGGTCTTGGCGCTGTCGTCATAGCGATAGGCAACGGCCAATTCAGGATGTCCCATTTGGTACAGCCACTGGTCAAAAAACCATTGCAAATTCTGGCCGCTGGCTTCTTCAATCGCCACCACCAGTTGCTGGGTTTCGACGTTCTGCCATTGATATTTTTTGAGGTAATGACGCAGGGCTTTCCAGAACATCTCTTCGCCTAAAACGAAGCGCAGCATATTGACCACCGCCGCGCCGCGTGGATATACATAAGCGTCAAAGAGGGCGTCGGGGTCTTGATACAAGCGCGTGACCATAGGGCGTCGGAGGCCGCTGTTCCAGGCGCGAAAATATTCCTCTTGATTGTTGTGCATTTCGTATAGATAAGCATCGCGGCCTTTGTCGTGTTCGGTCCACATCGCTTCCATAAAGGTGGCAAACGATTCATTGAGCCACAACTCGCTCCAGTCTCTGCAAGTCAACAGATTGCCGAACCAACTGTGCGCCAGTTCATGAGCGACCAGTCCATCGGAAGACAAATCCAGGTGGGCGCGTTGGTCATGCACGGCGGTGTCGCTCATGGTTGTCGCCGTGATGTTTTCCATAGCGCCCGGAAAATTATGCGCCATGACCTGGGCGTATTTCGGATACGGAAAATCGTAGTCGAGGCGTTGGGAAAAATAGGCCACCATCTGCGCCAATTTGCCGAGCGCTACGCGGGCGTTGTGAACCTGATTTTTATAGACAAAAGAACTGACAGGGGTGTGTTTGAAATGGTCTTTTACTTCCGCATATTCGCCGACGATGATCGAAATCAAATAGCTCGAAAACGGTTGCTGCATCAGCCAGTGAAAAGTTTTGGTGTGCTGCGCCGGAGCGGCGGTGACGCGAATCAATCTGCCGTTGGAGATCACTTGATACTTGTCGTCAACGGTGGCAATCAATTCGCTGGTGGCTTTATCGTTGGGCGCGTCATAGCAGGGAAACCAGTAATGATTGGTCTGCGCTTCGCCCTGCGACCAGATTTGCGAGGGGCGATTTTTTTCTGTCGCAGTGGGCGTGATAAAGGCGATGGCTTGCGGGTTCACCGGGCTGGCGACGTACTGGACGGTAAGAGAAAGAGGCGTATTAGCCGCATATTTTTTATCCAGCGTGACGATCAGTTTTTGATTATTGACGTAGCGAAATTTCAATGGTGTGCCTGGGGCGAGATGGACGGCTTTGATCTCCATCTGTCCGGCATCGAGTTCGACTTCGCTGAACTGATCGGCAAAGGGCTTGAGCGTGATGGTGGTTTCGCCGCTCACCGATTTTGCCTGCCAGTCAAAAGTGACGTTGATTTTGTAATGCAGCACGTCATAGTTGTGGCTGCGCGGCCATTGCACGGGCGGCGCGGCGAGTTCTGGTGCGGGCGATTGCGCGAAGTTGGACAAGGCGTTGCCAAGCAGCAGGAACAGCGCGATCAGCGGACCGAGTTTAGAAAATTTGCGGGACATAAAACCTCTTGAACGCCTTGAAAGCTGCGAAGAACACGAACCCATCACGGATGGGTTCGTGTTCTTCGGGATACGGTTTTGCGCTGGGCTGCGGCAGGGTTATGGGTTAGTTCTTTTTCTCGGCAGGATGATCGTGTTCTGCAAGATAAGGAACTTTGACTTCGGCAGAGGAGCGGAATTTGCCGCCGCGTCCTTCGATGGCGAAGGTGTCCGCTGTGTCGGTCGGTTTGAAATCAAAGGTCAGATAATTGACCAATGGGCCATCGCCAGCGGTCTGCAACGGTAGTTTGGTGTCTTTGCCGCCGCTGCTCAAAACGATAGCGAAATTGTCATTGGCATCGAAATCCAATCCGAAGGTGTAGCTGCCTTTCGGCACTTTCACACCGGCGATGACGACATCGAATTCGGCTTCGAGTTTGCCAATGTTTTTCCATAAAGAGCCAACCACGCGCTGACGCATCTGGTCGTTCTTTTTGAGCGCCATATAAGCCGGTTCGTTCCAGTGCATGGCTTTATAGGTGAGCGTCAATTTGCCTGCTCCTTCAATCATCATCGAATGCGAAAATTCTTTAGCCACGGTGCGCGGGTCGTGCGCTGCTGCCAGCGGCGCGGCCAGCAGCAGCAACGCCACAATTGCAATGATCTGTTTCTTCATAACGATTCTCCTCAAGTGTAATTTTCAGAAAGGCGATGCAAAAGTATAGACGCTTGTCGAATTGCTTACAACGCCGGGAAGGGGGGACGAGTTGAGCGTTGACGAGGCCAGCAGCTAGGGGATTGGGCCGCAACGCACGGCACGCAAGCCCTCTCGCTGTTGCCCTCCGAGGGCGGCAACTCAAACTGGATTGGCGCGCAATTGTTCGGCGCTGGTGGCCATGCGTTTGATCTTTTTTAATTCCATGCCTTTGATGCCGAAGAAGGTCGCCATTTGAATAATCTGGCGACCGTCCACGAAATCCTGCGGATTGGCGCAGAATTTTTCGACACCAGGATCGAACTCGTGACAGCCCATGCGTTGCGGAATTGGAAATCCATAACCGCATTTGCCATCGCTTTGCAATTGTAAGCAAAACTCACAGATGATCATTTGGTCGCCTCTTCTTCGGTGATCGCCAAATCGTTTCCGGCATACAGCCACTGTTCAGGCAGCGGTTGCGGGCCGGGTCGTATGCCAGCGATGTCGGGGTCTTCATCCCCGAAAACCCGCACCGTATTGGCCTTCAATTCTTTGGTCTCCAGACGCCGGGCTTCTTTCCCCTGCTGCTTTTGAACACGGGCTTTCTCTTTTTCACGTTTCTTAAAAGTCGGTCTTGATTTTTTCGCCATCGTTTTGCACTCCTTTATGATTACCGGTATTTGCTTGCATGAATCACGCGAATCGGCACGCCGATTTTATTCGTCGTCTTCGGGCAGGGTTTCCCGACTGGCGAAGTTCTCGCCTTCCAAATCACTATCGTAAGCGTCGTCATCGTGGCCGCCAAAAAATCGCGACCGCTCGACTTCGCGCATCGGCCCTTTGGGGCCGCGCTCGGATTTCTGCTCGTTTTTGCCGCGTCGTCGGGGCGGCGCATCCGCGCCGAAATTGCGCGTCGGTTTGCCGCCCGTGGGCGGCGGCGCTTCGCCCATCGGCGGCCTGATGGCAGAGGGCGAATTGTAGAGCGGCGGGCGGGACGGCGCGCCTGTGCGCGGACGTTCGTCGCGGGCGCGCGCTTCATTGACGGTCAGCGGTCGGCCTTTGAACAGATGTTGGTTGAAGCGACGTATGGCTTCTTCGGCTTCAGCGCGCTCGTTGTACTCGATGAACGCAAAACCGCGCAGCTTGCCGCTCTCTCTATCGGTCGGCAGATAGACCTTGACCAGCGTGCCAACCGTCGAGAACAACTCGCGCAATTCGGCTTCGCTGGCATTATACGGAAGGTTTCCCACGAACAAACTAACGGCCATATATCCTCTCGAAAGCAAACTAAATTTACTTATGGTTTTCCTGGAAATGGTTACAAGGAACTTCTGAGGGAGAAGAACCCAAAACCCGGATTCTTCAGGCGGATGAAAGAGGCTCCTAAACGAATATCCAAAGTAAACACCAGCGAAAAAGCTGATACAATAAGCAAGCCCTAATCTTACAGGGTCGCTTCATCAGGTACAAGCTTGATGCGAAATTAATGAGGAGTGAAAGGATGACCGAAAAGAGGAAAACCGCCCCCATTATAGATGCTTGGGCGCAGCCTGCAACGCCGGAAGGCTTTGCTAAAATGCCCGAAATCATTAGGCTTTTTCAACAATCCGGCGCGGCGCACCTCCTCGATAAAGGACTTTCGACGGCGCAGATTGTCGCCGCAATGGACCACGCTGGGGTCGCCAGATTAATGCTTGCGGCCTGGCATCGTCCGCAGCAATGGGTCTATCACAACGACCAGATTGCCGCCATGATTCAGGCTTATCCCGACCGCTTTGTTGGCGTCGCCTCGGTCAATTTGGAAAAGCCCGTCGAAGCGGTGCGCGAGTTGGCACGCGCCGTCAACGAACTGGGCTTCAAGGCGCTGCGCGTAGTGCCTTGGTTGTGGCAGCGCCCGCCCAATGACAAGCTCTATTTTCCGCTCTATGTGAAGTGCATCGAACTCGACATACCGTTTTGCACGCAGGTGGGACACACCGGCCCTTTGCTGCCTTCGGAGACCGGACGCCCGGTTCCTTACCTCGATGAAGTCGCGTTGACCTTTCCTGAATTGAAAATCGTCGGCGGTCATATCGGCTATCCGTGGACCGATGAAATGATCGGCCTGGCGTGGAAACACGAAAATGTTTTTATAGATACCTCGGCTTATCTGCCGCGTTATTACCCGCCGCAACTGCTTCACTACCTGAAGACCTATGGCAAAGAGAAAGTTTTATTCGGCACCAATTTTCCGCAACTGACATTTGAAAAATGCGTCGCGCAGGTTGAGGAACTAGGCTTGCCGGAGGAGGTGCGGGAAAATTTTCTCTTCAAAAATGCGCGCCGGGTTTTTCACTTGACCTGAGCGCGAAATCTTATGATTGACCTGCTGCGCCGAACTCCTTATGATAAACCGCGCTGGAAAAGGGTGCTTGATTTATGAGCCAGTCAATCTTCATCAAAGGCGGAACGGTGGTCAGCGTAGATGCCAACGATAGCATACGTGACGCCGATGTTTTCATTCGTAACGGTCGCATTGAACAAATTCGCGACCGGCAACCAGCAACCGAGGCGAGCTTGTCGTCGGCTCACTCGCTTGACGAACAGCAACTCCAACAGGCGCATCCCGATATGGAAATCATAGAGGCCGGGGGCTGCGCCGTGTTGCCGGGTTTCGTGCAGACGCACATTCATTTGTGTCAAACGATTATGCGCGGCGCTGCCGATGATTTGCGCTTGATTGACTGGCTCAAGAAACGGGTTTGGCCAATGGAAGCGGCGCACAACGCGGCGTCGCTGTATGCTTCGGCGCGCTTGGGGCTGGCTGAAATGTTGCTGGGCGGCACCACCACGGCTTTGACTATGGAGACCGTCCAGTTTACCGAAGAGGTGTTTCGCGCCGTTGACGAAGTGGGCTTTCGCGCCACCGTAGGCAAATGCATGATGGACAAAGGCGCAGAAGTGCCGCGTGCGTTGGCCGAAAAAACGCGCGCCTCGGTACACGAATCGTTGCGTCTGTTGGAAGCGTGGCACGGGCGCGGAGAGGGGCGCATACGCTATGCTTTCGCGCCGCGCTTTGCCGTTAGCTGCACCCGCGACTTGCTTGAAGAGGTGGCGGGGCTGGCGCAGGAACGCGGCGTCTGCATACACACGCACGCCTCGGAAAGTCAGGAAGAGATTGCCATCGTGCGCGCCGAGACCGGACGCGAAAATATCAGCTACCTGGAATCACTTGGGCTGCTCGGTGGGCGCACGGTGCTGGCGCATTGCGTATGGGCAACCGAAGCCGAGATAGAGGTATTGGCGGCGACCAAAACCGGCGTGGCGCATTGCCCGTCGTCAAATCTCAAACTCGCCAGCGGCATCGCGCCGGTGACTGAAATGATGGCAGCGGGGGTGAAACTGTCGTTAGGCGCAGACGGCGCGCCCTGTAACAATCGTCTGGATATGTTGACCGAAATGCGTAGCGCCGCGTTGCTGCAAAAAGTCAGATGCGGCCCCGAAGCCTTACCGGCGCGGGCGGCGCTACGACTGGCGACCATTGATGGCGCACGCGCTTTGGGTTTGGACAAAGAGATTGGCAGTATCGAAGAGGGCAAGCGCGCCGATGTCATCATCATGAACCTAGATAAACTGCATCTGACGCCGCAACCGGATATGGTCTCCACGATTGTTTATTCTGCCGAGCGCACCGATGTCGAAACGGTGATTGTGGATGGCAGCTTGCTGATGCAGAAGCGCCAACTGCTGACTCTGGATGAAGACGAAGTGAAAGCCGAGGCGCGACAACAGAGCCGCGAGTTGGTCTTGCGTTGCGAGTGAGACAGGGAGAAAAACTTTCGCAAATCGCCAAGCGGATTTCTCAACCCTTGAGAAATCCGCTTGGCGATTTTTCTGGCCGCTAAACATTGCTTGGCGTAGCCGCCGAACTGGGAGCGTGGACAGGGTGTCGGCGCTCCCGATTTGAAATTGGTCTCTTCTTCGGTTTTGCAATTCGCGATAGGGATCGCGCCAGCCGTAGTCCCTTTAACTGGTGGCGCAGATCATTTGATCGTTGGCGACGCTGAGTGTAGCGTTGTCCCAGTTATCCGTGAGTTTCTGTAACTCGTCGGCAATTTGCGCGTTGCTGTGACAATTGATCAATAACCATTTCATCTTTATGAGAAGTTCGCTGATCAAGTAAGCGTCTTGCGTAGCAAAAATAATTTTCTTGTTGACTTCCAGCTTCATGGCCGGAACGTCTATGGTAGAAAACCCTATGGGAAATTCGGCGCGACGGGCGTCGCGATCCCAAGGTGGCGACAATACATTGATGCGCCATTTTTTGGAATCTTCACCGCGCACAATACCGGAAGCGTGATAGACATCGGTGATTTTTCCTTTAATCCACATACAGTCTGTACAGTAAGTGTGTTGAACAATAGTTAGTACGTATTCCGGACTGGGTGAATTCGTCATATTAATCTCTTGTCGGTATGAAAGATTAGGTTTTTTTGCATATATATATCAGGGGCATCACCAGGTAAGCCCTTTATAAATTAGCTGCTACGCCGTGTCAACTCTTTTCTGCGAATTATTATTTTCCGGCAAAACCATGCTCTTGCCGGATTGCCGCACTTGAAGCGAAGCTGGCGAGATGGGTACATCCAGCGACAGGATGGCGCGAGGTTCAGCGTACCAATTTCAGCTTGCTGGTGTGATAAGCCAGCAAGTTGAAACTGATAGGCTGAACTTCATAGCTGTACTTCCTCTGCGTGTCTTCATCAGGGGCGAGCGGCCTTTTTGGGGTTGGGCTTGGGGATTTTGGGAAGGCTGCCGGGTTTGATTAATTCGCGGATGATAGCGCCTTCAGCATGGTCAAACCACAAGCCCAGCACTGCCGCTGCGGTGGGCGCGATGTCTATCATTTTGGCCAGCCTCAACTTCGCGCCGACTTGGGCGCTTGCACCATAAATCATCAAGGCGGAGCGCATCTCGGCGCGGCTCGGCAAATAGCCATGCGTGCCGCGATAATCGGAGTCAGTGGCGCGGACCTCTGCGCCGGTCAAGGCTTCATCGAAAGCGTATCCGGTTGCTGCTTCCAGCATCAAGGCGGCTTCGGGAATCGCGCCTAAACGCTGGAGTTCGGCAGGCAGCACGACGCGATTCAAAGGGCTGTTGCTGCGCTTGGCAAGCGCTGAAAAAATCTTGATGACGCGCTCGGTGGTCGCTTTATCATTGGCATCTTTCAGCACGATGGCGCACGAACCGCCCGCCGGCCAAGCCGCCGCTTGCCAAGCGCTCACCTTGCCGTTGGCATCCAGGGTAATCAATTTTTCTTTGGCGAGCGTGACATTGGGCGCGTATTTTTTGTCCACCGGAGCAAAGCCATGATCGGATACCAGCATGAAAGTGGTCTTCTCAAAAATGCCCGCCTGTCGCGTCGCGGCAATGAGACGACCGAGGTAAGCGTCTTGGCGTTCGACTACCGCCAGAGCTTGCGCGGTGCGCGGCCCGTAGGTGTGCTGCGCGGAATCCAAATCCACCAGGTGAATCAGCAGCAGGCGCGGCTGGTACTCCTTGATGATAAATTCGCTGATGGCCGTGCGTCTGCCATCGGTGGTGGTGTCGGTGGTCGGGTTCGCCGCCAGCGCTTTTTGCAAGAGTCCCGGCGTGGCATATTGCATGGTGCGTTTGCCGGTCGGGGGTTTTTCCGCCGGGTCGAAAATTTCCGGCACGTTGTAATCGAGTTCAGCTTTCACCGTCACCGGCCAGCCGACGCCTGCGGTTTTAAGTCCGGCCTTCTTTGCCAGTCCATACAGCGTTGGCGTTTTGATCGCCTCGGCGAACCAATACCACTCGCCGGTTTGCGGCGCATTCGGCGCTTCAAAGATACGGTTTTGCACAATGCCATGCGTGGCTGGACGCACGCCCGTAATCAGCGTGGTGTGCGCCGGATAAGTGATGGATGGATAGATGCCTTCGACGCCTTCGGCATACGCGCCGCCCAGTTTCATCGCCGTCAGGTTCGGTACTTTCAAACCAAGCGCGGCAGGCGCGGTGTAGTATTCGGGCAGCAAACCGTCAATCGAAATCATGATGAGGTACGCGTCAGTTGCTTTGGCGTTGCTCGCGGTTGGCGCGGTCGCTTGGCTCTGCGCTCGCAAGCCGGGGCTGAACATCAGCAGAGCGATTAGGAGAGCCGACAAAATTCCTGTCGGCGGAAATTTTTTCTTCGCATTGGCAAGATTGTTTGGCATCATGGCTGATTCTTTCCTTTCGCTTGACCCTTGAAACGGTGATTTGGAGCGGCAAAAACGATATGTTTGCACCTCTGCAATAATTGGGGAGGCGGCCAACTGCGAGCCGATTTTTACGTCCGCAGGCTCCCAATTCTTTATTATTGACATGGCCAATAGCTGATGTTACAAGATAACTGAGTTTGGTTCATCCCGTTTTTGGCCTAGCAAGAAAGAAGACTCAATAATAAGAGACTGAACTCCACAGCAAGTTGTTTGTTCTGCCCCTGTAGCGAAAACCGAACTGTCGTCTTCTGCCAAACCCCCAATTTGGACATACCCCGTATTTAACGTATAACTATCCGCTTTGCGGCTTTATATCAAGCGAGATCATGCGCTGACCGACTCTGCGCCCAAGTGGGCTTGGTGTGCGAGTGCGATCAGGTTGTGGAAGTAAAGAATTGATTGCATCATCAAACGGGCAGGGACTTCTGAATATGTCAGCAAAACTAGGCGAAACACTTCTTCGTGAAAATTTAATCACCCCTCAGCAACTCAAGGAGGCGCTTGATTATCAACGTGTACATGGCGGCAGGTTAGCCTCAACTCTGGTGCGTCTGGGAATGCTGTCGGATGAAGAGGTGACCGCTGTGTTAAGCCGTCAATACGGCGTCTCTTCGGTCAATCTGGATTTATTTGAAGTTGACCCGTCCGCCGTTTCTCTGGTTCCGCAAGAGACCGCCGAACGCTATTCGGTATTGCCGCTGTCGCGAGTCGGTTCGACTTTGACGCTGGCGATGGTTGATCCGACCAATGTCTTTGCCATTGACGACATCAAGTTTATGACCGGGCTTTCGATTGAGCCGGTGGTGGTTTCGGAAACCACTTTGCACAGCGCCATTGCCAAATATTACGGCACCACGCGGGAACTCGAACTGGCGCGAGTAATGGAAGACTTGGTTGCCGAATCTACCACGCCGACCACCGATTATGGCGAAGAGTATGACAGCCTCGAAGTCGAAGAAGCCAACGATGAAATTGATCTGGAAAATCTGGAGCGGATGTCGGAAGACGCGCCGGTGGTCAAACTGGTCAACGTCATACTGGTGGACGCGCTGCGACGCGGCGCTTCCGATATTCACATCGAGCCGTATGAAAAAGAGTTTCGCGTGCGCTTCCGCATGGACGGCATCCTCTACAACATCATGAATCCGCCAATGAAGATGCGCGACGCTTTGACTTCGCGCATGAAAATCATGGCGCGACTCGACATCGCCGAAAAGCGTTTGCCGCAGGATGGGCGCATCAAAATCCGCGTCAAACTCGAAGGCCGTTCCCGCGAACTCGATTTCCGCGTCTCGACGCTGCCGACCATCTTCGGCGAAAAGATGGTGCTGCGTCTGTTGGACAAAGAGAATTTGCGCCTAGACATGACGCAACTGGGATTTGAGCAGGAAAGTCTCGAAAAATTCAAACGCAATATTGCCAAACCCTACGGCATGGTTTTGGTGACCGGGCCTACGGGGTCGGGCAAAACCTCTACGCTCTATTCGGCGCTGCAAAGTTTGAACACGCCGGAGACCAACATCATGACCGCCGAAGACCCTGTGGAATTCAATCTCACTGGCATCAATCAGGTGCAGATGAAAGAGTCCATCGGGTTGAACTTCGCGGCAGCCCTGCGCTCCTTTCTACGCCAGGACCCGAACATCATTCTGGTCGGTGAAATTCGTGACTTTGAAACTGCCGAAATCGGCGTCAAAGCGGCGCTCACCGGCCACCTCGTTTTATCTACGCTGCACACCAACGACGCGCCTTCGACGGTCAGTCGTTTGATGAACATGGGCATAGAGCCGTTTCTGGTAGCGACCTCGGTCAACCTGATTCAGGCACAGCGATTGGTGCGCCGCATCTGCAAAGAATGCAAAGTCGAAGTGCAGACACCAGCGGAAGCTTTGATTGACGTGGGCTTTCCGGCCAGCGACATCAAGACGGTGCGAACCTTTAAGGGCGCGGGTTGTTCAACCTGCAACGGCACCGGCTACAAGGGGCGCGTCGGCTTGTATGAAGTGATGGAGATTACCGAAGAGTTGCGCGAATTAATTTTGGTCGGCGCATCGGGTTTGGAATTGCGACGCAAAGCCATAGATGAAGGAATGCTAACCCTGCGTATGAGCGGGCTGGAAAAAATTCGTCTGGGCATGACGACCGTTGAAGAAGTCGTGAGAGAAACGGTGAAATAGTTATTGGTTACTGGTTATTGGTTACTGGTTATTAGTTATTGGTTATTAGTTACTGGTCACGGGTTGATGAACTCATCACTAACCAATAACCAATAACCAATAACCAATAACCAGTAACCAATAACCAAGAGCAGAGGAATTATGGCAGAAATCGTATTGAGTGACTTGCTGCGAAAGATGATTGAGTTGAACGGCTCGGATTTGCATATCACCACGCAATCGCCGCCGATGGTGCGCGTGCATGGGGTTTTGCGTCCGCTCGAATTTCCCGAACTGACGCCTGCCGAAACCAAGCAGATTTCCTATTCGGTGTTGACCGACGCGCAGAAACATCGCTTTGAAGAAAATCTCGAACTCGACTTTTCCTTCGGTATCAAAGGGCTGTCGCGCTTTCGCGCCAATCTGTTCAATCAACGCGGCGCGGTCGCGGCGGTGTTTCGTTCGATTCCTTACGAGATTCGCTCGTTTGAAGACTTGGGACTGCCTACGGTGATTGAGAAACTCTGCGAAAAACCCCGAGGCTTGATCCTGGTCACTGGGCCTACCGGATCGGGAAAATCTACGACGCTGGCGGCGATGTTCGATAAGATCAATCGCACCCGCCACGAGCATATGATTACCGTCGAAGACCCTATCGAATATCTCCACAGTCACAAAAGCTGTATCGTCAATCAGCGCGAAGTCAATTCCGACACCCACTCGTTTGCCAACGCCTTGCGCGCCGCGCTGCGCCAAGACCCTGATGTGGTGCTGATCGGTGAAATGCGCGATCTGGAGACCACCGAGACGGCCTTGAGAATTGCCGAAACCGGTCACTTGACCTTTGCGACTCTGCATACCAATTCGGCGTCGTCTTCGATCAACCGTATCATAGACATTTTTCCGGCGCATCAGCAGTCGCAGATTCGCACCCAGCTTTCGATGGTTTTGGAAGGCATTGTCACGCAATCTCTGCTGCCGAAAGCCAATGGTCAAGGGCGTGCGCTGGCTATGGAAATTCTCGTTCCCAATGCCGCTATCCGTAACCTGATTCGCGAAGACAAAATTCACCAAGTCTATTCCATGATGCAGACCGGTCAGGAAAAATACGGCATGACAACTTTCAATCAATCGCTGGTCACGCTCTATTTCAAAAAGCAGATTACTTTGGAGATGGCTATGGCGCGGTCGTCGAATCAGGACGAATTGCAGGATTTAATCAATCGCGGAATGGCCGCCATGCAGGGACAACAACCACCTCAGGGTGGTGGCGGCGGCAGACCCATGCCGAACCGTCCTCCCGCGCCGCAACAGCAGCAACCCGGAGGCCGACCGATGAACCCGCTCGGACGAGTTGGGAAATAGGTTTGCTGTCTTGCGTCTTTTCGTCCGGTGTCCGGTGTCTGTCATTCGATAGCTAACCTTGAAAACCAGGATGACCGATTGCCGATGAGGGCTTGAAAGAATGACGCCGGACACCGGACAAAAGACTTTCTGATGTATTGCCCCTACGCACGAACCACCCCCAGTTTAGTAAAGGTGAAAAATGCCTACATATGTTTTTAAGGGGCGCAACCGATTAAACGAAATCGTCGTCGGTGAGCGCGTAGCGACAGATCGTGGGGCGCTTGAAGCCATGCTCAGGCGCGAACAAGTGATTTTAACCAGCGCCCGCGAAAAAGGCCGCGACATCTCGTTGCCCAAGATTGGCCGCGAAAAGGTCAAGAGCAAAGACCTGGCGTTGTTCACGCGCCAGTTTTCCGTCATGCTCGATGCCGGGTTGCCGCTCGTGCAATGCCTGGAAATTTTAGGCCAGCAACAGGACAACAAGTTTTTCCAGAAGGTGATTTTTCAAACTCGTGGCGATGTCGAAGCCGGTTTGACGCTCGCCGATTCAATGGCCAAACATCCACGCGCCTTCGACCACCTTTATTGCAACATGGTGGCGGCGGGTGAAACCGGCGGTATTCTTGACATCATCCTGCAACGCCTCTCGACTTTTCTGGAAAAGATGGTCAAGTTGAAGAGCGATGTCAAAAGCGCATTGATCTATCCGATAGCTGTCATCTTCATCGCCATACTGGTGATCTCGGTGATTATGATCGTGGTAATTCCGGCCTTCAAAAATATCTTTGAAGGCTTGTTAGGGCCGGGCGAAAAACTGCCGTGGTTGACCGAAATGGTGGTGACCTTTTCCAGTTTCCTGGCCGGTTACTGGTGGTTGATGGCGATTATGATTGGCGGCGCGGTGTTCGGCTTGAAAGCCTATTATCAAACCGAACAAGGCCATTACCTGCTCGATAAAATGATTTTGAAAGCGCCGATACTCGGCGTCATCATGAAGAAGATTGCGATTGCGCGTTTCAGCCGCACGCTTTCGACGTTGATGAGTTCCGGCGTGCCGATTCTGGAATCGCTGGACATCACAGCGCGCACCTCCGGCAACATGGTGGTATCGGAAGGCATACTGAAAGTGCGCGCCGGTATTGAACAAGGGCAAACCTTCGTCGAGCCTCTGAAGGCGACACAGATTTTTCCGGCGATGGTCAGCCAGATGATCGGCGTCGGCGAACAGACCGGCGCGATGGACGCCATGTTGAGTAAGATCGCTGACTTCTATGAACAGGAAGTGGATTCGGCCATCGCCAATCTGTTGAGCATGATGGAACCGGCGATGATTCTGTTTTTGGGCGTCACCATCGGTACGATTGTTATTGCTATGTATATGCCGTTGTTCACCCTCATCGGCAAACTGGCAGGCGGCGGCAAATAAGGCAAACGGCCAAAGTAAAAAGGCAGCCGGCCAAATCGTCGCTGCCGGAATCTTCTGCGTTGGGCTTTGGCCTAACCGTTCGTGGTTTTGCTCACTTGTGCTTTTTCACCTGTAGTAACCGCCAAGCGCTCCGGGAAATTTCCCCGGAGCGCTTGGCGGTTTTGCTCCTCGTAGTGATCAAAAAGTGGTAGTGCGAAATAAGTATAGCGGCTTGCAGAGGTGTGCGATGGGTTGAGCGGCGGTCACAGACCACCTCTCGACAAGGTGTTATGGTCGTGGGCAAATGCAATTCGCTATAAGGCGCGACCGCCAACCAACTGCTCCGGTTTCGCTGTGTAGGAGCTAGAGAAATTTTCGTACTCCATATCTAGAGCGTGTTGCATAAATAGATGTCTTGTCCAGATATTGTGTGTGATGGTTTAACGACCTACAAGATACGGGTGGTTGCTGGAATTGTGCGACCCGCTCTAGCTATAGACAAGACGCTCCTACAGCGCTACTCATCGGTTCAATCGCTCTCACTTCAGCCTTACTTTTTTCGCACTACCCAAAACGTAAGCTTCGACTGGCGACCTACTTCGCAGTCGTCGTTCTGTAGCCGCGACCCTGTGCCTTGCTGCACCCAAGGGGCGCTGCTGCGGAGCGAATCAAAGGTTCAAGCGTTAATTTGTCAGCCATACGTTTTTAGCAACGCCAGCGCCGCGTCCCCTACCAGGTAAAAATAAATTCACAGCAGGTCGCGCCTTTGGCAGCGCATTTCTCGTGCTGTACCTTGATGGCCGTAGCCCCGGCCAATTCCAAAGTCTTGCTCCAGAACCCGCCGAGGCTTTCGCAGATGGAACGCGCCGGACGCGCCCCCGCGCCATAATCGTAGCGCACCAGACAGCTGATTTCACTCAAGGATTCGATCTCCAAAAGCAGCGAATCCTTGAAAAAGAAATCCTTGATCCAGGTAATCTTTTCCACCTGTTTGGCCGGCGTTTTGGCCAGCAGCGAACGATATGCTCCGGTAAAAACGTATTCGGCCATGGCGCGACCGATTTCAATCGAAAGATTTTTATCGGGCGAAGTCACAAGCTGTCGGGTCAGTTTCCGCAAGGCATTCAAAGTCTCGTAGGGATACCAACTCGAAGCCAGAAACGGTGTGGCAACCAGCGCCTGATCTTCGGCTGACAGGGACGGCAAAGCCTCGGCCAGGGCGGGCGCGCCATAGTGGGCTTTCAAGTAGTTTACCCAGGCGGTCAGTAGTGTTCCTTTTATTTCTGCCATTACTTCTCCTTGTTGCGAGGTGCGAATGGATAGAGGCCGCGCCGAACCCTTCGTGGTTTGGGGTTCGGCTGCATGGCGCTCAATTTTTCTCTTCGCAGCCGTTGGCGGTGTTGCCATCACTTGCGTATGCGCGCTCATCGGCACAGAGCGTGAAGGGTGGAAAATGAGATGTCGAATGAAGCGCAATAAAGAGGACGCGCAAATGATTTCCTGCCTTGTTTGATTGTCATTGGCGACTATACCGCATAGCAAAAAAGCCCGTCAATACTATTGTTTTGCGAAGTTTTCCGCTGCTGATCTGGCTTTGCTCAATTCAGCGGACGCGCAACTGCCGGTTTCGGAAAAGGTTTCTTGCGCGCCGCCAGCTTCACCCTTGCACCGATGCCCGTCGCCGGTGCGCGGCGGTTATGCGGTCAGCCACTGGTGCAGCAATTGACGCAATCGCACGCGCTCGCCCAATAGACAGGCGTGACCTGCGCCGCGAATGATTTTCACTGTAGCGTTGGGCATACGCGAAGCCATGAATTGCGCTTCGCGTACCGAGCGAACCAGCAGGTCGCGGGTGCTGGCGATCAATAACGTCGGCGCAGTAATCTCCGCCAGTCGGTCTTCAAGATTAACTTCGGCAATGAGGCGCAAACGGCGTGCATAACTCTTCATCTCGACGGTGCGTAGCACTTGCAAGATGCGCCGCCGGTCGTCGCCGGTCACGCCGTCCACATACAACCCTAGAGAAGCCATTGCCAGACGAAACGGCAACACCATCGGAAATGGCACCAGCGCGGCAAGGGTTGCGGCAAGGTTGATGCGTATGCGCCGCCGATAATAGGGAAATGAATTGACGAGCACCAGACGTCCGACCAGCGCCGGATAATGCAGCGCGAAGGTCAAGGCGATGCTGCCGCCGAAAGATTCGCCAACGATCAACGCTGGGGCGGCGTCGAGGTCTTGGATGATAGCGGCAAGGTCGCTGGTCAGGTCTGCGTAAGTTGCCATCGGGTCGTCGCGCAGGCGAAAGGTGACGACGCGAAATTGTTCCATCAGCGTGGGAATCTGTTGGTAAAATAATTCGCCGGTGCCATCCATACCGGCAACATAAACCAATAACGGCAAGGCGGAATTGGCATTGTGAAGTTGGTATGCCGGACAAGGTCGGCTCAGGTTCGCATTGTTCATCACTGTTTGCTTCAAGTGCGCCAAGTTAAAATGGTCGGCGCGATTAGTATCCAGGGAAAAAGTTTTCGCTAGGTCAAGCACATACAACACGCTCGACGCAGGTCTTTGCCTTTTTAGGATGGTGGGTGAAATAACCTGCAAGACTTGAGTGATTTTCCTATGCCCTGTACGGGCGACCATCGCAGGGTCGCTCGTACAGGGTTGCACCTTATTTCATTCGCACTACCCCTTCGCAATTCTTACCTTTGCCTGTTGCCTTTTGCCTGGCTGCTGAGGCTTCGGGGTTGACGGTACAAGGTCTGCGGCGTGCCGTCTAGCAGCGGTCTATTTCTTCCAGTATGCGTTTGGCGTTGTCGCTTGGTTGACCGTCGGTGATGGCGCGACCGATGACTACATAATCAGCGCCATCGCGCAGCGCTTCTACAGGTGTGGCGATGCGCTTTTGGTCGCCGCTGGCCGCCCATACGGGTCTGATGCCCGGCGTTAAGATGATGAAATTTGTCGCCGCCACGCGCTCGCGTATCAAACGTATCTCTCGCGGCGAAGCGACCACGCCATCCAATCCCGCCTCGCGTGCCAGCGTCGCCAGTCGCACGACCACTTCATCGGCGGTGCCGGCAATGCCGACTTCGGCAAGGCTGGTATCATTCATACTGGTCAACACCGTGACGCCTAAAATTGCAGGCCGGATTGCGGGGAGCGGTGGCTGACCGCTGACCGCTTGATCTGACGAATGGATGTTGAGCGCTTGCGCCGTTGGCGGCAAAAGCGCTGCTTCAGATTGAAGGGCCTGCGAAGCGGCGTGCATCATCTCTGCACCGCCCAGTGCGTGGACGTTGAACATTGCCACGCCGAGTTGGGCTGCCGCTTGCGACGCTCCGGCGACGGTATTGGGGATGTCGTGATATTTCAAATCGAGGAAGACGTGTTCACCGGCGGCGATGATGTCGCGCACCAGTTGTGGACCGGCGGCAGTGAACAGTTGTTTGCCGATCTTAAACATTCCGACCAGGCCGCTCAGGGTTTCTACCAGTTGCAAAGCGCGATCCCGATTTGCCACATCGAGCGCGACGACGATTTTTTCTTTGGCGGTTTTGGGTATCTGCATCATGAAATGTGTGAAGCTGTCCGTTAAATTTGCTGCTGCCTTTGGCCAACTAACGCGAGAGAAATTTTGTCGCGCCGCTTTGACTATAGACAACCGCAGACCTGAAGTTCAAGCCTGCGAGTTTTGTAGCAGATTGGGGAATACGAAAAACGTAAGGCTTGTGGCTTAAATAAAGTGCAACCCTGTACGGGCGATCCCCGCAAGGTCGCCCGTACAGGGCAGTTGAAAATCACTCAAATCTTGCAGGGTATTTCATTCACCATCCTAACGGGCAAGGCGAATGCGGCACACCGTATTGAATGATGCAGTGTGCTGCATCAGGATGTTGCGCTGCCGGATGGTTGCGTCGCTACGCTGTTGCGAAAGGGCGCGACGCCTGCACGGTCGCGGTAATCTTTCAGGCTTCTTTGACTTTGCGTTTGTCGCCCTCTTTGTCAGGAAGTCGGGAATCAAGGCGCGGCACTTCTGCCTCTTTGCCCATTTTGATTGCGCCGTTGAACAGCGAGCCTTCTTCGACAACCAAAGCGGGAGTGATGACATCGCCCTGCAAACGGCCTGTGCGATGAATCTCGACCCGCGCCCGAGCTTTCAAATCGCCGACGATGGAGCCGTGTAACAGACAGGAACCGACATCAATCTGGCCTTCGATTTTGCCGGATTCGCCAATAATCAAAGTGCCTTTTTCGCTGTAGAGCTTGCCGTTGACTTTGCCATCCACCTGCAATTTATCTACGAAAATCACGTCGCCAACGACCTCTACGCCTTTGCCGATCCAGCCGAAATCCGAACCGCCACCATTTTCTGTTTTGACCAGTTTCATCTTATCTGAACCCCACATAATAAACTGACTTTCCCAACCCGGCGACACCTGCACCTGAGCAGACTTGCGCCGCGTTGAAGTAGATTTTTGAATTGTCCCACGTTGATTTGCACAAACGAAGCAGTCAGCGTTATACGCTGGCCGATGCGCGAAAGTCAAGACTTCTGTGCTTGCCAAGCAGGCCGACCAGCGTGAAACCGCCAACGTCTGCGACCCAACGAACCCAGATGCACGGCCTCTTGATTCTTTCGCCGGAGGTTTTCAAAGCGGCAAGGACAACGACTTTGCACGGGTGATGAATTTTTCTGCTGGCAGGAAAAAGCCCTTGAAATAAGGGTTTTTCGCCAGTTTCAAAGCCACGGGTTCGGCTTCAATGCGACTGCGCTGCCAATATTCTTGACGCGAGTTCTACTCTTATAGTAAACCCGTAGGCGTTTGGTTCGCGTGAACGACAGCCGAAGTTCAAGGCAAGAGCAGGGCGGCGCGGCGCTTGTGGACGGCAAGCTCAGGCAGGGAAATCGAAAGCCCTATGGGAGTTGAAAGTTGGAAACATCATCAAGGTTTGAAGTCGAACAATTGCTGTTGCCGTTGCGCCGTTTGCACGAGCGTGTGCGTGATGCCGTCGTGGTTGCTTGCGAGCAGTCGGCTGTGGAAGACTTGGCGCGAGTTGCTGACGAAGACGGCGAAGGCGATACGATTTACGCCGTTGATCGCGTCAGTGAAGCCTTGCTGGTGGAAATTTTCGCAAGCGAAATCGCTACGCTTGCGCCGCTGGTGTTGATTGGCGAAGGACTCGCCGAAGGGCAGATCGTTTTGCCAAGCGGCACGCCGGAAGCCGCAGCGGTGTGGCGCATCATCGTTGACCCTATAGATGGCACACGCGGTTTGATGTACCAGAAACGCAGCGCCTGGGTGTTGACTGGAGTAGCACCCAATCGCGGCAGCGCTACCAATTTGCAGGACATCACGCTTGCCTTGCAGACCGAAATTCCGTTGGTCAAACAACACCTCAGCGATAGCTTGTGGGCGATGCGCGGCGTGGGCGCAAGTGGCGAACGCTTCAACCGTTTGACCGGCGAGCGCCTGCCGTTGCGTTTGCGGCCTTCTCAAGCCTTGAGCATCCGGCACGGGTTCGCGGGGTTGGCGCGTTTCTTTCCGGGGGTGCGCGAAGAACTGGCGGCGATTGATGAAGAGGTAGTGCGCGGTGCGCTCGGCGAGGTCGTACACGGCAAAGCGCATTGCTTTGAAGACCAATATGTATCGAGCGGCGGACAGCTTTACGAATTGATGGCCGGGCATGATCGCTTCATCGCCGATTTGCGTCCGCTGATGGAACCGTTGTTGCAGCAGCGCGGTTTGTCGTTGGGAATTTGTTGTCATCCTTACGACCTCTGCACTGAATTAATCGCCCGTGAATTGGGCGTCATCGTCACGGATGCGTTTGGCAACGCGGTCACGGCCTTGCTCAATCTTGAAGCCGATGTGCATTGGGCAGGCTATGCGAATCGGCACATACGCAAAGAGATCGAACCGCTGTTGCAACAGGCGCTGAAACGTCGCGGCTTAGTTGCAGCGCCCAATCAAACGGCGAGCTAATCCCTTGCTCAAACTTCAGGGGAAGCATTTTCTGAAGCGCTATCAACGCCGCTGCGTTCAATCAGGTATGTCGGTCATTGGTGGCATTGCTACGTGAAGCGTGCGAGCCAATTTCTTCTGGCCTTTCTGATGCGTATCGGCTTATTTTTTTTGAGGACAACGATGGCAATACACGCACAATTACCAATTCAAAAAGCGGCGTTCGGCAACACCGCAGACGGTCAGGCGGTTGACCTTTACACCTTGACCAACGCGACGGGCATCGAAGCGAAAATCACCAACTATGGCGGCATCGTGGTGGCTCTGAAGGTTCCTGACCGGCAAGGCAAACTCGAAGATGTCGTGTTGGGTTATGACAACCTCGCAGGCTATTTGACCCGCACGCCGTATTTTGGCGCGCTCATCGGGCGCTACGGCAATCGCATCGCCAAAGGCCGCTTTACTTTGAACGGCCACGACTACAAGTTGGCGCACAACGATGGCGAAAATCATTTGCACGGCGGTCGCAAGGGCTTCGATAAAGTGGTGTGGCAAGCCGTCGAGAGCCAAGGCGAAAACGGCGCAGCACTGAAACTCTCTTATCTCAGCCAAGACGGCGAAGAAGGTTATCCCGGCAATCTCGCGGTCACGGTGATTTATACCTTGACCCATGAGAATGAATTGAAGATTGATTATGCTGCGACCACCGATCAAGCGACGGTGATCAACCTGACGAATCATTCTTATTTCAATCTCGCCGGTCGCGGCAGCATACTCAATCACGAGTTGAGGCTCAACGCCGAGCGCTTCACCCCTGTGACTGTAGGCTTGATTCCAACCGGCGAAGTACGCAGCGTCAAGCGCACGCCTATGGATTTCACTCAACCGACACCCATAGGCGCACGCCTCGACGAATCTTACGAGCAATTAATTTTGGCCAGAGGCTATGACCACAACTGGGTCTTGAATCTTTCTTCGGCAAGGCTCAGGTTTGCCGCCAGCGTTGCGGAGCCGACCAGCGGGCGCGTGCTGGAGGTGTTCACCGAAGAGCCAGGCGTACAATTTTACACGGGGAATTTTCTTGATGGCAGCATCACCGGCAAAGGCGGCGAAGTCTATCAACAGCGTTACGGCTTTTGTTTGGAGACGCAACATTTTCCTGATTCGCCTAATCATCCCGAATTTCCGACGACGGTGCTGAACCCAGGGCAGCGTTATGCGACGACAACCGTGTATAAGTTTTCAACTCGGTGAACGACAACCTGCGAAGAGCGATTGCGTATCAAGGGCGGCGCTGAAGAATATCGCAGGCGAGCAAGGCCGAGATACGCGAGCGGTATATTTTTTGTGACTACATAGCCTGGTTGAAAATTGCCGGTCGCTTCGTTTTTGCGCCAAAGGCGCACAGGAGGTTAGCCAGTGGTAGCGCCATGGGAATTCGTTTTTGCGCCAGAGGCGCACAGGAGATTAGCCCGTGGTGAAGCCACGGGAAGGCGCAGGCGGCTTGGCGGTCGCGCTCTGAAAGAGCGCCGGAGGCTTGCAGCAATCCATCTCCTGCACCCTTTCAGGGCGC
>JACQDB010000148.1 GCA_016201275.1 Acidobacteriota bacterium
GAAAGCGGAGAAGAAAGCGCCGGAGGGTTTCAAGCGAGCGCCGCTGAAAAGAACGTATGTGCCCTCCCCAGAGCATCCGTGGAGAAAGAGTTGGAAGAGATGAGGAGGAAGGGGAAAAGACGCTCTGTAGAGCAAGATAATTGAGGCAACTCTAGGTTTGCTCTACAGAGGACATTTCTAAAGAGTTAGAGGACATTTCTAAAGAGTTACAACAGAAAAATTTTCTTTACGCAGAAATTAATTGTAACGAGAAGAAGGAAGTTCCTCATTCTCAACTTCAGGCTTACTGGCATTCAATTCAATTTGGGAGTTTCGTGGAAGCGCGTGCGGCGACTTGCAAGATAAATGCGCGGAGCTGATATTCACAGCCTCTGAGACCAGCACGCGAGCCGCGTGCGCTCCCAGGATAAAATAAACCGGCGGTTTCACAACGCCGCGACCGCTTATTCTTTCGTCGGCTCGCGGACTTCAACTTTGTCTTTGGGCGCTTCCATCATTTGGCCGCCGGGTTGCTCGATGAAATAGACCTGTCCGCGTCTGGGCGAGGTGCCTTCGCCGCGAATGATGCCCACGTAATCGCCCGTGCCTTTGGCGTAAGCGAACTTGCCTGCCGCAGGGCTGGGCGGTTTCTCTTTGCGGAAATAGCTATCGAACATGGTGCCGCCGTATTGGGTGTAGGTGTAGAGATTGGCGAGCGCCAAACCCAGCACCACCGCCAGCACCGCACCGATAATCATATTGCGAAGGCGGCGCTTCGAGAACAGCGACTCGTTGTCAAAATCAAAGTCTTGATCAGTCGGTTCTTTCATCTTCATAGTTTAAAATATTTGATCAGCATGGAGGCAATGCCTAAATAAAAAAAGAGCGTGATGACATCGGTCAAGGTCACGACAAAGACCGCAGAGACCAAGGCCGGGTCAAGGCCAAAGCGTTTCAACAACACCGGAATCCAGGTTCCCAACACCCCCGCTATCAACAGACTCAAAATCATGGTCAAGGCGATGATGCCGCCCAGTCGCCAGTCAAACCACAGGGCGATAATCACAAAGGTCAACGCCCCTACCAACAAGCCGGTAATCAAGCCGACCAGCCCTTCTTTCAACACCACCCGCCAACTGGTATCCCAATTAATTTCTCCAAGCCCTATGCCGCGCACCACCACCGTCATGGTCTGCGTCGCCGCATAACTTCCCATCGTCACCACCACCGGAATTAATACCGCAAGCAAGATCGAATGCTCAATCGTTGCCAGATAAAATTGCATGACCGCAACCCCCAACAAAGCGGCTCCCAGCGACAACCCCAGCCACGGCAGACGCAAACGCACAGAGGTAATCGCCGAACCCATAGCGCGGTCGTCTGCATCAACTCCCGCCAGCGCGTATATATCTTCGGTCGCCTCTTCGCGCATCACGTCTATGATGTCGTCAACGGTGATGATGCCTGCGAGTTTGTTCTCTTCATCAATGACCGGCACGGCCAGTAAATTATAGGTTGCCACGATGCGCGCCACTTCTTCCTGATCGGTGTCGGTGGTGACTTTGATGACATCGCCTATCATGATTTTTTTCAGCGGCGTGGAGGGCGAATTCAACAGCAACTGGCGCAGGCTGACGACGCCCAACAAGTGATTGCGCGAATCCACTACGTACAGATAAAAGGCCATCTCGAAATCTTCCGAGCGGCGTTGCAAAGCGGTGATAGCTTCGGAAACCGTCACGTCTTCATCGAGGGCAAAATAATCCGGCGTCATGATGCGCCCGGCGGTTTCATCGGCGAAGCCTAACAACTCCTGCACGTCGGTCGAATGCTCGACCTTCATGGTGTCGAGCAATTCTTCGCGCAACTCTGCGGGCATTTCGCCAACCAACAGCGCCGCATCATCCGAAGGCAGCTCCTGCAACAGGCGCGTCACGTCGGCTTTCTCCAATTTAGAGAGCAGGGCGACAGCGGTTTCGGTCTCCATTTCCGAAACCGCTTCGGCGGCTTTGGTCAGATCGTGATGGGTGAAGGCTTTGAAAAGAGTTTCACGTTCGTAGGCTTGCAGTTGCGAAAGGATTTGCGCGATGTCAACGGGGCGAAGTTTGGTCAGCAGATTAATGGCATTGGCCATCGCGCCGCGCCGCACCAGACGGATAACGGAGTCGAGCATCAGGTTGAGCCGTTGAGCCTGCATAAGCGGAGTCCTTTATCTTGTTACTGTCAGTGTCCATAAATGCGAAAAAGATTGTAACGGCTGAAGCGGAATTTGCAAATTTCAAATGCCACAAAGCGGAAAAAAATTGCCGCGCCGATGCCAACAGGTCGCTTGCCAAAAGCGACTTGCGTTCATCAGGAAAATTCTTGGCGGGGCTTGGCAACTTGGCGCGAAATCATTTTGCCGGAGACATCTCTTTCACCTCTAACCGCAACCTCGCGCCAAGTTGCCAAGACGCGCCAAGACCAAAGCCCTGAGTTCCCTTCTCGAACCTGTAGCGCCGGGCAAAAATTAATGCATGAAAAAAAAGGATGCGCTGATACAACACGCATCCACTAGGAGAACCCGAGATGTTTACCCAAATCAGTAGAGCCAGCGGCTCAGAAGAAAATACATCTTGAATAAATTTTCTTGATCCCGATTTTTTTATACGAAATAGAAAACCGGCGACGGCTGGAAAGGAGTTCAAGGCTTTCGGCCTTCCTGGCGTTCGCGCATCATGCGTTTCATATTGCCCAGCGGATCATTTACGGGCGCGGGGCGACGTTCGGCGGGTCGCCTATCCCCTGGCGTATGGTCAGCGGACGGGCGTTCCGGCGGTCGGCGGTTCGTGGACGGCGGTTCAACAGGTCGTCGGTCCGCAGGCTTCTCAGGTGGTTCGGCATCGCCAGGTTCTTTCGGCTGCCCCTCGGCAGGCGTCTCTCCGGTGGCCTGTCCGCCGCAAGTTTCTTTGGGTTCCGTACCGGCAATAAAGTATTCCGTGCGATGCACCGGGCAAACGGCTTGGTCGGCCAGCAAGCCACTGGTCGGGTCTATTTCGGCGCTGGTGATGCCATCGGGTTTGGGGAATTCATTGCCACCAAGTTCCGGCCTGATGGCCAGAGCCTGCTTCATAAATGCCGCCCAAATCGGCAAAGCGGATTTCGCGCCTTCCAATCCCAACTCCGAATTATCATCAAAGCCTACCCACACGACGCACACCAGATTCGGCGTGTATCCGGCAAACCAACCGTCACGCGAGGTTCCGGTCTTGCCCGCCGCCAGCGCATTAAAACCCATCGCTCGCGCCCGCGACGCCGTGCCTCGGTTCAACACATCCTGCATGATGTTGGTCATCAACCAGGCGACTTCCGGGCGCAGCGCCTGTTGCTTCTGCGCTTTGATTTCGCTGACCGTGGTGCCGGTGGAATTGGTGACGCGCTTTAACGCCACGGCATCGGTAAGCGTGCCGTTGTTGGCAAACGCCGTGTAGGCTTGCGCGACCTGTAAGGGCGTCGCTTCTGCCGCGCCGAGCGCCGTCGAAGGCAACGCCTGCGGACGCGGCAAACCGAGTTTCTGCGCCATCTGCGTCACTTTGTTGTAGCCAACTTTTTCGGCGATCTCGACGGTCACGACATTGAGCGAATGCACCAGCGCATCGCGCACCGTCACATTTTTATTGGAGTATTTGTCATCGAAATTGCCGGGGTCGTAAGTTTTGCTGCCGCCATATAAAAAGGTCTTAGGCTCGTCCAGAAAAACCGTGGCCGGAGTGATGGCCTCGTCATCGCCCTTTTCAAAAGCGGTGTTCAAGGCCGCCGCATAGACAATCGGCTTGAAGACCGAACCGGGTTGACGATTGGCGTCCACGGCGCGATTCAACTGGCTGGCGCTGTAATCGCGTCCGCCCGACAGCGCCAGAATCTCGCCGGTCTTGGCATTCATAGCAACTAGCGCTGCCTGCAAAGTGCCGGGCGCTACAGGATTTTTTTTGCGCTTGGAAAACAGCGGGTCGAGTTGCGCCAAAGTATCCGTCAAGGCTTTATCGGCGGCGCGTTGCAAATCCATATCAATGGTCGTATAGACGCGATACGATTCCCGCGCCGCATCATGGGTCGCCATTTCACTAGCCATCTGTTGTTGCAGATAGTCGAGGAAATAAGGCGCGTCGGAGTTCAAAGCCTTTTTCTTCGACTCGATTTTTAACTCCGTAGCTTTGGCTTTGTCGGCCTCTTCGCGGGTGATGAATTGCGCTTCGACCATCGAATCCAGCACCTGATTGCGGCGCGCTTTGGCGCGTTCGGGATCACGATACGGTGAATACAAACTGGGGCCGCGAATGATGCCCGCTAAAAAAGCGCACTCCGGCAAACTCAAATTCACTACGTCTTTGTTGAAATAGACCGCCGCCGCTTCGCCTACGCCGTTGATGGAATAGTTGCCGTTTTGTCCCATGAAAATTTCGTTGGCATAGAGTTGAAAAATCTCTTCCTTCGATAATTTGGTCTCCAAAACCACGGCTATCATCATCTCCTGCATCTTGCGTTTGAGGGTGCGTTCGGGCGTCAGGAAAAAGTTTTTCACCAGTTGCTGCGTCACCGACGAGCCGCCCTGCTGGGTTTCGCCTTCGCTGACGTTGCGTAGCAGCGCACGAAAGATGCCGCGAATATTGATGCCCGAATGCTCGAAGAACTGGCGGTCTTCGATGGCAACCACGGCATTGACATAATTTTTGGGCAGGTCTTTGTACGAGACCAGTTTCTGTTTCTGTTTCTCTTTTTCGTTGGAAATCGCCGTCAATTGTTCAGGTTCAAGCAAAGCGCTGTTGAGCATTTTTTTGCTGTCGAGGTCAACGATTTTATCAACCCCTTTGGCGTTAAAGGTGACAGCGAGGTTGGGAAACTGGCGCACACTGTTGACGATAGCATCGCTGCTGGTGCGAATTTCCAGGGTGTTGCCTTTGATGGTATAACGTCCGCGTTTGGAATCGGCCTCTTTGCTGGCGTCCACGTAACCGAGCGCATCGAGATAGGCTTTCAGCGTGGCGAGCGACCAACTGGTTTGCCCGTCGCGTATCGAACGCGGCGCGGCGTAAATGCCGGTGGTGCGGATTAAGATGTCGCCGCGCAACCGCGCATCAATCATCTTCGAGTAAGTCATGTAGAAATAGGCGAAGACGCTGCCGCAAATCAGCAAGAACACGGCGAAAATGGAAAGCGTGATCGGCGAAAAGATTCTGCGCCAGATGCTTTTGCGCTCGACGTTTTGTTTAATGACGCGAGTTTTGCTTTTTGCCGTTACGGTAGCCAATAATTTACCTACACTCTTGGAGTCTTCGGGGGGCTTTGATTCCTACTCGCCTGATTTGGTTTGTCCATTATTTTTTGCAACATTCGAGAGCCGGAGTAAAACTTTAGCATCGCTCTGCGCGTGAAAACAAGAACGATGAGCCGCCGCCACTTGACCTAAGATTAAGCGCACCGCCATGATGTTCGCCTATGGACGCACTTGAACTAACCAGAGAACTCATACGCATCGAATCCATCAGTGGCAATGAAGCGGCACTCGTCAAGTATCTGGCCGCTTATCTGGAGAGGCTGGGCTTGGTGGTTGAATTGCAGGAAGCCGAAGCCAATCGCCCGAATCTCTATGCCAGACGCGGCGAACCCGTTGTCGTGCTTTCGACGCACACCGACACCGTACCGCCTTACGTCGAACTGCGTGAAGACGACGACTATATTTACGGGCGCGGCGCTTGCGACACCAAAGGCTTGATGGCGGCGATGCTCAAGGCTGCGGAAAAATTAATCGCGGAAAACGTCAATGATTTCGGGGTTTTATTACTGGTCGGCGAAGAAAATGGCAGCATCGGCGCAAGCGTCGCCAACGCGATTCCGAACGCCTGCAAGTATCTGATTAATGGCGAGCCGACGGAATCAAAACTGGTGCTTGGCTCGAAAGGCACACTCAGAGCCATCCTGCGCGCCAGCGGTCGAGCGGCGCATTCGGCCTATCCGCACATGGGCGAATCGGCGATTGAAAAACTGCTGGACGTGTTAACCGATGTCCGCCAGATGCCCTTGCCTAGGGATGAAACGCTGGGCGCAACGACCTTGAACATAGGTTTGATTTCCGGCGGCATCGCGCCCAATGTGATTCCGCCAGCGGCGCAAGCGGAAATCCTGCTGCGCGTGGTCAGCGACACCGCGACGCTGAAAAAGATTTTGGAAGCGACGGTCGCCGGTCGTGTAGGCATTGAGTACGGCTTTCAATGCGAGCCAGTGTTTATGGAAAAACTGGAAGGGTACGAAACCGACGTGGTGGCTTTCACCACGGATATTCCAGCGTTGACCAATTGGGGCAAGCCCTTGTTGTACGGCCCCGGCTCGATTCTCGACGCGCACACGGCGGGCGAAAAAATCCGCAAGCGCGACCTCCTCGACGCCACAGAAGTTTACGCGGCGATGGTCAGGCAGTTGCAGCATAAAATCGTATGAGTACCAAACCCTATGACCAGGCCTTCAAATATTTTGCCGAGCAGGACGCCGAGTCCTTATTGATTCTGCTCGGTTATTTGAAACCGGGCGAAGCAGCAGAGATTGAACCGCTGCCGCTTGAATTGAGCGTTTCGACGCTGCTAACCGATCAGGCATATCTGGTCAAACGCGGCAGCAAACAATTCATCGTGCATCCCGAAGCGCAGATTGCTTGGAAAGACGATTTGCTGGAACGTATGCCGGATTATGATGCGCGTTTGTGGATGAAATACCGCCTGCCGATTTACAGCAATGTGTTGCTGCTGACCCGCAAAGGCTTGCCCAAACCGGTGCCGCACGCCGGTATCATTCACGCCGGTTCGCTGAAAATTGAATCGTCGTTTCGAGTGACGAAAATATGGGAGAGTTCGGCGCAACAATATCTGGCCATGAAGCGTGATGGCATTCTGCCTTTCATTCCTTTGATGAGGGGCAGCTATGAAGATTTGGAAGCCAGTGTGAAACTGCTGCGCGCCGTCAAAGACAAACAGAAGCAGCGCGATTTAGGCGTTCACTTTCTCATGCTTGGCGGATTGCGCTATAATCGTGCCGACTTGCTAGAAATGATTTTGGAGAAAGGTATGATTCCCTTAAAAGAATTCAAAGAATCGAGCTTCTATCAAATGGTACTTGATGAAGGCCGCGAAGAAGGCCGCGAAGCAGGCCGCGAAGAAGGCCGCGAAGCAGGCCGCGAAGCAGGCTTGACCAAAACGCTGTTGCTTCTGGTTGCTCATAAATTTCCTGCGCTTGATGTAAAAGCGAAAATTGAAAGCATCAACGATGCCGCGTTGTTGGAAAAACTCTACAAGCAGGCGTTGGAGGCCAAAGACGCCGACACCTTTCTGAAACGCCTCGCCAGGATTCGCAAACGATAACGTCGGATGAGGTTTGCATGATCCGAGTCTGCCACGCGCCGTTTGCTATATTGTAAATCGGCCTCGTGAACCAACGGTAAGAAATCTATAATGCGGAATCGCAGAATCTCAAGTTATGAGTTGAGAGGCGGTCTCTGACCGCCGGAATGCACGGTCAGAGACCGCCTCTCAACCAAGGGTTTCTCCACTGATTTGTGCGAAAAGCAATTTGGCGTTGCGCTGCGCCAACTGTCGTTTACGGTTGCCTGCTGGTCTCTCTCAATTCTTTTTCACCAGATGCACGGCCTCGCAAAATTCACAGGCGACAATCTTCGCCAACTCCTGCGGGTCATAGAAAACCGTGCAGCTATCGTTATCGCACCCCTGGCAGGTCCAACGCAGCGCCGGAAATTCATCGTGCAGCATCTTGATGATTTCGCCTTCAACTTCGTATTGATAAGGTTCTGCGTTCATATTCGGTTCCCTATTGTCGGTGCGTCCGGCGGTCTGGTCAAGCCCTACGGGCTTCGGGCGTTGAAAACTGAACTGGGCGTGTGGTAGAAGTCTTGCGAAGCCTTTGTGGAAAACTCAGCCGCCAAAGGCGGTGACCTGGAGAAATGATTTCGCGTACAGGCAACAGAATTCACGTAGCGATTGCCGCGCTTGCTGGTGCAACGGCAGTCCAAATTTTAAGGAGATTTTACAGACATGGATAACACTTCATCCCCAATCGTTGAGACTCAGGAAACCGACTCGCAAAGCGAGATTCCGCAGCTCAACCCGGAGGCGAAAGTTCAAGGCAAGCCCGATTCCTATTCGATGATGGAACCCAAAATGCGGCGCATTTACGGCGAATTCTATCGCGAAATTTACTTCACCGAAAATAAAGTTCTTGACACCAAGACGCAGGAACTAATCTCAATTGCTGCCTCTCTGGTGGCCAAATGTCAGGGCTGCCTCGAAGGCCACATGAAGAAGGCGTTATCGGTAGGCGCAACCCCCGAAGAGATCAGCGAAACCATTTCAATTGCGGCTGCCATCAACGCCGCCGCCATCATAGACATGACGGACGTAACGGCGGCCAATCTCCACCTCAATCATTTCCCCAGTCAAGGGCCGCGCTTTATGGTGAAACAAAATGAAAAAAGTTAATTGGCTTTCGACCACTGCTATCTTCGCCATCCTCGCAATAACCGGCGTATCCATACAAGCCAGCGCCTGCCTGCAACAACCTGCCGCGCCCACTGCGCCACCAGCGGCAAGCGATGGTAGCCACATCGTCTATTCCTCGCTGCCTTCGGCGGCGCTTGGCAGCGAGTTGAAATTCGCGGTGCAATTGCCCCCCTCGTATGACAAAGACGCGAAGCGCAAATATCCCGTGCTGTATTTCCTGCACGGAATGTTTGGCAACGAAGGCGAATTTGAACGACGCGGGGTAGCGGCGGCGATCAACCGCCTGCGCGACAGCGGCATCATAGGGGAAATGATTATCGTTGCGCCCAACGGCAAAAACAGCTTTTATCTGAATGCCAAAAACGGCGACAAGTACGAAGACGCCATCATCAAAGATTTGATTCCCTTCATCGAAAAGACCTATCGCGTGGATGGCACACGCGACGGGCGAGCAATTCAAGGCATCTCCATGGGCGGCTTCGGAGCGCTAGTCTTGGCCTTCAAACACCCGCAGATGTTTTCTTCGGTGACGGCGCATTGCGCGGCGGTGTTTGCCGAATTGCCTACGGCGTCCGGCACTGACCGGCGCTCGCAATTCCGCGCCCAACTGGCCGGTAACATCTTCGGCAACCCGCCGGATAACGATTACTTTCACGCCAACAACCCTATGGATGTGGCGGAGACCAACGCCGCGATGATTAAGAAATCGGGCTTGAAGATTTATTTCGATGTCGGCGATCAGGATCATTACGGCTTTACCGAACCCAACAAAGATTTCGATGCGCGCTTGACCAAAGCCGGAATCGCCCACGAGTTTCATGTCTTTCCCGGCAGGCACGGCTGGGAGTACATGATTTCGGTGGCCGATCATTCCTATGCGTTTCTGTGGAGCAATTTCAAAATCAACGGCAAGGTGCCAGCCAAAAGCGCCGGGTCTGAGTAAGCAAGTAAAATCGGTGAAGGCGGCAATCGCGCATCCATTGCGGGTTGGCGAATTGTCGCCTTTGCCCAATTTTGAGAAGCGAAGTTTATGGCCAGCAATACTCCTACCATATCAGCAAACGTGAAGTTGCCGATAGCCGTGCCTAACGATTTCGTTATGCGGTTGTCGGTCGAGCAGTATCACGAAATGATAAACGCGAGCATTCTTACGGAAGGCGACCGCGTAGAACTTCTGGAAGGATGGTTGGTATATAAAGTGACCAAGAAACCTCCGCATCGCATCAGTACAGGTTGAATCCGCTGGGCATTTTTTTCGTTTGGCAGAGCCAGTATCCCACTTTGCAGTCGCAGATTTTTTTGAGAACGATGTCCAAACAGTTTGCCAACAATGTCAGAGCGCGATTCACAGAGAGCATATCGCGCAGTGAAAACGACATCCCGCTGGCCGAAGCGGCTTTGCTCATTGCCGCCGAAGAATACCCGCGCCTGGATGTAGCGTTGTATCTGGAAAAGCTCGAACGCTTGGGCGACCGGGTGCGTGAACGCGCCGCCCAAGCACAGAATGCGCTCGAAGTGCTTGCCTGTCTCAACACCTCTTTGTTCGATGAACTGGGATTTCAAGGCAATCGAGAAAATTATTACGACCCGCGCAACAGCTTTCTCAACGAAGTCATAGACCGACGCATAGGCATTCCGATTACTCTGTCGGTCGTCTATATCGAAGTCGCCCGGCAAAGCGGTTTTGCGCTTCACGGCATAGGCTTGCCCGGCCATTTCATCGTCGGCTATTTGCAGCCGCCGGAAAATTTATTCATAGACGTGTTCAATGGCGGCAGACTGCTTGGCGAAAATGCGTTGGCCGATTTGGTAGCCGGTATGAGCGGCGGCAAACTCGCATTTCACCCTTCACAGTTATTGCCGGTCACCAAAAAGCAGATCATCACGCGAATGCTGGCGAACTTGTTGGGAATTTATTCCGGCAGTCAGGATTACAGCCGCGCCGTGGCAACCATTGAGCGCATCTTGATCTTGATGCCGGAGTCTTTGGCGCATCAGCGCGATTACGGCTTGCTGCTGGCACAGCTAGGCAAAACCAGCAAAGCCATCGAGCAACTGGAAACTTATTTACAACAAATGCCCGAAGCCACCGACGCCGAAACCATCACCGAGCAGATTAAGAAATTGAAGCAAGCACGAGCGCGCTTAAATTGACTGGAGTCAAAACGCAAATGCCCAACAGCAACGGCTACTTGCGCTTCTGCAAATCGGTGATGAATTGTTCGGCGCGGACGTTTTGAAATTCCAGATTGCCAGCGTTTTTTTGTATCGCCGTCTTGAACTCCTGCACGGCGCGGTTGCGCTCTTTGCTTTTCTTGGACTGCGCGAAAAACATTCCTAAACAAAGGTTCGGCACGCCACTGGTCGCATCCAATTGCACGGCGCGTTCCATATCTTTGATGCCGTCCTTGTCGCCTTTGACGGCACGCGCCAAACCCACTCCGGCCAACGCCGCCGCCGAAGTCGGGTTCAACGCTACGGCTTTGCGATACGCTTCAATAGATTCTTTATAGCGTTTGGTTTCGTAATAGACCGCGCCCATTCCGGTGTAGCCGACGAACCATTGCGGCTCCATTTGCAGGGTTTTCACAAACGCTGCTTCCGCGCCGCTCAAATCGTTGGCATACAATTTCACGATGCCCGTTTGATAAACTGCTGGCGCATAGCTGGCATCAAGCGTCAACACTTTATCCAGTTCACTCTGCGCTGTCGTCAAGCCGTCCGCCGCGCCCACAGTCTGCCAGTTGCGAAGCGCCACTATCGCTCGCAAGTAAGCCGCTTCGGCCTGTATACGGAGGTCTTCGCTCTTCAACTCTGTGGCTTTCGTTGCCGCTGCCAAGGCGTGCGCCATTTCATCCTGCGCGACTTTGCGCCAGTTCTTCACCGAGTTGAGAATGGTCGGTTGCGCCGTGTCTATTAACTTCGTCGCCAGCACACCGCGCATACGCAAAATCTCCGGGCGGGTGGGATATTTCTCCGAAAGCTGGGTCACCAGTTGCAAAGCGTTACGACTGTCGGGCGTCAACAAATTGCCTGCGGCAATCAGTTCATCGAATTCTTTGACCACATCTTCGAGCGCCGGTTCCAGTTTGAAGACCAGGGTCGGCGATTCGGTTCCGGCATTGAAAATGCGACTGCCGGGATGAAAGCCCTCTTTTTTAACTTCGACTAGATATTGGCCGAGTGCCAGTTTTTCGATGACAAATTTACCTTCAGCATTGGACACGCCGCGACGGTTGCCGTTGAGAATTACTTCGCTCTCTGCCGGTTCGGTCAACACCGTAAAAATAACCGTAGGCGCAGGCGGCGGCGTCTTGATCACTTTCGGCGGCGGATTTTTGGACGGATTGACTCTTGGCGGCTTCGGCGTTCGGGTCGGCCTGCCGGTCGAGTCCTGCGCCCCGGCAAAGGCACAAAACACCAATAAAATCAGGGTCAAAACCACAACTATGTTTGCAGCTAAGGAGTTCTGTCTCACCATAACAATCACCTCGGTCGGCTATTATAACCTACTTGAAAAGCGCCATGAATTCTTTCTTGAAAGGAATAGCAAGGAAGGTGCGGGAGCAGTCGGGGCAATCCCTTCTTGCAAAAAAACTCAACCGCCTTGCCATCAACACCGTGGGGTCGGCGCGGCGCGGCGTTGACACCTCGTTTCCTCAAGATGTCAACGACAGGCGTTAGGATGGGGGATGAAATAACCTGCAACCTTGTACGGGCGACCCTGCGGTGGTCGCCCGTACAAGGCATTGAAAAATCACTCATGCCTTGCAGGTCATTTCATCCATAATCCTTAGTGAAATGGCAACAAGCCTTACTTGGCGTTGACCGATTCGATTTGCAGGCGGCGCGTTTCTCGGAGAATCGCTCTGGCGACGGGTCTGCCTTTTTCGTCAACGCTCGAATACAAAGGGTCGCGCAAAGCTTCATCGAGCGAGATGAACCGTGCGCCCAGCATTTGATACCACGCCAGCACCTCGCCCAGATAATCGCAGGTGAATTGATTGACGCCGACCGTCAAAATCAACTTCACATCATAGCCGGTGCGGTTGCGGGTCGCGGTGCGAGTTTTCAAGGTCGTATCGAGCAACAGCATATTGAAATTCTGCTTGATGAGATTGACGCAGGTTTCATCGCCGCGCGCCTGCGCCGCGCAATAAATTTCGCTGAACTGCATATCGGGCGCTTCTATGGTGGCCATCGCTTCGACATAACCTTTGGCTTTCAGAAAGTCCTTGATCTGGTCGCGGCTCTGGGCATCGCGGCTGAGTTTGAGGCGCGGATAGCGAAAATATTTTTTCGCGGCGGCATATTTTTCCAGCAACGGCGCAAGCAGTTTGTCATTCGCCATTACATCATCTATGAAGCGTTGCGGGTCGCTCTTTTTCGCCTTGATGCGGCTGTAGGTCATGTTGCCAAGCAGATTGCCGCTTTGCAGCCAACGCTCCAGCATGGTTTTGTCAATCGCTTGCCCGACCACGAAATCAACCGTCGGCGGCAGATGATTAGCTTGCAAAGCGCGAATGAATTTATCGAGATTTTCGCGGCGGTTTTCATTGGCGCACCAGTTGTCTATATTGTCATCGTCGTCTTCCTGGCTCTTAATCATGCCGTTGACGGTGAGGGCGATTTCCAGCCCTTCGAGCGGACGCGCCTGATCCTGATAATCTCTGGCTTGCGATTTCAACAGCGCCGCTACCTCCGGTATGCGGTTAATCTCCTCTAAGCATTTCCCCATCGGCGACTTCACGGCGTCCGCTTTTTTCTGCTTGCAATAGGCCGCCAGAAACGCCGCCAGCAAAATGATAGCCGCCAACGCCACGCGCATCTTCACGCTTAAATTCTGTTCAGAACTTTCCACAAATTCCTCGTCGCATCGTTACCCTTCAAGGTTGACGGCGTATGTAAATCGGCTTGCCATCGGTGATGGTGAGTTCATCATAATGCGCTTTCGCCCAGTTCTCCAACTCGGCTTTGTTGGTCAAAGTTCGCAATCGCGTCAGCGAAATAATTTTGGGCGCTTGAGCATCCATCTCGGCAATGATGTCTTTGAACTCGACGCCTTTTTTATAAGCGGCAAACTGGTCGGCTCCCCAATCCAGCAACACATAGGGATTGAGATTGCGCCGTTTCAACAACACCAGCACTTCCATAGTACCGTGAACATACACCTTGTCATCGGGGCCTAAGGCTGCCGCCACCGGCTGCAAATCTCTGTACTGATCCTGCAACGTCATACCGGCAATCCTATATTTCGTGGCGCGCCGCAAAACCACTCCGGTCATCAACGCGATGACCAGACAAGTCGCCAACACTTCCCAACTGAGATGCGGACGTTGCAGCAATTTGATTTTGCCAATCACGGTTCCAACGCGGAAAATAAACCATCCGGCAAACAAACCTATGAACGGAATGAACGGAATCAAATCCGGCCCCGCCTGCATATTGATGAGGCAAAATAAAAAATAGACCAGCACAGGAAAGATCAAGGCGTCTTTGAACCAAGCCTCTGTGTAAGAATTCTCCTTGCCTTTCCAGCGCCGATAAATGCGTTCACCGACAAACAAAAAATAACCGCCGATGCTCAAGACGAGAAACACGATGTCAATTTCAAAGATGCGCCGCATCACCCGCCACATATGCTGCAAGGCGCGCTCCAACCCGCGATTGGCGTCCGGGCCAAAGACGCCGTAGTTGTACTCCATTGACCACGCCCAGAAATCGCCGAACGCGCCCTTCAAATAAAAGTAGCCAAACAACACCAGCAGCGGAATCAACGCGCCCGCGACGACTTTCACAGCACGCAGGTCACGCCAGTTTCGCAAGTAATTCGAGGCGACCAAGCCTGCGGTTCCGGTAAACAGCAAGCCGGGTTGCCAGCACATACAGGCGAGCATAGAAGTAAAGCCGGCCCAGAAGGGTTTATCTTTGGCCAACAACCACAGCGACAACATACCGAAAACCATCAGCGGCAATTTCGGCTGGCTGCCCATCACCACCCAGGCGGCGAAGTTTTTATTCAACAGCGGAAATAGCGCGGCGATGACGCCGACAGCGCGATTTTTCAAATAGACTTCGGCTACCAGAAAGGTAAAAATCGAAAGCAATCCGACTTCGATAATCTGCATCAGGCGAATGGCGAAAATGTCTTGCAAGCCAAAACCTTGGCCGATCCACACCGCAATGGCGTTGATATAAACGCTGGCTGGCCATTTGATGTCGGCGATGTCGCGATAGGGCAACTGGCCGCGCAGTATGGATTGCGTGATGTAGTCGTAAATCGCTTGGTCGCCTTCGACGATCTGTTTGAAAGGCTTGTAAAAGAGCATCACGATGACGCTGATGCCAAACAACCCGATGCAGATGACGCGGCGGTTATCCAAACGCGCCAGCCAGCCACCGAGCTTGCCGAACCTATCATCAACGGGTTTGGTTTCTTGAATCGTATCGTTTTCTACCATCTGGTTTCTATCCTGAAAAACGGTATGCAGGGCGCAGTTCCCATGAAGTTGTCGAAGTAGAGGTTCATTTTTCGGCGACCATTATAACCGACAACCCAAAGGGAAACGAAAGCCGCGACAGCCATCGCGCTTCCCATTTCAAGGTCGCCGCGAATAGTTTATTCATCAAGGGATGCACCGGCTGCACGTCGGAGGCTTCGCTCTTTTGCAGACGCGATAACAAGCGATGCGGCATCGCCAGCGGAAACAGCAAAGTGTTGGCATAGGTGGCGCGGCGAATCTGAAACCCTTGGGCGGCCAGCAAATCCTGCAAACGCGGGCGCGTGAAGCGATGTTTGGTGGCGACGACGATATCATGACTGCCGCGCATCCATTCATAAGCGGGTTCGCGAATGTAGAGCAATCCGCCTTGCTTGAGAACGCGAAAAAATTCGCTCGCGGCTTGGGTCGCATCGGCTTTCGAGAGTTGATAAATCACATCGAAGCAGGTGAGCAGATCGAATTCATCAGCGGCAAACGGCAAGGCCTCGGCAGAAGCGACCGCCGCCGTGTGAATCTCGTGCAAACGCCAGAGCGCCGCCGCTTGATAAAACCGATCAACGCCGAACACCTCGGCAGTTGGAAAGCGCCGCCGCAGCCAGGTCATCGCATAGCCAGTGCCACAACCCACGTCCAGTATTCGCAGATTATTTTTTCGCTGGAGATTTTCATCCAGCAGCGATGCCGTAATCTCGCGCATCCCCTGATACCACCAGAGGCTTTGTTCGAGATCAAACATCGCGCGGTATTCATCATCGCGCATATCACTCCAGAGTGAGGGAGTGGAGGAGAAAAGGAGTAGGGGAGACAGGGAGTAGGGGAGATTTTTTATCAGTCGAAAAATTCTCCATCGCTTCTTCTCCCTTTCTCCCCGTCTCCCTGTCTCCCTTTCTCCCCTACTCTCCTACTCCTAACGTCTTCTCCACGGCCTTGAGCGGTTCAATTTTTTCTTCGGTGGGCGAGACAATTTGCACATCGCGTTTGATTACCAGTTTCCACCACAGGGCGCTCAAATCGCGGAAGGTTTTGAACAGGCGTTTGAAGTTGAAGAACTGCGATTTACCATAGGCCCGATGATAGTGATGCACCGGACATTCGGCAAAACGCAGTCCGGCGTCCTGTAAACTTTTCACCATCTCTACGCAAATCGTACCGCTGTTGGAAAACAGTCGCACTTTGTTGAACCCCTGGCGGCGGATTAAACGAAAATCACAATCCACATCGCGGATTTTCAAACCAAAGGCGAGCTTGATAATGGCGCGATAGATGCCGCCAATAATTACGCGATGAAAGGGGTCGGAGCGGCTGATTTTATAGCCGTTGACGACATCCACATCGGCGGTCATCAGCGGCACTAGCAACGCCAGTTCGCGGGCGTCATACTGCGCGTCGCCATCCGTGTAAAAGATTAACTCTTTCGTCGCACTGGCAAAGCCAGACCGCAACGCGCCGCCATAGCCGCGATTTTTTTCATGCGTGACGACGCGCAGCTTGGGGTACTTGGTGGCAAGCTCGGCCAGTATGTCGCCAGTGTGATCGGGGCTGCCGTCATTGACGACAATCACTTCGTAATCGTCGGTCAACTCTCTACAGGTTTTATCGGCCAGCACCACCAGGCTGGCAATGGTTCCGGCATCGTTATAGGCAGGAAAAAAAACGCTGATGCTTGGTCTTTTGGTCATTATGATTTCAGTTTGGAAAAACGAAACCCGAATTGTACAACCCGCACTCATAGGCTTTCAAGCGGATTGCATGACTGTGCCTCTTGCCCAATCTAGGTTTTTGCCGATCAACAGTTCTTTCAGTTCCGCGTGATGAGTATTTTTCATGGCAACGACTTGTGTATCAAAGCCATGCTTTCGCGACAGCTCTCGTATGCTCTCCGCATCATCATACGTCATTAGAAAATCTCCCTGAACAGCCGCAACCAAACCGAACAATTCCTCATGCTTTACTTCGTGATGGGTGTACAATCGCTTCCCCGCTTTTTTGCCGGAAGCGGTATATGGCGGGTCTATAAAAAAAGCGGTGTTGCGTCTCTTCAAGTTCGTTTTGATGATTTCGATACCATCGCCCTGGATGAAATGGAGGCGCTGGCAAATTTCGCCGATTGCCAGAATGCGTTTTTTTAAGGTCTCGGCATACCAGCGCGACTTGATGCCTTTGCCATTTTCGCCATGTTTCAAAGGCGCAGAACCGGCGGCGAGAATGCCGCCATGAAAAGTTCGGTTTTTCAAAATAGTTTGAAAGGCTTGTTCTTGAATCGAAGTCGCTTTGACCGCTAAAGCGTTATGAAGCGATTCAGGAGTGAGATCAAAGGTGGCTATCCGGTCAGCTAACCACTCGCCCTTTCCATCGGTGAGAATGGTTTGCCACACTGCCGCCACCTGCTCGTCTATTTCAATCATGGTGATATGCTCCGCTAGGTTTTCTGCGGCCACGGTCAAGCTGATGATGCCCCCGCCTGCAAATGGTTCAATGAATTCATCAGGCCGTTTTTTCAGCCACTGTCGGATTTTTGGCACCAGCCAGGTTTTGCCGCCCGGATACCGAAACGGACTGCGTTGTGGCACGGCAGCCACATTGACGACTGCATGATGGAGATCCGGAAACCGTAGTTCCGGTTGGAATGATTGCCTCATCAGAATTAACTCAGTCCCATATCGGTCAGCAACGGCGCATCCGGTGGATGCGGCTCCAATTTTTCATCGAGCTTCGCCTGCAAGTGTTCCACAAAGGTTTCCAGCGCGCCAGCTTCTGCGGTTGTCAACTTCAACATAGTCGGTTCAAACTTGGTGTAGATGATTTGCCCACGCTTGAGAGTATAAATATTTTGCTCATCATCATGAACCAGTTCATAGATCATCCAGGCAATCTCCGCATCATCGGCAGAAACCGGTTCGAGTGGAGGCAGCGTATCAAAAAATCCTCGATGAATCGCTACCGCCTGTTTTTTCCCCCAACGATGAAAAATACCGCCTTTGAACAATAACTGAGGCGCAAGCCGTTTGCGTGAAGAGGATAAATAATCCGGTCTGGGGTAATGAGGTCTTCCCATCCAATCCATATTGAAATGCTGCGTCGGGTCATCCATGAAATATTCAAAAGGGGCGCGAACATTGCCAGAGATATACACCGCTTGCACTTCGCAGGAACCAAAATCCAGCACCTTCCCTTGGTCATCATACGAGACCAATACCAAATCAATATTGCCCGCTGATTTTCCATGCCGGTCATTGAGCCGCACTTCGACAAGCGAGGTCCATCTGACCTCCGGAGAAAAGAAAAAGGCCGCCGCATCTTCCGCGATTAACCAATCCTCACGGAAGCGAATCGGACAAGTGATAGCGACCCTGTCGCCATCATTGACACTGCAAACTCCCAACGGATCATTCGCTTTATCCTTCGTACAATTCGGCACTTTATTATTAAACGGGCAAAGTCGTTTTTGACGATAGCGACTGGCTTCCGCTGATAAATTCTTGATTGGAAATCCAAAGACCTCTGCAAGAGGTTGTTTCGGCATTGCAGTTCTCCCGCTTATGAATGTTGCAGACCAAATTTCGTCCGCACCTCTGTGACCGAAAGGCTGCGCCCTGGTGCGCGGTCCGCTAGTCCGTCTGCTATGGCCTGCTGCACCTGTTGCAAAACTTCTTCGGCGCTGATGGTCATCAAACAATCGTGATGCGGACACAGATGCACCTGCGCGTCGCCTTCGAGTTTGAAACAGGGGCTGCACGGCAAAGGGTGACGAATGACCGTATGTTGACTGCCAAGTGGTGCGGTGCGGCGCAAATCCGTAGGCCCGTAAATCGCCACCACCGGCGTATCAACGGCGACCGCTACGTGCATCAAGCCGCTGTCATTGCAGACCAGCAAATCACATTGCTCGATCAATGCAGCGACCTGCTTGATGGTGGTTTTACCTGCGGCAATGGCGAGGTTGCCGCGCACTCCTGCCGCCAGTTCTTCAATCATTGCCGCTTCATTTGGCGCGCCGAATAAAATAATCTGCGCTTCGGGCTGCTCCAGCGTCAGGCGTTCGAGCAATTGGCGATAGCGCTCCAGCGGCCACTGCTTCCAACGCATCGTCGGCGAAGTGCCGGGTTGTACGCCTATGACCTTTGCGATGCGTTTGCCTGCTTGAGGATTTGCCGCTTGCCATTCTCCATTGCTTGCTTGCGAAGCGCTTTGTTGATTCGCCGTCGCTTTACCATTCATTTGATAGTGCGCGGCGATGAAGGCTTGCGCGAACGCTCTATCAGCTTCGGCCAAATGCATGAAAGGTTTGACGGCTGCGGGTTCAAGTTGTCCCGCCCCGATGGCGGCCACCAAATCGAGGTATCTTTGGGTTTCATGTTCTTCTTCGCGCATCGTCACCGGCAGATTAAAAACGAAACTGTAACGACTGAAGCGCGCAGACCAGCCGGGACTGGTGACGTGGCCTACACGAAACGGCGCATCGCTGAACGCCACCATCAAGGCCAGCGGCCACGAATGGCTGTGAAATTCATTGATGGTGATGTCATAGCGCGTGGCGCGAATCTCTCGGATACGTTTCAACCAGGCAAAAAAGCCCGATTTATAAGGCAAATTGTAAATATTATCGAAAAAATCCGCGCCCGCTAAAACCTCTTCGCAGCCCGTGTTGTTGCCAACCTGCAAATCAATTCGCGCCTTTGGGTAACGCTGACGCAGGAGTTTCAAAGCTGGCGTGTAGAGAATAAAATTGCCCAGCCCGTGATAAGCAAACACCAATATGCGTTCGATTTTTTGCGGCGCAAAATCCACGCTCGGCAGACTTGACAGATACACCCTGAGCAACGCTTCCAGCGCTCTCCGCAAGGCGTCTTTGATTTTCTGCTTGGCGTTCATCATCAATTTTATTTCCGACAATCTTCAGTGTGAAAATTCGATTGCTTAATCTTGAATCAGTCTTCAACCCATGTAGCCCAAACTTCGCAAACGCTCAATCACTTCTTCATTCTCTGCCGCTGTAAATTCCGCTTCGCCAGTGTCGCTCGTTTCATCCTGCTTGGCATAGCGCACCGGATTGGCCTGCAAAAAATTTTCCTCGATGATGTTTTCCAGAATCTGCCCGTCCATATCTTCCGGCACTGCGTAACCGAGCAGGTAAAGAATCGTTGGCGTCACATCATAAATACTCGTCTGCACCACATCCACGCCGCGTTTGATCGCTGCGCCTTTGGCTATCATCACGCCTTCCATGCGATGACAACCCGATATGCCAAAGGCTTCGACCATAAATTTATTCGAGGTGAAATCGGCGCTGCCGATTGGCAAGTAACGCATATCTCGCGGCAAAAAAGAAATGTCCGGCGCGTCCGCAACTCGCGCTCCTTGATAAATCTCTTCGCGGCGATGCAGACGGCCAATCCACGGCTCGCCGGTTTGCGCGTCGCGCATCGCTTGGAGTCTGGCGACCAGCATCTCGCACACTTTGTCGTAGTCGCTTGCGTCCACAGAGCCGTGTGCTTCGCGGCCTTTCAAGTTCACATAAATCTGTCCGTAGTTGCCTTTTGAAAATGCCTTCGTCCGTGTCCAATCCACATCGTTGAACGATAGAAAAAAAGTCGAGAGCGCTTTCGATGCGCCTGCCGTGTTGCCGACGCCACGCGCCGGACGCAGTTTGCCGAGCGGCAATTTCTTGACGATTTTGAAAGCGTTTTCGGGCGTGATGCCCACATTAAACATCAGCTTTTTCAGGCGCGTCACCGCGTCTGTCTTCAATTGCAAAAAACCTTCCTGCAACAACCAGTTGTTGAACGAGCAATATTTGTGCGCCGCGCCGAAGCCGTGATCGGAAGCTATCCATACCAGCGCTTCCGCTCCTGCAAGCTCTATCAAACGCCCGACGATTTCATCTACGCGGCGAAAATATTGATAGACGCGCTCACGGTATTTCGCCGCTTCCGCTTTATTGTGGCGCGGGTGTTCGTCGTCGAAGACGTGCCAGAGTTCATGTTGAAGGCGATCCGTTCCCCAGAAATATTGAAAGAAAGCATCCCATTCATAATTCGTCATCAGATATTCGCTGACCTGTGCTTTGTATTCCAACTCGTCGTTCAATTCGTTCAAGACGCCTTCAACATTGCCGTTGGCGTAAGTCTGCGACAGGTGCAGGCGATAATCACCAAAACGTGCTTCGAGTTCTTCGAGCAAAGTTGCAGGACAGGTAAAATCTCTGCGCCCACGCGGGGTCATAAAATCGGCAATCATCAAACCGTTGATTTCATGCGGCGGATAAGTGCAGGGAAAATTATGCACGATGACGCGCTGGCCTGCTTCGCTCAAGATATCCCAGATGGCGCGGCCTTGCCTGAGCGTGGCGTTGACGGCAAGCTGGCGATGCGACTTTTGCTCGCGCATGACAAATTCAAAGATGCCGTGTTTGCCGGGATTTTTGCCAGTCATAAACGACGACCAGGCAACGGCGGTGATCGGCGGAAAAGTCGTTTCGAGGTTGGCGCGTGCGCCTGCGGCAATCAATTCGGCCAGGTTCGGCAGATAGCCTTTCGCCATCAGCGGGTCTAAGACGTTGAAGGACGCGCCATCGAGTCCTATGACTAATAACTTGTTACGCATAAAAAATGTGTCGGCTCCAAAGGTAAAAATAATACGTTGCCGCCGAGGGTTTGTACAATTTCCGTCGCGGCAATTTCACCCGTGAGGTTTTCCGGTGCGGCCTTTACCAAGGGCGCAGAAGGGTTTCAAGATAGCCGTGTTTGACATCAATTGAAGCGGCTGTTTACTATCCCTGTTTACCTTTTGGTCGGTTTACTTTTCAACAGGAGTCAGCGCTTTGTCATCTTCTCGAACAGAACTTGCTGCGGCTTCCGCTGCAACCCATGAATTGCACGCCAACGATTCGCCAATCCCTTGGCTCACTTCCCTGCGACGCTATGCGTTGGTCGGCGGCGGCGCGGCGTTAGGGTTAAGCCTGGTGGAATGGCTCGATTTGCAAGTGCAATTGACGCCGGTCTTCGCTTCGTTCAAAGAGCGAATCGTCTTTACCGCCTATTTCAGTTTGAACCTCGTCGTCGGTCTTTTGCTCGGCCTGCTCATCGGCGTGTTCGTTCGCGCCAGCGTGTTTCTGAAAGACCGCCTCGTAAACCTGTTGGGGCAAAAAAATCATCGCTGGACTCAATGGTTCGCCGGACTTGCGGTCTTCACCGTAGCGGCGATTCTTTTGAAACAACAGCCGCATCTGCATGGCTACCTGATTGGTTTGATTCGTGAAGCCGAAAAGATAGACCCGCTTCGCGATCTGCTGTTGAATCATGAACGCTCGATCTCTTACGCGATGATGCTCGGCTTTCTCCTCTTCTTCTGGCTGCTGTGGCGTGCGGCACGAAGCGTAAATCGGTTGAAAAAGCCAATAAAATTGGGCTTTTTTCTACTCACCGTCGGGTTGATTCTCGTCGCCTACTACATAGATTCCCGCATCGAGGTGCAGCTTTACGACCCATCGCTGCATCGCTCGTTGTTCATTCTGACTTTCGCTTTGACGATGACTCTGGTGAGCGCCAGCTATGTCGCTTTGCCGCGCCTGCAAGCCCTTCGCATCAAACCACTCGTTCTTAGCCTTGCCGCGATTGCCTTGCTTGCGGCCACGGCTTTCACCTTCAATCATTTCGATAAAAATCAAAACCTCAAAAATCAAACGGTCTTTCGCACCAGCCAAACCCATCAACACCTGCGCTTGCTGCAATGGGCGCTGGATCGAGACCGCGATGGCTGGTCGCCCTATCTGGGCGGCGGCGATGCCGACGATCATAACGCCGCCATCAACCCGGCGCACCCTGAAGTCGTAGGCGATGGCGTGGACAACAATTGTATAGGCGGCGACCTGACGCCGCAGGACAGGGACGAATGGACACAGAGTTGGCAAGCTTACCACGCCGCGCCCAACCCCAAGGCCAAACGCTTGAATGTGATTTATGTGTTTGTGGACGCTTTGCGCGCCGACCATCTGGGCGCGTATGGCTACCCCAGAAACACCAGTCCGAATTTCGACAAACTCGCCGCCAAAGCGCAACTTTTTGAAAACGGTTTCACGCCTGCACCGAATACCTTTGAAGCGCTGCCGAAATTTACGCAGGGCAATTACTGGGACGCGCACTTGGAAGGCTGGCCGGAAATCATCGCCAAAAACGATTACAACGCCATGGTTTTTCCGCGTCGCCTGCCGGTGTTGCTGCGCCACGTCAAAGGCATGAAGGTTGTGCAGGAAGCCCGCGTTAAAACTTTTGCCGAGACTATTGATGTCGCCATCAAAGTTTTACAGGAGGCACCAAAAGAGAAACCCTTTGCGGCTTATCTGTACGCCACAGACACCCATCGCCCGTACAAATTTCATGAGCAATTCAATTTCGGCCAGTCCTTGACCGACCTGTATGATGGCGAGGTTGCTTATGTGGATTATCACCTAGGGCGTTTGTTCGCTTGGCTAGAGCGCGCCGGACGTATGCAGGACACCATGATTGTGATTATGGCAGACCACGGCGAATCGCTCGGCGAACGCGGAATGTACAAGCATTCGTCGTTGCTGTACAACGAACAGTTGCACATTCCCTACCTGATTTATGTGCCGGAACTTGCGCCGCAGAAAATTTCCGCCTACGTCAGCAGCATTGATTTAGGGCCGACGATTTTAACCACCCTCGGTTTGGATTATCCGCAAGCGTGCGCGGGTGTCAGTCTGTTGCCCTTGATGAAGAATGAACCATTCACGCCGCCGCCGGTTTACGCGGAGCAAACCTATCGCTATCAATCGTTCTTTGTGCGCCCCGACCAGACAGTTTCCTTGGAGACCAAAAAATACGCGGTCATCACGCAGGACGGCTACAAATTAATTTACAATCGCAATCCCTACAGCTTTGAATTATTCAATTTGAAAAGCGACCCGCGAGAAGAACACAATCGCTTCGACGAGGAACCGCAACGCGCCGAAGCGATGAAGAAAATGGTAGGCCGCTACGTGGACATGATTTCAGTGAGCCGCCCGTGGGACGCCGACGAAAGCCAATTCGTCTGGGGACAACCCGAAATCCACGATGTAGTGAAATAGGCCAAGACAAAAGTAAATTTGCCAGGATTCATTTTTATACATCGCCTGCGCGATTCCCATACAGAGAGCGGTTCATTGCCGCCGTTCAGTTGAAAAAAACCGCTTATTCCGGTCCGTCAGCGCGTCAAGTTTCTGGCACTTCGCTTGCCTTCTTCAGCAGCGAAATCTGTAGCGAGAAATATTCTCGACAAGCGGAGGGCTTATGATCTTCAAAAAAAAATCGCGTGAAGAAAATCTTCTCAAGGGCGTCGCCGCAGGCGTCATCGCCGGGCTTGCCGCATCATTTGTGATGAGTCAGTTTCAAGCTTGGTTGATACACCTAACCAAGTCGGACAAAGAAAAAAAAGACTCGCAGAAATCTCCGACCAACGGCCAGAGCAAAAATCCTGAAGGCAATTTGAAAACGGAAACCCATGAAGATGCACCGGCTACGGAGAAGGCCGCGGTGGCAATTTCAGCAACGGTCTTTCATCATCCTTTACAACAAGAGGAAAAGAAGTCCGCTGGCGAAGCCGTGCATTACGCTATGGGTGCAGCATCGGGAGCGCTTTATGGAGGGCTGGCGGAGTTGATGCCGCAAGTCACTTTGGGGCTGGGGCTGCCGTTTGGCACAGCGGTCTGGCTGGTTGCGGATGAAGTGCTGGTCCCGGCGCTCGGCTTGGCAAAAGCACCAACGCAATATCCGCTTTCAACGCACGCCTCTGCGCTGGCCTCGCACTTCGTTTATGGCGTGGCGACCGATGTGGTACGCCGCGCTGTCCGCGAAGTTTTATAGCATTGCCGCGAGGGTCAAACGGATGATGCCCCGCAGGGTAGTGCGAAACAAGTAAGGCGCGACCGCCAACCCACTGCGCCGGTTTCGCTGCGTAGGCGCGACCGGTCTATAGAAAACTTCGCGTACTCCATCTCTATAGACCGGTCGCGCCTACGCAGCTACTCATCGGTTCAAGCGTTCTCACTTCCGCATTACTTTTTCAGCACTACCCCCAGAAGTATAAAAATGCCCAATAAAATTGGGCATTTTTAGCACTCTCAGTCTGAGTTTCAGGCTACGGATACGGGCATCCTCAATTCTTATTTTCCATTGAAGGAAACCGGATGGCTGTCTATCACCTCGCGCACTTTGTTGGCCAGCGATACAGTGGTAAACGGCTTCTGAATAAAAGCGACATCGGAATCCAGTATGCCATGTTGAACAATCGCGTCATCGGTGTAGCCTGACATAAACAACACTTTCATGTCCTGGTGCAACAATATGGCTTTTTCGACAAATTCCCGTCCGCTCATAAACGGCATAATCACATCGGTGATAATCAGGTGCGGCGGTTGCACCAATTGTTTCAACAGCAACAATCCATCTACGCCGTTGGAAGCTTCCAGTACGCTGTAGCCTCTGGCCAGCAATACCTGTTTGACCAAATTGCGAACCGCTTCTTCGTCCTCGACCAACAAAATCACTTCATTGCCCGGAGAAGCGACCACCAAAATTTCGACCGGCTCTTCAACATCAGTTTCACTTTTGATGCGCGGCAGATAGACCTTAAAACTGGTGCCGATGCCGGGTTCGCTATACACCCACAGGTGTCCGCCGTTCTGTTTGACTATGCCATAGACGGTGGACAATCCCAGCCCTGTGCCTTTGCCGAGTTCTTTGGTGGTAAAGAACGGCTCGAACAGATGCGCCATAGTCAAAGCATCCATGCCCGTGCCGGTGTCGCTGACCGCCAACATCGCATAATCGCCGGGTTCCACATCTATATGGTGGCGCGCATATACATCGTCGAGTCGCACGTTGCCGGTATCTATGGTCAACTTGCCGCCCTGGGGCATGGCATCGCGGGCATTGACGACCAGATTCATCAACACCTGTTCCAGTTGTCCTTCATCAGCTTTCACCTGCCAGAGATTGGGATGCAGGAACATCGCCACTTCAATATCTTCGCCAATCAAACGCGCCACCATTTTCTCCATATCGCTAATGGCGTCGTTAAGATTGATGAGCTTGGGTTGAATAACCTGCTTGCGGCTGAAGGCCAGCATCTTGCTGGTTAAACTGGCGGCGCGTTTACCAGCCTTTTCAATCTCTTCAAAATAATTGTGCAAGGGATTATCGGGTTTCAATCCTTTAAGCGCCAGTTGGCTATAGCCGATGATGGCGGTCAACAGATTGTTGAAATCGTGAGCAATGCCACCGGCCAGTCGGCCTATGGCTTCCATCTTTTGCGACTGACGAAACTGGTCTTCCAGCAACTTGCGCCCGGTGATGTCGCGATTGATACTGAGCAAGGCTTGTCGGCCTTTGTAATTAATCAGCGTGGTGTTGATTTCCAAATGAATTTCGCTGCCGTCCTTGCGGCGATGCGTCATTTCAAAACTCTGCGCGCTGTGATTCTCAAGCGCCTGTTGCATCTGTTCGTGAACCCGGGTGGCCTCGCGGGTCAGCTTGCCCAGCGACTTGCCGACAAACTCCGATTTGTTGAAGCCATAGAGCGCACAAGCTTGATAGTTTACGTCCAGCACCATTTCATCGGCGGGGTCGAAAATAATCAGCGCGTCGTGCGCCTGATCGAACAGGCCGTGGTAATCATGTTCGGATTGACGCAGCGCTTCGGCCATCGTTTTGTTAAGCGTCTCATCGCGTCCGATGAGGGAAACGCCGATGATTTCCGCCTCGGCATTGCGAATCGGCGACAAGGTAAGCGACACCTCTATGGACTTACCGGCGCGACTCAGACAAGTGCTGTCAAAGCGGGTGAAACTCTCGCCGGTTTTGATGCCCTGTAACCGTGCGCTAATCTCTTCGTAGCTGGGCGACGGAAATAAAATCTCGAAAGACCGCCCGACGATTTCGCCGCTCGCATAGCCAAAGATTTTCTCTGCCGCTTGATTCCAACTGCTGACTTTGCCTTCAAGCGAGGCGCTGATTACGGCGTCATCCGACGATTCAACAATCGCCGCCAGCCGCGCTATCGAATCCTGAAACTGACTTTGCTGTTCCAGCCCGCGACGCACCAGCAAATACAACATCCAGCCGGTCACCAGCACAAAGAAAGCGCCTTTGGCGATCTGTAATTCGCTGTACGAAGATGAAAAATTGATCACTCCACCCAGTAAAGAATCCGACAGAAAAACCCATAGCAGCCCGACCAGTACATAGATGCCGACAATTTTGAAAGCTAGATTTTTTGAGTTTGGCGTATGCGTTTTTTTCATTTCAGCGTGTGCCTCTTTCGCATTATCGTTCAAAGCGGCGTTCACATCCATACTGTTGTTGGCCTTTGCCTGGCGACGCCAACAAGCAATTATCATTCACCACCCGACGCGGCCTTGCACAAGAATGCCCACATAGGCGTTGCGCGAGTAGGAGGGATTGAGGCTCATACTCTTGCAAAAACCGCTACGGGCTGGGGATGGTGAAAATTCCTTCAACTCAAGTTGAGAAGCGACGGCTGCCGATACACGAGCAGAATAGACTCCGGCATTCAACAAGGGGCTGTAGATTAGGCTATCAAAACGAGAAAGCGATTGGATTGAAAATCCCCGTCTCGCTTTCACTTCACGCCCCTTAGGGGGCTGCACAAGCTGCGTTGATGGCGTGGCTCACAGCGCTCTACAGCGCCGTGTGTCGCCAGCGATTTCCTTCTTAAATTCGTTAAGGGAGGCACAGCAGATGCAAGATTTATTAAACTCCTGTCACGCTCAAATGACAAATAAAAATCGCTCGCCGCCAGAGCCATCAAGCGCAAAGTCATGTCGTTTGACCGATAAAAGAAAAGTGGAGATTGCCGGTTTTTTTCCGTCGGTGTTTATCGGTGTTCATCGGTGGTGGCGTTCCTCTCTTACTTGAATGAGAACTGCATGATCTTATAGCGAGAGTCGAGAACACCTTTCTATTTTTTGATGATGCGCTTCAAGATTGCAACATCATCGCGCCCGATTTCACGGCTCACCAACAACGCCGTAACATAAACCAACCCCAAAACTGCAAGCTTGATGAGGATCCATATCTTTGCGGCTGGCGAAAAACTCAACGACAGCGCATAGACCAGCGCCGCGCAAGCCGTGATTCGCAACGCCGATAGCCAAGGCAAAAAAGCTTGGAAGCGCGCTGCCAGATACGCCGCCCCGCCCACTGCGCCAACGCACATCGCAACGGTGGTCGCCGTGGCCGCGCCCCGCAATCCAGCAAGCGGAATCAATAAATAATTCAACGCCGCGCTCAACAGCAAGGTCAGCGCTCCAATCAACAGCGACACCTTCGGCTCGCCGCTTGCCGAAATGATCGTCGTCAACACATACAGCATTCCGAAAAACAACATTCCGAAAGCCACTACACGCAAAGCCGCGCCGCCCGCTTGATAATCCGCCGGATAAACCACCGCCAAAGCGCCTCTGGCATTGGCTGAAAACAACGTCGCAAGACCCGCCATAATCATCAGCGTATAGCGCAAGGTGTTGGCGATATAACTTTGCGTCTTCGCCCGTTCAGCGGCAAAGGTCGCTTGTGAAATCAATGGAAAAATCACGAAGGTGATCGAGATGATGATTTGATACGTCAGATTCGCCAGGTCTAAAGCCGCGCCATAATAGGCGGCATTTTCGCTGGCTATCGTCGCATCAGCCGACGACAGCGCTTTGATCAAAACCAGATCAACCTTTTGCAGAAGATTCAACAACAGCGTGAAGCCCAAAAGGTAGGCTTGAAATTTCAACAACTCCGCCGCCGGCACTTCGCCTTCGCGCCGCCCTCTGCCAGCGACCATGACCGACAAGGCCAAAACGCTTGCCGCCGCCAGCGCGAACCCCCCAACGCCGCCCATCACGCCAAAGCCCAACCCAACGAATAACACGATGTAGCCCAACTTCATCGTTGAATACGCCACGTCGAGCAAAGCCTGCTTGAGAAAATCTTTCCGCCCGTTGAAATAGCCAATGAATACGGCATAAAACCCATAAGACAGGGTGATGAGCGACGCCACGCGCAGATAATTAGTCAAGCGCTCATCGTGCAAATATCTGGCGATCAACGGGGCAAGCAGAAAGAAACCCAACGCCGCCGCACCGCCTACCAGCGTTTGCAATCGCAAGGCTTTCGCTTTTACCGCATCGGCTTTGCTCTCTTCCTGCGAAATGTATTTCGAGACGGTTTGTTGCGTGCCGGTGACGATGACCGCGTTGATGATGGAGACCACGCCGATGACAATTTTATAAAGGCCGAATTCATCTTTGCTGATCAAGCGCGGCAGGGCAAAGCTGATGCCGTAGCCGCTGATCATAAACCAGAGTTTGGCCAAGGTGATGAGAATCGTGCCGCGCCCGGCGGTTTTCGCTACATCAGCAGTTTGATCGGGCGGCGGTTTGATAACCTGTGACTGAGCCATTCGCAGTTAGAGAATCCTTCAAGAGGTCGTTGAATGTTGCGCCGATGAGTTGCCAATCATAAGCCTGCGCGGTGCGCTTCGCATTCTTTGCCAGGCGCTCGCGCAGGGTTTTATCATCGCGCAGAAGTTTTATCTTATCAGCAAGCAGCGACGGATTGCCTGCCGTAAAGAGCAAACCATTTTGCCCCGCCTCGATGATTTCCGAAACTCCGCCGACCCGCGCCGCTATCAACGGTCGCCCCGCCGCCAACGCCTCCAGCGCCACCACCGGCATTCCTTCGCAACGGCCATCCGGCAAACAGACGGAAGGAAGCACCACCGCATCGCATAATTTCAGGAGCCGCGCTTTTTCCGTTTTGTCCACCGTGCCGAAAAAAACGGCGTCAACATTGAGTTTTTTTGCCAAGCGCGCCAGCGCCATGCGTTGTTCGCCATCACCGGCGATTAACACTTGGACCTGGGGCAACGTCGCCGCCGCCTGCAATAAAATATGCACGCCTTTGATTTCCACCAACCGCCCTATGAACAGAAGTTTATAAAGAGAGGGGGAATCATCCCCCTTGTGCGGACCACCCTCTGTGGTCGCCCCGGCTGGCAAGGCACTAGGAAAAACATCAGGCGCGGTCAGCGACGACCGCCCGTACATTTTTTTTGCTTCATCTTCACAACACTGCTGCGCCTTGAAAGTTGGGCGCGCAGAAATCCCTTCGGCCTCAAACACGGAAACCTTTATGCCCATCGGCATCACGGTAGTTTTCGCTTCTGCTGCAGGACAAAGCCGGATGAGTTTCTGCCGCAAATCATCGCTGACCGTAACCAGGCGATGACTGCCGGAAACAATGAAGCGCAACAGCCAGCCGCCGCCGCGCCGCCGCATCAACCAATGCAACGCCCCGGAATGTTCTATGACCAGATGCGGCTTTCGCAAAACTCTCGATAGCACTGCGCCGATCAAACCCGCAGGCAACAGCCAATGCGAGCAGATCACTTCAGCGCGCCGCGCCAGTCGAAAGGCGGTCACCAAAAAGCCGAGCAAGGAAATCGCGGTCAGCAATTTGGTCAAGAGATTACCGGCTAACACGCCGTGCCAATCGCGGCTCGCCTGCAAAGGGTCTAAAGCTGGCGGCAGCAAACTGTGCGAGCGTGTTAGTTGGAACTCCGGATAAGACGTAGCCTCTGCCCGAACCTCGGCAGGCGCGAGGACTTGCACGGCGAACTCTTGCGCTACACAGCGCGCCAAGTCGCGCACATAACCGCAGGTCTCGTCATCCGGCGACGCCGGAAACGAACTCGTCAACATCAATAGCGAAGGTTTCGCTTGCGTCATGATTCGCTTAGTTTGCCGAATGATTTTCGACCTCCTGCAAAAGCCGTGTCGGCATCGTCCGCGACTTGGAAAAACGCCTGCGAAGATAGCTCTTCACAATTAAGAAGCTGATTACCGGCACGGCAGTCAACGGATTAATGCCCGACACTTCATCATCATAAACGGCGCGCACCGCTACGCTTTCAACCCGCAAGCCGGCGCGACAGGCTGCAAAAAACATCTCGTTCGGAAAGCCGTAGCGATTATATAGCGCCGCCAGATTCAAGCGTTGCAACGCCTCGCGACGAATCACCGTGTACCCGCATTGGGCGTCCAGACTCGCGCCAAACCTAGCGGCGCGGCGCGTCAAAAAACTAAAAATCCGGTTGCCTACAAACCGCGCCAACGGCATACAAGCAATAGTCTGCGATAGAAAACGATTGCCCTTCACATAATCGCTTCCGCCAATGGCGCACTCCACCAAGCCGCCCAAATCGCGCCCGTCCATCTGCCCATCGCCATCCATCACAGCAATAAAATCGGCGGCAGTTTGCAGACAATATTGGTAGCCGGTTTTCGTCGCCGCACCGACGCCAAGATTTTCTTTGTGCCGCAAGCGCACCAGCCGCGCATCAACAATCGCCGCAAGCTGCTGCCACGTAGCATCCGAACTGCCGTCATCAATCGCCACAATCGCATCAACAAAATCGGGAACCCGCGCCCACGCTCTGGCGATATGATTCTCTTCGTTATGCACCGGCATCACTACTGCAACGCGAAAGCCTTTGTACATCATGCCCTCAAAAAAATTATGGAACTGCGCCGCGCCCCTGCCTCAATTCGGCGTCATGGGTTGCGAGCATAAACGCCCAAGCCGCTGGCCGCACCGACCCGCGTGTAATTGGCGTTGACCGCCTCGCGCACCCGCGCATCTTTCAAACTGTCCTGCAACAAAATCAATTTTGCGCCTTGTTGATTAATCATCTGCATTACGGCTTCCCGATCTTCCCGGCCTATGCCGACGTTGCGCCACCAGACAAACTTTGTCGGATTGCGCCGCCCCGCCAGAAAATAGAAGCCCGTGCCGCGTTGCCCGAAAGAAAAAACGGTCTCATCGGGGGCGCTGTTAGCGATAATCAAAGCGGTCAATTCCTTAATAAATTCGGCCTGTTTCGGCGGCACCAGAATTCCCTGCCCACGTTCGATAGCTAACGGCGTGCGGTCTAGCAGGCGAAAATGCGAATCAAAATTCGGCTGCCAGGTGTTCACCAAACCGACGAGCATCAATAGCGCCAGCGCCACACCGCCACTCCATTTCACCGCACTGTGCGGCGCAGCCACATACTTCGCCAGACGCTCACGCAGCCACGATAAAAGTTGTGCGCCCAGCACCGCGATGAGCAAAAAGGTCGGCGGCAAAGCGCGCACCAGATGATAATAATCGGCTCGCGGGTACAACTCCATATACGCTCCCAGAGCAAACCAGGCGACGATGATAAGCGCCCCGTGTTGTTGCCACCAATGAAGGCGGAGGGGAGTGAGAGAATGGGGAAGACCGGGAGACCGGGAGACCGGGAGACCGGGAGACGGACAGACGGACAGACGGGCAGACGGAGCCTTGATTTCACTTTCTGGTTCTGAGGTTCGATCATCGGCTACTGAGTTTTGCGAAGCGCTTTCGTCATTCGGTGGTTCACCTCGAAGCGTTTTTTTCCATTGCCAGAACCAAGCTAGGGTGATGCCGATGAACAGAAAAATCGGCAGGTAGGCCATAAATGCCATTGCCGAATTTTTGATGATGAAGGCACGCTGCGGAATCACTAGCGCGATTGCCGCAAGCAGAAAAATGATGACCAGATAAGTTGAGAAAAACTTCGGCGCTCGGCGCAGCAACAGCCAAGCGCCGGTCACAACAACAACCAATCCGGCCACCGTCGGCGCAAGCAATTTCAGCGATGGCAAAGGCACGGCGCGCTCGTGACCGTAAGCCGAAGCGTGATGCAGGAAGTGGTCAAGCATGGCTCGCAATGCCTGATGGCGCGTCAAGTAAATCACCAATGGCAACAGCGCTAGGGCAAAACCTAGCCAATAAATACAGGCTTTTTTCGATGCGGCGAGCGCGCTTTGAAGGATTTTTTTTTCGTTGAGGGTCAATTCGCGGGTGACCAGGGCCAGCGTTCCGCAACCGCCCAACAGAATGCCGACGTTGTATTTGAACAAGAACACTATGCCTATGCACAACCCGCTGAGGAGTAGAAAACGTAGGCCTTCGTCTTCGTTAAACCGCAGCATGAAAATCAAGCCGAGCAACACGAAGAGCATCGCATATTGCGTTGGAAAAATCCCGAAGATGTATTTGTAGCCAATCCAACTGAGCGACAAAGCCACAGGGACAAGCGCCGCCCACGCGCCAATCAAGCGCTTTGCCGCTTGATACAAAACCACCAGCGTAGCAAGTTTGAAGACCAGCAAACCGAGGTTAATGGTCAGCAAGGTGGTGCCAAATATTCGCATGAAAAAAGCGTTGAGCCAGAGAATGCCGGGCGTGTAGTTGTAAAGAAAATCGCGGTACGGCACTTCGCCTTGTAACACTCTTTCGGCGGGCGACACGCTATAGCCGATGACCGAAAGCCAGGCGCTGCGATTGTAAAACAAGCCGTAACCAAGTGCGCCCGCAAGCAGAGTGATGAGCAACGGCAACCAGCGCGTCAGCGACGATTGCGGCGCGGCCTCGGTTGATTTTTCCCGTGATGGTTTTGCCAGCATCATTTATCGTTCGAGTATCAAGGTCTCGCCAAACTCCCGGCTCAAGGTAAAATTTTGGTTGATGAAATCGCGCATCGGCTGATACTTTTCCGCCGCCAAATCTTTGCGGCTGGTGACAATCAAACCGACACGCTGGCGTTGCAAAGCTTCCAGTGTAGCAGCGCGTTCGGCATCCTTCACGCCGACGCCGCCCCAGAATTGCGCCCCCGATGGATTGTTTCGATCCGCTAAAAAAAGATACGACGACCCGGCATACGATTGCGCGAAGAAGTAGCCGCCGACCGGAACGCGCTCTTGCAAATAGGCAACCGTTTGGTTGATTTCATTGGCTTTTTCGGCGGGAAAGAAAACCTTGCGTCCGCGCTCTAGGCTTAATTCGGTGTCGCTTTTGCAATGCAGGCGCGAGTCAAAAAAGGTCTGCAAAAACAGTCGTCCGCCCAGCGAAAAAATTATCAATGGCAAAGTTACCAAAGCCAGTTTGAAGCGCCATTGATCCAGCGCAAACGCGGCGATAGCGGCGCGCAAACTGAACAGAAGGTAGAGCAGCAGCAAAGCGACAAACGGCATGGAGGCGATGGATTGCTCGCGAGCAAAGCGCGGAAAGGCTTCCATAAAAGCCGCCGCCGCACACACCGTCACCGCCAGCATAGCCTTCGGATTTTCCACGCCAAAGCGTTTGCCAAACCCGCTGAAGCCAAATCCCGCGAGGATCGTCATCACCGGCGCATAAAAAATCAGCGCATCAACATAATCCTGTCTGGCGAACCATAAAAAAAGCGACGCGCCTGCCAGCGTTATGGCAAGAATCGCCAACGCCAAAGCTGCCTGCGCCTGAAAACGTCTGGCCAGATAACCCCCCATCACCAGCCAGAGCGCAAACAACATCGGGATAATAGGCAAAGGCACGGCAGCTAAACGGGTCAACAAAAATTCGCCGGGGCCAAACAACAAAGTTTTCATCATCGGCGCGAGCGCGGTTTTCGTCTGCATATAAACCGCCAATGGCAGCACCGTCGCCGCGCAACCCAAAATCAGCCATCCGGCGCGGCGGTAATTGCCGAGCCATTGTTTTACCGAAACCGCAGGCGCGCCGTCATCGAGCAACACCACGACCAGCGCTCCCGCCAACGCATACGCGCCAATGTTATGCTTGCACAAGGCGAGCAAGCCCAACGCCACACCGGCAAAAAAAAGCCCGGTTTTATTGACTTTTTTGCTCAATATAAAAAACAACGCGGCGGCGAGAAACCACGCGCCGTAGTGCATAGGCACAGCTTTGAAAGGGCCATTGGGGCGCAGCCAAACGAGCGAAAATGCCGCCGCACTCAACGCCCACGCCCACGGCATCAAGCGTCTGGCGCACCCATACAGCATCAAGGTCGTAAGGACTTTAAAGATCAGCACGCCGAACAAAGCGTTGAACAAAGTGACGCCGAAAGCTTTGAAGATGGCGGCATTCAAATAGATGGTCGCCGGTGGATAGAGCGTATGAAAATCGCGGTAGGGAATTTCGCCGCCCAGCACACGCGCTGCGCCGTAGAGGTTATAGCCTATCGAATACGACAGCGAATTTTCTTTATTAAAAAGCAACGCGAAGACGACGACTGTGCCGATGACCAACAGCGCGAAGCAGACAAACTCTTGCCGCCTGGAGTGCGGTTTTGCGTTTTGCTTCGCAGCGCTTTGCACCGGCACATTCATGTGATTAGCGGAGGGAATTCACGATCACGCCCGCGCCCAGCAATACCAGCGATACGCCGGCAACGGTGTAGGTGGCTTTCATCAACAACAAGGCTTCGTGTGAATAACTGCTGATCCATATACGTCCCAGCAGTCGGCTGTTTATCGAATCATCTATCTTCTTCATGTGTTCATGAAAAAAGATAAAAACCATGCCGAGGGCGATCAGCAATCCCCCCTCTACGATATTGGTAAGCAATACATTTTCCATTTTTATGATCTACTTATCTCTACAGGTGAAGGTTTAGGGACTTGCAATTCTGGCCTCAAAAGACCAGCGCTTGAAGTGTACAGTATGCCGCCTATCAAGGCATTGAGCAACACCGGCGCAAAGACCAACAGCGAAAATAACAACGCCTGTTCGCGGGCGATACCGGCTCCGGCAAACAACGCCACCAACGCCCATTCGCGCACTCCTATGCCGCCGCCCCAAGTCGGCAGCATACGAATCATGTCCACCAGCGAAATGAAGGAAAAGACCACCGCAAAACTCAAAGGCAGACTCATCGCCTGCGCCACCACAAAACAACCGGCTCCCCAAACCACACGAATCAACACCGACAACAACACGGTAGTCAGCAACATACGTTTCTGTTGGCGAAGTTCGGCAATCGCTTCGAGGGTGCGCGCCGCCGCTGCTCCTAAGCGTTCGACTTTGAACTTCGCGCTCATCCACACCGCCAATCGCCCAAGCGTGGTCGCAAGCCTTGCGCTCAGTAACGCGCTGGCCGCCAGCAAAGCCAGCGCCAATATTGCTTCGCCTACATAAAAGGCTCGCCCGTCGGGAAGGCTGCCGCGACTGGCAACCGTAGCGCCGAAGCCCAACAACAACAGGGTGAACAGACCAACCAGTCTTTCATAAATGAGCGAAGACAATACGAAAGGCTTATCGCGCACGTCGCGGTCAGCGAAAAATAAGCGCGCCACATCGCCGCTGACACCGCCGCCCGGCACGAAGTTCATAAAGAAAATGCCGATCAGGTAATAGACCAACAAGCGATAGGTTTTCACTTTATGGCCGCGCACCTTTAAGATCACGCCCCAACGGTACGCCATCAACCAGTTGACACACACGGTCGCCAGAAACGCCAACGGCAGGTACGCAATCCGGGTCAGCTTGATGGCTTCGAGCAGTCTGCGAGTATCCGATTTGAAAATCAACAAGGCGAGCGCGCCCACGCCGATGACGACCTGCACCAGGCCACGCACATTGATGCCGCGCTTCGGCTCGATCCTTGAATTCGGCTGTTCCATTTCCTTCATCGCTTTGGCTCATTCAGTCATCGGCTACGGCGTCTCCTCCATACCAAAAGCCGAGAGCCTAACGGTCTCCCGGTCTCCCCATCTCCCCTACTTCCCTTTCGCAGAGCGGCGCGATTTCGCGTGAATGTTGAACCACATCTGCGCGATTTCCTTCAAGGTCGAAAAGATGTGACTGGCGCGCACGGTGGATTGTCCGGCTTGACGCGGGTAATGGCGCACGCCGATTTCGATTAACTGCAGGCCGTAATATTTCGCTTTGGCAAGTATCTCCGCATCTACGAAAAACTTTTTCGATTCAATGGTCACCTGGTCAAAGACCTCGCGGCGAAATAATTTGAAGGCGCAATCCACATCGCGCACATTGATGCGGAAAATCATACGCACCAGAAGATTGTAGCCCCACGCCAGCACCAGACGGGTGAGCGGGTCAAAGCGATAGATGCGAAAGCCGCAAACAATGTCGGCATCTTCGATAAGCGGCAGCAGGCTCTTGATCTCGCGCACATCGAATTGATTATCGGAATCGGTATAAAAAATCAATTGATGGCGGGCGCTGGTAAAGCCGCTACGCAACGCCTGCGCGTACCCTTTGTTGGGAACGTGATGAAGCACACGCAAGTGGTCGGGGTCGGCGGCGGCGAGGCGGTCGGTGATTTCGCCGGTGTGGTCGGTCGAGCCGTCATCTACGACGATGACTTCCCAATCGCGCAGTGGCAACGAGCGCAACACCTCCGCCATTCGCGTCACCGCGATTTCGATATTCTCTTCTTCGTTATAAGCAGGCAAGACTGCCGAAATAGAGTCCCTAGTCATTAGTCCTTAGTCATTCGTCCCGATCAGTAACGCTTAGGATGGTGGATGAAATCAAGTGCAAGTTCAGAGGTACGCCTTTCGACGTGAAGCGTCTGCGTCAACTCACGCCGAAAGGCGTACCTCTGAACCTCAAAAACTGCGTCTTATTTCATCCATAATCGTTATTCTATCCCAGATAACCGAGACTTCGCAGGCGTTCGCGTATCTCTTCGCTCTCTTCGTCCGACATCAACTCCATATCGCTGCTGCCTTCATAAACCGAGGCATCCGATTTCCGCACCGGGTTGGCGCGCCTATACTCTTCGGTAAAAATCTCTTCCCATACGCGCCCATCCATATCGGCGGGAATCTCTGCGCCAAAGGCGTGCAAAATCGTCGGCGCGTAATCAATGATGCGCGCCGTATGAAAGCGCAAGCCTTTTTGCAAATCGGGGCCGCGCCCAATCATAATGCCGTGCATACGATGATCGCCCGAATTGCCATACACCGGGGTGATGAATTTATTGGAAGTCAGGTCCAAAGTGCCTAGCGGTTTGTTGGTCATATCCGTAGGCAGAAATTGCAGGTCCGGCGATTCGTCGGTGTGTGCGCCGCTGTAGAGGTCTTCGCGTCGCCAGATGTCGCCAATTAAAGGCTCGCGGGTTTCCGGGTCGGTGAGTTGTTTCAAGCGTGTGGTCAAATCCTGCAAGACCCGCTCGTACTCTGCGCCCGGTTCGACGATGCCGTGTTCTTCGCGGCCTTTCAGATTGATGAACATCTGCCCGTAGTTGCCTTTGGAAAAGGCCACGGTGCGCGACCAATCCACATCATCAAGCGACAGCATCAACGAATTCGCCAGCTTCATCAAACTGGAGCGATTGCTCACGCCTACCGACAAACGCAGATGCGCCAGCCCCAGTTTCATCGCCGAACGATACGCCAGATCGGGCGTCAAACCCAAACGAAACAGCGCTTTTTTGAAGCGCGTCAGCGCATCGCGTTTCAATACCAGCAAGCCCTCGTTGAGTAACCATACATTGAAGCAGAGGAATTTTTTAATCGGCCCGAACCCGTGATCCGACCCCATAAACACTGTGGTATCGTCGCCGATGGCATCGAACAATTGCCCTAGTGTGGCGTCAACCGCGCTCCAGTATTCGTTGATGCGACCGATGTGGGCATCGTGTTCTTTTTGGTCAAAGAAGGGGTGCGTTTGGTCCAAGAGGTGCCACAACTCATGTTGAAAACGGTCGGTGCTCCAATAATGTGTGACGTAAATTTCCCAAGGGTAATTCTGCATCAGGTAGAGATTGACTTTGGTTTTGTATTCGAGTTCGGCAAACAACTGGTCAAGAATTTTATCCACATTGCCGGGCGTATAAACTTCCGTGATGTAGAGTTGATACTCGCCAAATTGGGCTTCGATTTCCTGCCGCAGGCTTTCAGGAAAAGTAAAATCGCTGCGCCCTCGCGGCGTGAGAAAATCGGCAACCATCACGCCGTTGGTCATGGTCGGCGGATAGGTCACTGGCATATTGGTGACGATGGCGGGTTTGCCTTGATTGCCGAGAATATCCCAAAAGGGCAGGCCGTCGCGTACACGCGCACTGACCGGCATATCGGGGAGTTTGCCCGAGCCTTTGCGGCGCAACAGAAATTCAAAGATGCCGTGTTTGCCGGGGTTCGTCCCGGTCGCAAACGACACCCACGCAGTCGGCGTAATCGGCGGAATCGTGGTTTCCAGCGGCGACCGCACACCGTCCTCAATGAAGCGTTGCAAGCGCGGCATCAAGCCCTGCTGCATCAACGGGTCAAGAACATCAAAGGTCGAACCATCGAGGCCAATAAATAAGACTTTTTTACTCATATCGTTTTTTCAAGCCTGTGCTTCTTCTGGAAATTTAATCTTGTTATACAATCCGGCGAGGGCAATTGTGCAATTAATCGCAGCGATGTGCAGCGTATTTTCCAGCCCTTTGACCACCACATAACGCCAGCTACCGTCTTCCTGCCGGATGAAATGTTCCACACGCGGTTCGTCCTGCGCGATTAACACATAATCGGTGAAGCTCTCAAGAATTTGATAACGCAGAAATTTCGCGCCTCTATCGAAGGCTTCCGTCGAAGGCGACAGAATTTCAAAGATCACTTTCGGGTTGAGCAGCACCTCGCCCTTGTCATCGAGAAAAATTGGCTCGCCGCACACCACGGATAAATCTGGGTACGAATAAAGCCCGCTATAGCTTGACCTGACCTTTGTATCATTGGAAAAGCCTCGACAGGAGGTGCTTCTCAACTGCGGGTTTACTTCACCATACAGATTAAAGGTTATGGCGGAATGCGCCGGACTTGCGCCCGCCATCGCGTAAATCTGGCCGTCGAGATATTCGCTCTTGAAGTCTGCTTGTCGTTCCAACTCTAAATACTCTTCGGGAGTAAAGTGCTGTTTCGGATTTGAAGCCATACGAAAACTCCTCTACTGCTTTTCATCGTCTGGTCTGTCATCACAGTCGTCAATGAAACTTTCGACTATAAAGTACGCCCCGGCAATTTTCAACCATGCGCGTTTCGTGCGGCAACCAACAGAAAGCCCAACAGAATAATGCCGCCAACCCCAAGCAGCCCAATCAACCAGGCTTCGCGGCGTCGGCGTTTCTTTATCTCAACAACCAGTTGCTGCCATAATTCGTGGATGCGATGCAATTCTCTGGCATCGTAAAACCGCAAAGCGTATAGCAGAAACGGAAACGACAACGCCAGCAGCGTCTTGAGGCTCAAGGACAACAGCAGGGTAACGGTTTGCGGCGCTGCACCGCGCAAATAATCCATCGCGTAAAAAATCGCCACCATCAACGTGCCTACGCCCAGCAAGGTAAAGATGCGCTGCCATTCATAACGCACTTTGAAAAAACGATTCGACACAAAGTAACGCAAACCGCAAAACAGCAGGTAAGAAAAAAACGTCGCAACGGTCGCGCCCAGACTGCCGTATGTCGGGATCAAGGCGAAGTTCAAAGCGACATTCACGCCCAACGCCACCAGCGTCAACAGCGGCCCGTAGATGGTGCGTTTGCGAAGCGTGATGCCAACATTCAAAACCCGCGAGGCGCTGTCTAAAACTACCGTCAACGCCAGCAACGGCAAAATCGTCGCCACCGGGTAATAACCTTTCAACGCATAAATCAACAGCCCGTCGCCGCCCACCGCCGCCACTCCCAAGGCCAAAAACATACTGACAAACAGTATATAAGTCAGCACCCGCGAGTAGTATTCTTCCGCGCCCGCTTCGTTCATCACCTTGAAGCGCATTACCGTCCAGACCTGCGCGAATGGCATGGTCGCCAGCATCGTCACCACGCCCGTCAAATTATTCGCCATCGCATAGACGCCGACTTCGCTCGATCCTTTGCGTGCGTAATGCTCCAGGAAAAATCGGTCAATCATAATGAAGAGCGTGGACGCAATGGTGCCGAAAATAAACGGCGTGCCGAAGGCTAACATCTCTTTGAGTTCGGCAAATGAAAAGCTCAAACTCAACTCGCGGCGCACCGCAATAAAAAAGATCGCCGTTTCAAAAGCCGCGCTAATCAAGCGTCCGGTCAAGACGCTGCGCGCCGAGGCTTCAACGAAGATGACCAGATAAGCGATGATGGCAATTTGAAACACGAAGGCGATGATGTTTAGCACCGAATAGCGCGCCGAATGAAATTTCGCCCGTAGTATGGAATCGGGAATGGTGTTGACGACTTCAAAAAAACCAATCAGAAAAATCAGTTTCAACAAGCCTTCTCGCGTCCCGTCACCTTTGAAAATCAGCGGCGCAAGCTGTGGCGCAAGGCCGTACAACAAGGCCGTGAACAACAGTGACGAGACCAGCAAAAAGACTAGCGTAGAGCCAACGATGCGGCGGCGATGCGCGGCGTCTTCGGTATCGTAATAATGGCGAAAGAAAGCGTGATTGAGGCCGAATTTCAACACGATGGAAACCAGCGTCAAAGTGATCGTCAACAAGGACAAGACGCCGTATTCGCTGGCCTTGAGTTTGCGCGTGTAGAGCGGCACCAGCAGTACGCCAAAGGCGCTGTTGACGATGCTGCCGAGGCTGAAGATGAGCGTGTGTTTAACCGTCTTTTGTATCTTGTCGTAAATCGTAAGCGCTCTCCCGATTGCGGATTGCGGATTGCGGATTTTGTTCATCCGTCGCATCAGCAATCGTCACTTTATAATTTTCAATTTGCTCTTTGGAACTAACTCAAATCTCTTCACCACGAAGAACACCAAGAACACGAAGCTGAAAAAACTGGACAAAAACCTTCGCATTTTTGGTGTTCTTCGTGGTTGATAAATTTTTCCATCTTTATTTGCGCCGCCGGATTCGCAATATCAGCAAGGCCGCGAAAACGCCGATGGCGGCAGTAATACTCAAATAAACCGAGGCGCGAAACACTCGCGGAGCAAAGCGGAATGATAGCACATGACTTCCCGCAGGCACGCTGACAGCGCGCATCGTATGATTGGCGTGAAAGATTTCCACGGGCTTTCCGTCAATCTCCGCCTGCCATCCGGGGTAAAAATTATCGCTCAAAACTAACCAGCCATCGCCCGCGTTTTCGGTCTCGATCACGACGCGATTGCGGCGGTCTTCGCTGATCGTCGCCTTGCCGACGCTGCAGGTTTGCGTTGACAACTTCGCGCCTTGCACAACGGCTGTCGTCTTTATATCAAAATCCGCCTGACGCAAACGCTCCAAGTCCGCCACGCCGGACGGCACACCGCCATCCATCACTTGTTGCACAAAGAAGGCACGCGGCAAGGCATGACGATTTTCATAAAGCGCCAAGCCATCGGCCTTCATCAACAATTCATAACTCGACGACACCTCCGCTGCCGCGTAGGTCAACAGATATTTCACATTCAGCGCATCGAAAAACGGCGACTCAGTGGTTTCAAAGACCACATGGCTCAACTGATTTTGTGCTTCGATGAGAGCACAAAATTCTCTGTAGGCTTTGGGGAAAAGTTGGTCTTTGCCGGTCACCGTGGGAATTTGATAAGGCAGCAAAGTATTGGGCGGCGCGATGATTTTGGCTTCCCGCGAAGTGTCCCGCGCCCGGCGGTTGGTGGCGAGGCCGGAAGGCGCAACCAGCAGCCTGCCCGCTGGCAAGGCTTTCAATTTCTCGGTGATGGCGGTTATTGGAAAGACCCGCTTGCGGTCATGGGTTTTGTCGAATTGCTGGCTGTTGAGATACAAATCGCCAATCAACAAAGCGACCAGCAAAGTAAAAAACAGATTGCGGTTGATGCGGTTTTGGTTCAGCCAGTGCCACAGCAAATACACGGCACTGACCACCAGAAGCGGCCATAAAACGCTGGCGCTCGGTCGGGTGAATTGCGCGGTCATGGCAACGGCTACGCTTCGCAGATAAGCTAGACGCCCTGAGCCTGCGACATATTCGATATTGGCATTGGCGATGAATCCTGAAAGTTTGACGAGCCATGAGACGATTGCCGCAATGATGACGAAAGCCAAAATCGCCAGCAGAATTTTTTTCACCAGGCGATGAAATTTTTTCAACTCATCGGCGCTGGCTTTGAGCAACAAGTCTGCGCCAAAGCCGACCAGCACAGAAGCCGCGAAGAGAAACAACACTCCGGCGCGCACGATGACGCGAATCGAACGCAACACCGGCACGAACTGCGTCAGATGAACATAGAGCGGCGCGGCCATCATCACGACCAATGCCAAGACCAATAAGAACATGAAAAAACTGATGCGATGCTGCACCAGCGTTTCACTATAGGAAGGTTGCACAGCGAGGGTTTGAGTTTCTCCCTGTTTATCAGAAGCCGTTGCCAAACTTGCGGCGGCTTGCTTCGTCGTTATCAACTCCGCTGCTGGCGCGGTGGTTTCTTTCGGTTGATGATTTTTCTGCATCCGAGGCAGCCAGGCGAAAAGTTTTCGCCAGCGTTTTCTCTGCGAGTAAAACAACAAGCCCAGAGGCAGCAGCGCCGCGATGCCTAGATACAGACTGTGATCGTGCGAGACGTTGAGCGCCGTAAACAGCGTCACCATTTTCGGGTCGTAAGCGGTGCCGAACAGATTCGGAAAAATCAGCGTGACCAGATACCACGGCGGCAAATAAATAAAGCCGGTTTCCGTCGGCACAATGCGGCGATTGGAATAGCCTAGCAACTCCACCACCGGCAGCCACTGCGTCGCCGCCAGCGCCAAGCCCGTTATCAACGTCACCGTCATCAGCAAAAAAAGCCTGATAACATTGAGTTTTTTCGCACTTTCCAGGTTGAGCAGGGTTCGGCTGCGCCAGCCGAACAGCAGAAAATAGAGCGCGACCGCGCCGATGTAATAAATTTGATTCGGCATATAGGCGCAGAAAAATTGCAGCGCGATAACGATGCCGGCAATGATGGCCTGCGAAAAACTGCGGCGGGTGATGGCTCGATCAACATAGAGAAAAATTAACGGCAGCCACATCAAGCCGCCCCACCAACCCAAGCCGGTCAGGTGAAATAACGAATGCGCCGAGAGTTCAAACACCAACGCGCCCATCAACGCAGCCCGCGCCGTTACGCCTATGGCAATCAGGAACAAATACATGAAGATTGCGCCAAGCATTAATTCAAAGAGGCGCGCTACCGAATACCCCAGCGGCAAATCCAGAAAAGCGTACACCACCAGCGATGGCGAAAAGATGCGCGTCACGCCATCGGCATAAATCGGATGGCCTGCCATCGTATAAGGATTCCACAACGGCAACTCGCCATCTTGGTAGGCAGCGACAATGAAATATTCCCGCGTCAGATACATATCCGTAGGGTCACGGCGATTGTACGGATGATTGACCGTCTCCGCCGCGTCATAGCCCCACGGCAATTGATTGTTCAAGGTGTTGACATCAATGATGGTGTCGCCCAGAAAAAAGACCCGCCAGTAAAGCGCCACAATGACCAGAAGCAGCAGCGCGATATTGATCGCGTGATTGCGCCAGGTTGCCTGTAGTGGTTGGGTAGATGCGTCGGTCATCAATGGTGGTGATGGTGAGAGTTGAGCTAAGTAGGTTTGCGTATATCTTTTGAAAAAGATTTATTAAAAAGCCTGAAAAACAGGGGTTTTCTGTGATTATTTTTCAAAAAACTTTTGCCTACTTACTTAGTCAGTCTTAGACTCTGTATTCAATTTCACTTTTGCTTGCCGTTCTTTGCCTTCGCGTATGATGTCATTGAAAAAATTTTCCAGTTCTTCATTCGTGTTGCAGACGGTAACGCCCCGGCTGGAAATCTTCAGCGCCGCGCAGGATTTCTTTTCGTAGCGCTTCAAATTTTTCCTCATGGGGTTTCACCAAATGCAATAGCGCAGCAACTACATCATCAGGGTTTTCATAAGCGCCGCTTTGCACCTTTTCGGTCACGAATGCTTCCAACTCTTTTTCGGTTATCGTGATATTCATAGCTCACGTCGTCGCCCAATCATAGCACACGATTCGGGCAATTACAGATACCCCAAGGCGCGAAGTTTTTCTTCTATCAAGCGTTCTTCTTCGTCGCTCAAGGCTTGGTTTTCGTCGGTGGTTTCGCGGCTCATCTTTGCAAATCGCACCGCTGAATCCTGGGCGTCGAGGGCTTCAATCACGCGCCCGTCCAAGCCTTCCGGCACCGCCAGTCCAGCAAGGTGCAGAAGCGTCGGCACTAGATCATAAACTTGCGGCGGGGTGGGCAAATTCAATTCCTGCATCGGACGTATGCCTTTGCCGTGACCAATCAATATGCCTTCGGGGCGATGGTCGCCGCTCCACCAGAAACCTTTGGCCTGCACTTCGGCGGGCGGCTTGCCCAGGTGCGCGGCGCGATTCCAATAGACATACAAATCGCTGGCGCGCTCGGCATATTCGCCTTGATAAACTTCATCGCGGCGCGTCACACGCTCGACCACACGGTTGCCTCTGGCGTCTTTCCAGTTCAATAAATCAGTCATCAATTTATCGCAGACCTTCACATAATCTGCCGCCGCCACGCTGCCGTGTTGATTGCGTCCGGCGAGATTGATATTGATGACGTGACGCCCCGCTTCGGTATAAGCAGAAGTCTCTGCCCAATCAATCGAAGCATAAAACGAGTCCTTGTCGGCGGCCTGCAATTGCTGCACACGCTCATCGCCGAGCTTCGCTTTGATCTTCTCCTTGAGTTTCGTCGGCAAAATATTTTTCGCGGCGCGACGACTGGCGCGCCGCAATGAAGCGCCTTTTTCGACAGGCTTCCGACGGCGCATATAGCCTCGCTGTTCCAGCCACTCGGCCAAATGATACGACGCGCCCGAATGCAAGCCCATACCGTGATCGGAAATCACATAGACCTGGGTCGCTTCATTGGTGTATTGCAACAAGCGCTCAATCGCCGCATCCAGGGCGCGATAAATCGTCAACAGCGAATCCCGGTGCGGCGAACGCGGGTCGTAATCGGGATGATGTTCGTCCGCATATTTCCATAGATTGTGACCGCCCCAATCGCTGGCCGTATAAACCGTCATGAAAAAATCCGGTTGATATTTATTCAACAGATATTCAGCGGCAGCAGTTTGATGACCAATCAGGTGCAACCACGTTTCTACGGCTTCGGTGATTTTTCCGGCGCTCATCAAATTGCCGAGCCGTGCAGGCGTGAAATGATAATCGGGAACGACGCGCAACAATTCTTCGCGCAGTTCGGGCGGGCAGAAACAATTAGCGTTCAACGAAGGCGCATCCAAACCGCTAATCATAAACCCACCGGCGCTGCATTCGGCGGGATAGGTCATCGGCACGTTGAGCATTCCCGTCGTCAACCCTTGCCGGGAAAGATGCCGGGTCAGCAGATCGCCTTGACGGTCGCCGCCTTTGAAAAAGACCTGTTGCGCGGTTTTGAAATCGCGGTCAGAAAAAACATACAGCCCGTGCCGCCCCGGATTTAAGCCCGTCAAAATAGAAGTCCAGGCCGAAGCGCTGTGCATATTCGGCGTCGAAAGCAGCATTGAATACGCGCCTTCCTGCATCAAGCGCGCCAGTGTAGGCAGGTGTCCGGCCTGTGTCCAAGGCTTCACCAAATCCATTGTCGCGGCATCAAGGCCGATGATTAATATCTTCATTTTTTGTCTGGCGTCCGGGGTCTGAAGTCCGGTGTCCGGTTTATCAAATTTACGACACCGAACTTCAGACCCCGGACGATTATTCTATATATCCGAGCGCACGCATACGCTCACGGAGTTCCGCTTCTTCGTCCGCTTGATAAACCGATTCGTTTATCGTTTGCGAATCCGTCGAACGATACGAGCTGCCTTCTCTGACGATGTGTATGTCGTCCGTGAAGACTTCATCCAGCACGCGCCCGTCGCCATCTGCGGTCAACGGACAACCCAATGACGCCAGCGCCGTCGCGCCAATGTCGCGCAGATTCGGTTGTTGCCTGAAACTCGCGCCGCTGCGAATGCCGCGCCCCCACGCAATGAAGATGCCGTCTTTGGCGTGCGTCCCGGTAGTCGAATCGGCAGGCACGATGGTCTCGCCATAACTCGGTCTTTCGTTATAAACGTATTCATCACGCGCCGGAACCATCACCACATCCGGCAACCGATCTTTGTATAAACCGGCAAAGGCTTCATCGCGGCGCAACACCTTTGCAAAAACGCGCTGCCCATCAACCGGCGATAGCAGATTGGTCAGACAGGTTCGCGCTTCTTCTATGACCGCTTCACATTGGTTTTCCGCAACCCAGCCTTGCGCTTCGCGGCCTTTGCGGTTCACCCACACGCCTTTGTCCTGCGCGAAAAAGGCGCGGGTGCGCGACCAATCTATTTCATCCAGAAACGCCCCCCCTGCCTGCACTTTTCGTTCAAGCGAATTGCCCTGCAAGGAAGTGGAAGACAAGCGCCGAGTGATTTTTTCTTGTAGCGATTTCAGCTTTGCACGGCTGCGGCGGAAGGCTGACGCTTTGAATTTGAGCAGGCCCGCAGAGGCCAGCAATTCATTGACGCGCACTTCGTACAACTCCGCACAGAAGCCGTGATCGGAGACGATAAACAAGCGACAATCCGCCGGAAGTTTTTCCAGTAGCCTGCCGATGGCGGCGTCGAGTTGCGCGTAAGTGTCGGCGATGAAGTGACGAAATTCGCTCGGCGCATAGGGACTATGGCGCGGGTGCGAAGCATCCATATCCGCCCAGAAATCATGTTGGGCGCGGTCAAGTACGGAAAACACCACCATCAAAAAATCCCAACTCTCGCGCTCCATCAAAAATTGCGTGACCTGTTCGTGCATCACCGTAGCGCGGCGGAATTCTGCGGCTCGCCGGTGTTTATCGGGATGGCGTCCAGGTTCAATCAAATAATCGGGAAGCGCCGTAAGAATTTCTGATTTCAGCGTCGCCGGATAGGTCCACTCGGAATTCATATTCGGCGTCAACATCCCTGTCACCATCACCCCGTTGAGCGGTTCAGGCGGATAAGCCGTCGGCACATTGATGACGATGGAGCGCCCCTGTTGCGCGCCGAGCAAATCCCAAACGTGGCGCGTCATAATGTCGCGTCCACTCATGGCGCGTACCGCATAGTCATGATTTTTTTTGATGAAGGGGGAAAAGATGCCGTGCATTCCCTCGCTGGTTCCGGTCGTGCAACTAGACCAGCCGGGGAAACTATTCGGCAGTAGAGTTGAACGCAACGGCGCGTGCGACCCTTCGCGCATCAGTTCCGCCAAAACCGGCAACCGCCCGGCTTCGATAAGCGGCGTGAGCAGATCAAAGGTCGCGCCATCCAGTCCTATAATTACCGTCTTCATGTGAAGCTCTGAAACCGCGAAGCAATGGTTAAACCGCTCCGCTGTTTGCTCAATTCATTCTTGCGTTGCGAATCGGCAAAACCGTCCGCCGTGATCATTTTATAGACTTGAAGGAAAGATTACTTTTGAAACGACCTGTACGAGCGACCCTGCGGTGGTCGCCCCTTCCCACCAGACTAGGGATTTCACCAAGGGGCGACCGCCGCAGGGTCGCTCGTACAAGGTTGCCAATGATTTCTCCAAAAAACAATTTCTTAAAAGCTCTAGTTGGCGTTGGCCGCGTCAATCTTCGACGCAGCAATCAATTGCATCTCTTCGAGTTTGGCGAGGATTTTCGCCAGACTCTGTTCAGGAGTTTCCGAGTCTGAATGAGCAATGATTTCGGGGTTTTCCGGCGCTTCGTAAGGGTCGTCTATGCCGGTGAAATTTTTGATCTCGCCGGCCAGCGCTTTTTTGTACAAGCCCTTGACATCGCGTTCAGCCAACACCGGAATCGGGCATTCGACATACACTTCGACGAAATTTCTTAACGAGTCGCGCAGTTCATCGCGCACTTCTTTGTAGGGCGAAATCGCTGCGGCAATCGCTATCACATCATTGCGCGCCAGCAAATCACAGACAAATCCTATGCGGCGAATATTGGTGTCGCGGTCTTCCTTGGAAAACCCCAGACCTTTGGACAGATTGGTGCGAATGATGTCGCCATCCAGCACTTCCACTTTATAACCACGCGCCTGCAACTCTGGCTCAAGCAATCGCGCCAACGTCGTTTTGCCTGCGCCCGAAAGCCCGGTAAACCAAATTGTAAAACCTGTTTGTTCCATTACCTCTCCAAAATATAAGTTAGCGGTTCGGCGGCTGTAGAACGCCGAACCAGTAGTATTACAAAGTTTCTGACTATACACGACCAGGCGGCGATGCGAAAGGCACGCATAGTCCATAGTCCGTAGCATTTTGACTGGAGGAGGTTAGGAACGAGGAAGATTATTATACCCATTGGTCAATTTCTTAAATCCGTCATCGTGCCTTCTTCTCACCGACGGGCTACGAACTACGAACTACGGACTAAATTGCTTGACATCGCTTTGCAGCAGAGTGAATAATCGCGGCGCTTCAACTGCATAGCAAAAGATCAAAAGAGGGTATCCCAAGATTATGGAAACCAAACAGCAAACCTCGTCCAAAGCGACTTTGGGAGAATGGTTCCGCACCAAATCGCTCGACAAAATTTTGAATGATGCCGAAGAGCCGGAACATAAATTGAAACGCGCCCTGGGGCCTGTGCAACTGACGCTCTTCGGCATCGGCGCGATCATCGGCGCGGGCATCTTCGCCACCATAGGCACGGCGGAAGCAGGCGATGTCAATCGTCCGGGCGCGGGTCCCGCCTTGATGCTCTCCTTCGTGGTTACGGCTGTGGTGTGCGGCTTCACGGCGCTGTGTTACGCGGAGTTCGCTTCGATGGTGCCGATTTCCGGTTCGGCCTACACTTACTCTTACGCCACGCTCGGCGAACTGATCGCCTGGGTGATCGGCTGGGATTTGATTATCGAATACGCTGTCGGCAACATCGCCGTCGCCATCAGTTGGGCAAACTATTTCAAGACGCTGATGAAAGGGTTGCACATACCTGGACTTGCGCCAAAGGGCATTTTTATACCGGATTGGCTTTCGACAGATTACCGCACCGCCGCGAAAATCGTGGATGAAAACGGCGTGCAGACGGTCTTTCGTGATGCGCCGCATATTTTCGGACAGCCGATTATCTTTAATCTGCTGGCGATCTTAATCGTCGCGGTGATTACCATCATTTTAATTTGGGGGGTGAAAGAAAGCTCGCGTTTCAACGCTGTGATGGTCGGCATTAAAATCGTCGTGCTGACTTTTTTCATCGTCGTCGGAGCCTTTTATGTTAAAGGCGAAAACTTCACGCCGTTTGCGCCCAACGGGTTTGCCGGCATCAGCGCGGCGGCGGCCATTGTCTTCTTCGCCTACATCGGTTTCGACGCCGTTTCCACGGTTGCCGAAGAGACCAAGAACCCGCAGCGCAATTTGCCCATAGGCATTATCGCGTCTTTAATTATCTGCACCGTCTTTTATGTCATCGTCGGCGTCATCTTCTCCGGCTTGATCTCTTATCCTGATCTGTCGCACAAACTGGCAACCGAACAAGCGGAGCCTTTGACGATGGCTTTGGAACACGCCATGCCCAAAGGCACTTCCAATCTCGCTGTCGGCATCGTCGCCTTCGGTTCGGTCATCGCGCACACGGCGGTTTTATTGGTCTTTCAATTGGGTCAGCCGCGCATCTTCTTTTCGATGGCGCGTGATGGCTTGCTGCCGAAAGTCTTTTACAAAGTTCACCCGAAATATCGCACGCCACATATCTCGACCATCATTACAGGCTTGTTCGTAGGCGTCTTTGCCGCTGTTGCCAGCATAGACGAAATGGTTGACCTGACCAACATCGGTACGTTGTTCGCCTTCATATTGGTCTGCGCTGGCATTATTATTTTGCGCGTCAAAGACCCGGATCGGCATCGCCCATTCAAAGTGCCTGGCGGTTTGGTGATTCCGATACTCGGCATCATCTCTTGCCTGTATCTGATTTATTATCTGCCGCCGACTTCGTGGCTGCGTTTTGCCGCGTGGTTGAATTTAGGCTTCGTTATTTATGTCGGCTATGGTTCGGTGAAGAGTCGGCTCACCGGTCGTGAGCTTGCCGCCAACCCCGCCGAACACGATGCCAAGACGGCTTATTCGGGCGCGTGGCTGGCGCTGGCTGGAACCGCGCTGTTGATTTTCATGCGCTGGTTCGATCTGTGGTTGCTGGCCAACAAAAACGCCGAGCGCATCGGCTCGGCCTTTGCCGCATCGTTGAATCTCAATTCGTGGCTGGAAAAATCTTACTTTATGATTGTGCCGTTGGCGCTCAATGCCCTCGTGCTTTGCCCGATTATTATCAAGCGCGCCCTGCACGCTAAAAACAAAGCGCCTGAAATCGGCAACCCGACCGCGAGTCTGGCTATCGCTTCGCTGCTTGCGGTGGCGACTATCGCTTATTTGGCGATGGTCTTTTTGCATCAAGGCTAACCAATTATTCGACGAAGTGCCGAAGCATTTGTAGAGCCAGTTGAATTCCCAGCGGATGCGGCGTATGCAGCGGATGTGGCAGATGATCGCGGATTATCTGTCCTCATCCGCTGCATACGCCGGGAATCTTACTGGCGCGTTCAAACGGCTCTGCCGCTCGGCGGGGTCGAGCGTTTTTCCCACATAAGTCATGCGCGCATCATTTTTCAAAAGCCCGCGAAAAAATTGGTCAATCAATTGCTTCGTGGGCTTTTTACTTTTCCTATGGTTGCCGATTGACGATTCCTCCATCGGCGCGTCAACCCACCGACAAGCCGCTTCAGCGTCCGTTACGCAAACCAAAAGCGCAGTATCGAAAATCGAGTTTGACATCATCGAAGGCCGCTTTCACGACGGGCTTGGCACCTTCGCCGAAATTAATTTAGCGAATGAAATCATCAAAGCCGCGAATTTATCGCAGCCCTTGTTTGACGCTTCACGCGCTGAATCGAAAATGCGCGAGGCTCTTGAAAGTCTTCCCTTAGCGCACGCGAGCCGCGCTATCTTTCAACAGGAAATCGCCACTATCACGGCGGCTACGCAGTCCGGCGCAAGAGCTTTGCTCCAGCGCACGAAACCGGCGGTGCTGTTGCGCGTGCGCCACACACCAAGCGATTATGCCGACGCCAAAGCCGCTGATTTGCGTTTACAGTTTGCCGATGACAACGACTTGCCGATCTCGGTCAAGACCGACAAATCGAATAAAGTCGCCGTCGCCGAAGGTCAAACGCCGCACCTGTATGAGAAGTGGGCGGCGCGTTACTTTCGCGTTTCCACAGAAGAATGGCAGCGGATCATTGCCGACCTGGGCTTTGCTTCGCAGGCGGAGTGGAAGTGGCATTATTTGAATGCGGCGCGCTTGGTCGCCGAAGTCTTGATTCGCAAACTCAAGCTGAAAGATTACGCCCTTGATGATTTCAGTAAAGCCAAAGTCACCGATCTCGAAGCCTTGAAATACCTGTTGCGACAGTTGAAATTTTACAAGAGCGGCAACGACCGAAGTTGTGTAATCATCTTTGATCGCTCGACGGGCGCGGTGAAATGGGAGTCGCGGCTGGATGAAATTGATATAGAGAGTGTAACCGTAGATCGAGTTTCGTTTTTACCTGCCAGGCCGCGCAACGCTCATCCGATAGCTACCGAATTCGGAGTAAAAATAGACCTGCACACGGTGGTGAGTTTTCAAGTCAAACACAAACGCGGACGCGCTCGCCTCAGCGCGCAACAATTCGAGTTCTCCGATATCACCACTCGCCTGAGAATCAATCGCTAGCACGACCACAGCGAAAACCTGAAGGAGTGTGGCTGCAATAACCTGCAAGGCTTGAGTGATTTTCCCATGCCCTGTATGGGCGACCCTGCGGTGATCGCCCATACAGGGCTGCACTTTATTTCATCCACAATCCTAAGCGCGCCTTTGCCGGATAAGCATTCGGCGGGGGCGCTGAAAAACTCGTCCGTGCGGTGGCGCGCAGGTTTTTTTTCGCATCTTTTCAAACTCTGCGAAACACGCCCTTGTCTAAACGGAAGTTGAAAGTTGAAAGTTGAAAGTTGAAAGTTGAAAGTTGAAAGTTGAAAGTTGAAAGTTGAAAGTTGAGGCAAGTGTGATGACCGAAGAAGGCAATCTTTTTCACGTATATTCGGTAGCAGAGGTTAAGCCGCGCCCTGTGTTATCGCGGGTGCAGCTTGCCAAAGTAAAATCCATCTTCCTGTTGCGTTTGAGTCTGGCGGCAGTCTTTTTCTGGTTTGGGCTGTTGAAATTCACTGGCGTTAGTCCGGTGGTGGCCTTGCTCAACAATACCTTTCCGGTGCTGGCGCAGTCGCCTTGCATCGAAATGTTAGGGCTTGCGGAAATGGCTATCGCCGTTGGCCTGGTGATTGAGCGGTTATCGAAATACGCGGCGAGCCTGATGATTGTGCATCTGTTCGGCACTTTGAGCGTGATCTATGTAGCGCCGTCATTAATCTTCGCGCCGAGCTTTCCGGTGCTGACCATGACTGGCGAGTTCATCGTCAAAAATTTCGTCTTCATCATCGCCGGTTTGTTGGTGATCGAATCGCGCAAGCGGTAAAGGCAAACCGGAAGAAGAAGAAAAACTTTTTTGTGAAGCGACAAAAGCCGCAGCACTATGATGGCCGTAAAAGATAACCCATCATGACGCTGCGGCTTTTGCGTGCGTGCCGATTCGCGTAGCTTGCGGGTGGATTTGCGAATGGTTATGGACAGGAACAAGTGTTGTTTAACGTATTCCTGTCGGTAATCGAGTACATTACGCCGGACGATAAAAGTTGCAAGGACGCTGTAGCTTTGTGCTGACAGGTATTTACTTTTGCCGTCACTCGGCGGTCAGCGCCATTGTGTTGCAGCGTAAGCGTACAGCCTTTTTTCAGTATCGTTCCGGTCCCGCCAACCGTGATTCCGCCGCATTGCGTAAACTGATATTCGCCGGTCGTGGAATTGAAGCCCAGAAAGCTATTACTACCCTCATCCTGTAAACAAATATCAAAAGTAGGAGGCAAAGCAGAACAACTTTTTGGTGGAAAGACGGCTAAGGAAAGTAATCTATCCACATCATTTCCGACTAATACTGTCGGGGTTGCAAACGGCGATAAAACGCCATCTGGCGCTACCTGAAATATGCTAAAACCCCCTAAATACACCGGAACCTAAATTTCTAGGTATTTCATATTTTCAGAATTTACCTTTGTATAATGCCTATTTAGTTTAGTTCTGGCTGTTTTGATTGAAAACTGCCAGTTGATTTTAACTGCTTTTTCACTTCGCTCTTTGA
>JACQDB010000153.1 GCA_016201275.1 Acidobacteriota bacterium
GCCGATCAAGCTTCTTAGATTTCGACATCCTCGCGTCTCCTTTGAGCTTTATTTCTTTGGAGACGACAGCTTAACAAATTATCAAAGAGCTTGGGCAGAGCTTAACTTGACACCCATGCCACAGCGGGTCGCCCGTACAGGGTTGCATTTTTTTCATTCACAATCCTAAAAAGTAAAAAGGCAAAGACTGTCGCCGCACGCATTGTACTTGCTTGATCTACCGAAAAATTTTTGCTCAGGTACGGAAATTATCTCTGGCTTAATGCGACACCGGAGGCGCGCTGCTCGAACATACGTTTGATGCAGCGCGCTATTTCGTCAACGGCGATTGCCGCAGCTTTGCCGTTTGGATGAATGCCACAAATGGCCGTCGTCTGCGAATGGTCAACCCCTTGTTGCCAGCGCGAATTGCCAGCCGTGTCGCGCCCATAAGTCAGATAAGCCGAAAGCGTATTCAAGCCTGTGCCGGGGCGTTCACCGATCAAATGAATCACCGCTTCGACATCCAACAGCGCGCCGACGTGATAGCCTGCGCGCACCCGCCCGTTGTCCATCACCACATCAAACGCACCCGCGTGAAAATTATTTTCCGCAAGCTGTCGCCGCAGCGCGGGCAACACCTCGCGCAGGTTTTCGTTGATGGCGTTGGCATTCAAACCATCCGAAATACAGATTTGAATTTGCGGACGGTGCGTCGAATAGAGCGTTTGAATTTGCTGCGCGGCGTGGTCGCACAACATTTCGCCGGTCGCAGGATGCGCTAAATAATCATCGCGGTTGGTGGCTTGTGTGCGAACCCGCAAAGGTGATGCACAAGCATCGTTGATGACCGCCGCATCCAGCCTCGCATACAGAGCGCGGCGAGCGTGCGCGTACAGCGCCTCCAAGCGTTTGGTGATTTTCACTGGCGCGGCAAAATCTTCAGCATCACCATAGCCTAAATCGAAACCGCGTTCGCCAAGCGCGGCAATTTTTTTGACGCCCTCGACGCGCAAAGTTTCCAGCGTTCGTCTGTCGCCGCCAGCTTTCGTGTACCGCGCATACAGCGCCGCAGTCGCATCTTGACCGGCAATCAATTCACCCGCTTCATTCATCACGCCAAGCGTCACGAGGCGGGTTTTCATCGCCGTTGAAATCTGTTTGTGGTTTTGTTGCCGTAGGCGCGGGTGCTGGCGAAACGAAGTCGTCAAGTACCCAAGCATAGGATCGGCGTTGCCTGCTACCGCCATCAGATAAGCAGGCGCGGCGGCGGCGACGATGGTTTCGGTCAGTTGATGCAAGGCGGCAGGCTCTATGCCCATGTGAAACGTCGCGCAAACATCAAGCCCCATCGTCAAGCCGTGCAACTTCGCCATCACGGTGTCTTCAAGACAAGCGCGCAAGAGTTGCTCTGCCGTTTGAAAAACTTCTGGGCCGATGAAGCCCGCGACATCGTTGACAATTGTCCAACGCGAGGTCTGTCGTTGCAGAAAACGCGCCACCCCATAAGCGCGAGATTCCAGCGTTACCATATCCACGCCTTCGGCTGCGCCATTGGTGACGGCAGAGCCTTGCCCGGTTTCAAAATAGAGTCCGTCGAAACCTTTGGCCAAATCCAGCAAGCCATCAAGGTTCAAACCAACCATGCCGTTGATGGCCTTTGACGTTCCGGCGAGACTTTGAAAGCCTACGTCAACTTTGGTTTTTGCTCTGGCGCTGGTTTGCTTAACAATGTCTGACAGCACGCAGTAGCGCGTAGGTAAATTGAGCCGCTCGACGACGCTTTGCAGAAGTTCTTCCAAACGTATAATGGTGTCCACATCATCGCTTGCGGGGTTGAGTCCTAGGATGACATCGCCGCAACCATAACGCAGTCCTTCGAGAATGGAGAAGAGAATTTCTTCGTCATCATCGCCGGGGCTGTTGGGTTGCAAGCGCGCTCCAAAGTGGCTACTGGAGCCGATTGCGTGTCGTTCCTCGGAAAGCGGATTGAAAATTTTATGCGCCACGGCGGCAAGCTCATCGTTGCTCATGAGTTTGACAAGGGCGGCGATAACTTCGCTGGAAAGCCCGTCACGATAATGCTGCGCCCAGTTGGCGGCGTCCGCACGCAAAAGAATTTGTTTCAATTCCGCGACCGTGAGATGAGCGATTTCGTCGGCGAGTTGATGATTGAGCGACCGCGCCAGAGTTTCGCTTACTTGGTCTTCAACGAAGGCGATTTTATTTATCTCGCCGAGCCGCAACCCCGCAAGCGCACCCCGCGCTGCTTTGCGAGTCGGCTCATCACGAGTGCCGCCAACCAACAAATCGCCTTCTTTGAATTCATTGGCAAGCGTGAAAGTCTGTAAAAATTCCCTATGCTTCATAGCCGTGTTTCAGGTTCTCTCCACACCCCTTCTCCCCTGTTCCCCTACTCCCTCACTCCCCAACTTCGTTCATCCACGCGGGGCCCTTGAAGCGTTTGCGTTCACTGATGGCGTACCACAGCGTCAGCACGATGGTCAGGGCGGCGATAGCTTTTCCGGCGCGCTTATTATCGGGCAAGCTCAAAATCACGCTGATGAAGGCGACCCAGGCGATGGCGATTAAATTTATCAACGAACTGTAGCGACCTAAATTCCAAGGCCCTTTGTGCATGGCGTTCGGATCAACTCGTCGTGCGCGAAAGACCAGAAGAATCGGAATGATGTAAGAAAAATAGAGACCAATGACGCTGATCGAAGTGATGACCGGATAGGCCTCGCTGTAGAGGGCTGTGGCAAACGCGACCACTACGCAGAGCCAAATAGCGGGCGCGGGCGTTTGATGTTTTTTGTTGACCTGCTTGAACAACTTTGAGGCGGGCAAGCCATTATCACGAGCAAATGCGAAGACCACACGCGAACACCAAGTCACTGCCGACAAGCCGCAAAACCACATAGCCATTGCCGCAAGCGCCGAAAACAAGGTTCCCGCTCGTGCGCCAAGCGCGGTTTGCAAAATCGTAATCACCGCCGGAACCGGGTTGCCGCTGGCGTCTGTGGCGTTAAGCACCGATGGAATATCTTTAATCGCCAAGGTCAAGGCAAAGAGCAACAGATAACCGACGATGCTTGACGCCACCACCGCCGTCACTATGCCCCAAGGAGCGCGACGTTGCGGGTCAACGGTTTCTTCCGAGACGCTTGCCGAAGCGTCGTAGCCCGTGAACGTCCATTGCGCTTGCAACAAACCGATGATGAAGGCCCACCAATAGGGAAAGCCTTCGGCGTTGTTGGTGACTCGCGTGAAGAAAAAACTGAGCGGTTGTTTGGGGGCGAAAAAGAGAATCGCCAAGACGATAGCAATCACCCCTATGATGTGAACCGTGACGCTGAAATCATTGAGCCAGGCCACCAGCCGTATGCCGTAATGATTGATGAAAGCGTGTGAAAATAATATTGCTGCATAAACGAGTAGTAGGTTTTTTGTTGTCGCAGCCAAGCCGATTAAGGGCGTGACGAATTGCGCGCAACCGTAATCAATACCGGCCAGCACCGTGATGTTGCCGACGATATTAAACCAGGCGGTGAACCATCCCCAACCTTTGCCGCCGAGTTTCGACGACCAATGATACATAGCGCCGGAGGTCGGCAAGGCCGAGGCGAGTTCCGCCATGCTCAAGGCAACCGTCAAAGTGAAGACCGTCACCAGCGGCCAACCAAAAGCCATTTCAGCAGGTCCGCCCATCGTCAAGCCATGTCCGTAAAGCGTCACCGCGCCGGTCAGTATGGAGATGATGGAAAACGAAATGGCGAAGTTGGAAAAACCGCCCATGGTGCGAAAAAGCTCTTGCGCGTATCCGAGTTTGCCTAACTCGCGCTCGTCTGCGCTAAGGGTTTGTCTGTCGGTGTCTGTGTTTTCTGTGGTCATATTTCGCTCAATTAAAAATGCCCTGCTTGTTTTGTTGCAGAGTATGAAACCACAGATTACCCGAAGATGACGAATCAAATCAGGGTCATTCAGTTCTCTACGATGAAACTGAAAATTCTTGCAGCAGAAGTTCTGATAGAAATCGGATTGGGCGGATTGGGCGGATTAGGCGGATCAACTGCGTCATTGATCCGCCTAATCCGCCCAATCCGCCTAATCTGCGTTCCATCTGGACATGAATTTTAAACTCATTCTCTTTCATGGTGAAAACTGAATGCCCCTGAATTAAAGACGAATTTGCGCGTAGATAATTCGTCTTTGATTTGTGTAATCTGTGGTTTCTGTGGTTATTTTCATACGGTAAAAAGTTCGTAGTTGATTTAATAAATCTTCAAGATTAGGAGTAGATGAGATGGAAATAGCCATTCTGCTTTACGAACAAATGACCGCGCTTGATGCCATAGGACCTTATGAAGTTTTGCGCTCCATGCCGAATGCGAAAGTGCGCTTCGTTGCCAGAGAGAAAGGCATTAAACATACAGATGCGGGCTATGCCTTATTGAATGCCGAGTATGCGCTCGATGAAGTAACCAAGCCCGACATAGTGTTGGTTCCAGGTACGGCTTACACGCAAGCCATGATGAAAGATGCAGTGGCGCATGAATGGTTGCGTCAGGTTCATGAAACCAGCAAGTGGACGACCTCTGTTTGCACAGGCTCTTTGATATTGGGCGCGGCGGGACTTTTGCAAGGCTTGAAAGCGACAACGCATTGGCTGGCGATGGATACGTTACGAATGCTTGGCGCAGAAGCGGTGCAAGAACGCTTTGTCAAAGATGGCAAGGTGATTACTGCCGCAGGAGTTTCAGCAGGCATTGACATGGCTTTGACTTTGGTGGCGCTGGAATGCGGCGAAACGGTAGCGCAAGCCATTCAACTAATGATTGAATATGACCCGCAACCGCCGTTCAACGCAGGCTCTCCAGATAAAGCGCCCACAGCGATTGTCGAGATGCTTCGCGCCACGCAAAAAATTACGTGAGCAATTTTATCGCTATGGCGATCTTGGCGTTTGGGCGCGAAAAAAAATTCGGTGGTGGAGCAAGGAGGAGAGAGGGAGTTTGGCGTTCCGTCTTCAGACGGTTGTATGGTTTGCGGCAGCCGCCGCCTGAAGGCGCAACGCCAAACTTTTCTTTGCTCTCCTCCTTGACCACTACCAAAAATTCATCAAGGCGTGAAAGGACAAAGACTGCAAAGTTATTTTTTATCGGCAAACAATTTTCACGCACGCCCCAGAGCCGCAAGGATGGCGCGTTGCCGAAAAGGAAACATGAGAATACGACCGGTTGCAGCAGGAGATGAAGCGGAATGGCTGAGAATGCACTTTGCGCTCTGGCCGCAAGGCTCGCGTGAAGAACACGAAGCCGAAATTAAGAATATGCTGGTCAACGATGCCAAGGATGCGGTGTTGGTTTGCGACACCGAAACGGGCGGCTTGCAAGGCTTCATAGAAGTTTCGATTCGCTCTTATGCCGAGGGTTGCTCGACCGATGGCGTGGGGTATATAGAAGGCTGGTATGTTGACGAGGGCGCGCGTTTGCAAGGCGTGGGTCGCGCTCTGGTTGAAGCCGCTGAAGCGTGGGCGATGTCGCAAGGCTGTGTAGAGATGGCTTCCGACACCGAATTGGAAAACCTGGTCAGTCAAAAAGCTCATGCGCGGCTAGGCTATGAAGAAGTAGAGCGCATCGTCTGTTTCAAAAAGAGATTGCCGCCGCCATAAATTTTTGTAACGACACAGCCTGGTTGAAAATTAAATGGCTGAGGGTTCTTGCGCCGTGGCGCACAGGAGATTAGCCAGTGGTAGAGCCACGGGAAGGCGAAGGCGGCTTGAAGGTCGCGCTCTGAAAGAGCGGTGGAGACTTGCGGCGACACATCTCCTACACCCTTTCAGGGCGCGAAGGTTTTGTACGACTTGCTTCCAGTGCCTTCACCACTGGCTAATCTCCTGTGCGCCTGCGGGGCAAATACGACTGGGTCGTTATAAATTTTTTGGAGTGATGGAAAAGCGCAATTTTTTCATCAAGAGCTTGGCGATTCCAAGTGCTAAATTTTTTGAGGAGCATATGGCAATAGAAAAAATCGCAGTGATTGGCGCGGGAACGATGGGGCATGGCATTGCTCAAGTCGCCGCGCAAGCGGGATTCAAGGTCTGTCTGGAAGATTTGAATGCAGAGTTCGTAGCGCGTGGGGTGGCGCACATCAAAGAGAATTTGCAGAAAGGGGTTGAGCGCGGCAAGTTGAGCGCGGCGGATATGAACGCTGCTTTATCGCGGCTTCAAGCTTCCACAAGTCTCAACGATGCGGCAGCCGATGCCGATTTAATCATCGAAGCCGTGGTGGAAAAACTCGACGCCAAACAGACGCTCTTTGCTGAACTCGACGAGCTGTGCAAAGCGACGACGATTTTAGCGAGCAACACGTCTTCGTTAAGTATTGCGGCAATCGCTGCTGCCACGACCCGCACCGACCGCGTTATCGGGCTACATTTTTTCAATCCGGTTCACCTCATGAAGTTGCTGGAAATCGTCGTTGGCAATCACACTTCGCAAGAGACTCTGGCAGCCGCGCTCGATTTTGCAGCGCGCCTCGGCAAAGAAGCTATCACCGTCAAAGACACGCCGGGCTTTGCGACTTCGCGTTTGGGCATTGCTCTGGGGCTGGAAGCCATACGAATGTTTGAGCAAGGCGTAGCCAGCGCCGAAGACATAGACAAGGCGATGGTGTTGGGATACAACCACCCTATGGGGCCTTTGCGCTTGACGGATCTCGTCGGTCTGGATGTGCGCTTGCACATCGCCGATTCTCTGTTTTCTGAATTGCAGTCGGAGGTCTTTCGCGCTCCTGAAATTCTCCGCAGGAAGGTCGCTGAAGGCAAACTTGGCAAAAAAACCGGCGAAGGATTTTATCAGTGGGAATCCTAAACCCGGAGGCTCCTGCGCCGTTCTACGATTGACTCCTTGAATCCTGTGCAACAAAGCGCTAGTGTCTAGCCTTTCAATAGACTTTGTGGGCGAGCCCTTGGGTATAAAGTTGTGGGCGATTTCCATCACGATGTTCACTTTTGAGCCTCTGCTCAAATTGCTTTTTTCAAAGACTATTATCGGTGCGCGCTCGCGTGGCGCGTGCATTTTATTAACTTCACCCCAATGGAGATATGAAAATGAATAAGAAAATACTGTGGAGCAGCAGCCTCATTCTGCTGTCCTTATGGATCAGCGCCTGCGGCGGGAAGACCGCTCCGGCAACCAATACCAGCAAACCGGCGAACAGCAACAGTGCCGCTGCCGCTAAAAAAGAGCCGCCCAAGCCCCAAGCCGAATTGAAGAATGAAGCCAAACCTGCCGACATGAAAACCAAAGATGTGCCTAACAAAGTGCCGACCCCGAAGGATTGGATTTATTATTCTGATGAAGTGAAAGGCTATGGCTTCTATCTGCCGGAAGGCTCGAAGGGCGACAGCTCGTCGGCCAGCGGCGTGGATACTTTCACCGCCGAAACCCCCTCCGGCATAGGCGTCATCATCTTTGCCTGGAAGGACAAAACCGAAACCAAAGAAAGCCTGCTCAATGAAGCTGTCCGCATCATGAAAGAGGATTGGCAAGAGACCGTAACCGCCGGAAAACTTCAAGGCGAGAGCGATGATTATGCCGTGGCCGAAGCGGCTTCAGTTGATGCCGCTGGTAAAAAATATAAAATGAAAATCCTCGTCGGCACTGACATAACCGATAATTATGTGATGTTCGTCTATACTGACGACAGTAAATTTGAAGCCAACAAATCCATCATAGATGAGATTTGGGGCGGCTTTGAAATGTATAGCGGCGGCGCTGGCGGCAAGAATTAATTCACGCCTTGTGCTGGTCTGCGAGAGCTTTTCGCTTCTGGCAAGCGCGCAACAGATGAAGGGCGCTTGCCGGAGGCGAATGACAATTCAAGTTATGAAAAGAGGTGAATCATGAGTGAACCAACTGCCACTCCCTCCCCGCTGTTGTTTTTTGAAACCATCAACGCCTATCAACGCACCGAGGCTATCAAAGCGGCGATAGAACTCGATGTCTTTGCGGCGTTGGCAGAAGGCTGCGAAACCGCCGCGCAACTGGCCGAACGCTGCAAGACCTCGGAACGCGGCATACGAATCCTCTGCGACTATCTGACGGTAATCGGATTTTTGAACAAAGCGGAGCAGCGTTATTTCAACACCCAGGACTCGGCGATTTTTCTCAATCGCCATTCACCGGCTTATGTCGGTGGGGCGATGGAATTTTTGTTATCGCCAGCGCTTGCCGAAAATTTCCAGCACGTCGCCGCAGCGGTGCGAAAAGGCGGCACGGTGCAAACCGAAGAAGGCACTACGTCGGTGGAAAATCCGGTGTGGATAAAATTCGCACGCGGCATGGCTCCGTTGATGATCCCCGCTGCCCAGCAGATTGCCGATTTGATTGGCGGCGACGCCGCGCAGAAATTGCGCGTGCTGGACGTTGCCGCCAGCCACGGGATGTTCGGCATTTCCATCGCTCATAAATATCCCAACGCCGCAATCACGGCGCTCGATTGGGCCAATGTTTTGACCGTCGCCAAAGAGAATGCCGAAAAAGCTGGTATCAGCGAGCGCTATCATTGCATCAAGGGTAGCGCCTTTGAAGTGGATTTCGGCGGCCCTTATGACATCGTGTTGATCACCAATTTTCTGCATCATTTCGATGTGCCGACCTGCGAGAGTTTTTTGAAAAAAGTTCACGCTTCACTTGCCGAAGGCGGCAGAGTTTATACGCTGGAATTCGTGCCGAACGAAGATCGCGTGTCGCCTCCGGGGCCGGCCACCTTCGCCTTAATCATGCTTTGTTCGACCCCACGCGGCGATGCTTACACCTTTGCCGAATTGGCGAGTATGTTTGCCAACACCGGATTTTCGCGCAGTGAACTGCACGGCCTGCAACCGCAAGGCGACGTGGTGATTTCCTATCAATAAACTCAGGAGAGGCAATCATGGAATGGGAAAATGTTTTGCTCGAAAAGCGTGGGCGGGTCGCCATCTTGACGGTCAATCGCCCCGATAAATTGAATGCGCTGAACCGCGCTACGCGCCGCGATATACTGGCGGCGCTCGACGCCTTGGAGCAAGACGAAGAGGCGCGGGTTTTGGTCATCACAGGGGCGGGCGAAAAAGCCTTCATCGCCGGAGCCGACATCAGCGAATTCGCTGGCATGACCGCCGTCAAACAACGCGCTGTCATGAAAGGCCGTCGCGCCTTCGATGCCGTCGAAGATTTTTCCAAACCGGTCATCGCCATGATTAACGGTTTCTGTTTAGGCGGCGGTTGCGAACTGGCTTTGGCCTGTGATCTTCGCGTTGCCTCTACGCAAGCGAAATTTGGTCAGCCGGAAATCAAGCTTGGCATCATACCGGGCGGCGGCGGCACGCAGCGACTGACGCGCATCATCGGCGAAGGCAAGGCGATGGAGTTGATCTTGACGGGCGATTTTATTGCCGCCGAAGAAGCTTTGAATTTGGGCTTGGTTAATTATGTTTGGTCGTCCGAAGAACTGGAAGCCAAGACTCTGGAACTGGCAAATAAAATTGCCGAGATGAGTCCCGTAGCTTTAGCGATGGCGAAGGCGTCGGTGAAGAACGCGGCGCGTTTGAATTTGAAAGAAGGGGTTGACGCCGAAGTTGATCTGTTCGCTATCTGTTTTTCCAGCGAAGACAAAGAAGAAGGCGTCAACGCTTTCTTGGAAAAACGCAAAGCCGATTTCAAAGGTCGTTGATGCCACCTTTGTTGACGTGCAAGAGACGGTCTTCGACTGGCGTATTAATCCTCAAAACCCTGAAACCGGCTACAGGAGCCGGTTTCGTGCCATCTGTCGTTCGTTTCGCGGACTTGAAAATATTTGTGGTCGCTGCTTCTGGCGTTGATGAAGAGGCGTGATGCGACATCGGCGACGCTTTCAACAGGAAAAGACAGGCTCGGCAAATTGCCCTAGTGCTTAACGGCAGGCGCGTTCTTGCTGCTTATTTTTTCTTTCGCCGACGCCGGAAATCGTTTGGCTCCAGCAGGTAAATTCTTTCCGTCGAAGGGATTTCAGGAAGGGCTTCCTCATCGTCGTCGCCTGCGGGTGCTTGTAAATTCCATAAGAGCTTGGCAATTACGCTGACGGCCAGCACCACGATGATAATGCACAGCCCCAGTTCAACCGAGGGCAGTACCAAATGCAACAGAAAGCCGATCCCTGTGCTGAACGCCAGCAACAACGCCAACAGCAACATAAAGAACAGCAGTCCACTAAAAAGCCGCTTTATCATCAGTATTTTATTACCTCGCGTTGGCGAAAGCTATCAAATAGAATCCGGGTGAAATCGCCTATCGTCGGTTAATCATCGGCGACGCTTTCGGCGAATTCCTGTTTGAAGTCCTGATAAAATTGCAACTGATACAAACGCCAGTAGAGGCCGCGTTCGTTGAGCAATTCCTGATGTGTGCCTTGTTCGCGGATTTCGCCTTTGTGCATCACGATAATTTTATCAACCGATTGAATGGTCGAAAGACGATGCGCGATGACCAACGAAGTACGGCCTTCCATCAAGCGTTCAACGGCGTCTTTGATCAGCAACTCGGTTTCCGTATCAATCGAACTGGTCGCTTCATCCAGAATCAACACACGCGGATCGTGCGCCAGGGCGCGTGCGAAACTGATTAGTTGTTTCTGCCCCACCGATAATCCCGCGCCGCGTTCGCGCACTTCGGTTTGATAGCCATCGGTTAAGCGTTGAATGAAGGGGTCGGCGTGAACCTCTTTTGAGGCCGCCTGCAATTGCGCGGCGCTGATGGTATGGGTGCCCAGCTTGATGTTGTCGGCGATGTTGCCGGAAAACAGAAACACATCCTGCAAGACGATGCTGAAATTGCGGCGCAATTCCTGCAAATCCAGTTCGTGTATATCCACATCGTCCAAAAAAATCTGGCCGCGCTGGATTTCATAAAACCGCAACAACAGATTGGTGATCGTCGTTTTGCCTGCGCCGGTGTGGCCTACGAAGGCGACCTTTTCGCCCGGTTCGACGGTGAACGATACGTCGCGCAAAATCCAGTCTTCGTTTTTATAGGCGAACCAGACGTGGCGAAATTCTATGCGCCCGGCGGCGCGTCCCTGTGTAACGGGCGTTGCGGGCGATTGAATCTTCACCGGTTCGTCCAATAACTTGACGATGCGTTCGGAAGCCGCCATCGCCGCTTGCAGGATATTGTACTTTTCGCTGATGTCGGAAATCGGCTCGTAAAACGACCGCGCCAGTTGGATGAACGCGACCAGCGTGCCGATAGTGACCACGCCTTGAATCACTTTGCCGCCGCCGTACCAGATAATCAAAGCGATGCCCAAAGCGCCGACGATTTCTACTGCAGGATAAAAGACAGCGTAGAAAAATATGGTGTCAATATTGGCTTTGCGATGCGCCTGGTTAATCTCTTTGAACTGCCTCATCGCTTTTTCTTCGCGGTTGAACAACTGCACGACCGGCATACCGGTGATATGTTCCTGCAAGAAAGCGTTGATGCGGGCGATGCGAGTGCGAACCGAGCGAAAAGAGGTGCGCGCCCCCAGGCGAAACCATGTCGTCAACACGACTAGCAACGGCACGATGGAGAACGACACCAGTGCCAGTTGCCAGTTCGATTGAAACATCCAGATGACGATGTAACCAATCATCGCCAGATCACCAAAGATGACGATGACACCGGCGGTGAACATTTCATTGAGCGCGTCCACATCCGTAGTCAGTCGCGTCATCAAACGGCCAACCGGATTGCGGTCATAATACTGCACGTCCAGGTTTTGCAACTTGGCGAAAATCTCTTTCCGCAAGTCATACATAATGTATTGACCCATCTTCTGCATCACTACCGATTGTGTGTAGCTGACCGTGAATGCCAAGATGCTGGCGATGCAAAAGAGAATGGCGATGAAGGCGATGCCTTGATAGGCGTTGGCACCAAAGCCCAGGCGGTCGGCAGCGTTTTTGATGAACAGCGCAAAGCCGGTCAACGGTTTATTGACGTCAGGCGCGAGGAAAATATCTATCGCGGCTTTGGTAAGCGGCGGCCCGGCCAGTGACAGCGGGGCGCTCACTATGGTCAGCACCAACGAGGTCAGCGCGTACCATTTATACGGCCACAGGTATTTCAGCATACGTCGCATCAAGCGCGAGTCGTAGGCTTTGCCTAACACTTCTTCTTCGTGATGATCTGCCATTGGTTCCTGTCTTAACTAGCTGCCAGTTCTTCTTCGAGCAACTGTTTGGTGTATAACTCTGCGTACACGCCGTGGCGTGCGACCAATTCATCGTGGGTGCCGCGTTCGATGATGCGACCTTCTTCGAGGACGACAATGACATCCGCTTCTTTCACGGTTGACACGCGATGCGACACAATCAGGCTGGTGCGTCCGCGCATGATGCTTCGCAGGTGGCCGAGAATTTTTTCTTCGGTGTAGGTATCAACGGCGGAGAGCGAATCGTCGAGGATTAAAATTCGCGGACGGCGTATCAACGCGCGGGCAATCGCCGTGCGTTGTTTCTGGCCGCCGGAAAGCGTGATGCCGCGTTCGCCTAAAATGGTTTCGTAGCCTTTGGGAAATTCCGCTATGTCGTCGGCGATGCCCGCTTCGGCAGCCGCTGCTTCGACCTCTTCGCGAGTCGCGTCGTCAACCCCGAAGGCGATGTTTTCGGCAATGTTTTCGCTGAACAGAAAGGTCTCCTGCGGCACGTAGCCAATCGAAGAACGCAGCACTTGCAAAGGGATTTCCCGAATCGGGCGACCGTCAATCAACACCTGTCCGCGTTCGGCATCCAGCAAACGCGGCACGAAATTCATCAAGGTGGATTTGCCCGAACCGACTGCGCCGACAAAGGCTACGGTTTGCCCTGCGGGGATGTGCAGGTTGAGGTCTGCAAGCGCCGGTCTGATGGCGTTGTCATAATGAAAGGTGAGGTTGCGGAATTCGATTTCGCCAGCGATCTCTTTGATCTCCTGGGTCTCTGCGGTGTCGCGTATAGCGGGTTCGATTTCCATGATTTGATTCATGCGTCCCATCGAAGCCATGCCGCGCTGAAAAATATTAATCACCCAGCCGAGCGCAATCATCGGCCATACCAGATAGCCCAGATATAAATTGAATTGAAAATATTGGCCGACGCTGATCGAACCATTGACCACGAGTTTGCCGCCGAACAAGAGGACAGCGATGAAGCCCAGTCCGATGAAAAATTGCAACATCGGATGAAAGACCGAGGACAAACGGATTAAGCCTAAGTTGCGATTGACGAATTCGCGGTTGACCGCTTTGAAGCTTTCGATTTCGGCTTGCTCTTGCGTGTAGGCGCGAATGACGCGCACGCCGGACAGCGATTCCTGGGCGCGGTTCGACACCGTGCCGAAATATTCCTGCACGTCTTGAAAGCGGTCGTGTATGCGCTTGGAAAAATACTGGGTGGCGAAGGCGACAAGCGGTATCGAAACAAATGCCAACAACGTCAGGCGGGTGCTGATGCGCGCCATAATCGGCAGCATCAGGATAAAGGAAAAGATAGTGTTGACCGAATACATCAACGCGGGGCCGACAATCATACGCACTGCGCCGAGGTCGTTGGTGGCGCGAGCCATCAAATCGCCGGTGCGATTTTTCTGATAAAACTCGAACGGCAAGCGCTGTAGGTGGTCGTAAAAATCGTTCCGCAGGTCGTATTCGATGTCTCTCGACATATTGATGAGGACGCGGCGCTGGGTGAATAAAAAAACCCCCTGCACGATGCTGATTAATACCACCAGTCCGCCATATTGAAGCAGTACCGCATGGGTGACTCCGGTGTTGAGTGCATCAACGGCATTGCGTATGGCGATAGGCGCGGTGAGCTTGACGAGGTTGGTCATAAAGACGCAAATGATGCCGAAGACGATTTTGCCTTTGTAGGGCGCGAAGTAACGGAGCAGTCTTTTGAAAGGAGTCATATCAGGTCAACGAAAAATTCGCCACGCGGGTTCGCCGCAAGCCAACTGATTTACCAACCGGGTTTCTTCATTAAAATGGGTATTGTAGCGGTCGCTGTGGATTTACTCAAACGGCGGCTCGGCATGGCTTGGATGCAGTAAAAGTTGAAAGACTTAACGCAGTGATGTTTTACTTGATCGTGAAGTTAAATATTACTCAATGGCAGTCACAGAGTTGAGCGGCGGCTGACCTTCAACAGCCTCAGTATCTTCGAGTGCTTCGAGCAATGGGGCTTGAAGAAATTCGCGGTTTTGGACAAGGTGATATGTAGGGTTGGTTATCGAAAACATTCCACGCTTAATTGGAATGGTGAATTCTACGGTCAGAGGAACGCCTTCATTATTCCAGAAAAGCCAAATAGCTGCTTCAACATCAATCCCTTCGCAGTGTGATATTGCTGTGACCTCATCAGGAAACACGTATAAAGTTAATTCATCTGTTGCAAGGGCAAAAACCATAAATCATCTGGCTGACGACCTGTCGGAAACAGTGCCGGAAGTAATGATAAGCAAATTATTTGTAAACCCTTTGCATCTTCTAATCAAGACGTAAGGGCAGGCCAATCGGGCGACGGTTTGCCCATCCATACCCAGGCGATGTAATCCACCAAAGGTGGCTCGCTGCCAATTTCACGCAGGCGAGCATTCACTTGTCCGCGATGATACAAAGTGTGCAGCGTCACTTGTAGAGCGGTGTCGCCAATCGTAGTGGCTTCGGGTGGGCGACCCAGCCGCTGCTCGACCATCGCTGCCCAAGGCATAATCATGGGTTGCGCCAGTTGCTCATCATTGAGCGTTGCGAGATGCGCGAAGGCTTCTGTGTAGTAAGCACGCGCCCACGACATCAACGACGGCGCATCCTCGAAAGTCGGGAAAGGCGTGTCGCGTGGTTCATTGCGCCATATACGCAGGAACGCTCGTTGCACCATGTGCAAATGGTACAGGTAGTCGCGCAACTTCGTATCGCTTTGTGCGTTTGCCGATGCCAGCACCGCTTTCCATACGGTGGCATCGGCCCATTCCATGTGTTGGTATAGAGCATTGAAATCTGTGGTATTCATTGAGACCTGCGCTTTCGCTTGCGGCAGTTTTGCTGCCGGAATGATGGAGCGGCGTTGTACCGACCATGTCGTAAAATGTTCACCCGCTTTCACCCTTCAGGCAGTGGTGATGATAGCGGATGCAGCCAAGGGGCGACGACCTCTTGTGACTCTTTGCTGCTGACGACCGGAATGATTTCAAAGGTGACGCCTGCGCCGCGCCACTTGAGCGTCCACTCTTGCAATAAACGCAGGTCGCTGCACTCCATAAGCTGAAAGCAGCGATTGAAGTTTGCCTCCACCCAGCTATCCACATAGCTCAATCCGTCGGGAAGCATACGGCCTTCATCAGGGATTCTTTGGTAAATCTCCAGTATATCGTTGTCGCGGAAGTGTTCGATAATCATGAACAGCATAGGCAAATCTTTCCGAGGTTTTCGTCAATTGCGCCACGCAGATTTTTCGCTCACCCAGTGCTAAAGCCGTATGTAGGTCAACAAACCTTTGGCGGCGAGTTTGCCTTGCGGGTCAAAGACATCACACTCGGCGACGATGATGCGGCGACCGTTTTGAATCAAGCGCGCCTCGGCGACGATGCGGCCTTCTTTGAGCGGACGCAAATAATTTACTTTCAGTTCAACCGTGGTGAATTTGGCGTGCGGCTCAGAGACACTGACGATGGCCATCGCTACGGCGGTGTCTATCAAGGTAGCGATAGCACCGCCGTGCATCACGCCTGCCAGTTGCAATAATTTTTCAGTGACCTCGACGCTCAAACGCGCCGTGCTGTCGTCTATCGAATCAATCTCGATGCCAAGCAAGCGCGGGAAGTGATTGGTCTGGAAGCGCTCGCGGATTTTGGCTTCGATGTCGGGCGTTATGTCCATCAGTTCTTCTTTCCAGTCGTTGGCGATTTCGTTTTGGATGTTGAACTCGCCTTGATTTGCTGGCGCGTTTTCGTCGGCGCACTGACTTTCGGTTTGCGCTCGACGGGCGACCATTGATAAACGCTCAGGTCGCATTGCGCTTTGTCATTAAAAATCACGCCTTCGTGTTCCAGCAACAGGCGTTGCAAATCGGGTTCGTGCAAAATCAAACGCCCTGTCGAAGTGCTGCCGCGTGCATTGATCACGCGATGCCAGGGAATGTTGCGCGCGTCTTTCGGGGTGGCGTGCATTGCCCAACCAACCAAGCGCGGGCTGTAGCGTTCATCAAGCAAACGGGCAATCTGGCCGTAAGTCATCACGCGGCCTGCGGGGATGCGTAACACCAGCCGATAAATTTGCTCGAAGACGCGCTCGAATCCGGCGGCGGATTTTTTCGCAGTCGAAACCGTAGCGTGGTCCGCAGACGCAGCTTTAGTTGACGCTGGGCGCGCAGCTTTGGCAGGAGGAACAGCGCCCTTTTGCGGAGACGTGGATTTCCGTTTTGTCATACGCTTGCCGGATTTTGCCATAGCGGTTGATTTGCGTTTTTACTTTTGCCTTGCCGTTTAGGCGTAGAGTTTCGGCGGCTCGACATCGGCCAAATGAAAATAGGTGTACAACTGTCCGCGATGATGAATTTCGTGTTCGACCAACACTTTCAATAAATCTCGGCAACGCAGTTTATGGCCACCGAATTCAATCTCGCGGTTGAGTTGTTCCATGGTCAGCGTCAAAAGTTCGGCGGCCAACTTCTCATGATTTTCATCAAAGATGTTGGCGATCTCTTCGGGCGTGCGGCTGGATAAATCCAGGTCAATTTTTTTATAGCCGCCATCCATAGCGGTGCGAATGAAGGCTTGCTCGGCTTGCGGGAAATGCGACACCAACTCGCGCAAAGTGAACATTCCTTCTTTGGGTCGCCATTCCATCTTGTCTGGCGGCGCGGCGCGGACGATGCGCGAGGTCTGTTGATGTGTGTAGTTCCAATTACGAACAAACGTCTCAATTTCAGGATAGGTCATGGGTACGCTCCTTTGTTGAATCATAATTATGAATGACTTTCAGGTTCGCAGTTTAGCAGTCGCCGCCCTTTGGTTGCCAGTGGTTTCTAAAATTTGGGCGCGTTGGTGAGTCGCTTTTTTTGCAGGACTTTCGCTCAAACACCTTGAAAGACCGGGATTCGCGGATTTCTGAGTTCTGCGCGCAGATAGTCTCGAAACAAATCTGTGCGAACTTGATAGAGCGTTTTGCCCAACTCCTTCGCTTTTACTTTTAAGGACAACC
>JACQDB010000154.1 GCA_016201275.1 Acidobacteriota bacterium
ATTTACCCAGCGCTGACGCACTGGGCTATATGCTATCGCCCGCTTCGCGGGCTAAAAAACTATCGCAGTTGATGAAGTTCTGACTTATGGGTAAAAGTAAGACCGTAAGGGAGGGCTTGGATTCGCACGCAAGCCCTCCCTAAGTAGGTAGGCAAAAGTTTTTTGAAAAATAATCACAGAAAACCCTTATTTTTCAGGCTTTTTAATAAATCTTTTTCAAAAGATATACGCAAACCTACTTAGAGCGGTTTTGGTTTGAGATTACGGAAACCTCAAACCCGTTGAGCGGCGGTCGAAGACCGGCGCGCGGTCGAAGACCGCTGCTCAACGATAGGGGGGTCAGTACACCCATATGAAAACCGCTCTAAAGAGCGACCTTTGGTGAAACTTGAATGTTTGCGGTTGATGACAAGTTTGCAACTGAACAAAGCGCGGATGCGCTTGATCTCAAGATTCGTTGATACCTACTTGAAGTTGACGGCGCAGGAGCAAGCGACATTTGAAAAGGAAATTGCTAAACTTGAACCGCGAAGGAGAAAGAAGGTTATGGAATTTACTACAAGCTGGATGAGAGAAGGCATTAAGGTAGGCCTCAAGCAAGGCGAGGAGAGAGGTCTTAAGAAAGGCAAAAAGCTGGGGCTTGAACAAGGCAAACGTCAGGAGGCGCAGGCGCTGATTTTACGCCTACTGAATCGTCAAATCGGCGCGGTCTCGGTACGTTTGCAAGGGCGAGTCAAAGCCTTATCGCTTGCTCAACTGGAAAAACTCGGCGAGGCGCTTTTAGAATTTTCCAACAAAAATGATTTAATTGTCTGGCTGGAAAAAATACACCCACCATCATGAAGTTGCTGGAATTGAGCCGCGTTTTATTGTACACAAAATCACTACGGTCATTTATTTTATGAAAGCAAACCTCTGAATACTATGTCAGCAAGATCACGATTACTCATAGACGAAATTGAACAACTGCCGACGTGGGCGGCCAAGATGGCGCGCAAGTATTACGCCGGTGAAGCCAGTCACTTTCTGCTGCACGGCAACATTTATGATTTGGTGCGTGCGGGCAAAGACTACATTAGCTTGCTCAATTATCTGCAACTGGAACTGGTCGGCACTAAACACCTGCTCACCTATAATCGCAGCGAAGGTATCAAGTTCGGGTCAACCGAAGCCGAACGCGCCTTTACCAATTTGCTGCGCGTCGCCGACCCGGTGGGCAGCCGCGAATTGCTTAAACACTTGCCCAAAGACCCGGCGCGCGCCATTCCTTTGCTGGAATATTTTTTACTGTATGGCGAGCAGGTCGCCGTCATCATTAATTTTTTGGACACCGTGATTCCGACTGGCGACATCAGTTATATGTCCGGCGAAGACCGCACCAATCTGGTCGCCTTTCAACGCTGGATTACCAGTTCGCGGCTGTTGAAGAAAGATAACATCGTTGTGTTAATCACCGAAAACGTCACCGAAATTCACCCGCGCATACGCCAGAACTCGCGCCTTGCGGGTATCGAAATTTCCTATCCTGATGATGTCGAACGCTTGGAGTTCATCCGCTATCAGCGCGAACAGTTGCCGAACCTGAAACTGGAGAGCGTCAACGATGAGCAGATGTCTTTGATGACTTCGGGTTTGAATCGCGTACATCTGAGTTCGCTGTTGCGAAGCGCTGCCGCCGACAGCGACGGCTTGACGGTTGAGAAAATTCGCCAGAAGAAGAAAGAGTTGATCGAAGCTGAATGCGTGGGCTTGGTCGAATTCGTTCACCCGCGTCACGGGCTGGATGCCGTAGGCGGCATGACCAAAGCCAAAGAGTACATGAAATCCATCGCCAAAACCATGCTCGAAGGCAGCACCGAAGAAGTGCCTATGGGCATATTGATTTCCGGGCCGGTCGGTACAGGGAAGACGTTTTTAGCCGAAGCCTTCGCGCACGATTGCGGCTTGAATGTCGTAGCGTTTAAAAATTTCCGCGAACGCTGGGTCGGTTCCAGCGAAGCCAATCTCGAAAAGATTTTGAACCTGTTACAGACCCTTGCGCCGATAGTCGTTTTGGTTGACGAAGCCGACGCGACCTTGGGGAGCCGCGATTCCGGCGGCGATTCCGGCGTCGATGCGCGCATCTTTTCCAAGCTCGCGGCATCTATGGGCAATACCAATAATCGTGGGCGCATACTGTGGATATTGATGACTTCGCGCCCGGATTTACTGCCGATTGATTTGAAACGTCAAGGACGCGCTGAAGAACACATCTCGCTGTTTTACCCGGAAACCGAAAAAGACCGCTTGGAAGTTGTCGAAGCGATGGTGCGGAAAAATAAGATTGAGCATAAAGTTACGGACTGGCATCCGATCACGAAAAATAAATTGACGCTGTCGGGTGCAGACATTGAATCCATGCTGATACGTTCGCGGCGCGTTGCCAAGATGGACGGGCGCGACAAGGTGACGCAGCAGGATATCGAAGCGGTCGCCGGTGAATTTACTCCGGCGCGTGATGAATTGGCGGTCGAGTATCAGATGTTGGTAGCGGCGCGTGAAGCGACCTCGCGGGAAATGATACCGGAAAAATATCGCAGCCTGACGCCTGCGGAATTGAGCCAGCGCATCGAAGAACTGCGCGGTTTCATACGTTGATGACGAATCAGTTGAGGTTGCTTTCGCGACCCTTCAAGGAGTTATACAAAATGTCTGCTGAAGTTCAGAAGGCAAAAATCAACAAGCGAATCTTGTTGCCTGCCGTGACCCCAACCCCTGTTCCCTTTGAAGCTTTGAAGGTGCGACGGTATTCCTTCAGCGTCGAAGACTATCACACGATGGTCGAGGCCGGCGTTCTCAAAGAAGACGAACGAGTGGAACTGATTGAAGGAGAGATCGTTGAAATGAGTCCAATTGGCAAACGTCATGCATCCTGTGTGAATAGAGTAACAACCCTGCTGATTCGCAGAAGCGGTGATCAGGCAACGACTACTGTGCAAAATCCTGTGCAGGCCAGCAGTTTTTCAGAGCCGCAGCCTGACCTAGCTTTGTTGAAATATCGCGCCGATTTTTATGCCGCAAGGCTTCCCGTACCGAAAGACATTTTGCTGGTTATCGAAGTTGCCGATAGCACTGTGGAATATGATCGGGAAGTGAAAATGCCTTTGTATGCGCGAGCGAAAATTCCGCAAGCCGTACTCGTCAATCTGTCCGCCGATGTTGTCGAAGTTTACGCAAAACCTGTCAGCGGCATATACACGCAGGTGCAAACGCTCAAGCGCGGTCAGTCGTTGACGATTCAGAAACTGCCGAACTTGAAACTTTCGATTGAGGAAATTTTAGGTTAATCGAAACGCCGTCAGCGAAACTCACTTCAGCATTTTCTTTCAAGCCCATGACCGATACGCAACTCACGCTTGTTGTTCTGCCGGATACTCTGGCGGTCTGTCGTTTGCCGCACGATGCGCCGTTGCCGGATTGGGCTTTGAGCGCAGCGTTCTTTTCGGTCACGCGAACGCCTGATGAATGGTCCGTCGTCTGTCGGCAAAGTCTGGTTCCCGAAGCGGTGCTATGTGAAAGCGGTTGGCGCGGTTTGAAAGTCGCAGGGACGCTTGCGTTTGCTTTGACTGGTATCTTAGCTGCGCTGGCCTTGCCGTTGGCAGAAGCCGAAATCAGTATCTTTGCCCTCTCTACTTTCGACACCGACTATCTGCTCGTCAAAGCAGAGAAATTGCAAGACGCCATCGCCGCTCTATTGGCAGCCGGGCATCACGTTCAGCTTTAGCCGCACGCAAGTGAAACAGAGTTATGATTCAAATGAAAAAAATATTAATCGTCCTCTTACTCCTCAACGCTTCCAATGTTCTGGCTTTTGTGTCGCAAAAAGCGAAGGCCAAAGCCAAGCCAGTCGCGCCGAACTGGGTGGATGCTCAACTGGCGGCGATGACACTCGATGAAAAAATCGGGCAACTAATTATTCCCGCCACGGTGGGAATGTTTCTGACCGAGAACAGCGAGGCCTTCAAAGAAATCCAACGCGACATCACGCAATTTCATGTGGGTGGCTATCATATGCTGGGCGATGTGACGACTTTGCATGAACCGACGGGGGTGGCGTTGTTGATTAATCGTATGCAGAAAATGTCGAAGCTGCCGCTCTTTATCACTGCCGATTTTGAAGGCGGCGTCGGCTATCGCTTCATCGGCGCGACCCGTCTGCCCAGAGGCATGGCGATAGGCGCGACCAATAACGAAGCGATGGCGTTTCAAGCCGGACGCATAGCCGCCGAAGAATGCAAAGCCATCGGCGTCAATGTCAATTTTTATCCGGTCGTTGATGTCAACAACAACGCTCGCAATCCGGTCATCAACATCCGCTCATTCGGCGGCGAACCGCAGTTGGTGTCGCGCATGGCTCGCGCTTACATACGCGGTTTGCAGGGCGCTGGGGTGATGGCAACCGCGAAACATTTTCCCGGTCACGGCGACACCTCCACCGATTCGCACTTGGAATTGCCGGTCGTAGATATAGACCGGGCGCGCCTGGATAAAATCGAATTGCCGCCGTTTCGCGCTGCCGTTGAAGAAGGCGTAGGCGGCGTGATGAGCGCGCACATCGCGCTGCCGCAGATTGTTGCCGATAACACCCCGGCGACGCTTTCGCCGAAAATGTTGACCGATATACTACGCCACGACATCGGTTTTACCGGCGTCATTTTCACCGACGCTTTGACGATGCGCGGCGTGGCGGCGCGATACCCGGAAGGTGAAGCGGCGGTGCGCGCTTTCAAAGCGGGCGCGGATATTTTGTTGTATCCGCCGAGCGTCGAAAAGGCGTTCAATGCCATGAAACAGGCAGTGCAAACGGGCGACGTGAAAGAAGCCAAGCTCGATGAAGCGGTGCGAAGAATCCTGGCGGCAAAACAGAAAATGGAACTCGATAAAAAGCGCTTTGCCGATATGGATAAACTCGCTGCGCTGCTTGGCAACCCGGAAAATCAGGCGCAAGCGGCAGAGATCATGCAAAACGCCATCACCTTGGTGCGCGACAATCGCCAAGTGTTGCCGTTGAAATTGACGCCGGAAAAACGTGTGCTGTGTATTTCCCTGGTTGACAGCGGCGAAGCGGTGCCGCCGTTTGTCCCCGGCAAAACCTTTTTGACCGGCTTGTTGCAGCGTCACAAAAACACCATTAACGTGAGCGTGACGCCTCGAACCTCGCCGCTGGAATTTGAATTGATTCGCAAGCTGGCGACCTTTGCCGATGTCATCATCGTCAATGCGTTCGTTCGCATAGCCGCTTATAAAGGCTCTATAGATTTGAGCGACGGGGAGGTGAATTTTTTGAAAGGGTTGTCGGCTGCCGAAAAGCCTCTGGCGTTTGTGTTGTACGGCAGTCCCTATCTGCTTTCCTTCATCCCCGAATTGCCGACTTACATATTGGCTTACGAATATTATCCGGCTGCCGAAGAAGCGGCCTTGAAGGCGGTGCTTGGCGAGCGTGAATTCAAAGGCTGTTTGCCGGTTGAACTGCCGGGGTTTTACCCGCTGGGCTATCGCTTGAAATAGTGTGGTGCGGCTTGCGGAAAAAAACTTCCAGGCTGCAACTGCAATTCGATTTTCAAACCGGAGGCACACGGGGATTCAAGGCATGAAAATGGGCACTTGGTCAAACCGCAAGCAAGGCATCGTTTCCGATTTCACCGCGAGCGGCAGGCGCGTCACCTTAATCAAGGGAAACGAGCCGCAGGTGCTGGCTTCGATACGCCAAGCAATGATAGTTTATCCCTTGGTCGGATTGCTCATCGCGGCAGTGGTGAACCTGGTCGTCTGGCTGATGTTGAAGCGATAAGGATTGAGTGTCAAGTTTATGCAAATGGAAACTGAAGGTAAAATTAAACTATTTACGTTGACCGAGGCGCGCCTATTGTTGCCCAGAGTTCGCAAGCTGATGGAGCGCATCAGCGCCGAACGCCGCTTGCTGATGAATGTGCATAGCGATATTGAGCGCGCCAGGAAAAATTCCGAAGGCGGCGGCGGCAGCCCTTACGGCGCTTATTACTTAAACCACATCACCAGCTTTGGCCGCGCCGTGCGCGAGGTCGAACGTCTGGGTGTGCAGATCAAGGATTTCGACAAAGGGTTGATTGATTTCCCCTGTTCCTACAAAGGCCGCATCGTGTTGTTGTGCTGGAAAATCGGTGAGACGGAGATTGACTACTGGCACGAAATAGAAGCAGGCTACGCCGGTCGCCGCTTGATTACCGACGACTTCGACGAGCCGGTTGGAAACTCTATGGATTGACGCAGGCGGAAAATCGCGTCGCAGCTATTTGCTTTCTTCTTTGCGCGCTTCAATTTTCGGCGTCTCTTCGCCGTGCATTCCTTCTTTGAAATTCCGTATGCCTTGTCCCAAGCCTTTGGCCAACTCCGGAATTTTGCGCGATCCAAAGAGGATGACAATGATCAAAATAATAATTAATAGCTCTGGCATTCCAAGACCCATCATAAATGTAAACTCCCTTTTTGCAAGATACTTCGATTTTAGACTCCGCTCTTATGGGTGTCAATCAGCAATAAAATAAAGCTCGGCGCAGCCCGGTGAAAAAGTAATTTTCACTAATAAAATCAGGCTTTTTCACACTTTTTTGATTGCAAGTTGAACGCAGGTGTAGTAATCTTGGCGTCGCACTCATGCTTGTTTGAGGACTTCAACCAAGTTCTTGAACAAATTTTTGACAGCCGGAAATCACGACCGACCGACCTCACGCTGCGGCTTCGCGTCGTGGTTTTACAAACCGTTAAAGACTTCCTGCGTCGAACGCAGAGATTAATTTTAGGAGAGGGACACAAAAATATGGCAACCGCAAAAGCAGTGAAGAAAATGTCTAAGACTCAATTGACCGCCGAGTTGGCTGAAGTAACCAGCACCAACAAAAAGGCCGCCGCGCAGTTTCTGGATTCCTTGACGGCCATCGCCTATCGCGAAACCAAAAAGAATGGAGAATTCACCGTTCCCGGCATCGGCAAATTGGTGAAGGCGCATCGCAAAGCCCGCAAGGGTCGCAACCCGGCAACCGGCGAAGCGATTAAAATCGCTGCCAAAACCGTGGTGAAATTTCGCGTCGCCAAAGCTGCCAAAGATTCTGTGCTGGGCGCTGCCAAGAAGTAAATCACCCGTATTTTCGGCCTTATCCAATAGGCGGAATGTTGGTTTTCAAGTTATTCATCGTCTGCCGATTTAGCTGCCAAGCTAAATCGGCAGTTTTTTTGCTTGCCATTCATCTTGCGTGGTTGCCTCCTCATATCAAGGCGCAAGCCAAGGATCATACGGGTTTCGATGACTTATAAACAGCCGCGCTCCATACAGGTAGTGATCTTTTCACTGCGCCAAGCGCGCCGCGAGGTGCTTTTGCTCAAGCGCCTGGCGAGTCACGGCGGTTTCTGGCAATTCGTCACCGGCTCGCTCGAAGCGGATGAAACCCACAGGCAGGCCGCCGTCCGCGAAGTCTTCGAGGAGACCGGCATCCTTTGCCGCGAAGATGAATTGATAGACCTCCAACTCACCAACGTCTTTGCCATCGCGCCATTGTGGCGCGCGCGCTTCGCCCCCGGCGTGACTCATAATGAAGAGGTCTGTTTTGCGCTGCCGGTTGAACCCGGTGCGGTGCGCCTGGATACACGAGAGCATCAAGCGTATTGCTGGTGCGAAGTTGCCGAAGCCACGGCCTTGCTATATTGGGAGAGCAGTCAAAAGGCGCTGGCGAAACTGCTACAGAGGGAAGCCGCAGACGAGGCTTGATGCCCTTGCGATGCAGCGGAGTAGAGAGAAATAATCAATAAAATCGGGCGTTTTTCACGACTCAGAAGGTTGACGAGCCTTTCGGTGCGAAGAAGAAATCTGCTGTCACTTCAGGTGCGCGAAGTCAGAAACAGATAAATGCCGCCGGTTCCGAATAACAGATTCGGCCCCCAGGCGGCCAGCACCGGCGGCAGAATTTCGTAGCGCCCCATCTGTTCAAACAGGCCTATGGTTCCCCAATAGGCCAGACCGATGGCGATGCCTATGGCGACGCCGTAAAGCGCGCCGCGTTTGCCTACCGAAAACGAGAAGGGCAAGCCGACCAGCACCATAATCAAACAGGTCAGGGGAAAAGCGATTTTACTTTGCAGCGCGATCTTCAAATCCAGCACATCGAAACCGGCGCGTGAAAGTTCGCCGATCTTTTGACGCAACTCGGCAAAGGTTAGCGATTGCGAGTTACGAAAATCTCTATGGAAATAATCGGGCTGCTCTTCCAGTTGCACCAAGCGTTCTTTGAACGCTTCGTAGGCCAATAATTTATCGCCGTCAAATTTTCTTTCCCAACCTTCCTTCATCACCCAGGCGCGTTGCTGGGCGTCCCACACGGCGCGTCGAGCGTAGAGGCGGCGACGTATGCCGAAAGGCTCTTTGGCCAAGTCTATGACATTCAAATCCGCAAAGGTGTTGGTGGAAGGGTTGAAGTAAGCGTAGTTGAATATGCGTGAATCCACTCCGTAAAGCCATTGATTGGTAGTTTGATAAAAGGTCTGTGCCGGTTCCTGGCCGCTGCGGATCAGGGCGCGCAAATTATTTTGTCGCGGATTGGTGAACGGCATGATGTAGTCTTGATTGAGAAAGATCAGACCGGCAAGAAACAAGGAGATGAAAATGGCGGGCGTGGCCAAGCGGAAGATAGACAAACCCGAAGCTTTCAAGGCGACCACCTGACTGGTCTTTTGCAGCACGCCAAAGGTAATCATCACCGCGACCAGCGCCGCCAGCGGAGTCGTATAGTTGGCAATCAGCGGCAACAGAAAGAACAGGTAGTTGATTACCACCAGCCATTCGATGTTGTGTTTGGTGATGGATTTTAATAGTTGAAAAAGCGTGATGATGATAAAGAGCACTGAAAAGCCGCTGACGATATAAACGAAGAAGCGCAGCAAATCGCTGATGACCAGACGATCAACCAGTTGCGGCCAGCGCGAGGCAAGAATTTTTTTGACGGCGCTCCGGGAGGGGGTCGCGGTTCGCTTGGCGAGGCTGGGCGTGGGCGAAAGATCGGCTGGAAGTATTGCCGAGTCGGAACGCTTTTTCGACACCGGCAACAAGTGACGCAGACTGCTCAACAGGCCAAAGGCATCGGCTCCGGGTCGCCTTTGAATGACGAGGATGACCACGCCCAGTGCGCTTAACACGAGGTTGGCCAGCCATACGCCGAGCCACGCCGGTAGCTTGCCCGACATGGCTGCGTGTTCGCCTGACAATGCCAGCAGATAATAAATGATGGTGATGGCCAGTCCAAGCAACAGACCGAAAGAGCGCCCGGTGCGAACGTGGCTGATGCCAAAACCGACGCCGAGCAAGGCGAAGACCAGACAGGCTGCAGGATAAGCCAGCCGTTTATGAATTTGGGTTCGCCACTCGCGGACTTCTTCTTGCGGCGGCGTGAAATTGACCAACTCGCTCCATTCCATCTCGTCAACATCGCGCTTTTGCGCCTTGTCACTGGCGGCGTCTTCGTTCTTGTCTTCCGCCAAATCTACGCCTATGGTCATGCTGTCGAAACGCCCCGTGGTATATTTTTGTTGGGATTTCTGGCGTTTTTTATCACGATTCAAACTCGGCGGGTCTTCCGGTTCGGTCGCTTGTTCGCTGGCCTCTTCTTCGCTGGGCAGTTCCAAAGTTGGGGCGGCGGTGACGGATTTGGTGACCGAAGTCTGATGCGACGAGCCTTGTTGCAGTAATAACTCCGGCAGCGGAGATTTGCCTTTCACGGCTTCGGTTTGGCGAAACGCGCCGATTTTCGCGGTAAAAATTTTCATGCCGCCTTGCCGGTCGCTGGTGTCAACGATGAAGATGTTGTGCCAGAGATTGGTTGTGCGGTCTATGTCTTCGATGTAGATCACTTTTTTGGGAATGCTCTCTTCAAAAACGCGCGGCTTGATTTGCGTGGTGATGCCTTGAAAGACCATTGCCTGATTCGATTTGATGTCGTTGAGATTGCTGATCGAACGCGGCAAGACATTGAAGGTGATGTAGAGCATGGCGGCGGCGACCAGCAGGGCGAGAGCAATCAACGGTCTGAGCATTCGCAGGCGACTCATGCCACTTGCGCCCAAGGCGATGATTTCGCTATCGCCCGACAGCCGCCCTAAACCGACCAGTGTGCCGACCAGCAGCGAGACCGGAATGGTGAAGACGCCGATGCCGGGAATCAAGGCCGCCATGATTTTGCCTATGGCCTGTAGCGGCAGACCGGAGCGCGACGAGACGACCAGCAATTCCGAAAAGCGACTGGCTTCGTGGGCGAAAATAATCGCCGTCAGCAGCAGCAACGCCAACAGAAAATAGGGCAGAATCTCCCGAATTAAATAGCGATCAATCAGTCGTAGCATCGCCGAAAGTCTAGCACGAGGCTTCATCGCTTGTCAGTCGCGGGTTGTCGGTCGAGGTGCGAATAGCGATAGCAATCATCGTTCACAAACGATGCGGTAAGGTGAAAGAGAAAGCTTTGCGAGGCTTGGCGACTTGGCGCACGCGCCGCTTGGTGAACCCACAATGAATGTCGCGCCAAGCCGCTAAGGATATTGGAGGCAGTCACCTGAAAAACGTAAGTAATTTTCCAATGCCTTGTACGGGCGACTCTGCGATGGTCGCCCGTACAGGTGGTTCGAGTAAGGTGAGTTGCTGAAAGCTTTTTTTCCTATTTATAGTACCGATGCAATGATGACTTCTTTGCGTTGATTGACGATCCTTGAATGAGCTTTTGGAACGAACCTGCCGCGCATGGGTTTAGCTTATAGCGGCTTGCAGAGGTGGCGATGGGTTGAGCGGCGGTCACAGACCACCGCTCAACCAGGTGTCGTGGTCGCGGACAAATGAAATTCGCTATAAGGTGCAAGTGACAAATCGCAAACCAGAAAGCTATACTCAAAATTTAATGATGTACAAAGCCAACGCTTTAGCCACGCGCTTTCTTTGCTGCTGCCTGACGTTGTTCTGTCTGACCAATCTGGTGCAGGCGCAGAGCGGACGCAAGCCTGCGCCCAATCAACCCAATCAAGCGGCCAACAACGCGGCGGATGACACGATCAAACTGCGCGCCGAAGAAGTTCTGCTCAACGTCACGGTGCTGGATAGTTATGGCCACCAGGCGACCGATTTGCGAAAAGAGGAATTCATCATCGCCGAAGATATGCAGCGCCAGGACATCGCCAGCTTTTTAATCAGCAGCGTGCCGGTCAACGTCGTGATGCTGCTCGATGCTTCAGGGTCGGTAGTGCCGGAGATTAATTCGTTGCGCGAGTCGGCGACCAAATTTGTTGATGGCTTGGACAACAAAGATAAAATTTCGATCATGGAATTTCACACCATAACCGAATTGATTCAGGATTGGACCTCGAACGCCGACGATTTGCGCCACGCCATTTCCTGGCGCTTCAAACCCGGCATGGTGCGAACTACAGAAGGCAACACCACCTACGGCAGCACCTCGCTGTATGATGCGATTTATCTGGCTTCGGAAGATCAATTGGCGAAAGTCGAAGGCCGCAAAGCGATCATCATTTTAACCGACGGCGTGGATACTTCCAGCAAGGTGACATTCGAGCAGGCGCTTGCCGCTCTTATCAAAAGCGGCGCGGTGGTTTATGTGGTCAGCAAAGCGCGGCAGATGATTAACGAAATCAGTCGCTACAGCGGCAAAGTCGGAAGAATTTTCGGCACGGCAGGCGCAGCCAGCGAAGCCATTATGAGTTTAGAGAAGGCCGAAAAACTGATGACCCAGCTTTGCGTCAAAACCGGTGGGCAAATTTTTTCGCCGCTCAAAGACGACGAGATGAAAGACGTTTATGAAAAAGTGGCGCGGGAATTGAAGAATCAATACATCATCACTTATGTGCCGAAGAATGACAAACACGATGGCAGTTTGCGAAACGTCAGAGTCTTTCTGTCGCGCTCCGGCTATACGGCGCGCAGCCGCGACAGTTACTACAGCCCGAAAGATAAATAGGCTGTGAGGTAGTGACACGGAGGGGAGCTTTATGACTATTTCTGCAACCACAGAAACTATCCCCTTGAAAACCGATACCGATGGAGTGGTGCGCGTAGGCGGCACGCAGGTGACTTTGGACACCATCATCGAAGCCTTTACCGAAGGCGCGACGGCGGAAGAGATTGCCCAACAATATCCGTCGCTGGCGCTGGCCGATATTTATTATGTGATTGGGTATTATTTGCGCCATCAAGCGGAAGTGCTTGCCTATCTCAAAGCGCGCCAAGCGCAGGCGGAAGAAGTGAAGCACCGAAATGGAGCGCGGTTTGATCCTTCAGGGGTGCGCGACCGTTTGTTGCAGCGTCTGGTCAATTAATCATCGAAGAGATGCTGCTGATTGCCGAAGGCAGTTTGGAAAATGAATGGGCGGGGCAGGTTCGCTATTTGCCGCTGCGATGAACGAGCCAGCTTTTTAATTATGACCGATGCGAATCCAGCAATCTGTAATCTAACCAAAAGCGATTTCGCGCAAAGCCTTTCCGGTCTCGCCGATTTCTGGGGCAATGCACGCACAGCGGCGTTTCATCATCCGATGTTTCTCTACGAATTTGGCAACACCGCTTTTGTTATCAAAGACAGCGACACGATGATCGCTTATCTTTTCGGTTTCTTTTCGCAGACCGCGCCGCTTGCTTATGTACATTTGATAGGCGTTCGCCAAACGCCTCAACGCAGAGGGCTGGGGCGCAAACTGTACGAACATTTTTCGGCATTGGTGAAAACCAAAGAGTGCAGGGAAGTGAAGGCCATCACTACGCCGCTGCTGCAATGGGTTTATCCGACCGTTGCAAGCCGCGATACTTTGTCGGATAAAACTTTGTGAAGGCAGGCTACTGGCGCGACGATATTGTGGTGGAGGCTTTCAACTGATTCAAGGCGGCGAGAGTTTTTTGCCACTCGTCTTTATCGCGTTTGGTAGCGAGGGGCGCATTCAGATTGCGGTAAAACTCTATGATGTTGTGGCGCAATGCAGGAGTCGCCTTGGCAAATTTCTGCTTCGCCAGTTTGATGAGCAGTTCGGAATACGCGTCATCTGCGAGTTGGTATTCACCGGCGTGGGTTGGTTTGCCGGTATCGAAATCACGATTCTCCAAAACCAGTTTGCCGTTGCGCGTCTGTTGTAAGAGAGTGCGATAGCGGGCCAAAGTGGTGTTGAAGCTCGCCATGAAAAGTTTTTCCGCAGCGGGCGTCGGCGCTTTGAAGGCCAGCGCTTTGAAGGGGCCGACTTTCGGCACAACGCGAAAAAACCAGGCGGAGGTTTTAGCAAAGAGGCCGGGCTTTTCATATCCTTTGCCGAACTCTTTTTCATAATCGGATTGCGATAGATTGTAGAGAAATTTTTCGCGGGTGATGCCGGGCAGGCTTTTTTCGATCTCGTCTTTTTTCAATTCCCAAGCGACTTTGGTCATCTCAGGAATCAGATGGCTGACGGCGCGTCGGTAGGTGCCAATCGCCAGATCAAGGTCTTCAAAGACCGCTGTCAATTCCATTCCGTAGGTCTTCACAAAAGCGCGTTCCAAGACTTCTTTCGAGACTTTGAAGCCGATGAAATCGTGATAAGCGTCGGGCGCGTAGCGGCCTTTGGCGACCTGCAAAACGTCAAAGCCAAACTCGGTTTTCAAGTGCGAAGCGGGGTCTTCGGCATAGGTGACTTCGTTGCCGAAGCGGGCGCGCAGCTTGGGATATTCCAAAGGCACGGCGCGATTGATGCCGAGGGCGTGGCCGTTGTTGTCCGCCGCATAATGCGCCAGCGCGCCCACTGCAAAGGCGTATTCATTGAGGTTGGTGGCTTCCTCAAGCAGGGATTCGATGAACTCGCCGCTTCGCACATAGTGCGTCAAATCGGTAAACAATTTACTGCCAAACGGGTAGTAGCCCATGTCCTGAATGATCGCGCCGCCGTAGGCATAGGCGTGCGCCTCTTTGAGTTGCGCGGCAGTCGCTGTGGGAAAGCGTTTGAGCAATAGCGGTTGGAGGGAGCCTTGCCAGACCGAATCAATGATCGCCTGATGCGTCAACACCGAATAGGCGAAAGTTTTTGGTGAGGTCGTAAAAACGAAGCACAGACAGACTAACAAGCCTATGCAGGATTTGAATTTCGTAGCCATTGACTATGCTCCATTCAAAGAAAAGTGTACGAATACCTGTCAACTCGTGCGCGTGTTCGTATCAGAGTAGGACAAGAGATACGTTCAGGCTTCACGAGTGCAATTTGAATACCTCAAGCACCTCGCAGATACAAAATCAAAGTAACTACCCAGCCTGGTTGTGAGAGTTGAACTTGGTGCGGCTGTGCCGCTTTGAAGTGCGGAGAGTCTCAGACTCTCCGGTAAGCTGACACTACTTTTTCGCGGCTCTGCCTTAGAAAAGCTTGGCGGGCGAAGCCCAAGGGCGGCGTAGCCGCGAGAGTGGGGAGCATAGCTTACGGAAAGGCGCAGCCTTGCCGCACCTCAAAGCGGCACAGCCGCAAGCGCTGGCTGCGTAGTTACAAATCAAAAAAGAAAAGTTGAGAGCAGTAAAAAGAGAAAAGTTGAGAGAAGTAAAAAGAGAAAGTTGAGAGGCGGTCTCTGACCGCCGGAAGAGTAAAAAAAGAGAAAGTTGAGAGGCGGTCTTTGACCGCCGGAAGAGTAAAAAAAGAGAAAAGTTGAGAGGCGGTCTCTGACCGCCGGAAGGCGTGATCAAAGACCGCCTCTCACTCGTGTGAATCGCGGTTGTCGCTGTTCGCGATCAACCGCAAAATCATAGCGGCGGTTGTTCGTTGACTGATGCACGATTGCCAACGAACAACCGAGGCGCGTGAGCGCCGCTTGTTGACGCAAGAGCGCAGGAATCACGCCAAAAATAAGATGACTAATAAATTTCGCTAGCGTACTGAAAGCCTTGTGGCTAGCTGAAAAAATCCAATAACTTATTTTGACAGGACTCCCAAGGCTTTACTCAAGCGTTGGTTGATTGGTTTTCCCGCTCTTTTTGGCGCGGGGGGTTCCGCTTGTCGAGGTGCGTTTGGCGGCAGGTTTTTTGCCTGCGGTCCGCTTCTCAACGGTCGCGTCGGTTTGGCTTGCCGCGACTTTTTTGCGCGTCGCAGGTTTTTCCACACCGGAAGTTGCGGCGCGTTTGCGCGGCGGCTTTGCCGGAATAATTTCCACAGGCGTAGCGTCCACTTCTTCAACCGGCAAGCCGGTTTCAATAACGTATTCAGCGACCACCACAGGTTCAATCGTCAGGCCTTCGTTTTCGGCGGCGGCAATCTCTTCGACGATTTCTTTGACCTCTTCGACGTTGCCTTGCGCTTCTTCCGCTAGGCGCTTGATCTCCTCTTCGACTAAAAAGTTCAAGACTTCGTTTTCCGCCAAACTCCAATCTTCGTGATGGCGGCCTTCTCTTCGGCCTCGTAGAATCCAGATCTCGTAGGCGCGCAGTTGAACGGCTTTCGTGACATTTTCATCGCGCCGCAGGCGGGCGCGGATTTCTTCTCTAGTCTCTTTCATTAGTAGTTTTCCTTTCTTCAAGGTTCGGATGAGCCAATGCCCCGGCGGCTTCGTTTCCACTTTACAAAGAAACTCCAGACCTTCGCCAATCCGAACGTCTTACCTTTATCTTACGATTGACAAACATAGGTCACGGGCAAGCTGCACCCTGACCTACGCAAAAAAATTATGATTGTATTTCAGCAGGCCAGAATGATGACGGGCTTTGCTACATTAGCGCTTACTCCCTGCGCTGTCGGCCTTCGGATCAGGCTTCCAGCGTAATATGGGTTTGCGCGCCGCGCCCACTTCATCAAGTCTGCCGACTTTCGTCGTATGAGGAGCTTGTTTGAGGAGGTCTGCATCTTCAGCGGCTTCCTGATTAATTGATCTCATAGCGTCTATGAACAAATCAAGCTCTTCACGGCTTTCGGTCTCCGTAGGCTCAACCATTAGTGCGCCATGTACAATGAGTGGAAAGGACATGGTAGGCGGATAAAATCCGTAATCAATCAAGCGTTTCGCTATGTCCACATTCTTGATGCCGTGCTTCAATTGGTATTTATCGGAGAACACCACTTCGTGCATCAACGCGCCGGGATAGGCGATTTCATAAGTGTCCTGCAAATGATGAGCAATATAATTGGCGTTTAACACGGCGGTCTCCGTGGCTTCACGCAAGCCCGTGTCGCCGTGCGTCAAGATATAACTCAAAGCGCGCACCAGTACCCCGAAGTTGCCATGAAAAGCGCGCAGACGGCCTACGGATTGCGGACGATCAAAATTGAAAAAGAGCTTGTTGTCTGCGCCGCGCTCGACTCTGGGGAAGGGCAGATACGGCTCAAGCTCTGCGGTCACGGCCACAGGCCCAGCGCCGGGGCCGCCGCCACCGTGCGGCGTCGAAAAAGTTTTGTGCAGATTCATGTGCATCACGTCTATGCCGAAATCGCCGGGACGCGCCACGCCCACCAGCGCGTTCATGTTCGCGCCGTCCATATAAACCAGACCGCCGCCCTCGTGCATGATGCGGCACACCTCGATGATGTTCTCTTCAAATTTTCCCAGCGTGTTTGGATTAGTGAGCATCAATGCGGCTACGTCTTCATTCATCATGGCGCGCAGTGCCGCCAGGTCGGTGACGCCTTCATTAGTTGAAGGCACAGTTTCCACAGTGTAGCCGCAGATGATGGCCGAAGCCGGATTGGTGCCGTGCGCCGAATCGGGAATCAAAACTTTCTTGCGCGGATTGCCGCGAGCGGTCAAACAGGCACGAATCATCATTATACCAGTCAGTTCGCCCTGCGCTCCGGCTGCCGGTTGCAACGTCACTGCGGCAAGCCCGGTGATCTGCGCCAACGCTTCTTCGAGATGGCGGATGATTTCGATAGCGCCTTGGGCGTAAGCGTCCGGCGTCAACGGGTGAAGATTGGCGATGCCTTCCAGCCGCGCCAGCTTTTCATTGATGCGCGGATTGTACTTCATGGTGCAGGAACCGAGCGGATACATCCCGGTGTCCACGCCGTAGTTCCACGTTGACAAGCGCGTGAAGTGACGAATCACATCCACTTCGGAAAGTTCCGGCATTCCTTCGAGGCCATCATCGCGGACGAATTTTTTATCGAGAAGATCGGCCTGCTCCGGCACGTCGAGTTTGGGAATCGCGTAGCCTATGCGTCCGGTTCTGGATTCTTCAAAGAGCAGTCCTTCGTTCTGCACGATGTGGGTTGTCGCTTTTTTAATTCGGTTATTCATTATGGTGTTTCGATCAAAGATTAAGCATTTGTCGCGTTGACTCAGTGTGCAATGGTCTGTTTATTCAACCAGTTTTTGAGGTCGTCTTGACTGCGAAAACCGAACAAGGCTTCACCTAACGCCTCTATCTGCTTTTGCGGCAGACGGTCAATTTGTTTCTTCGCCTTGGCGTTGAGTTTGCCCAGCAATTTGGTTAATTGCCGCATCACCAAACGGCGCTCGCCTTCCAAGCGACCTTCACGCTTGCCTTCCAATCTGCCTTCTTCAAGAATCTCCTGATAAATCACCGATTCCCGCATAACGCCTCCTTTGAAAATGGTCGGCGTTTTTGCCAAACCAATTCTCTACTTTCAAAAGAACACGCCGGAGGCGGCATCATCGAGCGCCTTGACCAGTTGATCTATCGCCGCTTTCTTGGTGGTTTCGGTCACGCATACCAATAGCGCGTCGCTCATCTGCGGGTAATAACGCTCAAGCGCCAGACCGCCGACGATCTTTTTATTGAGCAGACGATTGGCGATGAGGTTTGCCGGTTGCGGCGTTTTGACTACGAATTCATTGAAGAAAGGCGCGGCAAACGGCAAGCTGTAGCCATCGAGTTTGGCGATTTCATTGGCGGCGTAATGCGCCTTCTGCAAATTCTGCTGCGCCACTTCCTGCACGCCTTTGCGCCCCATCGTCGCCAAATAAATCGTTGCCATCAAGGCAAACAAGCCTTGATTGGTGCAGATGTTCGAGGTCGCTTTTTCGCGGCGTATATGTTGTTCGCGGGTCGAAAGCGTCAACACATAACCGCGCCGCCCTTGTTGGTCTTTGGTTTCGCCAACTAAACGACCGGGCATCTGGCGTATGTATTTTTCCAGCGTCGCAAACATACCGCAGTACGGGCCGCCGTAGCTTAAAGGAATGCCGAACGACTGGCCCTCGGCAACTACTATGTCCGCGCCGCACGCGCCGGGCGATTGCAACGCGCCGAAACTCATCGCTTCGGCAACCGCGACAATCAACAACGCGCCGACCTGATGCGCGGCGTCGGCAAGGGCTTGCAAATCTTCTATGCAACCGAAGAAGTTGGGCGATTGCACGACGATTGCCGCCGTCTCTTGATCGGCTTTCACGGCGTTCACATCCAGCGCGCCGCTTTCGCTGTGCGGCACATAATCAAAGGTCAAGCCCATGTGCCGGGTGTAGAGTTCGACGACTTCGCGGTAGTGCGGATGCACCGAATCAGCAATGATAAATTGATCGCGCCGGGTGATGCGTTGCGCCATCAACACCGCTTCGGCCAACCCCGTCGAACCGTCATAAAGCGAAGCGTTGGCGACTTCCATACCCGTCAACTGACAAGTCATGGTTTGAAATTCGAAGATGTATTGCAGCGTGCCTTGCGAAAGTTCTGGTTGATAAGGGGTGTAGGCGGTGAAAAACTCCGAGCGCGAAATCAGCGAGTCTATGATGACCGGTATGAAATGCGAATACGCGCCCGCGCCGAGAAAGGCTTGAAAGTCAGTGGCGTTTTTTGCCGCCAGATCGCGGAAGTAAGCGATGAGGTCTGGCTCGCTCATCGCTTCTCCTATGCCGATAGGCGTGTTCAACCTGAGAGCTTCAGGAATCTGTTGAAAGAGTTCGGCGATGTTGGTTCTGCCGATGTCGCTCAACATGGCGGCGCGCTCGTCCGGCGAGTTGGGAATGTATCTCATGAAAATTTACTCTGCGGCCTCTGATTTAATGTAGTCCTCGTATTCGATGCTGCTCAACAAACTGTCGGCCTGGGCGGAGTCATCCATGCGCACGACGATCATCCAACCGCTGCCGTAAGGGTCTTCGTTGACTTTTTCGGGGGCGTCGTTGAGCGCGTCGTTGACTTCGACGACCGCGCCGCTGATCGGCATATAGATTTCGCTGACCGCTTTGACGCTTTCGACGGAACCGAAAGGCTCGGACGATTCAAACTTATCGCCTACTTTGGGCAACTCGACATAGACGACATCGCCGAGTTGATTTTGGGCGTGGTCGGTGATGCCTATGGTTGCCAGATCGCCTTTGATTCGCACCCATTCGTGGTCTTTGGTATAGCTGAGTTCTTCGGGAATATTTGACATTGTTGTTTTCCTCTTTGTCTTGCTGTGTTGTCAATGAACCAATCGCTCATACGGTTGGTTGCTGCTGTACGGAAGCCCGATGTTAGTCATCGTTGAGCTATTGAAACTTGACCATAACATTATTGTCAACGCCAACCAAAATAAAATTTATATGTCGAGGGAAATATTTTCATCGGCGGTCAATAAAGCGAAAGTATAGTCAAGCAAACGACGCAGTTCAAATCCCGCGCTTTTGTCGGCAGAGAAAAAGACGCCATGAAAATCTGGTCATGCTGTGGTCGTCTCAGGATGCCTTTGATTCAGTAAGAGAGCAGCAGAACGCGAAAATCTCGCAACCGTTTCAACGGTTTTGCTTTGCCGAAGAAGAAAGACTATTTCCCCGGTTAGGCAACAGTTGCGATGCTACGTTGACACCGCGCTCCGGCATGGTGTTACAGAAAAGTCTGATAGTTGGTTTGCGAGAACAAAAATGATTTGGGGATGAAAAGCGGAGCCGCAGGTTGCTGACTGTCTGGGTTCGTGACCGCTGATAGCGAACCTCTTTGCGAAAAAAAAGCGCGGCAAGCGAGTCGGCTTATCCGTTCGCTGCCGCCGTCGAGCGGCCTTATAGCGAATTTCATTTGCCCACGATTACTGAGCGGCAGGAGTGGTTTTGTGATGCCCAAAAAGTGCCAAGCCCTATATTCACGCTGCCGTGAATATAGGGCTTGCTGAGGAAATTGGCTCCTGAGGTAGGATTCGAACCTACAACCCTCCGGTTAACAGCCGGATGCTCTACCATTGAGCTACTCAGGAATAAATCCTTCATCTGAAGGAAGCGTTAAAGTAGCAAATCCTCTGCAAATATGTCAACGCTTGAGGAAAAATTCTTGATGGACTTGGTGACTTTGCCAGCATCGAGAGCGAAGCCTTCGTTCGCAGAGCAGGAAATTTCAGTGCGACAAAAGCCGCGAAAATTGACGCTATGCGAACGGCGGTGCTAGACTTGTGCGCGCATACAGAAGGGAGGAAGAAGGTGCCGATCAGTGAAATCCTATTGGAAATATTGATTTGTCCGCTTTGCAAAGTGAAGGTCGAATTGACAGCCGATGCCAGCGGTTTGAAATGTCCTGAGTGTCGGCGCGTCTATCCGGTGCGCGATGAACTGCCGGTGATGTTGCCGGACGAGGCGATCATCGAAGGAGCGGCTTGATTTCCATCACCCCTCATGAAACAGCGGCAGGCGCAGGGCTGGATTGGGCGCGCCTGCACAACGTCTTGCTGGTGCGGTTGCGCTCGATTGGCGATACGGTATTGATGACGCCCTGCCTTGAGGCCATCAAAACTTTGCGAAATGATATAGCCATCACCGTTATTTCTGAGCCGCTCGCCGCGCCACTTCTCGAAGATCATCCGTTGGTTGACCGACTGCTGATCGCCGATGAAAGCTTTATCGCTCGCGCCCGCTTAATTCGTCTGCTGCGCCGTTCGCACTTTGATGTTGCCATCAATCTGCACGGCGGCTCAACGGCTGCGCTCATCGCCAGACTGTCGGGCGCTTCGCACACCGTGGGTTATGCCGATTATAAACATTCGCGCCTGCTGACCATGCGCGCTCCTGCGCCCGATGTCATCCTTCAACGTGCGGCGATTCACAGCGTCGAGCAACAACTGGCGCTGCTCTATTGGGCAGGGCTTGAAACTGCCCAGACGCCGCCGCCATTAAGCTTGACGATCAATCCGGCGGCAGCGCAACGAGTGAGCGAACGCCTGCACGCTTGTGGCATCAAGCGCGCTGTCAATCAAGAGGCGGAGGCCGCCAATCGTTTTGCCATCATTGCTCCGGCGGCGGCGCTGGAAACCAAGCGCTGGTCGGCGAATCGCTTCGCGCAGGTAGTCAATCATTTGAGCAACCACTGGAAATTGCCGTGTGTGGTGATCGCCGGACGCGAGCAGGAAGCGATTGCTCACAAGGTTGCTTCGCTCTCGCTGGCCAGGCCGCAGGTTTTGACCGGCTTGAGTCTGCAAGAGTTGATGGTGTTGATTCAGCTTGGCGAACTATTTGTTGGCAATGACAGCGGACCTATGCACATTGCGGCGGCCTTCAATCGCCCGGTGGTCAGCATCTTCGGAGCCTCGAACCCGGAAGTCTGGCGTCCGTGGACGAGCGCGCCGACACGCGTGGTGACGGCAGCGGACCACTATCAAGAAACCCTACATCAGCCGACGAAGAGGGCCGATGAGGCGGCCAGCCGCATACGGAAAATTCCTGTCAGCGCGGTGACTTCTGCCATTGATGAAGTCTTGAAAGAGGCTACAGGAGTCGGTTTCAAGGCGAAGGCAAGTTAGGAGCCGAGGGCAGAGTCACAAGCCGCCTGTTGAGAACCATGTTTATTTTGAAGCGCCAGCGTGCCGCAGAAATCACCGCAGCCTTTGCCGGTAAGCGCATTATCGTCCTCGGCGATTTGATGCTTGATGAATTTATTTTCGGGCGTGTGCGGCGCATCTCGCCGGAAGCGCCCGTGCCGGTCGTCGAAGTCGAACGCCAGACCCTGACTTTAGGTGGCGCGGGCAATGTGGTGTCGAATCTGGTGGCGCTTGGCGCAAGCCCTATGCCTCTGGGCGTGGTTGGCGATGACGCCGATGCCGAACGTATGCGCTTCGCTTTTCAAAAAGCCGGAGTCAATCTGGACAGCCTTGTCGTGGATGCCAAACGGCCTACGACCTTAAAGACCCGCATCATCGCGCACAATCAACAGGTCGTGCGCGCCGACCGCGAGAACTGCAAAGCGATTGCGCCGGAGATCGAAGAGGGCTTGCTTGCGGTCTTTCGCCGCGAGATGGCGCAAGCGGATGCGTTGATTGTTTCGGATTACAACAAAGGTTTGTTGACCGCTCGGTTGCTGGCCGAAGTTTTATCGCTTGCACGCGAGCGCGAGTTGACGGTTTGTCTCGATCCGAAGAGGCGAAGTTTCGCCCACTATCAACCGCTCACCGTCATCACGCCCAATCATCAGGAAGCCAGCGAAGCCTCCGGCATAACCATTGAAGATGACGCCAGTTTGATTGAAGCGGGACAGCAAATTCTGCACTCGCTGGATTGTCGCGCTGCTTTGATTACCCGTGGCGAAGAGGGCATGGCGTTGTTTACCGATGATGGCGCAGTCACGCGCATTCCTACGGTGGCGCGTGAAGTTTATGATGTGACGGGCGCAGGCGATACGGTGATTGCGACCTTGACGCTGGCGCTGGCAAGCGGCGCGTCATACGTGGAATCGGCAGTGCTGGCCAATCACGCTGCCGGAGTCGTGGTCGGCAAACTCGGAACCGCGACCGTCAGTCGTGATGAATTGCTGGCAACGATTTGAATCGGCGCAAACGCATCAAGTGCATGACCATACAGATGCACGACCACGCAGAAGCAAACGGCAGACGCTAGAGCGGTTTTTGTTTGAGATTACGGAAACCTCAAACCCGTTGAGCGACGGTCGAAGACCTTGGCGCGGTCCAAGACCGTTGCTCAACGATAGGGGGTTCCGTACACACATATGCAAACCGCTCTGGAGAGGCGGCACACCAAGATTCGGTATGAGCGCCGCGACGTGATGAACAGTCATGCGGTGCGCCAAGTTTCATCTCCCGAATCTTGGTGTGCCGCGTATATAGTAGTGTCCTAATCGTATGGTGCGGTTGGATCGCTCACGCAGTGAGCGCAAGCATAAAGCCACGGAGGGTACCCGGTGGACGAACACCCAGCCATATGGTTAGTCCGCCAAGCGGGTGTAAGCATAAAGCCACGGGTGTTAGCCCGCGAAGCGGGTGTAAGCATAAAGCCACGGGTGTTAGCCCGCGAAGCGGGTGTAAGCATAAAGCCACGGGCGTCAGCCCGCGAAGCGGGTGTAAGCATAAAGCCACGGGCGTCAGCCCGTGGACGAACGCCCAGCCGTATGGTTAGCCCGCGCAGCGGGTGATAGATAATTGGCTATCACCCGCTGCGCGGGCTAGGAGGCAATCACGACCTGCCTACCCAGCGCTGACGCACTGGGCTTTAGGCTGTCACCCGCTGCGCGGGCTAGGAGGCAATGACGATTAGCACACCCAGCGCTTGATGCGGCCACCCGTTGCGCGGGTTATCACCACCTGCCTCCCCAGCGCTGACGCACTGGGCTTTAGGCTGTCACCCGCTGCGTGGGCTGTCACGACTCGTCACAACTTTAGGCCCCTACCGCTTCTCTTTGACACGCTTTCAGGAAAGTAGTTTCATATACCTTCACGTCTGTAGTAACGAGAGTGAGGCGAAATCAAAAATCATAACGGAGTAATCATTACATGAGTGTTGAGTTGCGAAAGCGAATCACTGAGCGCCGCGCAGTCGTCGGCGTCATCGGTCTGGGTTACGTTGGTTTACCTCTTGCCGTAGAGTTTGCCGCCGCCGGGCATCGCGTCATCGGCTTTGACGTGGATGCGCCGCGCACCGAAATTATTAATCAAGGGGTTTCCTACATCCCCGATGTGCCGACTGCCAGCGTCAAGGCGCTGGTCGAACAAGCCAAGCTGGCGGCGACTGCGGACTTCACCAAACTGCAAGAGACCGATGCCGTGATTATCTGTGTGCCGACGCCGCTGAGAAAAACCAAAGAGCCGGACATCTCTTATATTTTGGCTGCCGCCGAACAGATGGTGGCTCATCTGCATTCGCCGCAACTCATCATACTGGAGTCCACCACCTATCCAGGCACCACTGATGAAGTGCTGTTGCCGATGTTGGAAGCGACCGGCTTGAAACTCGATGAAGATTTTTTTCTGGCCTTTTCACCGGAGCGCGTTGACCCTGGCAATCAACAATTTCAAACTCACAACATTCCCAAAGTCGTCGGCGGGGTGTCGGCGGTCTCTATGGAGATGGCGGCGTTGCTGTATCAAACCATCGTCGAGCGTGTGCATAAAGTGTCGAGCGCCAGAGTCGCCGAAACTGCGAAGTTGCTAGAGAACACCTTTCGCTCGGTGAACATCGCGTTGGTCAATGAAATCGCGCAGTTGTGTTATCACCTGGACATAGATTCGTGGGAAGTGATTCAAGCGGCGGCGACCAAGCCATTTGGCTTCATGGCGTTTTATCCAGGGCCGGGCATAGGCGGACACTGCATCCCTTTAGACCCGCATTATCTGTCGTGGAAGGCGCGGCTGCATGGCTTTGAAGCGCGCTTCATAGGGTTGGCCGAAGAGGTCAATTCGTATATGCCGCGCCACGTCGTCAAGCTGGTGCAGGATGGTTTGAACGAACATCGCAAGCCGCTCAAGGGGTCGAAGATTTTAATGCTCGGCGTGGCCTATAAACGCGACATCAATGATGTGCGGGAATCCCCGGCCTTGGGCATCGCCGAACAACTCTTGGACAAGGGCGCAGAGTTTCTCTATCACGATCCGTTCGTGGCGCAGATGCGTCTGGATGGCAAAGGGACGTTGACGAGTGTGGCACTGACCGATGAGTTGCTGCAAAGTTGTGATTGTGTGTTGATCGTCACGGATCATACGGGGTTTGATTACGCCAACATCGTTCGCCTAGCGCCGCTTATCGTGGACACGCGCAATGCCACGCGCAAACTTGATGTGGCAGCGCACGAGGCGAAAATTATCCGCCTGTAAAAAAAGTGAATGGCGCATAGAAAAAAGAGCTTGTCTTTGCGCCATTCACTTTTTATAATTTGGCTTCCTCTTGTCTCTCCCAATGTTACAGGCGCTGGACGAGTAATCAATCTCAGTTTTTTTGACACGGCCTAGTCTCTTATCAATGAGTATAAGATGGATTTCAGTTTTCGTTGGTCTGGCGTTGGTGGTGGCGCTGGCTGGTTGTAGCGGCAGAAAAAATTCCAACGCCCCGGCTACAACGAATCACGCGGGCCGAGAATCAAACGCCTTGCCGCCTAACCCTTCCGGTTGGACAGCAGGAACCGACCTCAGCAAATTCGATTTGTTGGCGATTGATTTCGTTGATGAGCGCAACGGCTGGACGGTCGGCGACATCAGCCCCGAAGGCGGCCCGTTGCTGCACACCAGCGATGGCGGCAACAGTTGGCAAGTGATTGCGCGCATCACCGAGGTCTTTTCATCTATACAATTCATCAACCCAACGACGGGATGGATGGCCGGTTACGCGGGACGCATCGAACGCACCGACGATGGCGGACGCACCTGGAAGACGCAACGCATTGAGCGCGAAGGCGACGTATTGAACGCGCTCTTTTTCATAGACTCGGAACATGGCTGGGCGGTCGGCGGACGCGGTTTGGTGTTACGCACCACGGATGGCGGCACGCATTGGGAGCCGTCGCCAAACCCTCGCGTGGAAGATTTGTGGGCGGTGCGTTTTGCGACGCCGGAGCGCGGTTGGGCGGTTGGTGAAGACGGGTTGATTGTGGCGACTACAGATGGCGGCGCGACTTGGGTGCAACAGAAATCCGGCACCAACAAGGCGCTATTCGGCCTTGCGCTTTTGCCGTCAGGAGGGTTGGTTGCAGTTGGCGAAAGCGGCACGATTTTACGCCGCGAGGCGGGCAAAGATTGGCAAGCCGTTCACTCAGGAACGCTTGAAATGCTCAACGCCGTAGCCGCTGCGGACGATCAAACTTTGTGGGCGGTAGGTTCCGGCGGAGCGCTGGTTACCTCAACCGATGGCGGCAACACCTGGGCGGTGGTTGCGCCCGTGTCAGCAAGGCATTTGCTGGCCATAGCGTTACTGAATGCCAAGCGCGCCATAGCAGTGGGACGGCGCGGCGCAATTCAAAAACTTCAAGAATGAGATTTCAGCAAGAGCGATGAGTGAGCCATCCTGAGCAAAGACTTTTGCTGCGGCCTGGTCAGCTAACGAAATGCTTTGCCTTCGCCTGGTCTGCATCGAACCTTGCGGAATCATCAACACTGGTTTCGATCACAGTAACAAAAATACGGAGAAAAAATATGGCAACACGTTTATCCAAGATCACGCTTGTCTTGCTGATGGTGGCGCTCGTTATGGCGAGCGGTTGGTTCACCTCACAGGCTCATCACGCGGTGCTGCGCTTCAATCTGGAAGAGATGGAAGCAACAGCCGACCGTATTTTTCTGGGGCGCTGTCTGGCTGTCGAAAAGACCGACGAGATGGTGGCGGGTGGCATGATGCCGGTCACGCATTACACCTTTGAGGTTGAACGGGCGCTGAAAGGCAAGTTCCAGAAAAAAATAAAATTCAGTCAACTCGGCCACCCGGCGCAAACCGCCAAGGCCAAAGGCAACGCCATCACCATGCACGGGCAAGTGGTTTCGACCAGCGAGTTCATTCACGGCATGGCAGAATATCAGGTGGGCGAGCGCGCCGTGCTGTTTCTGATTCCCGATTATATGGACGGCAAATTCACCTATCCGGTTGGCCTCTATCAGGGCGCGTTTATGATTTCTGAAATGCCTTCGGGAAATACTCTCGTCCGCAACAGCATCAACAATCAGGAACTGTTCACCGCGCCGTACAACAACTGGAAGATGAAGCGCGATGACGCGAAAGTGGTGTTCCCGGAACGTGACGAACCGTTGATAAACAGCGGCGGCGGCATCAGTACGCAAAGTGTGAATGCCGATAAAGAGACCTTGACCAATAAACGCGGGGCTTTGCCGCTGGACGCATTTTTGAATGTCGTCGCAGAGATTGTCAGCGCTCACGGCAGTGAGAAAGGAGTCATCACCCAATGAAAACTATTTTCTGTAAATCGCGCAGCCTGATTTCTTTGGCGTTTGTCGTCGCCTGTCTGGCGTTGTTTGCCACCGGCGCTTTCGCCGGAGGGCCGCTGCTGTTGGGGCAGAACGGCCAGCCGGTGCTGTGGCCGCGCACGGCGGTGCAGGGCGGAGCGCTCAATTCGCAAACCGTAGATGCTCAAGGGCGCGTCTTGTATCACGTTGATTCGGGGCCGCTCGGCCCCATCGCGCACGACCGCGCCGTGGCTTTGATTGATCGCATTTTTAATCTCTATTCCAATGTGCCGACTTCCACTTTGAAATTTGTCAACGCCGGTCCCATCAAAGACCCGAACACCGGGCAAGATATTGATGTGACGAAAGCCAACATCGGGCGAGTCACCAGCAGAACTTCACCCTCCTTTCAAAATCCGATTATCTTTGACAGCGATGGTTCAATTACCGGCTCCGGCGGAGTGCTGGGATTCTTCAGCTTCCTGCAACTGGATTTTGATAACAATGCCATCAAAGAAGGCTTCGTGGTGTTAAACGGCGCGGCGGTTAGCAGAATCGGCGGCGAGATTCCGTTTCTGGGCGTCTTCACCCACGAGATAGGCCATCTTGCCGGGCCGCTCGATCACGCGCAGGTCAATGGGGCCATCGCTTCGGGCAGCACCAGTTCCGTGCAGCCTGCGGACTTCACCCGGGCGCAAACCTTTGATCTGTTCACGCCGTTTGTAGAGACCCTCTATCCCTTCATCTTTTCTTCAACCAACCCCAGTTCGCAACTGGTGAGCAACGGTTTTACCAGCTCAGGCTTTTTTGTGGCCTCACTGGATTTCGATACGCAATCCGCGTTGTCGAGTCTGTACCCGACGCCGGAATTTACTTCGACGCTGGGCAGCATAGAAGGCCGCGTGGTGATTCGCACAGCGGGCGGCGATATTCCCATCTCCGGCGTTAATGTAGTGGCGCGACGCATCAACAAAGGAGCGTATCCACCGGCTATTACCTCGGCGGCCTTCCCTGGGTTTCCGACCACGGCGATTCAACTCGACAGTGATGGCGTGCCGATTATACCGCCAGCGCAAGACAACACCGATTCACTGGCAACGGCGGCAAGTGCGGTGACCGGTTTGCAATTTGGTTCCGGTGCTTACAAACTTCAAGGACTTCCCGAAGGGCAATATCTGGTTGAAATTCAGCAGATCAATCCGAGCGCCGTGGGTGGTTCGGGCATCGGGCCGCTCGATAAACAGATTCCCTTGCCGGTGCTGGAAGAGTATTACAACGGCCCGAACGAGTCCTCGAATACCGTCAGCACCTTTGTGCCTGTGACCGTGACCGCAGGCAATACCACTTCCGGCATAAACATTTTCTTGAATGGCTTGAGCACTTCAGCGTTGACTGCTGTGAATGAAAGCGAGCCGAATGAGAAGAGCCGCAAAGGCCAGCGGGTCACCGTTCCTGTAGAGATTACCGGCGCGGCGGCGGCCACCGATACCAGTATATTCCGCATGACTTTGCCGGATGGCAGTACCGATGCGATAGAAGATTTTTATAGCTTCACCGTGCCTGCCGACAAAATCTATTACATTTTGTTGGAGCCGATCAACGGCACCAATGGCGATCTGGATATGTACCTCTTCAACGCCGAGTTGGTGACCAAGAAGCGCGGTGTCTATAACGATGCCAGCGTGATTGGCTCAAGCACCAGCCCAACGGCAAACGAAGTGGTGGCGACGCGGCTGTTCGCCGGAACTTATTCTATAGGCATCAGCGCCTTTGGCGACAGCAGCGTTAGTTACAAATTGCGAATCATTCCGGCGCAATGACAACGAAGTGTGAAGTGTGAAGTATGAAGCGTGAAGGGGGATTCGTAATTTACGAATCCCCCTTCACGCTTCACGGTTTTTTTCAGCGATCAGTAAGCGATAAGCTTCGCTTTTTTGCAGACCGCGAAGGCGAGCGACGCGCTTGAGCGCGGTCTTGTGGTCAAGGTCTTCGGCGCGCATCAAGGCTTCGATCTCCTGCGCGATAGAGATTGATTTTTCAGGCATTTTTTCTACTTCTTCGGCAAGCGGCGCGGCAATCAACAACACCATCTCGCCTTTCAAGTCTCTGGCTTTTACCTGCTCCGTCACCTCTTTGAGCGCGCCGCGCAAAAACTCTTCGTGCAGCTTGGTCACTTCACGCGCCAGCACACATTGCCGATTGCCGAACATCGCTCCGGCATCCTCCAGTGTCTGTTTGATGCGATGCGGCGCTTCATAAAAAATCAGTGTTGTCGGCAGCGCTGCCAACTCCGCCAAGCGGGCGCGTCTGGCGGTCGGTTTGGGCGGCAGAAATCCGCCAAAGAAAAAATCGGTGGTCGGCAATCCCGATGCCGCCAGCGCTGTGAGCAAGGCCGAAGCGCCGGGAATCGGAATGACCGGAATGCCTTGTTGGAGCGCCTCGCGCACCAGAAAAAACCCCGGATCACAAACCAGCGGCATCCCTGCATCGGAGACCAGCGCGACGCGCAGGCCGTGCTGCATTTTCTGCACGAGTTCGGCGGCGCGTCCGCGTTCGTTGTGTTCATGATAGCTGATAAGCGGTGCGGTGATTTTATAATGCGTCAAGAGCTTGCGCGTGTGGCGCGTGTCTTCACAAGCGATGACATCCACTTCGCCCAGTATTCGCAAGGCGCGCAAGGTGAGGTCTTCGAGATTACCTATCGGTGTGGCGACGATATAGAGCATACCGAATTATGAAGCCGGAACCTGTGCGCGTCCAGAAGCCCACCGCAGAGTCGTCCGTGCAGGCAATCGCTAACCAAGCGATAGAGCGGTTTTTGTTTAAACCTCAAAGCCGTTGAGCGGCGGTCGAAGACCTTCGCGCCGTCGAAGACCGCTGCTCCACGATAGGGGTTCCGTACACACATATGCAAACCGCTCTAGCGTTCAAGAAAATCTCTGCGCCAACGTAACGACCCAGCCGTATTTGCCCCAAAGGGGCGTAGGAGATTATGTGCCGCCGATTGTTGCGACGCTCCTTATCTTATTTGCCCCGATGGGGCGTAGGAGATTAGTCAGTGCTGTAGGCGCTGGAATCAAGTCGGGCAAATTCTTCGCGCCCTGAAAGGGTGCAGGAGAGGCGATGCCGCCAGCCTACGGCGCTCGGTCGGAGCGCGACCGTCAAGCCGCCTGCGCTTTCCCACGGGCTACTCTCCTGTGCGCCTACGGCGCAAAACTAAGCGACCGGTAATTTTCAAACCGGCTGGGTCGTTACTCGCCAAACGGGGAGCGTGGACAGAGAGAGTTGCACTCCCGGCAAGGATTTCTCCTTGTTAAGCAGGATAAAGCATAGGGATGGTTGACAGAGGCAGGGGGGAAACTTAGAATCCCCCCGTCATCGCAAGCGCCAAGATTGAGGCACAAGAAAGAGGACACTATGTTTGGCTTGATTCCCAAGGACGAAAAGTATTTTACCCTGCTTCACGAGATGGCTTTGAAGGTCAAAGAGGGCGGCGATATTTTTGTCACGCTGTTTCATGACTACAGCAAGCGCGCCCAATATGCCGAGCAGATTAAAACCGTAGAAGTGGCCTGCGACAAGATTGCCGCGCACATCACGCAAAAACTGAATTCCAGTTTTATCACGCCGCTAGACCGCGAAGATATTTTTTTGCTGGTCAAAGAACTGGACGACGTGATTGACCTGATGAACGATCTGGCGCGGCGACTGGACATTTACGATGTCACCACCTTGAAACCCAATGTCGCAGAGATCGCCGATTTAATTGGCAAATCTACCGGCGAAATTGCCGAAGCCTTTCGCCTCTTTGAAAAACACGAAAGTATGAAGACGCATCTGGAAACGCTCAATGAACTGGAGCGGCAAGGTGACGGACTGTACAACGAAGGACTCCGCACCCTGTTCCGGGAAGAGAAAGACCCGATTGCCCTGATTAAATGGATGTCCATTTACGAAGAGTTGGAAAACTGCCTGGATCGCTGCAAAGATGTCGCCGAAGCGCTCGAAGCGGTAGTGGTCAAAAATAAATGATGTAGTTATTAGCCCGTAGTCCGTAGTCCATAGTCCGTAGTGAATTTCCCTGTCGCCTTGAAACTGGCTCCTGTAGCCGGTTTCAAGGCTTCCGATAAATCGGCTAAGGACTACGGACGGGGGACTTTGGTGAGGAGGTTCCTGCATGACGACGCTGATGGCGTTTGTCGTAATCATCATCCTGGTGGCGCTGATCTTTGATTTTGTGAATGGCTTTCATGACGCCGCCAATTCCATCGCCACCGTGGTTTCGACCCGCGTGTTGTCGCCAGGTGCGGCGGTCATATGGGCGGCGTTTTTCAACTTCATCGCCTTCGCCATCTTTGGTACTAAGGTCGCTTCCACCATCGGCAAAGGGATGTTGAATTTGAATCTGATAGCCGAAGAGTGGCGCTTGTGGGCAATCTTTGCCGGCGTCATGGGGGCGATCATCTGGAATCTCATCACCTGGTATTACGGGCTGCCTTCCAGTTCTTCGCACGCTTTGGTGGGCGGACTGGCGGGCGCGGCGGTGGCCGCCTATAACGGCTTTGACGGGTTATTCGTTCGCGAAGGCTGGGTCAAGACCATCGCGTTTATCTTCATTTCGCCACTCGTAGGAATGGTGCTTGGGCTGTTGATTATGACCACCATTTTGTGGGTTTTCCGCAATCGAACTCCCGACCGTGTGGATAAATTATTTCGTCGTATGCAACTGCTGTCGGCGGCGTTCTTCAGCTTGGGTCACGGCGGCAACGACGCGCAAAAGACCATGGGCATCATCGCTGCCGTGTTGGTCTATGCCAACATCAATCCCAACGCTACTAAAGTTGTGCCGTTGTGGGTGGTGTTAATCTGTCACGCGGCCATCGGCTTAGGCACGCTGTCGGGCGGCTGGCGCATCGTGCATACGATGGGTTCGCGCATTACCAAATTGAAACCGGTGGGCGGCTTTGCGGCGGAAACCGCAGGCGCAGTGGCTATCGCCATCTCCACTTATGGCGGCATACCGGTCAGCACCACGCACACGATTACCGGCGCGATTGCTGGAGTCGGCGCTACGAAACGCTTGTCAGCGGTGCGCTGGGGCGTGGCCAAATCCGTGGTCTGGGCTTGGATATTGACCATTCCCATGTCTGCACTGTTGTCGGCGCTCACCTTTTATGTGATCAAATTAATCTCTTCTATCGTGCGTTGAGCCATACCGAAAACCCTTCAGCCAAGAGCAATCATCGCCGGGTCGCCAGTACCTTGACGGGCAAGGCGCGTGCGGCTTTTCCTATCTGAGCAAAGCTTTGCCAACGCCTGTTTGCGGAGTAAAGCTTGCTTGATGAGAGGCGCGGCCTGACCACATTTTCTGTCGCCAGGGCAGCTTTTTCCGCACCCTTGAGCGCCTCTGGCCGAAGCCTTTTCGCCTTGCGCTGGCGCAAGAGGCAGCGGTTGACTTGCGCCAAGCGCTACCCTACTATTGCATTTGAGCAATCCACAAATTTTATTGCAGAATTGAATCTCCCGAAAATTTTTATGGAAGCGAGGAAGCTATGGGAAATTTAGGATGGCCGGAAATTTTAATCATTTTGGTAATTGCCTTGATCATTTTTGGGCCGCGCAAATTGCCGGAGTTGGGTAAAACTTTGGGGCAGAGTCTGGCGCAATTCCGCAAAGCCAGCGAGGATTTTAAGCGTACCTGGGAAGAAGAGGTCGAAGTGGAAAAGCGCCGCATTGAAGCGCCTCCGGCGGTTCACGAAGCCAGCGATTCATCTGCTCACGAAGTGGCTGCGGCGTCGCCGCCGGTCGCCAATGAGGAGCCGAACTATTGGGCGAATGATTTGAATACGCACGCTCCGACAACTCCTGAAACCGTCACCGCCGCGCCGCTTGCGCCAACCCTTACGCCAGAGAGTCAGGCGGTTCCTCGACAAGCCAAACGCGATTGGATGTAAAGAGTCTGTCGTCCGTAGTCCTCGGCACAACCTTTACTGAAACACCCCTTGCCAGGACTACGGACGGTGAACGACGCAACTATGACGACCTACGACAAACGCCTCGAGGACAAACTGGAGAACGAAGAAGAAGAATCGAGTATGTCTTTCTTAGACCATCTCGATGAACTGCGCTCGCGCCTGATTCGCGTCGCCCTGTTTGTTTTTATCGCCTTCATCGTCTGCTGGATTTTCTCGAATCGCATATATGATTTTCTCCAGGTGCCGGTGCAAAAAGCCATGCTGGAGGCCAAGCTGGCCTACGCGCCGGAAGGCAAGAACGCGGAGTTCCTCAAGGTTGCCGATATGGAAGAAGGCACGGACGCGATTTTGAGTTCGACGAAAGATTCGAAGATCGGCGACCTCTTGATTCCCGCCTTTGTCAGCATACCGGTCAAAGCGCAACGCAACGCCCAAGGCGTGATGGAACTGGTCACGGCCAAGCCCTGGTTAATCAGTGGGCAGATGATCAAAGAAGGGTATGTCATTCCACCGGCGCTTTATGACGCTTCCAACAAAGATTACGGCAAAGAGAATCAACTGGTGGTGAATAATGTGCAGGGCGCGTTTAATCTCTATATCAAGGTCGCGTTTTATGCGGCGATCTTTTTCGGCGTGCCGTTTATACTGGTGCAAGTCTGGGGCTTTATTTCACCGGGACTCTATCCGCATGAAAAAAAATATGCGCTGCCGTTTATCTTTATGGCTTCGGCCTTTTTTATGCTGGGTTGCGCCTTTGCCTATTACATAGCCTTTCCCCGCGCCGCCAATTTTCTGTTGGGGGTTGCGGCGCAGGGCAATATTCGTCCGCTGGTCACGGTGGATGAATACTTCGATCTGATTATCACCATAATGCTGGGGCTGGGCGTGGTCTTTGAAATTCCTACGGTGACGTTTTTTCTGGCGCGTCTGGGCTTGATTACTTACAAGCTGTTGTTACGCTTTTGGCGCTATGCCATCATCGTGATTTTCATCATCGCGGCGGTGTTGTCGCCGACCACCGACGTGCCGAATCTGCTGGTCTTTGCCGCGCCTATGTTGGTGCTGTATTTCTTCAGCGTCGGCATTGCTTATGTCTTTCACAAGGATCGTAAAGCGCATGGCTGATCGGCAAACTTTCAGCGCAAGGCGTGATCTGGTTGGTCGTTCTTTGATTGACCATTTGAATTCAGTCAACGTAAACTGAATACTTAATTTCACCAACGCTCACGCCATCTGCCGCGTCTCGGCGGATGGGCTTTTACAAGCGAAAGGAGTTGTAAAGATGAAGGGTGACGTCCGTCTCTTCAAAAAATTATTCTGCCTGACTCTGATGCTGATGGTGCTGACAGGCAGTATGCCAACCATTTTCGCGCAAGATAACAAGCGCAAAGACCCCAACGAGAAAAAGAAAAAAGAAGAACTGAAAAGCGTGTATAAAAAATGGCTCGATGAAGATGTCAACTACATCATCACCGACGAAGAGCGCAAAGCCTTCAAAGCCTTGAAGACCGACGAAGAGCGCGATCAGTTCATCGAACAATTCTGGTTGCGCCGCGACCCTGACCCCGATACCCCCGAAAACGAATACAAAGAGCAATACTTCGAGCGCATTCAATATGCCAACGAAAAATTCGCTTCAGGGATTCCGGGCTGGAAGACCGACCGTGGTCGCATCTATGTGATGTACGGCAAGGCTGACGAAATCGAATCGCATCCGTCCGGCGGGTCTTATGACCGGCCCAGCTATGAAGGCGGCGGCTCGACTTCAACCTATCCGTTTGAAATCTGGTGGTATCGCTACATCGAAGGCATCGGCTCTGATGTGGAAATCGAATTCGTTGACCCTTCGGGTTCCGGCGAATATCGCATTGCGCGCAGCCCGAATGAAAAGGATGCCTTGCTCTATACGCCCAACGGCGGCCTCACGCTGGCCGAACAACTGGGCTTGTCCAACAAAGCTGACCGCATATCGGGGCAGTATGGCGATAGTGGCGGCGGACGTGGCAACTCCTTGTTTGGTGGCCGCGCCAAAGATCAGCCCTTCGAGAAATTGCAATTGCTGGCCGATTTGCAGAAAGCTCCGGCCATCAAATACCGCGATTTGGAAGTGAAAGCCGATTTGCCGGAAATCGCCACCGACATTTTGCCGTTCAGCGTGCGTACAGATTTCTGGCGCATCAGCAATGAAAGCGTCGCCACCTCGTTCACCATTCAATTCGATCATGCTGATCTGGCGTTCAAAAATATTGGTAGCGTGTACACCGCTGCGGCAAACATTTACGCCAAAATCACCGGGCTGTCGGGGCGTCGCGCCGGACAGTTTGAAGACAACATCACCACCGGCAGATACACCGAAGCCGAATTGCCGGTCGGCCAGGCGCAACGCTCGGTCTATCAAAAGAACATCGTCTTGCCGCCCGGACGTTACAAGATTGACGTAGTGGCACGCGATACCACTAGCGGCAAAACCGGCGTCCTGCATCATTCGTTTGAGGTGCCGCGTTATCAAGAGAATCAACTGGCTACCAGCACCATCGTGCTGGCTGCTTCGATTGAACCGCTCGATAACAAAAAGATTCTCGACTCGCAGCAATTCATCATCGGGCGCTACAAAGTGAAGCCGTTTGTCAGTGGCATCTATAAGCCGGGGCAAAATCTGGCGATGTTCCTACAGGTCTATGACGCGCAGATGGATCAGGCGACCTTGCAACCGGCGCTCAAAGTCGAGTATTCGATTTGGAAAGGCGATCAGGAAATCATGAACATTGTCGAAGACGGCAAAAGCAAGTTCGGCAAGATTGATATGAAAGGGCAGCAGTTGACCGTGATGCGCGCCATTCCGGTGCTGGACAAACTCGCCCAACCCGGCAGCTATACCGTAAAGGTCAAAGTCACCGATCTGGTATCGCAAAAAATCGTCACGCCGCAAACCAACTTCACTGTCGTCAATCGCTAGTCGAATGGCTCAACACTCAATCAAAAAGGGACTGTTTCGGCAGTCCCTTTTTGATTAGCGCGTATGGCTATGGCGTCTGTTGTAAACCCGGCTTGCCACGGTTTGAATGCCGCACCAATGGAAGCTTGAAGGCGTGATTAAGCAAAAGCGGCAGCGCCTTAAAATTTGGTGTCTTTCCGCAGGCGATGTTTCAACTCTTCGATTTGGGCTTTGGTGATTTGCTCGAAGCAATCAGGGCATATGCTGTGACTGAATTGCGCGTCGGTGTGTTTGCTGATATACGACTCGACCTGTTGCCAGTAATTTTGATCGTCGCGCACTTTCTTGCAGTGCGAACAGATCGGCAAGATGCCTTGCAGTTGTTTGACGTTGGTCAAGGCGGCTTCAAGCTCGTTGACGCGGTCGGCCAGCGTCTGTTGCAATTCCACGATGCGCGCTCCAACGCGCACCCGCACGCGCAGTTCTTCGCGGTCAAAGGGCTTGGTGATGTAATCGTCAGCGCCTTCTTCCAATCCCGTAATGATGTCTTTCTTCTCGCTCTTGGCGGTCAACATGATGATGTAGGTGGATTGTTTGGTCGGGTCTTGACGGAGCTTGCGGCACAATTCCAAGCCGTCCAAGTTGGGCATCATCCAATCCAATATGACCAGATGCGGCGCGTCTTTTTCTTGCAGCGCCTGATAGGCCAACGCGCCATCGCCGGTGACCGTAACCTGATAGCCCCATTTCAACAGCGTCGTCTCCAACATATAACACGACACCGGATCATCTTCCGCGATTAATATATTCACCATAACTCTCCACCAGTTCAACCTGGTCTTCACCGTGATCCCCTTACTCCATGCTAATCTATTGCTTTGCCGTCATTGTAGCAAGAGAATTGTTGAGGAAACAAAAAACCGTGGCGCTCTCCCGCCGGTTGGTTTGGCGTTCGTTTGCGCCCTGCGAATGATGTATGATTGCGGCTATGGATAACGAACCTATATTTGAACCAGAAGTCATAGACCTGACGCCGCGCCGGAAACGAAAAAAGCTGTGGATCGCGCTTGCCATCATCGTCGCGCTGTTTCTTTTCGGCTCGCCGCTGTTGACCATCTACATTGATTCCTTGTGGTTTGCCTCTACCGGCTATAGCGCGGTTTACTGGTACAAATTCAAACTTGGCGGCTGGCTCTTTCTGCTCTTTTTGGTGGCCTCGTTCCTGCTCATTCGCCTGCCGTTTTTCTGGCTCAATCGCGTCTTACCGGCTTTGACCGAAAAGCCGCGTGTGCGCCTGGCTTCGATTCAGGATATGCGCGACATCAATCTTTTGCCGATTGTGTATCGCCCCGGCGTGTGGATTTTGTCTGCCGCTGTCGCCCTGCTTTCGGCTTCCAGTATGAGCCAGCAATGGGCGACCTTCGCGCTCTATCTGCATGGCGCAACGACCGCCACCAGTGACCCTGTGTTCCATCGCGATGCCGGTTTTTATCTGTTCAAACTTCCGGCGTTGGAATTGGTTGCCGACTGGTTTTTGACGTTGGCGGCGCTTCTCTTTGTCGTCACGGCGCTGCTGTCGCTTTATGTGAATTACATCGAAAAAGCGCGCGGCGCAAACACCAGCCGAACCAATAAACAATCGCTGTTGCCGGTCAACCTGGCTGCCGCTGTGCTGGCCTTGGCCTTGGCTATGGAACTTTACCTCAACCGTTTTGATATGTTGACCGCCACGCATGATCTGTTTTCCGGAGCCAGCTACAGCGATGTGAATGTGCGCTTGATGGGCATGACGGTATTGATCGTAGCCTTGTTATTGGCGGCGCTGTTGCTGATCCTCAACGGTTTGGTGATGCGGCGCGGACGAGTGATAATCTGGACGCTTGGCGGCTTGGCCGCCATTTGGTTGATAGGCGTGATCGTCCTGCCGCAGACTATTCATACGTTTTCGGTGAAGCCAAATGAGTTGGCCAAAGAATCGCCTTACATTCAAGCCAACATCAACGCCACGCGGCACGCCTTTGCGATAGACGGATTTGAAGAGCGCGCTTTTCAACCGACGCCGACCTTGACGGCGCAACAGGTGCAGGCCAATCAACAGACCCTAGACAATGTGCGCTTGTGGGATCGCGGCGCGCTGCAAGCGGTGCTTGGCCAGATTCAAGAGATACGCACCTATTACGAATTCAAAATCCCAGACGTTGACCGCTACCAGATCAACGGTCAGCCGAAACAGGTATTGATTGCAGCACGCGAGATGAATGTAGATCAATTGCCGGAGCAATCGCGCAACTGGATCAATCAACACATCGTCTATACGCATGGTTATGGCGTGGCCATGACCACGGTCAACGGCTTCACCAGTGAAGGCTCGCCCAATTTCATCTTGAAAAATATGCCCGTCGAAAGCAGCGCCCCGGAAATCAAGATCACCCGACCGGAAATCTATTTTGGCGAATCCACCAACTCGCACGTTTACGTTCGCACCAAATCGCAGAGTGCCACTTTGCCGGAATTCAATTATCCTGCCGAAGGCAACAACGATTCTTATACGCAATATGAAGGGCAGGCGGGGATTCCTGTGGGCGGGTTGTTTCGCAAACTGGCGCTGGCGGCTTATCTGGGCGATGGCAGCAATCTGTTGTTTTCCGATTATTTCAAAGACGAAAGCCTGTTGTTGATGCGCCGCAACGTGCGCGACCGGGTGAAAGAAATCGCCCCCTTTCTGTTGTTTGAAGAAGACCCGTATATCGTTATAGGCAAAGATGGCAAGCTCTATTGGATCATTGACGGCTTTACTTATTCCGACCGCTATCCGTATTCGACGGAGTATCGCATCGCCAACCGCGAGGTGAATTATTTGCGGAACTCCGTCAAGGCGGTGGTGGATGCTTACGATGGCACGGCGAAGTTTTATGTCTTCGATGCCGAAGATGCGATGATTCAATCGTATCGAAATATCTTCCCGTCGTTGTTTCTGCCGTCCAGCGAGATGCCCAAAGATTTGCGTGAACACATACGCTATCCAAGTTTTCAATTGAACGCGCAAGCCGCTGTTTATACGCTTTATCATATTCAAAACACTCAGACCTTTTACAATCACGAAGACCTCTGGGCGATTGCTACCGATGAGGTAGCGAATACGGAAACCGGCAAAACGGAAGCCACGCCGATGCGTTCCTATCACCTGTTGATGCAGTTGCCGGGTGAGAAGAAAAATATGGAATTCGTCAACATCTTGCCGTTCACACCGGCTGGGCAAGGGCGAAACAATATGATTGGCTGGGTGGCGGCGCGCAGCGATGGCGACAACTACGGGCATATGCTGGTCTTCAGTTTTCCCAAGAATGTGACGGTCAACGGGCCTACGCAGATTCGCGCCCGCGTCAATCAAGACCCGCAGTTATCGGCACAGATGACGCTGTGGAATCAGAAAGGCTCGCGTTTGTTGCGTGGGCAATTGCTGGTCATTCCCATAGCCGATACGCTGTTGTACGTCGAGCCATTTTACCTGCAAGCCGAAAACAGCCCGATGCCGGAATTGCGTCAAGTGGCCATCGCCACCCAAGAGAAACTGGCCGCCGGAAAAACCTTTGAAGAGGCTTTGAACCTGCTGGTGCCGGAACTTGCAGCGCAACGCAACGCCGCCGCTTTGCCACCTGCTGCTTCTGCAAAATCGTCAACTGAGAAGCTGTCAACTGAGAAGCTGTCAACTGAGAAGCTGTCAACCGGGCAACCAATGCCGTTGACCGGCGAGATGGAAAAACTTGCCCGTCAGGCGCAGCAACTGATTCTGGATTATGAGCGCTTGACCGCCGAAGGCAAACACCGCGAGGCCGGCGAAAAACTCGATCAACTGAAACAGACCTTGAACGAGTTAGCAAAGAAACGCAACGGCGGATAGAGCAGGGAAGAGACAAAAAATAGACGGCCATATTTATGATTTAGAAGCGGCCTCTGACCACTGCACGCCAACGGTCAGAGGCCGCTTCTAAACGCGGCGATATTATTGCGGACAGAGGCGGTGGCTCTCTTGGTTTGTTGCGTAAAGGCTCACAAGATGTTGTAGGTCATGGCTATAGTTAACGCAATATGTTGATGTCCTTCACGGCAGCTAGGAGAGCGCCTATTTTTTTTCGCTATGTTCTCGCCCTGCCAAAGCCGCATCCAGAAACCGGGTCACACGGTCAATATAGCCTTTGGGGTCGGCCTGAAAAGCGTGGCCGTGTATGGCGGTTTCTGCGCCGTCAACAATCAACAAATCTTTTAGAGGGCTGTCGGAGGCATTGAATAACGACTCGGTGATGTCGGGTGGCATACGTTTATCCCGTTGGCCGGAGATGAACAAGACAGGCGCGTGGATTTGTTTGACGGCTTCCAGCGCATTCAACTTGTTGCCGTCAAAGTTAGCGCGGCGCTCGATGAAATAGCGCAACTCGTTGGCCAGCGGAAACGCCGGTAGGTGCAGAAAGACTCGTATGTGATGCGCTATGGTATCGTCAAACGATAGAAAGGCGCTGTCGGAAATGACCGCCGCGACTTCAGGAGTTTCGGCGGCGGCCATCAACGCTGTCACCGCGCCCATCGAAATTCCGTACAGCACCAGGCGGTCGGTGGTTTTGATGTCGTCGCGCAAAAAGCGCACCGCCGCTTCCGCATCGAAGCGTTCGTAATATCCCAGGCTGACACGCGCCGCGCCGCTCGTGCCGTGATTGCGCGAGTCGTAGAGCAGCGCTCCATAACCGGCTTTCCACAAGTCCAGAGCGCGTTCCAACAGTTCACGGCGCGAACGAAACAGCCCGTGCGAAAAAATGATCGTCGCTTTTTTATCACGGCTCGGCAATAACCAGGCGCTGATTTTGATACCGTCAAGGGTGTCAAACTCCACGTCCTGAAACGGCGCGCCATAGGTGGCGGGAGTGTCGGTGAGGGCGCGGTCTGCCGGTCGCGTCCCGGCGCTGGTCACCAGTCTGGCGAATCCGTAAGGCAAGACGCCATACACGAAAATCACTAGAAGGAGGAGGGCGGCGATCAACAAGCGTTTGAGTATGCGCCACCAGCGGCGCGGCTTTGGAGTTTTCGGTGCGAGGGTTTCAGCCATTGGCGAGGTCTTCCTTGTGAATTGTTTCTCAGTTGATTGTCTATTGGTTGATTGTCTCTCAGTTGACAGTTTTCTGGTTGACGACTGTGTATGAAATGAAATCACCGCCTTCCGGCTTACCGCTTGGCTGCCTGCGTGCGCGGTTCCGCTTCGCTTTTTTCAACGGCGGAGACCTGTGGCTCTTTCATCATAAAAATAAACAGCGCGGCGGCCAGCGAGACCAGACCGCAAAAAATGCCCACGGCGGCGTAGCCGTAGCGATCATAAAGTTTTCCGCTCGCCCAGGTGGAGACCGCTATGCCGATCTGGGACGCGGTGTTTCGCATGGCAACCAGCGCGCCACGAGCGTGGGTTGGCACCATCTCCGTAGCGAGCGCCTGCACCGGCCCTTGGCGAAACGCGAAGGCGAGAGCGGCGGTCAGAAAACTGGCAAGCATAAACACGCCGAAGCCGAATTTCGGAATGATGAAGAGCATCAAGGCCAGCACCAGCGTGCTGAAAATCGAGAGCCGGCGCTTGCCATATTTATCCGCGACCGGCCCTGCAATGAAGGCGCTGATGAGCGAGACCACGCCTACGGCTATGAAGATGAAGCCGACGGTGCGCGGCTCTTGGTGAAGACTTTTGACCAGCCAAGTGCCTAAATAAAAGAGAAACCCGACGAAGCCGCAGGAGACGCAGAAGGCCGCTAAAATTGAAGCGATGCGCTCACCGTTGGCAAAAGCGATTTTCACATTATCGAAACGCCGGGCGCTCGCCGATGTGTGATGCGCCATCAAATGTTTATCATCGGGAAGCAACAGGAAGATCAAAAAAAACACCACTAAAGAAAGTCCTCCAAACCAGGCGAAGCTGGCACGCCAACCTTGCGCCTGTGCGACCAGGGTGGCGACCGGAATGCCGAGGGCGAGAGCGAAGAAGTAGCCGGATTGCACGATGCTCATAGCGGTGCCGCGTTTTTCATAAGGAAAATAATCGCCCACATAGGCGACCGAGCAGGTGGAAAAAGTTCCGGCGGCAAGCCCCGTAAAGAGCCTGATGAGGGCAAGGGTGTCGGCGTCTTTGACGAAGAAGACCGCCAGCAGCGATACGCCGAAGAGGATGGCCGCGTAGAGCAGAAAGCGATGGCGTCCGAAGTTATCCGAGAGCGGCCCGATGAATAAAGCGGCAAAGGCGGCGGCCAGAGCATAAGCGGGGCCGAGTTTGCCGCCGATTTGACCGGCACCGATATTGAACTCGCTGGACATCAGCGGCAACAGCGGCGAAATCATTTGATTGTCGCTAGTGCCTAGAAAAAAGATGAGCAGCAGTATAACCATGACGAGCGCCGCTTTAGGAGGCGCTGGCGTAACGGTTTGGGCTGTTGTATTCGGCAAAATCTATCCCGCTTTTGGTGAAGTAAAATTGCAAATTCATAAGTCTAGGGAAGGCCAAAGACAACTGCAAATCGTTTGCGGTGGCGGCGCGGTCAAAGGCTTGATGCGGGATGCAAAACCAGCGTTGGGAGAAACTCTCTTGACGCGAAAATTTTTTCCGCGACCCAGCGGCAGAGAGGCACAGAGTTGAGCTAGGCGCGAACTTCGGTAAAACGACTTGGGGCAAATGACCGCGAATGTGAAGAACCGTGTTTGGTGATTGGTCTTTGGCAAAATCCCTTTTACAATCGCTGGTATGAAACTAACCATACTGGGTTCCGGCACGGTGGTGCCGAATGGCGAGAGAAATTCGGCAGGCTATTTTGTCGAAGCCGAAGGCGTGCGTTTGATGCTGGATTGCGGCGCGGGGACGGTCCCCGCACTGGCGCGCTACAACGTGGAGTGGGAGAGCATGACGCATATTTTTCTGAGCCATTTTCATGTAGATCACATAGGCGAATTGGCGTCGCTGTTTTTTGCTTTCCGGCATGGTATGCAGAAGGCGCGCACCGCGCCTTTGACCTTGATTGCGCCGCGTGGTGTTGAGCGCATCCTGTATCATTTGAAAGAGGCGTTTGGCGAAAAACTCTTCACACCGAAATTTTCTTTTGATTTAATAGAGGTCGAGCCGGGAGACCGTTTACGGCTCACCCATGATTGCCTCCTGTCGGTCGCCAAAACCCCCCATACAGCAGAAAGCCTTGCGCTGCGCCTTGACCATCAAGATTGCACGTTCGCCTACACGGGCGACACCGCTTTCCATATAGACCTGGCGCGGTTTTTCCAGCGCGCCGATTTGTTAGTGTCGGAATGTTCATTTCAGGAAGCGAAAGAAGGTGCGACGCATCTTTCGATTGCCGAAGTGGCGCGCCTGGCTTCGCAAGCACAAGTGAAAAAACTTGTGGTGACGCATTTCTATTTTGCTGTTGAGGAAGCGGCGCTGCAAAGCGAATTGCAGCGCCAGTATCACGGCGAAATCTTTATTGGCCGAGACGGCATGACCATAGAAATTAATCGGTGAGCAGGCGAAGGAGAAATGCCGAGCGGCAAGTTTACAGATTAATTTTTGGCAGCATCAACAAGCAACTAGAAAACGAGGTAAACGAATGGAAGGGCGAAATGAGGTGACGGTCTGTGACGAAATTCAGCAAGCCGCGCCTGTTGAAGACCAGCAAGAGAGGGCGGCAGACCAGGACGCGGAGAAGTCACAAGCCGAAGCCGGTCGGGCGGATGCAACCGAGGCTTCTACAGTGGCAGACACGCCTGTAGTGGAAGAGTTGCCGATGGCAACAGCGCGTGTGCGCTGGAGCGCGCTGTTGATAGTAGGGCTGGGCGTGCTGGCTTATCTCAACAGCTTTGAGGGGGCTTTCGTCTTTGATGATTTATTAATGCTAGGCAACCCAAATATCAAAAGTCTCTGGCCGCTGTGGCCGACAATGTTTTCACCTCAGATTGTGACGCGCCCTCTGATAGGCTTATCTTATGCCATCAATTATGCCATCAGCGGCACCCATACCTGGAGCTATCACGCGCTGAATTTGTTGATACATATTTGTGCGGCCTTGACCTTGTTTGGCATTGTCCGTCGCACTCTGCTTAGTGACAGGCTACGCGAACGCTTCGGCAAAGCGTCAACAACGCTGGCGCTGGTGATCGCCGTGCTGTGGATGGTGCATCCGTTGCAAACGCAAGCGGTGACTTATGTCGTGCAGCGCTGCGAATCGCTGATGGGATTGTGTTATTTATTGACCCTGTATGGCGTGATTCGAGGTTTTTATTCATCCCGCAAGGGTTGGTGGTATGGCGTAGCGGTAGTAGCTTGCGCCGCAGGAGCGTTGTCCAAACAAGTCATCGTTACCGCGCCGTTTGTAGTCTTGCTTTATGACTACCTGTTTCTTTCCGGTTCGTTTCTAGAAGCGCTGCGGAAACGCTGGGGATTATATGCGGGATTGCTGGCCACTTGGGGGATCATCATCGCCACGCTACTGGCTGTTCCATTGGCGCAAACCGCCGGATTCGCTGTGAAAACCTTTACGCCGTTTGAGTACCTGAGAACGCAGCCTGCGATCATCGTTTACTATCTGCGGTTGGCAGTGTGGCCGAATCCTTTGTGCTTGGATTATGACTGGAAGAAAGCTGAAACCGTAGGCGAGATTTTGCCTTATACCCTCATTATTCTGGGGTTGCTAGGTGGCAGCGTGTGGGCGTTGTGGCGGCGCAAGGCGGTGGGCTTTCTAGGGGCGTGGTTTTTTCTTATTCTGTCTTTGACTTCCAGCTTTATGCCGATTGACGACCTGATGTTCGAGCATCGAATGTATCTGTCATTGGCGGCAGTGGTCGTGCTGGTGGTGTTGGCGGGGTATGAATATGGAAAGCGCTTGGTGGCGCGGTTCTATGCGGTGGTAGAGGAGCGACAGCGTGTGGAACGCTTTGCCGCGTTGCTGTTGGTGAGTTTGTTAGTGACCTGTTTCAGTCTGCTCACCCTGCGGCGCAATGTAGATTATCGCAGTGATCTTGTGATGTGGAAGGATGTACTGCAAAAACGCCCAACCAATGTCCGCGCTTTGAACAATGTAGGAACTGCGCTGATTACGCAAGACCGGGCGGCAGAGGCCTTGCCCTACTTTTTCGCGGCTTTGAAATATAAAAGCGATCTAGCAGATACCGAAAATAATCTGGGGCGGGCGCTGATAAAATTAGGGAGATTGGAAGAAGGCAAAACCCATCTACAGGAAGCTCTGCGAATCAACCCGAAACATATGTATGCCAATTTTAACCTGGGGCAATGCTTGTCTTTTCAAGGCTATCTGGATGAGGCGATTGAACATTTCCGGCGGGTTCTGGAGATTGATTCGAAGACTCCAGGTCCCTATGCCGAAATCGGCATGGCGTTGGAGAAGCAGGGGAAATTGGATGAAGCGATAGAGCAATATACGCAGGCGCTGAAATTGGATCCACAGGAGATCAATGCCTTGGGGCATCTGGCGTTGGTTCTGGCGACCCATCCCAATGCTGCGGTTCGCAATCCTGAAAAAGCCGTGCGTCTGGCTGAACGCTCTGTGCAGTTGACCGACGGGAAACAACCATTTTTCTTATATGCGCTGGCGGTATCGTATGCCGAAATGGGGCGTTTCCCGGAAGCGATTACCGCAGGCGAACAGGCCAAGCAACAGGCATCTGAGCTTGGCAACCAGGAATTTGCCGAGGCGATTGAAGCGCAATTGAAACTTTACAGAGCAGGCCGCGCCCGATCCTCAAAGCCGTCCTGATCTTTATGTGAAAGAGTTCCTGCTTTACAAAAACCAATGTCCTGCGCTTATAAAGTGGCTGGCAAGGATAGCGAATTTTTTGTCTTCCCGAATTGGGGTAGAGGATGTGCTGGATGACATGAAGTGGCAATGTGGCCTAACGGTTTTTGTTAAAGCTGCCAACCTCTCCATCATGCCGAGAGGCTAAAATAAGCCCCTATCAATTGATTTTGAGAATTTCAAAGGATAGCCTAAGACGGAGCTATATGGCACAAGCTTTGCCCAAGTAAAAGAGTCACCGCAATGCTTAGGCCGTTAGGTGCGTGGCCTGCGGCAATGATGATTAACCAAATTATAAGGAGACAAGAAAAAATGAAGAATGAAAAAGGCTTTTCGCTAATTGAATTGCTGATCGTCGTTGCGATTATCGGTATCATCGCCGCAATCGCTATTCCCAACCTGTTGAAATCGCGCCAAGCGGCCAACGAAGCTTCGGCTATCGGCTCGGTGCGTACCATCGGTTCGTCACAGGCGACC
>JACQDB010000145.1 GCA_016201275.1 Acidobacteriota bacterium
AATCGCGTCACGCAGGAAGATTTGAGCCAAGCGGTGACACCACTGTTTGCCAGTAAAAAAGGAGAAGTGATGCCAACCATAGCAGAAACATTACGCAAAGAAGGAATCCAAATTGGTTTGCGACAGGGCAGGCAAGAAGGCCGCCAAGAGGGCATACAGAAGGGCCGACAGGAAGGCATACAGGAAGGCCGACGAGAAGCTACAGTAGCGTTGACCTTGCGCCAGTTGCAAAAGCGCTTTGGCAGGATTGCCAAATCAACCCAAGCCCAAATCAGAGGGCTATCACTCGAACAACTTGAACAACTTGGCGAAGCCTTGCTCGATTTTCAAGCGCCACAGGATTTGATCAAGTGGCTGAAAGCAAACGCCGGGGACAGGGCTTGAAAAATTATAGCACTGACCGACACAAGGTGAGCCGCTTGTGTCCCCAGGCAAAAGTTTTGTGATGCCAAGAAGTCTGTTGTTGGCTTGTCCGTCGCGCCTTTTTACTTTGGACTTTTGCCTTCTTTCTTCGGGCAAAGAGAACACCTTGAAAGAGCGAACGAAAAGAAAAGTGGCATTGCAAAAAGCTGAAAGAGAGAGAATGGAAAAGAAAGCCGCTGTAACTCGCGCCGAAAAATTAGCGGCGCGGTTGCGCGAACTAGGGCAAGACCCCGATGATATGTAATCCGTAAATTGATAACCATTGTGGAAAGGAAAAAATTATGGCAAACCGAAAAGCGATACTCGAAACCACCAAAGGCAAAATCACCGTCGAGCTGTACGAAGACCAAGCGCCGATTACCACAGGCAATTTTATTGATTTGATTGAGAAAAATTTTTATGACGGCTTGAGCTTTCACCGTTACGAGCCAGGCTTCGTCATTCAAGGCGGCGACCCCAGAGGCAACGGCACTGGCGGTTATGTGGATCCGCAAACCGGCAGTGAACGGCGCATACGTCTGGAGGTGTCGCCCGAACTCAAACATGGCAGCGCTGGTGCCTTGGCAATGGCGCGCTCCTCCAATCCCGATAGCGCCTCGAGCCAGTTCTATATCACCTTAGGCCCAGCGGCATTTTTAGATATGAACTACGCGGTCTTTGGCCGCGTCGTTGACGGCATAGAGGTGGTCAATCAATTGCGCGTCGGCGATAAAATGAATCAGGTTACTTTGTCCGCATAGCGGCTTGCACCTGCGGCAGCGAGAAGAAGACAATCCCGCACTGCTGACCTTCTTCTCGCCTGCTATTTCTGCTGTGCGCGCCTTGCTGATGGACACCGATTTTCCGTGATGCCAACCCGGTCGCGTGCCGGAAATCGGTTGCCAGCACGCGAAGTTTTTTGGTGAGCGCGAGTTGAGAAACTGCTGCACCTGATGACGCATAAATTTTCCTAGGCTGAAATGGAAAATCCACTTTTCGTTTGCTGGTCGCCTTGTTATTATCAGCGCGTACCAGCGAACCATATAGGTCTATGGGATCAAATTATTTGTCCTCACTCTACTGGAATGGCCAACGCTATATTATTTTCGCATTGAGTTGATTTATGAAATTCTCTTTTTCCGATATGTTTACCGAAGACTTGGCGGTGGACTTAGGCACTGTGCATACCTTTATTTATGGGCGTGGACGCGGCATGGTGGTCAACGAGCCGTCGCTGGTTGCCGTAGATCGCCTCACTTCCGAAGTCATAGCCGTAGGCAACGAAGCTTTGGAAATGCTCGGACGCTCGCCCGAAGATGTTGAGGTTGCCTACCCGATGCGCGAAGGTGTGGTTGCCGATTCGACTTTGACGCAAAAGATGCTCGCCAAATTCTTACGCAAAGCGCGCGGCGGACGCGCTCGCCTGTCGCGCCGCCTGATTATGAACGTGCCGAGCGACATTACTTCGGTGGAACGCTTTGCCATCAACGCCGTGGTCAAGGGCATAGGCGTCAGTCGCGTCTATCTGGTTGACGAAGGCTTGGCGGTGGCCATCGGTGTAAAACTTTCGATCAATGATATGCAGGCGTCTATGGTGGTGGATATAGGCGGCGGAAAAACTTCCATCGCCGTGGTTGCCAATGCCGGAATCGTTGAATCGAAAACTTTGCGACTTGGCGGCTTGGATATGGATCACGCCATCATCGAATATGTTAAACAACAGCGCCGCGTGTTAATCGGCGAGCGCACCGCCGAGCGCTTGAAAATGGTTTTAGGGTCGGCGACGCCGCCGCTTGAAGAACATAAGAGTGTGGTGAAAGGGCAAAACCTCAGTGAAGGCGGGCCGGAAGTTATTGAAGTCAGTTCCTCGGAAATTCACGCGGCCATTGACGGACAAATCAAACAGATCGTCGAAGCGGTACGCAATGTTTTAGAGAGCATACCGCCGGAAGTAGCGGGCGATATACACGACACCGGCTTGGTAATCACCGGCGGAATGTCGCTGCTTGCCGGTATGGATACGCGCATTGGCAAGGCCACTAAACTCCATGTCACGGTGGCCGAAAGCCCGCGTCAATCCGTCGGTCGCGGGTTGATTTTATTATATGAAAACCCGCTGCTGCTCAGGCGTGTGGCGCGTAACGTCGAAGTTGGATAAACCCACCGAAAGCGACCTCACCACGCCAAATATCTAATCCGCATCGCCGATTACTTCAAGGGTCGGCGGTGGTCGTTTTGGATCTCAGGTTTTTTGCGTCGCACACCAGGCCAAGGGCTGGCAAACTCACCGCCGCGAAAATGACTTGAACACCACGGTTGATGGCGGCACGCCTTGCCTTTTCCGCACCCTACCGTGGCGCTGCCTTTTCGGCGGCGCTTCTCTCTCTCCTTTTACCCAACGCAGCGCTCCGGCCTGCTCACGTATTCGGCCACCTTGTGACTTTCTGGCGCTTTGGCAGGGCGTGTGCAAACTCCCAAGATGTTGTATGCGGTTGCCTTAGAGACCTCTATATGTTGAGTGCCTTCGCGGAAGCTGCCAGAGCGCCGGAGGTTTTCGTGCCGGTAAATCTATGGGGCGCAAGGCCGCCGGGTACGGCTTCAGCCGTGATGATGGCGAGACCAATCCCGCCGAAGAGCGTAGCGCTGAACTTCTCGCACGAAAGATTTACGGCCTATTTATTGTCCGCTGCTTGACAATAAATAGGTCTTACACTACATTGCCAATGCTTCTTTAGCGGTTCCTTTTCAAAAGAAGCGATCACAGGGTTCTCGTTACAAGCTTCAACATAAAATTTGGTAAAACGTAGTCAATGCACCAACAGTGAGTCTCGCTTTCCTCACGACTCATTCACACTAGACTTGATTCTTGAGGATTGCTGCACCCTCGATGAATCACTTTGTTTACCCTTTCAAGTTTGGAGGAAACCCACCAATGAAAAACATCAAGATGTATGTTCTGAGCACCTTTATTGCGGTCTTTGCCATCGCGGTTCTGTTGGCAAATTCCGTACACAGTCAGGCTCCGACGGAAGCTCCGGCAGGCTTTGACAATCTAACCAACGGAATGATTTCGCAAGCCCAATTCGACGCCGACCTGCTGACTTTTGAAGAACGCGATGACATTGCCAAAGGCTTGGGACCGTGCTACAACGCGCAAGCTTGCTCTGAATGTCACCAGAATCCGGTCACCGGTGGCATCAGCCAGATCACCGAATTAAGAGCCGGTCATTTCGATGGTTTCAATTTCATCAACCATCCCGGCGGCTCGCTGATTAATGACCGTGCGACCAATGCCGAGATTCAAGAGCGCATATTGGGCGGCAATGAAGTTCGCACCTTCCGCACCTCGCTCAATACCCTCGGCGATGGTTTCATCGAAGCCATTGACAGCAACACCATCGTGGCGATTTCCAATAGTCAACCGGCCAGTATGCGCGGCCAAGTGATTACGGTTCCGGTGAATGAAGCGGGCAATGCGCTACGCACGGCACGCTTTGGTTGGAAGAATCAACACGCCAGCCTGTTGTCGTTTTCCGGCGATGCCTACTTGAATGAAATCGGCATTACCAATCGGCTCAATTTGACCGAGAACACTTCCAATGGCAATTCGATTGCCGCTTTTGACCCGGTTCCCGATACGGCTCCGAGTGGCGAAGATCCGGCCAATGATATTGATGCGTTCGCCGAATTTATGCGCGCCACCAAGGCTCCGCCACGCGGCCCAATCACTGCAGATGTCAATGCCGGTTCCTCCTTGTTTGATGCGGTGGGCTGCAATATCTGCCATGTGCGTACCATCACTACGGCCCCGGCAGGCACGATCATCAATGGCGGTGCCTTTACGGTTCCCGCTGCTCTGGGCAACAAAAACATTCACCCGTTCAGCGATTTCCTGTTGCACAATGTTGGCACCGGCGATGGCATCGTGCAAAACGGCGGTCAATCAACTCGCAACAAACTCCGCACTCCGCCACTGTGGGGAATGCGTACCCGCGACCGCTTGATGCACGATGGCGAAACGGTAAATCGCAATGAAGCAATTTTGCGCCACGCCGGTGAAGCCTCCGGCGTGGTCTCGAATTACAACACGCTGTCAACGACGCAAAAGTCTCAGTTGATTGCTTTCCTCAATTCTCTCTAAAGCGAGGGATGCGACAGCGGAAATTCACCAGCCGATTTTTCCGACGCGGGTTTGGCATAAAGGCGAACCTTGTTCTCGAAGACGGCTGGTGGCTTTCTTTTTAACCGGCGAAGCTTGCGGGGGCTTTGATGGCCGTCAAATTTTCTCGGAGCTTCGCCGTTATTGATAGCTCGAAACCGGACTGGGTTTTATTGGTGTCGGGTCAAAGAGGCGAGCCATTTCGTCGCTTGCGTGGCGGCAACTTGTGATCGCTAAAGCTGGCGAAACAGCGAATTTTTTTTGGAGCGCACTCTTTGCGCCACTACCGTTTTCCACTTGGAGGTGAGCCACCATGCTTAACAGAAAAACAATGATCGTGTCGGCGTATGCGATGTTGGTCTTCAATCTGCTCTGGTTTAACGCTTGTGCAAAACCCGTGGCGGATCATACGCAGGTAAAAGAAGCACCGGAAATAACTACGGAAATCAAACCGCCTGCCGAACTGCCGTTGGTAGATGCGAGTGTGAAATTGCCTGAACCGAAAGACACGGAAATTGTAGAGTCGGTCAAACGCCTGTATAAAGATTCGGTGATTGCCGATGTCAGTCGCTTTTTGGTCGGCGATTTTAACGGCGACAACTATCAGGATTTAGCCGTCATCGTGAAACCGACGCCGGGCAAACTGGCAGACTTGAATAACGAACTGGCAAACTGGATTCTCGAAGACCCGAAAAAAATTCCGCTGCCTGATCCCACCAAAGCCGTTCAACCCGCGCCCCCTCAAGCGGAAGCGGTGCAGGTGTTATCCGGCGATCTTTTGTTGGTCATCCTGCACGGTCATGGGCAGAATGGCTGGCGCAGCACGGAAGCGATTCAAACCTATTTGCTCAAAAACGCGGTTGGCAATAATATGAAGTTGCAGGCCCGAAGCGATTTTTTGAAGGAGATAAAAGCAAGCAAGCATCTGCCTGCGATCAAGGGGGATGTTATACGCCAGACGCTTGATGGCAAAGCGGGAGGGCTTTATTATACGGGCGCAAAATATGTTTGGCGGCAACTGGATGCCTAGGCAAATGCGCTTCGCCAGCTATGCGAGAAACGAAACTTCAAGGCTTTTTCTGTAGAGCCGCCAATGGCCGTCAGTGTTATGAAATTGATCAGGCGACGCCCGAATTCATTTATGTTGCCGCCAATTTTTTGACGCAGAGATATGGTTTTTCGGAACCGAAAAGACCGGTTGTCGGGTTGGATGAAGTCATCACCGAATGCTCGAAAGGGCAGGAAAAACTGTTGCTGGGCTGGGACCCTTGGGTAGGTTTTTATGTGATGGCCGACGCCCCGGAAACCGATGCACTGGTGCAAGAGTTTGGCCAATACCTAGACTCCATCATTCACCAACCGGAGTTCGAGGTCTATGTGCATCTATGGTGAGAAGGTCTGGACTGCTTACCCCCGCTGGTCTGTTGAAATACTCGGCGATGACTTGAGTATGCAGCGGAAAAGCGCTTTCCTGCGGCGAATTGATCACCACGCATTCGGAAACCTCCGGGCTAGGAAGCCATTCCGGCAGACTTGCGGCGGTCATTTTTTGCGCCACACCGAAGATTAAAATGGTGCCGTCAGAGGCGCTCAAGACGCGAAAATCCTCAATGATTTCGGGCGCAATCGTGATGCCTGTCTCTTCCCATAATTCCCGTGCCGCTGCCGCTTGCCAAGTTTCGCCCACATTGATATAGCCGCCCGGCAAGGCTAACTTTCCCACTTCGGGTTCGATGCGGCGACGAATCAACAGCAACCCCTCATCTATCGGTAGTAATAACACCGCCACCGGCAGCGGATTGAGATAAGCGTGCTGGCCGCAACTGGCACAGGGTCGCGGCCATTCCTGTTTTTCATCAAAAGCCGCACCGCAATATGAGCAATGAGAATTTTTCTGCACCATTCGCTGACGATAAAGGCTTGCCATCCACTCTGGCAACTCGTTTTCAGCCCTCGGAGAAAAAACGCGAGTCGGACGCTCTGCAATGTTCGCCTAGGCAGCAGGTTAATGAGGCGAGAAGTTTCGTAGCCTCGCCTTCAAGTGGAAGCGGTCGCAGTCAGACGCTTTCACTTGAAGGCGGGACTACGAAATGCTTTTCTGTCTCCCCTAGATGCTCCCTTACTTTCGCTGAAAAAAATGAGATGACTATCGAATCGCGAAACAATCGGAGAGGGGCGCGGTTGCGAGGTGGTCTTTGATGATTGCTTGCGGTGGTTTTTGACCGCTGCTCAATTGCTTTGAATTTCGGTGTGAGACGTAACGGCGCGAGAACTTGATTGCCCCGCGCCGCTTGGCAAAGCAAAAGCGCGGCTTAGGTTTTGGCTTTTTGCGGTGCTGCCGATGCGCTTTCGATGGTCAGTTGATTATCAACTTTTTTAATACAGGCGACACGCTTGGTTTGTAAGGTGGCTAGGCCTTTGTTGGTTGGCTTTTTGACCGAGCCGGTTAAAGTCACCACGCCATCTTTCACCGCAACATTGATGGTCGCATCTTTGAGCGAAGGAGTTTTGGCAAGCTTGTCTTTGACGTTGGTCGTCAGCGTCGCGTCATCCACCTTCGTGCAATCCACCACGGGTTTTGCCATCGGCGTTTTTTTTGGCTTGGGCGAGGTGGTTGAGGTTTCCTGAGACGACAAGGCAACGCTTGCAAATAGCAATACAACTACTGCGAGAGGGGCAAATTTTTTCATCGGTCAATCTCCTTTTGGTAATATGAGAGAAAAACGACGATACTTTTGTCTGGCCTTTTCTCTGCTAAAAAGAGAGACGGATTTTTTGCGCGAAAGCGTGCAAAAAAAATTTCTTTCGAGAATTTTTTTTCACTGCACCTTCTGCTTCAATTTTTTAGAACAACCACAATTCCGGTCGTAAGGCTTGCCAGACTTTATCTGCGAGGATCAAGCCGACCGATTGTCTGCCGAAACTGATGCGCGCAAAGCCCGTCATACCGGGTCTGAGCATTCCGTCGGCGTTTTCGACCAGCACCTCTACGGGGTAAAATCGCTGTCCATTCTGATTGGTGTTCGGTTCGGCGTTGATTTTCGCTACCCGTCCGGTGAAGGTTTTTCCGGGAACAGTTTTTAATTTGAAGCGCGCAGAACTAGCCAATTTTACTTCGCTGATTTCGCGCTCGCTTACGTCTATGCGAAGCAAGAATTTTTCCAGTTCGCCGATGCGGCAAATCTCTTGCCCCATATTGAAATGACTGCCGATCTGCTTGCGTAAATCTTCGCCTAAAATCACTCCGCTGCGCGGCGCGATCACCATCATGCCGTCGTATTCGCGCTGCAAAATTTCCTGCCGCTGTTTCAAGGCGGTCAATTGCTGGCGATTGCTGCTCAACTCCGCTAGCAGCGCGTCAAAATTCGAGCGCGCCGCCCGTGATTCGGTTTCGGCCACCAGGGAAGTGGTCGCGGTGCTGCTGGTCAGGCGGCGATGCTCAACGAACGCCGCTTCGAGTCTGGCGCTGGCGCTTTGCACTTCCTTCTCGCTGATTTTCATAGCGGCCACAGCGCGGTCATAAATTTGCGCTCCTACGAGTTGTTGGTCGTAGAGTTTTTTATAGCGCTCGACTTCGCGGACATTGTGTTCCAACACGGTCTGTTTCAATTCGATTTCCGCTTGCAGCACCGCCAACGCCGGTGGCAGAGAGCTTGCGGAGTTGGCGCTCGCTGATTTGATTTGCGATGCTTCGGTTTGTAACTCCGCTAACATTCGTTTGCGCTCGGTCTCTTTGAAACTCGCCGACAACATCAACTCGCTACGCACTTTGATTTCATCTTCCAGACGCGAGTTGTTGGCCTCCAGGCGTTTGATGTCCGCATTGATTTGCGTCAGGCGGTCTTCGAGATCGGGATTGGCAAGGCGAGCAAGGCGAGTGCCTTCGGCGACCGCATCGCCGGGGTGAACGAAGACCTCTGCCAACACCGCATTGACGTTGGCGCGCGCCACGCCTTCGTGTCCGGGCGGCAGTTGCAAGGTGCAATCACTGCTCGAAGAGGCTTCCCAAGGAGTAATCAACGCGGCGAGGAGCAATAAAGCGATAGCCCCTTTGACCAGCAAACGCCGTTTGAGCGCAGCCTTGGGCGGGGCAGCCGGACGCAATTCGCCAGTGGTTTCAACACGGTTTTGCGTGGTTTCTTGATTCGACATTTTTCCATCTCCTGTAAAGGGATTTAGGATGAGAGCCAAGCTTGCCCGAACTATGGCGGCGAGCGATGGCTTCCACCATTTTTGCGTCAGCAGGGCAAAGAGATATAGCGTCAGCAGGATGCCGAAAAATCCCAGATTTTGGATCAACCAGTCTCCCGCCCAGTTGACCAAAGCAAAAATCAACAGCAGCGAATACAGCACAGACCCCAGCCAGTAACCGATGAACAGCAAAGGGCGAGGGCTGACGGTTGGCTTTTCGTTTTTGATGAACAACAATTTGTTGAACAACGAACCAACATAGTCGGCAGATTGCGTTTGCAGATTTTGTACACCGGTGAATTGTGCCAACGCATAATAGCCATCCAGTTTAATCAGCGGATTGCAGTTCACCAGTATGTTAAACGTGCCGCCGAAAAAAACCAGAAAAGCGAAATCGGCCAGCACCGTGAAGGGCGTCGCCAGCAACCACACCAGCGCTGCGAGGGTGCTGATTAGAAGCTGCCAATAAATTCCTGCGCCGATGACCCACAGGCGTTCGCGCCTGCGCCCTATGCGATAAATATCGGTGATGTTGCAATAGAAGGCTGGCATCACATAAAAAATCATCAGCACGCCCATCTCTTTGACATCGCCGCCAAAGTGTTTGCAAGCCAGACCGTGAGCGAATTCATGCAGCGCTGTAATGACGAGGGTGAAAAGCAGAATCGTCACCAGTCCATAAGTCGAATAAGTATAAGCGACATAATCAGCAAATTCTGTGGCGCGCAATAAAATTCCAAGGCTTACGAAACCGAATAACAGCAGCGAGGCGATGACAAATTGAGAGGTGAAGACCCAGCCGAATTTGCCATCGAGCCAGGTCAGCAAGTGATCGGGATTGAACAATCGAAAGGTCGGGTATAAACCTTTTTCGGTTGGCTTGGGTAACCCCGCAGCCTGACCGCCGTGTGCCAACAGTCCCAACGCTTCTAGTTTGGATACGAATTTGATTAAGGTGGGCAGCGAAACTTTGGGCGAAGACTGGTTGCTGCCGCCGCTGGCAATGAGGGCAAGATGGTGCGCGCCGTTGAGTTGTTGGAAGATTTTGAACTCCGGCGATTTGAATTGGAAGTACTGCGCGGTGCGGCGATTTCTGATGACATAGCGCAGCGTGTCGCCTTCGCTTTGCTCGGTCACATCAACATCTGAGGAAATGGTCGGGGGATAAAGGCAGTATGGCGAATTTTGACTCTCGTCTTTGTGCATCTCCATAAACCTGAATCAAAATATGCGGCGAGCGAATGTGAGAATGAAGAGCGGTGAGATCAGCCGTTGACCAGAGTTCGTGAGTTTGCCTTACAACCTGCAAACGAAGTAAGAGGCGCAGCGCCTATGGCTTGTCTATTCTTCGGAACCGTTCGCGTGATCCGAAGGAATAGATAAAGTCTTCGGTTGCTGCACCTCTTGAGATTTTAAGACAATTAGGCAGCCAGAAGTCTGCCCGGCGCGACGATCTCTTCGAGTTCTTCGATGTCCAGGATGTCTAACACTTCTTCGTTGGTTCTTTCGTTAATCATTTACGTAGCTCCATGTTTTTTTTGCGGTTTAGCTTAGGAAAAGCGACACAAAAATAACAGCTAGTAGCTTTGGCCGTTCGCCGCTATCGTGTTCACGCCTTGCTATAAGGCAACGACCGTGCCAGTGTTGCGACCAAATCACTGCTGATTAAAATCAACAAGTTAGCCCAACGACTATCGTAGGCACATTTCTTCAATCTGTGTAGCAGCTACACAACTCGCGGCGAATGATTTTTAAGTATCAAATTCTAAAGAGCTTGAGGCGTGTGTGTAGCAACTACTCAGGCGTGTAGCTGCTACACAGGTTGCCCATGCTGAAGCGTTGAGCGGAAGTGAAAAAGGCGAGGTAAAGGCGGCGCAACCGGCGAAGAGATAATCCGCTCAACGCGTTGTGTTGTAATTCTTTAGAAATGTCCTCTAACTCTTTAGAAATGTCCTCTGTAGAGCAAACCTAGAGTTGCCTCCATTATCTTGCTCTACAGAGCGTCTTTTCCCCTTCCTCCTCATCTCTTCCAACTCTTTCTCCACGGATGCTCTGGGGAGGGCACATACGTTCTTTTCAGCGGCGCTCGCTTGAAACCCTCCGGCGCTTTCTTCTCCGCTTTC
>JACQDB010000146.1 GCA_016201275.1 Acidobacteriota bacterium
CTTTAACTATCCCCCGATTGCCATCGGGGGGATTGGCAAGCTCGGTTCGCCTCTGAAAAATGTACAACGTCGAGATTAGGACACTACTGGAAATTTTCAAAAAGGCGCTGATGCCGTAGGATGGTGGATGAAATAACCTGCAAGACTTGAGTGATTTTCCAATGCTTTGTACGGGCGACCCTGCGGTGGTTGCCCCTCCTCGAAATCACATTGCTTTCAAGGAGGGGCAACCACCGCAGGGTCGCCCGTACAGGGTTGCACTTTATTTTATCCATAGTCATTAGGCTTTTCCGACTTTTCCTATCTGTGTTTATCGGTGTGCATCTGTGGTTTTTTCTCTATCTACGAAAACCGCATGACCCTACCTGCATAGCCCTGCCTCGACTCATCACGCTTTTGCTCATTTGGTTGACAGCCATGCGGTTTTCCACACAGAATGGAAGTTTGTTGACTGCGGGTGAAAGGGCAGCAAGGCCGCCCGTTAAAACCAGGCGGTACGTCGTCCTTGCTTGTTCATGGCGTTAAAGCGCCGCGCTTAATTGATTAATGTAGATGGTCATGCAAAGGCTGACGGGCAATCTTTCATCACAAGCTTTCCGAGTGGTTCAAGGTTGAGGCTTGATCCGCCGCAGTCCCCTTGATTTTTATTATGCTCAAACATTTCACTGCACTTTTCATCATCCTTGCGCTGCTGCCCTTCGCGTCGTTTGCCGCTGGCAGCGATACGCTGGTTATCATGCCTTTTGAAAATGTTTCAGGACATCCCGAATACAACTGGATCGGCGAAAGTTTCGCCGCCGCGTTGGGCGATGCTTTGGATAAACCCGGCCTCGTCGTCATTCGCTCGGATGAACGCAACGTCGCTTATAAACAGGAAGGCTTGTCGCCCTCGGCAATTCTCACTCGCGCCACCATGATTAAAATTGCCGAACGCGCCGGAGCCAACCTCGTCGTCATTGGCACTTATCGCATCGCCGACGAACGCGAGAAAGAGACCGCTGCCGAAACCCCGCCAGTCAAAAAAGACGGCAAAGCCAAAGACAATAAAAGCGCCCCTGCGCCCGAAAAAAAAGTCGAGCGCACCATCTCCATCACGGCACGCGTGATAGACATTCGCGAAGGTCGTTTGCTCGGCGAATTCAATATCGGCGGCAACCTCTTCGACCTGCAAAGATTTCAAGGGCAACTGGCCTACGAGATTTTGTACAAGCACAATTCCGCCTTGCCGTTTTCCCGCGATGACATCATCACGCAAGCAACCGTGGCTCCGGTCGGCGCATTCGAGAATTTCATCAAAGGTACCTTGACCCGCGACCGCAAAGCGCAAATAGATTTTCTCGAACGCGCCATCAAAGAGTTCAACGACAAAGCCAAAGCTTATTACATCCCCGCGATGTTTGAACTAGGGCGCATTCATTACGAAGCTGGCGAATATAAAGAAGCGCTCGAATGGCTCGCCAAGATTGGCGACAAAGAGCCGCGTTATGAGGAAGCGCAATTTTATTCAGGCGTCGCGCAAAACGCTTTGGGGCAACTCGATCAGGCGATTGCCTCGCAAACCAAACTCGCCATCAAGCTGCCGCTTTACGAAGTCTATAACAACATCGGCGCGCTGTATCTGAAACAGAAACAGTACCCGGAGGCGTTGAACCATTTGCAACCGGCGGCGGAGGTCGCGCCCCGCGATACCGATGTGCTGTTCAATTTAGGCTATGCCTATTATCTGACGAAAGAGTACGCGAAGGCCGCCGGAACCTTGCGCCAAGAGATCGAACGTCGCCCCGATGATGGCGAGGCTTATTATGTGTTGAGCAAAGCGCTGGCGGCGTTGGGCGACCGCGATGCGGCCAATGACGCGGCCAATCAGGCGAAGCGTTTGTTGACCACTTACGCGCAGTGGGAGACCAAAGGCGCGCCGGTGTTGGCGCGCCTGAAGACGACTTTCAGCAAAGCCAATTATTACCGTTTCAAACGCGATCAAGACGAGCGCCTCAATGCCGTCAACGCCAACAACACGCAGCAGCTTCAAGCCGATCAACTTCTGGAAAAAGCGCGTAATGCGTTTTTTGGCGGACGCGATGAAGAGACGCTTGCGGTGATTGGCAACCTGTTGCAAATCGCGCCGCAGAATTACGACGCCCATCTTTTGATGGCGCGTGTCTTTGAACGACGCGGCGATTTTGATCGGGCGATGAACGCTTTGAAAGCGGCGCTCTTCTGGAATCCGCGATTGGGCGCGGCGCACGTTTTAGCGGGACGCATAGCGGTGTTGAAAAACGATTGCGCCAATGCCGAAAATTCCTTGAGTAAAGCCTTGCAATTCGACCCCACAGACCAAGACGCGCTGGCGCTCAAACGCCTAATTGAGCAGAAGTGCCGAAAGAATTAAGCGGAGCAAAAGTTCATCGGTGAAATCCGCCCAAGCCGAAAAAGCCGTCTTCCATTAAACCCGCCATCACGAGGGCTTTCATTTTATTGGCGACCCCTGTAGCGCCTAGCTGTAATCGCCTACCGCCTTTCCGTAAATCAGGTTTCACTGCCCTCGCCGCCTATGTTATAAATGGCGAGCGCCGCCGCGAAGTGAATCGTCTCGCCACCTGCAAACGGGTCGAGAAGACGAAGAGCATGAAACTCAAATCAGTCGAATCACCCGATAAAGGAATGGCGATGCCTCCTCCTGTCGTCCAAATTTCACTAGACCGCACGGATATGCAAGAGGCGTTTGAGCGCGCCCACATTGCCGTCGAAGCAGGCGTTGACTGGCGCGACGGTGGTGCGGAAATGCCCCCCTGTAGGTAGGTGAAGGCGGTGCTACAGTTATCGCGTGTTAGGTAATGACCACGAATCAATATACAGTTGTCGGTCTAGGCGAATTGCTTTGGGACCTCTTCCCCGCAGGCGAACAGCTTGGCGGCGCGCCCGCCAATGTCGCTTATATGACGACGCTACTGGGCGACTGCGGCATGGTCGCTAGTCGCGTCGGCGCGGATGCGCTGGGTCGCAGAGCGTTGGAGCAATTGCAAGAGTGCGGCCTGACCACTTCCTATGTGCAACTTGATACGGTTCATGCGACGGGAACGGTGCGGGTGCAACTTGATGAAGAAGGCAAACCGCAGTTTACGATTAACGAAGACGCCGCTTGGGAGGCACTGGAATGGACGGCGGAGTGGCAGGAGTTGGCGACACAGGCAAACGCCATCTGTTTCGGTGCGCTCGCCCAACGTTCGCCGCAATCGCGCCAAACCATACGGCGGTTTCTTGACGCGGCGCGTGATGAAGCGCTCATCGTTTTTGATGTGAATTTGCGTGCGCCATTTTACACGGCGGCAATTGTAATCGAATCACTCCGGCGCGCCCACATCGTCAAACTCAATGATGAAGAGTTGCCCTTGTTGATGAGCTTATGCGGGCTGCAAGGTGGAAGCGCGGAAGATTGTTTGCGGCGCTTGCTTGGCGTTTATGATTTGCAAATGGTCGGTTTGACGCGAGGCGCGCACGGCAGTTTACTCGTCACCGCGACCGATACGGTCGAGCATAACGGCTTCAAAATAGCTGTGGTGGATACGGTCGGCGCGGGTGATGCGTTCACAGCGGCCTTGATTTATCACTATCGGCGCGGCGCTACGCTTGCGACCATCAGCGCCGCCGCGAATCGGCTGGGAGCCTGGGTCGCTACACAAATCGGAGCCACTCCGCCAGCCGATGAAAAAGTTTGCGCGGCGATCATCGCCGCACCAAAATAGCCGCACGCGGACCAGGCAAGGCGCAGCGTTTTGCTCGCGTGCGTTTGTTTGAATCAATAAACATGGGCTTTATCGGGCTTGATATTTCTTTCACAAAAAAAAGCGAGGTGAACATGAGTACAGAACCAAACAAGCAAAATGCAGTAACCGTATCAGCGGCGCAACGTCGTCGCTTGTTCATCGCCAGTTGCATCGCGCTGGTGGCAACCGCCATGACGTTTGCCATACGCGGCGACATTATGCCGGCGCTACGCGATCAATTCGGATTAACCAATGAGGAGTTGGGAACGGCTGCCGGGGCCTGGGCTTATGGCTTCACCGTATCTATATTCATCGGCGGACAACTGGTAGATTTTCTGGGCATGGGGCGGGTGCTGACGCTGGCCTTTATCGCCCACTTGACCGGAATTCTGCTGACGATATTCACCGCCGGAATAGCGGGAGTGCTGACCATCAGCCCGTTCTGGATTCTGTTTGCGGCGACTCTTGGCGTCGGTCTTGGCAACGGCCTTGTAGAAGCCGCCGTCAATCCGCTGACCGCCACCATCTATCCTGACCAGAAGACCGAAAAGCTGAACCTGCTCCATGTATGGTTTCCCGGTGGCATCGTCATCGGCGGCCTAGCGTCATACGCTTTAAGCGGAGCCAATGCCGGTTGGAAAGTGAAGATGGCGATTATTCTGATTCCGTTGGCGGCTTATGGTTTCATGTTTCTGGGGCAAAAGTTTCCACCGACCGAGCGCGTTCAACAAGGGGTCAGCACCTCCAGTATGTATAAAGAGACGCTGCGCCCGTTGTTTCTGGTTATGCTCTTTTGCATGATTTTGACCGCCTCGACTGAACTTGCGCCCAACCAATGGATACCGGCTATCTTGACGACGACCGCCGGGATGTCTGGCATCCTCATACTGGTCTGGATTAATGGATTGATGGCTGTTGGACGCGCCTTTGCCGGACCGATGGTTCACCGACTCTCGCCTATAGGCTTGCTGATTGGTTCCTCAACCTTCTCGGTGCTGGGGCTGTACTTATTGAGCATGGCGAACTCGCAGGCAATGGCATTTGCCGCCGCTACCATTTTCGCTATCGGCATTTGTTACTTCTGGCCAACGATGCTCGGCGTAGCTGCCGAAAGATTCCCTGCCGGTGGCGCGCTGGTGCTGGCAATCATCGGCGGCACAGGGACTTTATCTGTAGCCATTTTTACCTGGATCATGGGAGGTTTTTTGGATCGCTTCACGGCGGCGGCAGTGCCTGCGGGCAAAACCATCGCGCAGTTGCAGACCGCCGCGCCCGGCAGTGCAGACGCTTCTTTGTGGACGCAGGTACAAGCGCAAGGCGGCGCTATGGCATTGCGTTACATGGCAATTCTACCGGCTTTATTGATCCTTATCTTCACAGCAATCTGGCTCTACGACCGCGCCCGAGGCGGTTATAAAGTGGTGAAACTGGCGGCGGAAGAGTCCACCAAATAAGCATCGGCAAGCATCTGGTATTCGCAACGCACAAGGCCATAGCAAAATGACTTGCCGAAGGTTCGAGGTTCGCCAGCGCAACAGAAATTCCCAGCGGCTTTGACGGCGACTGCGGATATTGGCGGATGATCTGTCCTCATCCGCCAATATCCGCTGGGAGTTCAAACCGCGAATTTGTCCGGTTGATTTTCCGCAGATTGATTTTGCCTCCCCGGTAACAACAAAACATTTTGCTGCCCTTGGTAATTTCAATCCGCCGAGGCTTCGGCGTTGACCTCCGCGTTGGTCTCCACTTCGTCCCAGATTTTGATGTGACGCGTCTCTTTCAAAAAGATCGAGCCGATAACAAATGTCAATCCCGCAACGATCACCGGATACCATAGACCCGCATAGATATTGCCGGTTCCAGCGCACAACGACAGCCCTATGACCGGCAGCAAGCCGCCAAAGACACCGTTGCCGATGTGATAAGGCAGCGACAAAGAGGTGTAGCGAACTTTCGCCGGAAACGCTTCGACCAGATACGCCGCAATCGGTCCATAAACCATGCAAACAAAAATCAATTGCAGAAAGACCAGAAAAATCAGCAGCGGCACGTTGGGATTCGGCGCTTCAACGGCAGGCGTTTGCGAACCGTCTGCGGCTATGCTGACCGGCGTCAATTTGCTTTGCCCAGTCACCACGTCAGTGCTTGATTGCACCGCTACGACGTGGTTGCCCGCTGCCGATTGCATCGCCTGATAAATCGGAAAGTAGCAGATCACCGCCAGCAGACAGCCGCTCATCATGATTTTTTTGCGCCCGATCTTATCCGATAATGCACCGAAAACCACAAACAGCGGCATACCGAGTAACAAGGCGACAGCAATAATGATATTGGAAGTTCGCGCATTCACTTTCAAAACGCTTTGCAAATAAAAGAGCGCGTAAAACTGCCCGGTGTACCACACCACGCCTTGCCCTGCGGTTGCGCCAAACAACGAAATCAATACGCGCTTCACATTCACCCATTGCGTAAAGGCTTCCTTGAGCGGCTGCGTCGAAGTCTGCCCTGTGCTTTTGAGTTGGTGAAAGATCGGCGACTCTTTCATACGCAGGCGTATGTAGAGCGACATCCCGACTAACAGAATCGAAAGCAGAAACGGTATGCGCCAGCCCCACGCGCTGAACGCTTCTTTGCTCATGGCATACTGCACCGTCAATATCACCGCCAGCGATACGAACAGTCCAAGCGTCGCGGTGATTTGAATGAAGCTGGTATAAAAACCGCGCCGACTGTCGGGAACGTGTTCGGCGACATAGACCGCCGCGCCGCCGTATTCGCCGCCCAAAGCCAAGCCTTGCAGCACACGAATCAACAACAGAATGATCGGCGCGGCATAACCAATAGTGTGAAAGGTCGGCAGAAAACCGATTGATGCAGTGGCGACGCCCATTATCAAAAGCGTCACTAGAAAGGCGTACTTGCGCCCGACCAGATCGCCTATGCGCCCGAAGAAGAGCGCGCCAAACGGGCGCACGATGAAGCCCACGGCAAAGGTCGCTAGATAAGCGATGTACGCCAGCGTGTCGTTACCCGGTGGATAAAACAAGGGTGCGATGACGGCGGCCAGGCTGCCGAAAATATAGAAGTCATACCATTCGATCATCGTGCCTGCGGATGATGCGCCGATGACACTCCAGATTTTATACTGCGGCGCGCTGGCCGCTGGTGGCCGCGAAAGGTTGTGCGACATTCTCGTGTGGCTCCTTTGGATAGTGTAAAGTTCCGCCTTCAATCGGCTCGTATTGATAGCGTAAAGTTCCGCCTTCAGGCAGCTTGTTTTGAAGATATGGAGTTCCGCCTTCAGGCGGCTGGTATGGAACGCCACACCTACCGCCTGAAGGAGGAACTCCATACCTTTATTTGTTTGATAAGCCATCCATTGAAGACGGTGCCGCAGCCGGTGTCAAGTCGCGGGGTGGTCGAAGCAATCAAGCTCTGCATCATCGCATTGCCAAAAAAATGCTGCGAGCATAAAATTGTCACTCTTTGAGATTGTCAAATCCAACGGCTTGCAAGCCGACATTATCAAGTCTAACGAGGAGAATTCATGACCAGCGAAATTGAAAATATTCTCGGCGAGGAAGCCGAAGCGTTATTATCTTATCAGTGCAAAACCATTGCCAAAGAGCATCTGCATTTGCCCGGCCCCGATTTTTTAGACCGCATCTTTATCAATACAGACCGTTCGCCCGTGGTGCTTCGCAATCTCGGTTCGCTGTTTAATCACGGCAGACTCGCAGGCACAGGCTACTTGTCCATACTGCCGGTTGACCAAGGCATAGAGCATTCGGCGGGCGCATCGTTTGCGCCGAACCCGGAATATTTCGACCCCGAAAATATTGTCAAACTCGCCATCGAAGGCGGCTGCAACGCGGTCGCCACTACGCTTGGTGTTTTAGGCGCAGTGTCGCGCAAGTATGCTCACAAAATTCCTTTCGTTCTCAAAATTAATCACAACGAATTTCTCACCTACCCAAACACCTTCGATCAAATTATGTTCGCCTCGGTTGACCAAGCTTTCGATCAAGGCTGCGTCGGCGTCGGCGCGACGATTTATTTCGGCTCCGACGAAGCCAAGCGCCAGATTCAGGAAGTCTCGCAAGCCTTCGCGCACGCCCACGAACTGGGAATGTTCACCATCCTGTGGTGCTATTTACGCAACCCGGCGTTCAGCACCAAAGAGGTGGATTATCACACCGCCGCCGATTTAACCGGACAGGCCAATCACTTGGGCGTCACCATTCAAGCCGACATCATCAAGCAGAAATTGCCGGAGACCAACGGCGGCTATAACGCTTTGAAATTCGGCAAGACGCACAAGAAAGTTTATACGGAATTGTCCAGCGACCACCCGATTGATTTGACGCGCTATCAAGTAGCGAATTGTTATATGGGGCGCGCCGGGTTAATCAATTCCGGCGGCGCTTCGGGCGACAACGACATTCAACAGGCGGTACGAACGGCGGTCATCAACAAACGCGCTGGCGGCACCGGTTTGATTAGTGGCAGAAAAGCATTTCAAAAACCTATGCCCGACGGCGTGAAGATTTTGAACGCCATTCAAGACGTTTACTTGGCCAAAGAAATCACTGTCGCGTAGCTCATTTTTCAGCAAGCATAAAAAACCAGAGCGACGAAGCGCAGTTCGTCGCTCTGGTTTTTTATGCTTGCTGAGATTGGTTTTTCTATAGCGCGCAAGCTATCAATACCTACGCCTCTTCTTCGTGCGGCACTGCCGCAACAATGACGGTAAGGCATTTGGATGATTGTTTGAATCCTTCGCTTATCCGCGTTTCGGTTTGAGGCGGTTGAAAGTTTTGTGAATTTTTTTGGCCTTCTCTTTGCGCTCCAGTTCAATGCGCTTGTCCTGTTGCGAAGCGATGAACTCTACTTCTTTCTGCATCTTCTTGAAATTCTCATAGCGCTCGGCATTCAACTCGCCCGCTTCCAGAGCCGCTTTCACGGCGCAATCCGGCTCTTTATCATGCCGACAATCGTTGAAGTAACATTGTTCGCCAAGCTCTTCGATGTCGGCGAAATTATCGGTCAAGCCTTCACCGGCATCCCACAATTGCAACTCGCGCATCCCTGGCGTGTCTATCAACAAGCCGCCCGATTCCAACACAATCAACTCTCTATGCGTAGTCGTGTGCCGCCCTTTATCATCGGTCTCTCGCACTTCATTGACTTTTTGCCGGTCTTCGCCCAGCAAGCGATTAATCAAGGTAGATTTGCCGACGCCCGATGAACCCAGAAAAGCTATGGTGTGTCCGACGCGCAAATACTGCTGCAACTGCTCTATGCCCTGCTCGAATTTGGCGCTGATTAAATGCACCGGAACACCGAACGCGATGGCTTCGACTTCGAGCCTTTTCGCTTCGGCATCTTCGCACAGATCGGCTTTGTTGAGAATGACGACCGGGCTTGCGCCGCTTTCAAAAGCGACCACCAGATAACGCTCAAGCCTGCGTAGATTGAAATCGTGATTAAGCGCCTGCACTAAAAACACGGTATCAATATTGGTGGCGAGAATCTGTTCTTCGGCATTTTTACCGGCGGCTTTGCGAGAGAATTTACTGCGCCGAGGCAGTACCGCTTGAATGGAAGCGCGTTTTTCTTTCGCCAGTTTTTCCAACACCACCCAATCGCCGACTGCCGGATAATCGGCGCGGCCTGTGGCATCAAAGCGAATCTTACCGGTGATCTCCGCCCACATCTCTACGTTTTCGGCGACCACTTTATAAGCCCCGCGATGCTCTTGAGTGACGCGCCCGACCGCCAAGCCCTGCTCGCGGTACGGCGCAAAGGCTTCGGCAAAAAATTCGTTCCATCCAAGCGTCTGTAAATCCGGCATAACTTTTTCAGTGAATAGTGAAGAGGTCGAGTTTTGAGGCGATAAGCGCAAAGAACCGATGATTCAAACTACCATTCACAAACCTACGATTTCACCACTATTCATTATTCACTACTCACTACTTACTATTCGTTTTTCACTATTCACTATTCACTATTTCTTCGCGACGTTTTTGCGCTTGAGGAAGCGTTCGGCGATGCGGGCGCTGGTGAAAGCGTTAAAGCCCGGAAAGCGCGCCGCTGCGCCCAACTCTTCTTCAATGCGAAGCAACTGATTGTATTTCGCTACGCGGTCGGTGCGCGAGGCCGAACCGGTTTTAATCTGTCCGGCGTTGGTCGCCACCGCCAAATCGGCAATAAAAGTGTCTTCGGTTTCGCCCGAACGATGCGAAATAATCGAAGTGTAATTGTGCGTCTTCGCCATCTCTATGGTGTCGAGCGTTTCGGTGAGCGAGCCGATTTGATTGACTTTCACGAGAATCGAATTGGCCACTTTTTCTTCGATGCCACGCGCCAGATATTCTACATTGGTGACGAATAAATCATCGCCTACGAGTTGCACGCGGTCGCCCAACGCTTGCGTCAGAATCGCCCAGCCCGCCCAATCCGATTCCGCCAACCCGTCTTCAATCGAAACCAATGGGTACTGCTTCACCCAACTTTCATAAAGCGCCACCATCTCTTCGGCGCTCTTGGTTGAATTGTCCGACTTATGAAAAACGTATTTGCCGTTTTTATAAAACTCGCTCGACGCCGCATCCAAAGCCAGCGCAATCTGTTCACCGGCCTTGTAACCGGCTTTGTTGATGGCTTCCAAAATCGCTTCGATAGCTTCTTCGTTGGATTTCAAATTTGGCGCAAAGCCGCCTTCATCGCCCACCGAGGTGGAATGGCCGCGCTTTTTCAACACTTCTTTCAACACCTGAAAAACTTCGACTCCGGCGCGCAACGCTTCCGAAAATTTCGCAAAGCCCGCAGGCACGATCATGAACTCTTGAAAGTCCACATTGTTATCGGCGTGCGCGCCACCGTTGATAATATTCATAAGCGGCACGGGCAAGGTGCGTCCGCCGACGCCGCCCAGATAAGCGTAAAGCGGCACGCCCAACACATCCGCAGCGGCTCTGGCGTTGGCCAGTGAAACGGCCAGAATAGCGTTTGCACCGAGCTTGCTTTTGGTGTTGGTGCCATCGGTCTTCAACATCGCCATGTCAATGTCGGCCTGCAATAAAGCGTCGCGCCCGGTCAACAATTTGGCAATCGTCGTGTTGATATGATTGACGGCTTTCTGTACGCCTTTGCCGAGGTAGCGTTTTTTATCGCCGTCGCGCAACTCCAAGGCTTCGTTTTCGCCGGTCGAAGCGCCCGAAGGCACAGCGGCGCGACCGGTGATGCCGCTCGATAAGGTAACCTCTGCCTCGACGGTAGGATTGCCGCGAGAGTCTAAAATTTCTCTGGCGTTCACCTGTTCAATAGTTGTCATAAAATTCCTCTTTCCGATTTCTCTTACCTATGGTTCAAAATCAAACTTGCAAGTATAACGTAGCGGCGCAACCTTGCGAAAGCTGGTCGCTGATGGCTATAGTCCAATATCAAAAAGGCGCTTGCCCTTTTGATCAATCATCACGCAGCCGGTCACAGGGATGCGACAATTTTTTTAAGGAGAATGACGCGCAGGCGTCCGTTACACAATGGAAAAACGAGAAATCACTTTGGGACATAGCCCCGACCCGGATGACGCTTTTATGTTTTACGCGCTGGCGACCGACGCCATAGACACTGGCGATTTACACTTTCGCCACATCATCGAAGACATCGAAACTCTCAATCATCGAGCGATGAATGCCGAACTTGATATCACCGCCATCTCCATACATACATACGCCTATGTGCTGAAGGATTATGCGCTGCTGACTTCGGGCGCTTCGATGGGCGATAATTATGGTCCGCTGGTGATTGCCAAAACGCCGCTGACCGTTGATGAAATCAAAACCAAAGTCATCGCCATACCGGGCGAAAAAACCACCGCCGCGCTGGTGTTGCAACTGGCGCTGGGCGATGTGAAGACCACCATTATTCCGTTCGATAAAATCATGGACGCGGTGGCGAGCGGCGAAGTCGAAGCCGGGTTGTTGATTCACGAAGGCCAGTTAACTTACGAGGCGCGGGGCTTTCATAAAGTGATTGATCTGGGCGAATGGTGGATGCAGGAGACCAATTTGCCGCTGCCTTTGGGCGGCAATGCTATCAAAAAATCGTTAGGCGAAGCGACCATTCAACGCATCTCGCAACTGCTGCGCGAGTCCATCGAATATGGCCTGGCGCATCGTCAGGTTGCCGTGCGCCACAGCATGAAATACGGGCGCGGCATGGAAGAAAGTCTCACCGATCAATTCGTCGGAATGTATGTCAACGACTACACCATTGATTACGGCGACAAGGGGCGCGAAGCGGTGCGCCTGTTGTTGCAACGCGCTCACCAAGCGGGCATCATTCCCGCGCCCGTGCAATTAGAGTTCGCTTGATTTTATTGCTGAAGAGGTGAGAACAAGACAGGGAGACCGGGAGACCGGGAGACCGGGAAAATTAGATGCGATTCTCACTAACTTCTTTCTTAATTCTGGAATCAGCTTTGATACAATTTATGACGATAAAATCAAAGAGTCACCGTATATCTCCCCCTCTCCCGGTCTCCCGGTCTCCCCGTCTCCCCTTCTCCGCTTCTCCGCTTCTCTCTTTCAATTCTTGACTGGAGGATAACTATGCCGGAACCTTTGGGAAGTGCTGCAAGACCGTTGCGCGTCGCCATCATCGGCGCAGGCCCCGCAGGCTATTACACCGCCGAAGCGTTGTTGAAAAATCAGCAATTGCATTGCGCGATTGATCTCTTCAATCGCTTTCCCTCGCCGTTCGGGCTGGTGCGCGATGGCGTCGCCCCCGATCATCAGACGATTAAATCGGTGACCCGCATTTACGACAAGATTTCGCAAGACCCTCGCTTGCGCTACTTCGGCAACGTGACGTTTGGCACCGATGTGTCGCACGATGAACTCAAACACCTCTATGATCAGATTGTTTATGCCGTAGGCGCGCAGGCCGACCGCCGCATGAACATACCGGGCGAAGATTTACTCGGCAGCCATCCGGCTACGGAGTTCGTCGGTTGGTACAACGGGCGTCCCGATTACCGCGACCTGGAATTCAACTTGTCGCACGAACGTGTGTTGGTGGTCGGCAACGGCAATGTCGCTATGGATGTGGCGCGCATTCTGGCGACTCTGCCTGAAGAACTGGCCAAGACCGACATCGCCGATTACGCGCTCGAAAAACTGCGTCACAGCAAAGTGCGCGAAGTCATCATGCTGGGACGGCGCGGCCCGGAACAAGCGGCCTTTACGACTCCCGAATTGAAAGAGTTTGGCGAACTCGCGGGCGTCAACATCGTCGTTGACCCGCAGGATTTGGAACTCGACCAGAACGAACAGGTGGCGCTCATTCACAACAAAATGGCGGAGCGCAATATGGAAGTCCTGCGCCAGTATGCGGCGCTCGATAAGCAAAATCATGAGCGCACTATACGTATGCGCTTCTTCGTCTCGCCGGTCGAATTGCTTGGCGAAAACGGCAGGCTCACCCACGTCAAGATCGAACGCAATCAACTGGTGATGGATACTTACGGCGGCTTGCGCGCCAAAGGCACAGGGGTATTCGAGACCATCGAAGCGGGCATGATTTTGCGTTCGGTTGGGTATCGCAGCGTACCTTTGCAAGGCGTACCATTTGACGATGTGAACTTCAAAATTCCCAATGTTGCAGGCCGCGTGATGTATCAATCGAGCGCCGAATTTATCCCCGGCGAATACGTTGTCGGCTGGGCGAAACGCGGCCCCAACGGCGTCATCGGCACCAACAAACCCGACGCCGTGGCCACCGTCGCTTCGATGCTGGAAGACTTGAACGAACTGGAAGGCATAGCCGATGACAACCGCGATTTGAGTAAGATCGAAACGCTGTTGCAATCTCACAACATTGATTACGTCAACTATGCGGACTGGAAAAAGCTGGACGATTACGAATTGAAACTCGGAGCCGAACAACATCGTCCGCGTGTCAAAGTCGCCAGCGTCACCGAGATGCTGCACATCATCAGAGGCTAGGCGAAGCGTTAGACTTTCAAAAATGAAACTGATTTTAACCGCGATATTCTGCTGAACCCGTAAACGCCTCAAGAGGCGGTCGCTGACCGCTGAAGTGCGCGGTCGGAGACCGCCTCTCAACTTATCTGGGTTGATTTACTATTCGGTATGAGAAGGTCTCTGCCACAATGCTTCAATTCGGGGTCGCAAGTTTTTCGAGTTGTTGATCGTGTCGCCGCGAAGCAATCAACAGCGCGGTCAGTGCGCCGACCAGCGCCATAAACATATCCCATTGGGTATCCCAAGGGTCGCCCTGTGTGCCTAAAAATTCATCCGCGCCCTGCCCTAAAATTAACGCCGCTGCCCATTCAATCAATTCATAACTTGCGCTCACCGCCAGGCAAACACAGACGCACAGCAAGAAAAGATATTTGCGACTCTGGATTTTTGCCGAACGCAGCAACACTTCACGCGCCAGGATTGCCGGAACGAAACCTTGCATAAAATGACCTATGCGGTCGTAAGGATTGCGCGAGAAATGAAAAATATCTTGCAGCCAAAAACCCAACGGCGTGCGCGCGTAAGAATAAGCCCCGCCGTACATCAGCACCAAAAAATGCAAGCAGGCTAAGGCGAAAAGCAACATCGTCACTTTGTGCTTATTATCAAACCACAAAAGCAGAGGCATCCCTATCAACACCGGAAAGACTTCGAGAATCCAAGTCGTTCGGTCGAATGGCTCAATGCCTGAAAAAATCAGGCAAGCTGTAACTACACCGACCAGCAAGTATTTGATGTTTTGGCTCATAGCTTTTCAGCAGGAGGCAACATACTACAACAAAGGTTTATGACGATGCACCTTGGCCTGAACAATTGTTTGTTGGGTGATTCTTCTTATCAATTTTTTTCATTAAGATTGTAGGAACCTTTTTCGTCGAAACGGGGACTTACTTAGTGAAGCGTTTCGCAAAAAGTTTGTGAGCAAAGATGAATAGCTTGGTCTCTTTAATCAATCGGGTGCGGGAAGGCGACGCGGATGCTTACGGCTCAATCGTCAGACGTTTTCAAGATATGGCTGTGGGGTACGCTTACGCGCTTCTACGCGATTTTCAATTAGCCGAGGACGCGGCTCAGGAAGCTTTCTTTGAAGCCTATCGCGATCTGCCAAAACTGCGCGAGGCGGCGGCGTTTCCCGGTTGGTTTCGTTGCATAGTCTTCAAACAATGCGACCGCATCAAGCGCCGCAATGCGCTTTCAACGGTCGCGCTTCAATTGGTGGAAGAGCAAATTTCCCGCGCCTTGAATCCTGCCGAGGTGGCAATACAGAACCAGATGAAGGACAAACTTTGGCAAGCCATAGAATCATTGCCGGAGCGCGAACGGGCAACCTTGACGCTCTATTACATCAGCGGTTATTCGCAAAATGAAGTCGGAGCGTTTCTTGATGTGCCGGTGACGACTGTGAAAAAACGCCTGTTTTCAGCGCGAAACCGTTTACGCGAGATGCTCATGGCGACGGTCGAAAATCATCTGCGCCAACAGCGTCCATCGCGTGATGAAGGATTTGCCAATCGCTTGATGGAAATTTTGCAAGCCGCTCGATCCGGTGATGCAGAGCGCGTCAAAGGTTTGCTTGAGCAAGACCCGCGCTTGCGAAATGCGAAAGACCCTCTGGGCAACACGGCTTTAATTCTGGCGGTCAATTCCGGGCATCATGAAATTGCCGAGTTGCTTTTGCTCTCAGGCCTTCAACCGGATATTTACGAAGCGGCGGCAATTGGCAAGACCGAGCGGGTTGCAGAGCTAATCAAGCAAGACAGAACGCTGCTTGATTCATTTTCGCCGGAAGGCTTCACGCCTTTTGCCTTGGCTTCGCATTTCGGACACCTGGCGACGGTTGAATTTCTTTTCGCCAGCGGTGCCAATATCAACGCCGTATCAAAGAATGAATTGCAAGTAACGCCGCTTCACGCCGCCTTGTTTGAGGGCAAAATAGAAATCGCCAAATGGCTGATAGAAAATGGAGCGGCGGTCAATCGCAAGCGTGGCGGCAACGGATGGTCTCGCGCAGGTTGGACGGCTCTGCACTATGCCGCACGATATGGCTTCAGCGAAATAGCCATCTTGCTCATCGAACACGGCGCGGATTTGAACGCCAAGGATGCTGAGGACAAAACCCCGCTAGACGTGGCGCTGCAAGAAAATCAAAACGCCGTGGCGGAAATTTTAGTATCGTCTCAATAATTCGGGGAGTTTGGAGTACCGCCTTCAGGTGGAAGCTTCCGCCATCGTAATCTTCCGCCCTGTTGTGCGGTACTCCAAACCTTCTCTAACTTTCTCGTCCGCGAATTATTGAGACGATACAAATTCTACGACAATCTTAAATTGAAAAAACGAAAGAGAGGGCACTGATGAAAACCAATCAAAGCATCAAAACCACCTTGCTTCTTGGCTTCGTAATCACAGGTCTTTTCGCATATTCCACATATGCAAACCAGAAGGGCAAAATGCTAAATTTGAGAAAATCTTTTTTCAAAGCTATAACTGACGGCGATATCTCGAAAGTGAAAATCCTACTCAAGAAAGATTCGTCGCTGGCTTCTGCGGTTGATGAACAGGGAGTCTCCGCTTTGTTACAGTCGCTTTACCATAATCAAGCGGCAGTAGCCGATTTGCTATTGGCAACGGGGATCAAGTTGAACATTTTCGAAGCTTCGGCAACCGGGCAAACGGCTCGCGTAAAAGCGTTGCTTCAACAAGACAAGGCTCTTCTCAACGCCTATTCCTCGGATGGGTTTTATCCTCTGGGGCTGGCGATATTTTTTGGTCACCAAGACGCAGCGGAAACGCTTTTGCAAGCGGGTGCGGATGTCAATCAAGTTGCGAAAAACGCCATAAAGGTTGCGCCACTTCACGCCGCCGCCGCCAGCAAACACTTTGAATTAGCCAAGCGATTATTAGAACTGGGAGCCAATGCCAACGCTCGCCAGCAAGGCGGCTTTACGCCTCTGCACGAAGTCGCCGCCAATGGGCAAATAGAATTTGCCAAGTTATTGCTCGCCCATGGCGCAGATGTAAATGCCAAGACAGATAGTGGCAAAACACCTCTTGCTTTTGCCATCGCTGCGGGTCAAACGGAGATGACGAATCTGTTGCGCGAACACGGCGGCGTGAAATAGGTAACAAGATAAAACGCTAACTTAAAATCGAGCGAGCGATAATCATGCGTTGAATTTCCGAAGTGCCTTCGCCGATTTCGCAAAGCCTGGCATCGCGGTACAAACGCTCTACGCGATAGTCGCGGAAGTACCCCGCGCCACCGTGTATTTGCACTGCTGCATCGGCGGCGCGTTTGGCAACTTCCGAAGCGTACAACTTTGCTATGGAGGCTTCCGTGGTCACATCATTTCCTTGATCGTGCAACCAGGCGGCGCGCAGGATTAACAGTTCCGCCGTGTCTATTTCGGCTTTCATCTCAGCGAGTTTGAAACTGATCTCTTGATGCTCCGCTAAGGCTTTGCCAAAAGCTTGCCGCGTCGTCGCATACTTTAACGCTTCATCGAGACTGGCTTTGGCAAGGCCTAAACAAAACGACGCCATGCCCACGCGGTCATACGCCAAACACTTCATCAACAAGGGAAAACCTTGGTGTTCTTCGCCCAGTAAATTCTCTGCGCTGACTTCGCAATCTTCAAAGAAAAGCTCGGAAGTAGGCGAGCCTCTGACGCCCATTTTTTCGAGCTTGCGCCCGCGCACTAAACCTTTGGCGTTGCCTTCTACGAAAATCAAACTGTAGCCGCGCTTGCCTGTTTCGTTGGTGGTGGTGACAAAGGTCAAAATCAAATCGGCTATCGGCGCGTTGGTGATATAAGTTTTTGTGCCGTTGATGATGAAGCTATCGCCGCGACGTTCGGCGTGCGTCTGGATTGCCGCAAGGTCGGAACCCGCGCCCGGTTCGGTCAACGCCAGAGCGCCCAACCACGCGCCCGAAATTAATTTCGGCAAAAAGCGTTGGCATTGTGCCTCTGTGCCGTATTTTAAAATCGGATAGCCGCACAGAGCTATGCTTGCGCCGACGGTAAGCGAAGTCGAAGCGCAAGCCCGCGAGACCTCTATGCCTGCCAGCGTCGCGGTGACGAAATCGGCATTGGTGCCGCCGTATGCTTCGGGAAAGTGCAAGCCGGTGTAGCCAAATTCGGCGAGGGCTTTCAAGTTGTCGCGCCGGAAAGTTTCTGTCTTGTCCATCGCCGCAGCGTGCGGCATGATTTCGTTAGCGAGAAACGCTCTGAGCGATTTTAGAAATTGCTGTTGTTCATTGGTAAGGGAAAAGTCCATCGGTTTTTCTTCTCCATTCGCAAAGCCGAAAGGGCGGCAAGGCTCAAGGCCAAGCGCTGAGAAATTCGAGTTGATTCTGTAACTCGGCAGCAGATTTAATGGCAATCAGTTTGAGCAAGCGCCGCATCGGTTCGCTGGTGGCGTCCTGCTGTTGTAAGGCGACGATGATCCCTGCATGAGCTTTGCCTTGGGCGCGATAGAGCGCGTGCAGGCGACAGAAATCCTGCGCGTTGAAGGTAAAGAGAACCTGCCTGTGCAGGGTCGCCCATTCCAAATGAACTTCGTCGCGATAGCCGTTGTTGCCCACTTCTGCGGATGAAGTTACCGCTACGCCGCGCAGGCGTAGGGCGCGCATCAGGCTGGTATCTTGGGAGTCTTCGTCAAAGTAGAGCGAAATTTTCATGGTTGCGGCTGGCGCTTGAGAAACTGTTCGCGCATCTTGGTTTCATAGATTTCTTCGGCGGCGGCGATGTCGGTATCCACCACTTCCCGATTGGCGTAATAGTAAGCGAGCGCCGCATAAATCTGCGCCAGGGTGAGATGTCCTATGCGGTCAACAATCTCTTCCGGCGACAGTCCCAGATTGTGCCAGATGGCGATGCGCTGCACGGTCACGCCAGTGCCAGCAATGATCGGTCTGCCGCTGTGAATCCCCGGCACCTGCGTAATCATAGTTCCAATGTCAACGATTGCTGCCATAAACTCACCTCAAAAAACCGTGATGTACAAGTTAAACCTAGCGCACTCCTCGCGCTCGTGCAAAGAGGCGCGACGAAGTTCATTCGCTCCCTGATGCTGTTTTACGCGATGTCAGGCATTGCTGTTGCTCATCTATGAGTGAAAAATTCATTCTCTATTCCGCTTTCAACTTTGATTTATTGCTTCGTACTTTACGCAAATATTCTTCTACAAAATTCATTCTCTCCTGTTGGGTTTTCTCATCCACAGGCGCATTTTTTATTCGTTCGGCAGAGCCAACCGATGCCACTTCAATAGCAATGCACTTGAACTCCGCGCTGAGGCCAACGCCAGGAATCGAATCCAACCTCACTTCAAATTTGGTTTCGTTGGTTTGAGGTTCTAAAATCTCTTCGATCAATAAGTCCCACAACACATTCTGAGGTTGCCAGTTGCCCAGACGCAAATCTTCAATGCCGGAAAATCGCATGGTCACCAGATGACGACTCCACAACAGATTGCCGTTGCCATCCTCTTTGCTGACCAATTTCAACACCTGAAGTTTTGCCAATAAATTCGGCGGACGATTGGCTTGCCAATCCCCTTTGTCCAAGATAATCTGCACAACTTCGGCGTCATGAAAAGTAGGAAACCGCCCGAAGGCATTGATCAGCAATTCACTATTTTTGATTTTGCCTGCGTTCTTCACTCGTCTTTTTTAAACGCCCATTTGGCAAACCAGATCATGAGCGGCGCAAGCGCCAGCAGCACAAGAAAAAGTTCCGGCATTCCCAGACCACGCATACTCAACTCCGTTGTTTTTGTCAGGCTTAATCAATCAGGCAAACCGCTTCAACGCCTGTGGGCATCAGTCTAGCACAACTTCACAGGTGTGGCGCGCTCTGGGTGATTCTTCGCAGCCGCGCCAAACGAGTGCGGAAAAACAGCCGCCGAACGCGGCCACTGCCGCTTCTCTTGCGCTTCATCCGACCCCAAACATAGGAAATTTTCTGGAATGTGACTTGCACACGCTGAAATCAATCATTGTTCGTTGTTCTATATAAGTTGGGTAGGAAATCTCTCTGTGGGGTCTGTTGGCTTTGCCAAAAACAGCAGACCCCACTTTATAACGCGCATCGAAAAGGAGGAAACCCGATGTTTTCCCAAATTTTTTTCTGGCTTCTGGGCTTGGCAATGCTGCTCGTTGCAGGCTTCGTCATTCGCAAGGCGATCCTGGCCGTTGTTCACTATCGCGGCTTGCGAGTGGTCACCTGCCCCGAAACCAAAGAACCCGTGGGCGTGAAAGTTGATACTGCTCATGCGGCGTTGGCCTCTCTGACCGACACTTCCGAACTGCGCTTGAAAGCCTGCACGCGCTGGCCTGAACGACAGGACTGCGATCAGAATTGTGTCTTACAGATTGCCGCCAATCCCGACAGCACGCGCTATTGGAATATCCTGGTTGATTGGTACAAAGGCAAACCCTGCGCTTATTGCGGCACGGTGTTCGGCAAGCTGGAATGGTCGGAGCGCAAACCGGCCATGGTAGATGCCCAACAGAACCTGCACGAATGGCTGGAGGTGTTGCCGCAAAATCTGCCGCAGATACTGGAAACTCACAAACCGGTGTGCTGGAATTGTTATATCGCGCAGAGTTTCCGCCGCCAGCATCCCGATCTGGTGGTGGAGCGAAAGTATCACTACATCGGCCTAAAATAAGGCAAAAGCAAAATAGGCTCGAAGATCGTCGGTAGTTTTTGCCTTTTCACTTTGGTAGTGACGCAATAAAGAGAGAGGTTTCGTCGTTCCGCCTGAAGGCGGAACGACGAAACCCTTTTCTTTTTCACCCCCTTGAGCCACTACCCTATTTTTTCGTTACGGTCGCTCACTGCCGCAACTTCTTCAACAACTCGCGGGCGATGACCATGCGTTGAATCTGATTGGTGCCTTCGACGATCTGGCTGATCTTGGCTTCGCGCATCAACTCTTGCACGGGGTAGTCTTCGCTGGTGCCGTAGCCGCCGTAAATCTGCACCGCGTCCGTAGTCACTTTCATGGCCGCATCGGTCGCCAGCAACTTCGCCATCGAAGCTTCGAGGTTGAAGGGCAAACCGCTATCGCGCAAGTACGCCGCTTTCCGCATCACGCAACGCGCCGCTTCAACTGCCGCCGCCATGTCTGCCAACATAAATTGAATGCCTTGAAATTCGGCGATGTGTTTGCCAAAGGCCGTGCGTTCGAGGGTGTAGCTCAAAGCATAATCCAAAGCCTGTTGCGCCAGTCCTATCGAAGTCGCAGCAATCGTGATGCGCCCCGAATCAAGCGCCGTCATCGCCACTTTGAACCCATCGCCGGCGTTGCCGACCAGATTGGCTTGCGGAATCACGCAATCATCAAAGAAGACTTCGCGGGTGTGATGCGGCAAACCCATAGGCCGTTCGCGTTTGCCAAACGATAAACCCGGCGCGCCTTTTTCGACGATGAACGCACTGATGCCTTTCGCGCCTAAGCCTTTTTCGGTGACTGCCATGACCAGATAAACATCGGCTTCGCCACCGTGCGTGATCCAAATTTTTTGGCCGTTCAAAACATAGCTGTCGCCCCGCAATTCGGCGCGGGTCTTGATGGCCTGGGCGTCCGATCCGGCGTGCGGCTCGGTCAAGGCGAACGCGCCCAAAAGTTCGGCACGCGCCATTGCCGGTAAGTATTTCTGCTTCTGTTCCTCATTGCCGAATTTGGCAAGTATCAATTGCGGCAACCCGTGTACAGCCAGCGCGCTGCCGAGCGCCGTACCCAGTCTGGACAACTCTTCCAGCACCAGCGCGTAGCAACGGTAATCCAAACCGCCGCCGCCGTATGCAAGGGGAAACGGTATGGCCGCCAGTCCCAGTTCACCGAGTTTGCGAAACAGTGGCCAGGGAAAATCTTCTCTGCCATGTTTGTCGAGATAAGGTTTGGCGTCGCGCCCGACGAACTCTTCGACCAGACGGCGTAATTGCTCCTGCTCTTCGCTCAAGGTGTAATCCATAGGTTTATCTCCGGCGTGATTTTGTGATGGCTATGAATTGTTATCACAACCGCAGGTTTCATCACAATGCGCCATAACGATTTTCCGCAGTAAAGTGACGAGATGCCCATCAGCGCTGAAGCATACATGAATTTTACCATCTCATCAAAGCAGCGAGATCGCGTAAATACCCCGATTTTACTGGGCATTTCTGCATTTAAGGATAGTGGATGAAATCAAGTGCAACCTTGTACGGATGACCCTGTGGTGGTCGCCCGTACCCGGCATGGAAAAATCACTCAAGTCTTGCAACTCGACTTGGTACATTTTTCAGAGGCGAACCAACCTTGCCAATCTCTCGACTACAGTCGGGGGATGCTTAACGTCCAACCTACAAAACGCAGCGAACCCTCAACCAATCCCCCCGATGGAAATCGGGGGATGGTTAAAGTTCAGCCTACGAAACACTGCCAACGATAAACCAATCCCCCCAATGGAAATCGGGGGATGGTTAAAATCCAACCTTGCCCGATGCTCAAGGCTGGACTTTAAGCATCCCCCAACTGCCGTTGAGGGGATTGCAAAAAATTTTGCTTGTCTGCTCTGTAGGTTGAACTTTAATTATCCCCCAACTGCCGTTGGGGGGATTCAGGCGAATGACCCAACCGCCTCGACTCTCCGTTGGTAAACTTCTCAGCGGCGAATCACCCGGAGTGAATCCCTTTTTTACTTTCAACCCTTGGAAGTAGTGAACACCTCCGGGGCTGCTCACTGCCGAAATTTACGAACGCTTGATTGGCAAACTACGAAGTGAATTCGCCTTTTTCAATCACATCGCGCACCAAGGCCAAGAACTGATCGGCATCCGCGCCATCCACAACGCGATGGTCATAACTCAAACTCAGCATACCGGTCTGACGAATAGCTATCGCATCATCCACGACGACCGGGCGTTTTTTGATGCCGCCGACGCCGAGTATGGCGACCTGCGGTTGATTGATTACCGGCAAACCGATCAAGCCGCCGAAGACGCCCGGATTGGTAATCGTGAAGGTGCCGCCCTGCACTTCATCGGGCTTGAGCTTTTTATGGCGCGCTCTATCGCCCAAATCATTTACCGTGCGGGCAATACCCAACAGCGATTTTTCATCGGCATTGCGAACCACAGGAACAATCAAGCCCCAGTCTAGCGCTACGGCAACGCCGATGTTGTAATCTTTCTTATAAACAATCTGGTCGCCCCACACCGAGGCATTGATAATCGGGAATTTCTTCAAGCCTTCAAGCACCGCTTTGATGATGAACGGCATATAGGTCAGCTTCACGCCATCGCGTTCGAGAAATTCTTTCTTGAGTTTATCGCGCACTGCCGCAGTCTTTGAATAATCCACTTCGATGAGCGAATAGACGTGCGCCGACGTGTGCTTGCTTTCCACCATGCGTTCGGCAATCTTGCGCCGCATAATCGTCATCGGCACGATTTCCACGCGGTCGCTGTCGGCAAACGGTTGCGCCGCCGGTTTGCTGACCGGCACATTGGGCGGAGCCACAGGCGCGACAGACGGGATTGCCGCTGGCGCTGTTGTGGCTGGCGTTGGCGTCGTTGTCACTGGCGTTGCACTTTGCGCCGCCGCTTGAGCCGTTGCCGCAGCTTGTTGCGCGCCACCCGCTTCGATGAATTTCAATATGTCCTGTTTGGTCACGCGACCATCAATACCAGTGCCGTGAATCCCGGCAATGTCTATGCCGTGTTCTTCAGCAATCTTGCGAACCACCGGCGAAGACTTGATGCGGCGCAGGTCTTCCGCAGAACTCGCTGCGCCGGTCGAAGCAACCGGCGCAGCGGCTGCAACGGCTGGCGCGGCAACCGGCGCAGACATAGCAAGGGGCGCGGAGGTTGACGCTGGCGCAGACGCGGCTACCGCTGGCGCTGACGCAGCCGCTGCCACAGGAGTGGCTACAGGAGCCGGTTTGGTGTCGCCACTGCCAATTACCGCAACCACCGAATTGACCGGCACGGTCTCGCCTTCGGCTACCTTAATCTCCAACAACGTACCGGAAGTCGGCGACGGGATTTCGGCATCCACCTTGTCGGTGGAAATTTCAAATAGCGGCTCGTCGCGC
>JACQDB010000151.1 GCA_016201275.1 Acidobacteriota bacterium
ACTGGCAGGCGGTGGTAACATCGATTCGAGCAGTTGCCACTGCTCATCAGAGAGGTCGGTTGGATACGGTTTTCTGTCCATTGCAAGATAAGTTTAACCATTCCAGCCGACTTTCTCATAATTCCAAAACACGCTCTTAGAGGTTTTTCAAGACTTTTGTTACCCATTTGTTACTCATCTTTGTAATGCCTTTTGTTTGCCGCAATTAAAAGATGTCTTTATAATTTAATCATGAAAATCTTTCTGTTCAGCCTGTTCTGCGTTGGCATCCTGAGCCTTGGGGCTTGTCAACGCAACCGCTCAAATCAACCGGCGTCCACTATGCCGCCTACAACGACTACGGATGCGCCTGGTAAAAGTTTACCCAAGATCGTCGCTTTCGGCGATAGCCTGACCGCAGGCTTGGGTTTGCAACCGTCGCAAAGTTATCCGGCGCTGCTGCAAAAGCGTTTGCAGGAAGAGGGCTATGAATACGAAGTGGTGAACGCGGGGATTTCCGGCGACACCTCGGCGGGCGGGGTGCGGCGCATAGATTGGTCTTTGCAAGACAATGTGAAGTTTGTCATTGTCGAGCTTGGTGCCAACGATGTGCTGCGCCTGCAACCGGTCGAGCCGATGAAGCAGAATTTAAGCGCCATCATCGAACGCGCCAAAGCCAAAGGCGCGACCGTGCTACTGGCCGGAATGGAAGCGCCGACGAATTCAGGAAGCGAGTATCGCAAGGCCGTACACGAAGCCTTTCCGGCGCTGGCCAAACAACATCAAGCGGTATTGATTCCGTTTTTTCTGGAAGGCGTAGCGGGGCTTGACTCTTTGAATCAAGGCGATGGCATTCATCCGAATGTCGAAGGCACCAAGCGGGTCACCGAAACGGTTTACCAATATTTGAAGCCGTTGCTGGATAAAGCGAAGGCGGCAGCGATTGCCCCTTGATCGGAAACCAGAGTGAGTTGGGCGGCTGACCACATAAAAAAAACGCGGATTGATGGCACGATCAATCCGCGACTTTTAAGAGGAGAACAGCCACTCTGAGTACAAATCGAAAAACTCCACATGAAACGGAAACTGCGTATAAGTGCTGGGCGCGCCAACCACAGGGCTAAGAGTTGGCGCGCCTAAAAATCAAGACGCGCGTCAGACACCCAACAGCGCGTCCTGCTAGTTGCGGGAGTTCTCCTGCGCCCGCGACTAGCAATACGTCAGTCTGTAGTGCAATGCCTGTGCCAGTGCCATAGATATTTTTTTCTTGATTTTTCGCCGATTTTCGTAGGTTTTTCCTGACTTGATGGAAATTTACTGAGGCAGTTTTGCTCCCTTGTGGCGGAATGGAAGTTTACCAACAAGGTGGCCGCCATGAATTTGATCATCTCTTCGAGGGTAAACGGTCAACCATAGAATCGGCTCTGGTCGCTTGTCTGTAGCCTGATCGGCAAGAGGCTTTCAGTTTGGACGGACGACTGCGGGTTGACCGGCAGCAGTTTTGGCGACGCGCCTACAGGCACTGATCTCAACTCAGGCACTAACTCAAAAACAGTGCGATAAATCTCGTCGCGCTCTACTGCTGATCGCCAAACTCGCTGGCCTTCAAAAGCGCGGAACGCTCAGGAAAGTGCGCGGCAACTCATGTTGAGCCATCGTCATCTCGCGGCTTCGCGGTCATAGCGCTGCTGGTTTGTTCGCCCAGCAACTGCATAAGAAGCGTTGCGCCAGAGCGCGCGCTAGTTCTCTTGAACGACGTGACCAGGCGTGACCAACAGTCAATGCTGGTTGCATTCACAGGCGCACATGGGTTTCATCACTGCACTTGCGCTCTCGGACGAGAGTAAAAAATTCAGTACAGTGTGTACATTCGCCATAGCACTTGCGGACACACCTATCCTGGAACTTTGGGATTTTTCGGCAATATAAACTTCGTGTGATTTGGAAGTCGAATGGATTACACGCTGCGTTTAGGCGAACAGCGATGAGAACATCTGGCGCGCTTTTTGTTTCTGGCTCGCCTGTCTTTCATTCACCCAACCTCTGACTACTTCTATGGGATTTTTCGCTGCCGCCGTTTCCTCGGCGTGCTCTTTTTCCGACAGATTGCGTTCTTTCTCTTGTTCCTCTACATCTTTTCGTTTGATCAGTCTTACGCTTTGCATCTCTTCTTTCCTCTGCTCTGTGAAAATTGATTCTGGAAATCTTTACGGTGCGCTTAATCTGAGAGCAATCACTGTGCCGCGCAATCTCCACCTCGCCTCGACGTACCGATTGGCAACGGAGAAAGGCCTATGAAGGGTGAGAACACCAAGCATTTTCCGCGTTTTTCTTAGGAAAAACGTCGCACTTACTTCAGCCACACACCATATGGTGAGCGCTTGCAGACCCCGGCGCGACGACATTCCATTTGGGAACTGTGTAGAAAAATTGTTCCAAATCAATCCAGCGTTCACAAATCATACATACAATTTTAGGCGGCAAGTGGCCGCAAGGTTCGCCCTGCGTTTTTCATACACCAGCCGACAAAGTTCCGGCTCCCTTTTGCAACTTTTCCTGGTCGGTTGCGTTTGCTGATAAATCTTCGCGGCTCGTATTTTTTATGGTAGAGTTGATTTTGCGCCCCGTGAGAGAACAAAAAAAGTGGAGACCCAAATTAGTGATAACCACCGCAGGCAAGATCGAACAACTCCAATCCACAATCGAAAGCGTCATTCATGGCAAAGCCGATGTCGTACAACTCTCTCTGGTGGCGCTGTTGGCGGGCGGTCATTTGTTGATTGAAGATGTGCCGGGGGTCGGCAAAACCACTTTGGCGCAAGCCTTGGCGCGCAGTTTCGATTGCTCCTTTCAACGCCTGCAATTTACTTCCGATATGTTGCCATCCGACATTGTCGGTCTGGAAATCTACAATCAAAAGCGTGGCGAATTTGACTTCAAACCCGGCCCGATTTTTGCCAACGTCATTCTCGCCGACGAGATCAATCGCACCACTCCGAAAACTCAATCGGCCTTGCTGGAAGCGATGGCCGAAGGTCACGTCACCGTCGAGCAGGATACCTATCAACTGCCGAAACCGTTTATGGTGCTGGCGACGCAAAATCCTGTGGAGCATCACGGCACTTACCCCTTGCCCGAATCACAACTCGACCGCTTTATGATGCGCCTGCGGATGGGCTATCCAGATGCCGAAGATGAAAAAGTCATCCTGCGTCAGCAAACTCTCAACTCGCCGCTCGACCATATACGCCCGGTGATGAGCGGCAATGACATTTTGGAATTGCAACACGAAGTCCGCCAAGTCGCTGTGGATGAATCGCTGGTGGATTACTTGATTAACATCGTGCGCGCTTCCCGCGAAACCGAAATCCTAAATCTGGGAGTCAGTCCACGCGGCAGCCTGGCGCTTTATCACGCGTCGCAGGCGCTGGCCTATATCGAAGGGCGCGACTTTGTGATTCCCGACGACATCAAGCGTCTGGTGGTGCCGATTTTCGCTCATCGCATCATTGTCAATTCGCGCTTCTCGATAGGCTTGCGCCGTTCCGACGAAGCCGAAGCCGCCCTCAAAGAGATTCTTCGTAACATCAACGTGCCGCTGTGAGGTAGTGCATGAACCGGCAGGCCATACGCGACTTTTTCATCACCGTCTTTTTTTTAGGGCTGGCCTTCGTCGTTGCCATGCTCAGTTCGATTGCCGCCGACCAATACAACCCGCAACTCGCGGCCATCGCCGCAGGTATATCGCTGTTGCTTGCCGCCGTGGGTGCGGCCTACATCATTCCCAGACTGGCGCGCAACATCCGTCTGGAAATGCTGCGCTTCGCGGTTCGCACCACGGTCACGGTTGAAGGCGTTCTGTTTGTCGTCTTTCTGGTGGTCATCGGTTTTGCCGCCTGGAACACCGGCAATAATCTGCTTTATTTAGTGCTGTCGGCGATGATTGCGTTTTTGATCGCCGCCAATTTCATAGGCCGCGTTTCCATCGGCGAGGTCTCCGTGCAACTGCGATTTCCCGATCACATATACGCCGGTGAACCCGCCAACATCACGGTCTCGGTTACCAATCACAAGCACCTGATGCCGAGCTACAGCTTTGTCGTCGAAGCCCTGTCGGCGGAAGACGACGAGTTCACCAAAGCGCGCCGCGAAATTGCCCAGCCGCGAAAAAGCACAAAGAAAAGAGCGAAACCGAAAACGCCTAAGCGCCAGGCGAAACAGGCCGATGACAAAAGCGAAGTTCGCAACACAACTTCACACGCCGCTGCCGCAACGAATGCGCCGACGCCACCGGACGGTCACAAAAAGAAACTCGGCAAACTAGCTTACTTCCTTGTGGTTCCGGCGCAGGCCAGCGCCCGACAACGCATTCAACACACTTTCGTGCGCCGTGGGCGTTATCAAATCACCGGCTTTCGCATCGCTACCAAATTCCCTGCGGGCTTTTTCAAAAAGTGGCGCAGGATTGATGCCAGCGGCGAAATCATCGTCTATCCGAATCCGCAAACCGTTGACGATTTCTATCAAGGCTTGCCAATGATTGTTGGGCAGATTCAAAGTCACACACGCGGTTCCGGCGATGAACTGTACGCCATACGGCAATATCAATCTTCCGATCAGATGCGCCACATTGATTGGAAAGCGACAGCCAAATCAACCCGACTGATGGTGCGCGAAACCACCCGCGAAGATGAACGGCGCTTGACCATTGTGTTTGACACCGTGCAGCGCACTGCGCTTCAAGGGGCGGCGGACGCCGAGATTGACGACCACCTTGCCGAACCATTTGCCGAACAGTTCGAGCGCGCCATTATTCACGCCGCTTCTCTGGCCAGACACTTTATTGTGGAGCAGGCCGACGTGGAATTGATTGCCACCGACGAGAGCTACAATGTCCGTTCCGGTTCCGGGCATGAACACCTGCACAAAATTCTGCGCTCGCTGGCCATGCTGGAACCGACGGTGCTGGAAAAGGACGATGAAGCCGCCGCCAACGCGCCCTCGCGTCACGGCCTGCTGAGGCGGTTTTTTACTCCCGATGCCAATTTGTATGATGACGAGGCCGTGACCGATCCAGAGGCCAGAGCGAAACAGGCCGTGGACGGGCGCATCAACTGGCAATCGCTGGATGCGGTTCCTTTGCTGACCGATGAAAGACGCTTCAAAGTATTAATCACCTCGGCGGCCAAGGGTTCGATTCCGGCCAGCGTTTGGCGCAGCGCTCACGTCGTCTATATGGAAGACCTTTGATCGTGAATCGTAATTTGTCATCCTTGCGTGATGAGTTGGTTTGAGTGATAAGCAATGACGTGGCTGCCGCCATAATCTTTCACTATTCCAGGTTCGTTGCTTACGATTCGTTGCTTGCGGTTCGTGGCTTACTGATATGAATTTCGACACTTATTTCAAAATCACTTCTTATGCGCTCATCGCCTCAGCGTTTTCGGCAATGGCGCTGACCGGAGAGTTGTACGCGATCCCGATTTTGCTTTACACCGTGGCTTTGGTCATCAGTTTTTATGCCGATTGGCGGGGCTTGACGCGCTTTCGCCTGCGCGAGTGGATGTGGCGTTTGCTGACCGCGCTCTACATTCCTTTCATGATTGTGGATGCGACGATTTTCACCAATCGCATTATGGCGCTGGTGCATCTGTCGTTGTTTGCTTCGGCAGCGAAATTGTTTCAGAACAAGACCGACCGCGATTGGGTGTTCCTTTATTTGATCGCCTTTTTTCAAATGCTGTTGGCCGCCGGATTGACTTTCAATGCGATCTTTGTGGCTTCCTTGGTGGCCTTTTTATTCTTCTTCATTTCGACTCTCGCCGCTTTCGAGATTCAGCGCACACGCCGTCTGGTAGCCCACGGCAGCGAAGAAATCATCACCCGTTCAACTAAAATTTTCGGTAAAAAGTCGAACGCAAAAAAAGCGACTATGGCGAGCGATTCACCAACCGCAAAGGTGCGCCGCGTGCGCTATCTGCTGGGTGCCTCGTTCGCTCAAGCCCTCATCATCGCGGCTTTGACCTTGCCGTTTTTCTTTATGATTCCGCGTTTCGGCAGTGGCAATCTGGCCAGCAAACTAGGCGAAAACGAAACCCTCACGGGCTTTTCGGAAAATGTCGAGTTGGGCAAGTTTGCCGAAATCAAACAAAGCACCCGCGTCATCATGCGCGTGCGATTGAATCATGCGCCGAGCCATTATATTCGCTGGCGCGGCGTCGTGCTGGAATACTACAACGGCAAAAGCTGGCAATTGACCAAGCTGGCGAATCGTCTGGCTTCCACTACGCAATTTCAAAAGAGCAACAACGAAGACCCGGAGGTGGATGAAAATATTGAGCGCACCTATTTCTGGCAGCCCTCGCCTTTTGACCAACCCTTGAAAGATGAAGTGCTGGCGCAGAGAATTACTTTGGAACCTTTGAACAGCGGAACCCTGTTCGCTACACACGCCGTGAAAACTGTGGACGCGCCTTTACGCGATGTCCGCCAAGACAGTTTGACTGGTGCGGTTTCCACGCCGCGCTTGAAAGGCCGTATTCAATATAGCATTTTATCCAATATCAGCGCGCCTACAGAAGACGAACTGCGCGATGACAATGGCAACGACTATCAACCGGTCATCAAAGATTTATATCTGCAAAAACCTGAAGCCGCAAAAGGCGAAATTGCCTTCGACCCGCGCATCCGAGAACAAGCGCTCAGAGTCACCGCCGGAGCGAAAACCATTTACGACAAAGCACGCGCCATTGAAAAATATTTGAAGTCCGAATTTCGCTATTCGCTTGATTTGAAGATTGGCGGCAGTGATCCGCTCGCCGAATTTTTATTCAAGGTGAAAGAAGGCCACTGCGAATATTTTGCGACCGCTATGGTGATGCTGTTGCGCTCAATCGGCATACCGGCGCGCATCGTCAACGGTTTTCAGATGGGCGAGTACAATTCTCTCAACGGTCAATACACGGTGCGCGAAAGCGACGCGCACTCCTGGGTAGAAGTCTATTTTCTGCATTCCAAAAGCCATCTGGAAGCGCTGAAAAACGACCCTGCTTTGCCCAAGAATATCGAACTCGCAGCCAAAGGCGTCTGGGTGGAATTCGACCCCACGCCGAGCGCCGGTTTGAACGATTATTCACAAGGCGGATTGCGTGCTTCGCTACGACAATATCTTGATGCGCTGGAGGTCTTCTGGCTCGATTATGTCGTCACCTTAGACCGCGATGAGCAGGCTTCGCTGATGGTGGAAATCCAGCATCGGTTGCTGGATTTCAAAAACCGTGTGCTGGCCTATTTCAAATCGGCGAAAGCCTGGTTGAAGCAGAAATACTACGCGCTGATTAATCCGCGCAATTGGACTAGCGTAGATTTCATCAAGTTGGGCAGTGCGCTGCTGGCGCTGTTGCTGGCGGCCTTTGCGCTTTATATGACGCTCGCTTATCGCAAACGGCGCAAGCTCAAACCGACGGGCTATAACCCGTGGTGGTATCGGACATTTTTATTGCCCTGGTTACGTCGCTTCAAACGCCGCCAACACGACCATCGTGCTTCTGCCGTGCTGTTTTATGAGCAGATGCTGGCGATAGCGGCGCGCGCCGGACTGCGAAAACTGCCGGAACAAACGCCTATGGAATTTGCCGCCGCTTCGGGCTATCTACAGATACAGGAAATCACCACGGCCTATCATCGCGTGCGCTTTGGCGGAGCCATCCTCGATGAAACGGAAAGCCGTCGAGTCTCTGGCCTGCTTGCCGATTTGAAGCGCCGCATAGGGCATTCCGCAAAACCTTGAAACTGGCTAGTGTAGCCGGTTTCAAGGTTTTACATCGCCTCTGCAAAGAACTCCGCTTTGACAATACCCAAGCCTGTGCCATAGCATACGTGGCAGATTGGAGAGGTTGCGGTTATGAAGATTTATGATGTGACAGTCCCTATATCAAACGAGCTTGCCAGCTATCCGGGGGATCCAGCGGTGCGGATTAAGCGCACCAAAAAACTGGCTAAAGACGGCGCGAAATATAATCTCAGCAGCTATTCATTCGGCTCTCACGCCGGTACTCATATAGACGCGCCTCTGCACGTCTTGGAAAACGGCTTGAGCGTGGATCAGTTGCCGTTGGAGATGTTGATCGGTCGCGCTCGGGTGGTGGAAATCACCGCGCCGCGAATTGATCGCGAAGCGTTGCAGGAATTCGATTTCACGACCCATGTGCGGGTGCTATTTAAAACCCGCAACTCGTATCTATGGGGACGGAACGAATTCGTTCAGGATTACGTTTACATCACTCCGGACGCCGCTCAATTTTTAGTCAGAGAAGGAATCAAACTGGTCGGCATAGATTACCTTTCGGTCGAGAAATACGAGGCGGAAGATTTGGGAACGCATCTGGAACTGTTGAACGCCGGAACGATTATCATCGAAGGTTTAGACCTGCGCGAAGTCGAGCCGGGCGATTATGAATTGATGTGTCTGCCTTTGAAAGTGCTGGGCGGCGATGGTGCTCCCGCCCGCGTCGTCTTGCGACAAAATTGAAGCGGCACTAGGGGCGTTTGATTTTTGCTTTTCGGTTTTTACCGATGCCTTGAAAGTGGCTCTGGTTGCCGGTTTCAGGGTTTTGATGGATTTGATTTGCTGACTCCTTGCTGCCATTCGGTTAGCGGTTATGAACGACAGCGACTTCATCAAATTTGTAGCGGACAATCGCGTCTTTGCCACGGTGCGCGCCGATTCGGCAGAGGCGGCTTTGCGCGCCGCGGAAGCCGCCATCATGGGCGGGTTAAAACTGATTGAAGTGTCGCTGGCGACGCCCGGCGAATTCCGCGTCATCTCCGAATTGCGGCGCGTGTATGGCGACCGCGCCTGCATCGGCGCAGGCGCAGTCAACAACGACGAGCAAACCGACCGCGCCATCAAAAGCGGCGCGCAATTCATCAGTATGCCGCACACCAATAATCAACTGATCGAAACCTGTCGCCGCCATCGCGCCTTTCCAGTGGTTGGCGCGCTCACTCCTACCGAGGTCGCTTATGTCTGGTCATTGAGCGTACCGTTGATTACCATTTTTCCGGCCTCGGCGCTGGGCGGCGCAGAATATATCAACGCACTGACTTCGAGAATGCCGGAGATACGTTTGATCGCCTCGGGCGAAGTTGGGCCGGACAACATCTGCGATTACTTCACCGCCGGAGCCTTTGCCGTAAGCGTCGGCAAGCGCTTGTTCACACGCGGCGATTTGCAAAATCAAAATTATGTCGCCATAGCCGAACGCGCTCGCGGTATCCGGCGTTTGGCAGGCGTGCTATGAAGCCAACCCTCACCAAGCAGGCGGCCCATTGAATCGGCAAGCTGAATCGGCCCAAGACTCTCCACTTGTTTCTCAACAGTCTTTACTTTTTATCGTTGCCTCGCCGCTGTAATCTTTCTCTTACGCTGCCGCGTTTTCCTTCCTCTTTGACAAGCCGCAAGCGGCTGACGCTAGGGTTGGCAACTTGTATGGTCAGCCGTTCACACCATATCGTTTATTTAATTTCGTCCTCGTATTCGCAGCCTTGAGATTAACTGGTTATTTATTTGAAGTTGAGCTTTGAGCAAAGCGTTGATCGGCAACGGCACAGAGCTTGCCCTTATCATCCAGCGTGCGGAACCAGTAGCCGCACAGCAAAACAACGGAGGACAAGGAAAATGATGAGAGTGAATACAAAAATCGGAGCAGCAATTTTAAGTTTGGCTATCTTGTTTGCCGCCGTATCCTCGGCGAGCGCGCAGTCGTTCGGTGGTTCAATGTCCACCAAAAATAAAGCCAAGTGGATTGGCGGCGGCGCGGCAGCAGGCGCGGTCATCGGCGGTTTGCTGGGCGGCAAAAAAGGCGCAGTCATAGGCGGACTGCTCGGCGCAGGGGCTGGCACGGCGACCGTTTATGTGAAAGGCCGCCGCGAACAAGAGCGCTACGGTCGTTATGAAGGCCGCTACTATGGTAATGAGCGTTATGATCAACGCGACGAGCGCTATGATCGTTACAACCGCTACAATGGCAATAATCGTTACAACAGCAACAGCCGCTTCGGGGGTAACAGCCGTTGTCGCAGATAAGGGTGATCGTCAAGCGATGATGACTTCTGCTAATCTCGACTGATGAAAAGCGCGGCGCGACAACCAAAGAATTTCATTGTACCGCTAACGGCATTGCTGATGTCGTTAGCGGTTTCTGTTTGCCTTGCGGCAACCGCTGCGGCGCACACCGCTCGATGGCAAAAGCAGCACGTCGTGGCGCGAGGCCGATTGGACAACACCAACACGGTTTATCAAATCGCTGTATGGCAAACCGCCAACCCGCCCGGCAGCGCTTTACCGTATGCCAAAGCGCATATGGCAATTGAAACTTCGGGCAAAAATGCGCGCACGATTTTTCACACCGATGGCGGCGATACGCAATACTTGGTGGACGCCATTCAACTGGCCGACCTCGATGGCGACGGCATAGCGGAAATCCTCAGCCTCTGGTGGGAAGGCGCGTCGGCGGGCGCGGTGCTGCGGGTTTTTCACTTCGATACCGCAACGCAATCTTTCGTTGAATTGAAAGCGGATGATGATTTGAGCGGCCTGCATCGCTATCGTCTGGTCGGGGCTGCCAAACCACGAGTGCGGCGTCGCATCGCAGTGTATGCGCGCCCCGCTGCCTCTTCAAGCCGCACAGAAGAATACGAATTGCGCGATGCAAAAATCGTTGCGGTCAAAACAGGTGGAGGCCGAAAACCTGTGGAGACCCCTAAGCAAAGCGTCTCAGGAATCGAAGGGCAAACGGTCATCGGGCCAACGCGACCGCACATAAATGTGGGCGATCCGACGCCTGATGTTGCGCCCTTCCAAGCTACTCTTCTCCTTCTGACCGCAAGCGATCATCAGGAAGTGAAACGCCTTGAAACTGGCTCTGATGGCCGGTTTCGTGTCGCGTTGCCGCCCGGTGAATACCTCATACGACCCATCGGTGGGCAAACCAGGATGTCACCCAGAGCCAACGAGCAAACCGTCCGCGTGGTCGCCGGACAATTCACCCGCATCACCATCACTTTCGATAGCGGAATGCGATAAATTGCCGCGCCAACTCACGCAAAACCTCAAGCGACTATTGGCTGCGACTAAATTTTCAGCGCTTCAATAGCGCAATTCGGCGGCGGTGAATTTGCGCTCCGGTTCTCTGCCCAATATGCGATAGAGAATCGAGTTCAAGGTATCGGCATCGTTATCAAAACCGCCGTGCGTGTTGCTGTGAGATTGGCTGCCGGATTGATTGCTTTCTCCGGCGACCACCAAAGCGGGCAAACCGTTCACTTCATTTTGATAAAGCGCGCTGATTTCCTGGTCGGCATATTTGTCGCCTGCCGTGCCGCGCTCACTGACAAAGCGCTCCATGCCCAGCAACGGCATGGCACGCTCTTCTTCAAACGCATTGCTGACCAGATAGAGCAGCGATTTTCCGTAAGCCCGCGTTACGCGGTCGTCGCGTTCGGCTTTGTCGCTCAAGACAAACAGCGTCGGCAACGGGCATTGATTGTTTTGGATGAAAGGCAGCATCGCCTGCTTAAAGGTTTTGATGCTGATGGCCGGAGCCATAAAAGATACGCTCTTCAAATTGACGCCCAGATTGATCAGATGCTCCATCGCAAACGCTGCAAAGATGCTGCCCGCGCTGTGGCCTACGATGTGAACTTCAAGTTTGTCTTTCTCGGCCTGTGGCAAATTCTTCAAGGTTTCGGCGGCGTATTTGACTATCAATTGCATAGCGCCTTTGTTATCGGGATGCCGCGAAGCCAGCCGCGCATTCTCTTTCATCTCGCCCCATAAAACATTGCCGGGTTTGGCCACCGTGCGTTCAAAAATTTTGTCGCGTGCTTCGGCCACTACATCATGCAGATTGCTGAACAGTTCTTTGACGCCGCCGGCGCGGTCATCAACATCGGTGAAAATATCTTTGAAGATGTCGTCCAACACCATACGCCAATCAGTCTCCCACATGATGTGCAGCGGGTATATGTGATTTTTCAGAAACGCCTGACGAAAACAGAGTATGCGTTTGGCGACGCCTTCTTCGCTGTTCAAGCCGCCGTGCAGGTACAGCATGATGCGGTGTTTGTCCCAACCTTTGGTGGTCTCTTTCATCTCTTTGCCAAACAGCAACTTCAAATCTTCTTCCGTAGTCCAATAATCGCCGGTCGAAGAAAGTTCGCCGTTATTGCTCACGTCCACCACATACGGGCGAATTTCATTGAGCAGTATGCGCTTGCTGGCGCTGGCAATATCCATCGAACTGAAGGCCACTTCTTCGGCCACTTTATCGGTCGTCACCGGCACCCCGATTTGTGCCACCCAAACATCGGTGGCGTGCATCAGGTAATCTTCATAAGGCAACAGCGCGAAGCCTTTGTTGCCCCAACTTTCGCCCCACGAGTTTTGAATGATGAAGCCTTCTTTGGTGTAGCCGACAATAGCCACGGCGTGGCCGTTTTCGGCTTCCCCTTTTTGCTTGATGATTGGCAGCGCCATGATTTTTTTCTGCTTGCCCTTGGTGCGGCACGGCACTTTTACAACTTTCGGGCCGGGCGCTGCCCAACCTTCGTGAACCAGCAGCGTGACATACAGAATTCCGGCTTCGGCTAAAGCGGCGTGCATATCGCGTATGCGTTTGTGCATCACGCGATAGTAGGTGCCGCCGGGAGTTTGCAAGGCTTCTCTCGCAAGCTTGCGGTCGAACGAGGTGGTGCCCTTTTTCCTCGGGTCCCAACGCGCTTCGGCGCAGACGCCCAGCGTCACCCAACCTTTCATGGCTCCACGCGCCGACGAGCCTTCATATTTGACGCCCGGCCATTCATCGTACCGCCGCGCCATTTCATAGAGCATCCAGGGGCTGACCAAGCGTCGCCGCTGTTGCGCCTGCAACTGAAAATTGATGACCGCCGCAAGCGCAAACCCTGTGCAAGCGCCGTCTTCGCCCTGATTCAGAATCTTTGGCACCTTGTCGCAATTGACCAGCGTTTCCGGCAAGGCTTTGAGGTTCGGTTGATAAAACCAATCGCGTATATCTATGCGATCCGGCAACGCATCGAATTTGAACTGGTCCAGTTGATGAAGTGGGCGTTTGCGAGTCGCCACTTTTTTTGCCGCTTTTTTTGCCGTCCTGCCTTTCGTAGTCGAAGTTGTCGCCATACCTTTTCACACTCCTTGTGTTAATGAGAATCCGACATCGGTTGCCCGTTCCTTTTGCTTTACAAACTTGATGACGAAAAAAAACGGCAGAACAATGCAAAAAAAATCCGCCTGCCGATTTTTTCGACTCCCTGAAATTCTGGTCGCCTGACAACATGAAAAAAATCGCACACTGAACACCTACGCACTGAACTTACGCTTTGCAGTTTTGACTGGCGTAGTTCAGCGCCACACCTCAACCAGTAAATCCGCAGAAAATTTTTTCGTAACACCGCTTCGCCTTTTAACGCACACTTTTTCTTACCATTTACCCAAAGCCTACGACCGCGCCGCGTTTTTGCCGACCAAGGCGATAGCCAAACTTGCAATCCCTGTTCGCTTAGGCCAAGCTTTGATGGAATTGATGGCAGCACGAAGCCGTAAACTTTTTTTGCGCGGCAGGTGTTCAACCAAAAGAGTCACCCGGACAACCTCCAGCGCGACCAGAAAGCAGGTGCGATTGAAACACGAACGCTATGATCAAACCGCCGCATCGCGGTTCCGCGATGCGAACAAATCACCCCGCGAAGAAAAACAAAAAGAGCGTGGCTCGCCGCGTGATCTGCTCCGGCTTCTGGTTTATGCCAAACCGTATCGCTTTCGTTTGAGCATAGGTCTTTTGAGCTTGGTCATAGGCAACCTGATCGGCCTGGCCTTTCCCAAACTCGTGCAATACTTGATTGATGCGGCTTTCATCTATCACGATTATTCGCGGCTCAATAAAATCGGCCTCATCATTCTGGCCTCGTTCGCCGTGCAAGCGGTGTTTGGTTTCGTCCGTTCCTATCTTTTCGCCTATGCCAGCGAGCGTATCCTTGCCGATATACGCACACAGGTTTACACGCACTTGATCAGTTTGCCGTTATCATTTTTCGATAATCGGCGCACCGGCGAACTGGTGTCGCGGGTGACTTCGGATGTCACGGTCATACAAACCGCGACCACCACGAGCCTGACGGAACTCTTGCGCCAGAGCATGATTTTAATCGGCGGCATCACCATCATTGCCATCACCAATCCGAAACTGACTGCCGTGATGTTGGCGATTGTTCCTCTGGTCGTGTTGCTGACGGTCTTTTATGGTCGTTATGTGCGCCGCATGAGCACCCAGGTGCAGGACAAATTGGCGGACGCCAATTCGGTATTGGAAGAGACGCTTTCGGCCATACGCATCGTGCAGTCATTCGCCAGAGAAAGTTTTGAACAGGGGCGCTATCGCGGCAAAATCATGGACGCTTTGCAGACCGCTATGCGCCGCGCCATCGCCACAGGCGGCTTCATTGCTTTCATTATCTTTGTTGTTTATAGCGCCATTGCCATGATTTTATGGTACGGCAGCCGTATGGTGATTTCCGGCGAACTCACCGCCGGGCAATTGACCGCCTTCGTGCTTTATACGTTTGTCGTGGCGTTTACCATCGGCGGGATGGCGGAACTTTACGCGCAGTTTCAACAGGCGATAGGCGCGACGCGGCGGGTCTTTGAAATTCTTGACACCCAGCCGGAAATCAACGACAAGGCAAGCGCTCAACCGCTTGCCGACGCGCAGGGTCGCGTGCAACTCCAAGACGTGCGCTTCACATACGCAGGCGAGCGCACCTTGGAGATTTTGAAAGGCGTGACGATTGACGCCAAAGCGGGTGAAATCATCGCCCTCGTAGGGCCATCGGGCGCGGGCAAATCTACGCTGGTGTCATTGATTCCGCGTTTTTATGAAGTGACCGAAGGCGCTGTACGGATTGATGCGAAAGATGTGCGCGATTTGCGTTTGCAGGATTTGCGCGAAACCATAGGCATGGTGCCGCAAGAGACCGTGTTGTTTTCCGGCACGATTCGGGAAAACATCGCCTACGGAAAACTCGAAGCCAGCGATGAAGAAATAGAAGCGGCGGCGCAAGCGGCGAACGCGCACGATTTCATCAAAGATTTCCCTGATGCTTACGAGACGATTGTTGGCGAACGCGGCGTGAAATTATCGGGCGGACAACGCCAGCGCATCGCCATTGCGCGGGCGCTGTTGAAGAATCCGGCGATTTTAATATTGGATGAAGCGACCAGTTCTCTGGATTCCGAATCGGAGAGATTAGTGCAAGACGCGCTCGAACACTTGATGCAGGGGCGCACCACTTTCGTCATCGCGCATCGCCTGTCCACAGTGCGCCGCGCCGATAGAATCGTCGTCTTGCACGAAGGCCGCATCGTCGAAGAAGGCACGCACGAAGAGTTGTTGTTAAACGGTGGCCTCTACAAACAACTTTATGAAATTCAATTCCGCGACCTGCCCGCACGGACAGAAGCGATGATTGAGCATTAAGATTTTTTTCGAGGAAAATATAACGATGAAAACCATCAGCATCAACAACGCGGAGCATTACACTTGGGGCGAGGGCTGCGAGGGCTGGCATCTGCTTAAAGGCGATGACCTCAGCGTGATTCAAGAGCGCGTGCCGCCGGGTAAATTTGAAGTCAAACATCTGCACAGAAAAGCGCGGCAGTTTTTTTATATTCTGAGCGGTGAAGCGACGATGGTATTTCGTCACGAGCGCGTTACGCTGACCGCTAATCAAGGCATCGAAATTCCGCCCAACACCGCGCATCAATTCCGCAACGATAGCAACGCCGACGTGGTGATTCTGGTGATCTCCTGTCCCAAAAGTCATGGCGACCGGGAAAGCGTCCTTGATGAAACTTCGTGAGGAAGGCTTCGGACGCCGGCCTTGCGATTAATTCGGATTGAAGCGATAACCGACCCAGGGTTCCGTGACGATGTATTTCGGATGTTGCGGATCGCTTTCGATTTTGCGCCGCAATTGATTGATGAAGACGCGCAGATATTCGGTCTGTTCGGACGATTCCCAACCCCACACGGCTTGCAGCAAAGCGCGATGGGTGACAACTTTTCCGGCATTCTTCACCAGATATTTCAGCACCTCAAACTCTTTCGGCGTCAACTTGATTTCGCGGCCTGCTGCGGTCACCAAGCGTTCATCCGAATTGATGGTCAAATCGCCGACCGTCATCACCGCCGCATTGGCCTCAAGCGGCGACAAGCGCCGCAGCACGGCGCGCAGGCGCGCCAGAAGTTCATCCATGCCAAAAGGCTTGGTTACATAATCGTCCGCACCTGCATCCAGAGCCGCTACTTTGTCGCGTTCCGAACCTTTGGCGGAAAGCACTATGATAGGCACTTGTGAAAATTCGCGCACCCGGCGACAGACTTCGAGGCCGCTGATTTCCGGCATCGCCAAATCCAGAATCAGCAGATCGGGCAACTCTTTGTGCATTTCATCCAAGGCCTCTTGCCCGTTGGTCGCGGTACGCACTTCATAGCCGCGCGCCGGAAGACTGGCGCGCATGACTCTGAGCAGTTGCGGCTCGTCATCCACCACCAGCACCAGAGGTTTTTTCGTGGTCGGCTGTATCGGCATAAAAATTTGTCGGTCTGAACTTCAACCTCTCTTCACCAACGAGGCGGAGTTATCTTTGCGAGGCTTGGCAAAGATAACTCCGCCTTGCTCAATCTGTAGAGGAATCCATACGGCTTTCCAGCAATTCGCTCGCCTGCTCTTTCAAGTTAGCGGCTGCGGTCACGCGCTTTTGTTCAACCGGAATGGCACAGGCGAAGACCGCGCCTTTTCCTATGCTGTTCTCTGCCCAAATCCTGCCGCCGTGCGCTTCAATGATACCGCGAGCAATCGCCAAGCCCATGCCGGTTCCGTCTTTGCTTGATGTATGCCTTGATGACCCGCGATAGAATTTATCGAACACGCGATGCAGTTCGCCTATGGCAATGCCTTGTCCTTCGTCGCTCACGCGAATCAGTAGCTGCTCATTTTCCAGAAGCGCCGCGATGGTGACGAGGCTATCATCCGGCGAATACTTGGCGGCATTCTCTACCAGATGATGCAGAGCTTCAGCCAGCAACAACGAATCCACTTTGACCAACGGCAAAGCCTCTTCCACTTCAACCTGCACGCGATGATGACGCAAGGCCGGCGCGCCGCGTTCCAATACATTGGCGACGATCTCGGCAACGGCTTCCCATTGCGTCGTGATGCGTAGTTCTCCGGCTTCTATGCGCGCCATCGCCAATAAATTCTGCACCAGTTTGGTCAACCGGTTCACCTCTTCGCTGATAATCGAATGAAACTCGCGCAACGCCGCTTTGTCCCAATCAATCTCTTCCTGCAACAGATTATCAACAGCGGCGCGCATTGCCGTAAGCGGGGTTCGCAAATCGTGCGACACCGAAGCCAGCAACGCCGATTTCAATTCATCGCTCTGGCGCAAGGCTTCAGCACGCGACACCTCCCGCAAAAATCTGGCGCGTTCCAACGCCAGCGCCACCATTCCGGCAAGCGCTTCGACGCTGCCGCGTTCCAGTACGTCTGCCGCCAGCACCATCACGCCGGTCGTCCGCGCCCCGACTTTCAAGGGCGCATAGGCAACGTGATAATCGGCGGTGAATTCCGCTGTGCTGGTTTTAGGCTCCGCGTTTTTGCTGGCGGGAAAGATTTGCAACTCGCCGTCCTCGAAAGCCAGGGTGATTTCATTGAGCGCCGGTTTGAAAACCTCAATAAAATCGGCCTCCGCAGCGCTGGCGGCGCGTTGCCAGCGCTGTTCCAGCGGCAAAAAAATGGCGCAATAATCGAAATGAAAAATCTCCAGAACCTGACGAGCGAGCGCCGCGACCGCCGTTTCAAAATCCGGCGCGGCAATAATGGCGCGACTCAAGGCATAGAGTTTTACCACCTCTTCGCGGCGACCTTCCGCATCTCGCGCTCGCGCTCGCGCCGCCGCTGACAATTGACTGGTGATGACAGCGGTTACTAAAAAAGCAAACAGGGCAATCCAGTTCTGCGGGTCTTGAATGGTGAGCGTGCCGATGGGCGGCAAGAAAAAATAGTTGAAGCAAAAAACGCTGACCAGCGAAGTGAAAATTCCCACCGCAAGCCCGAAAGCCGAAGCCGTAATCAAGACGATCAGTAAAAAACTCAAAGCTACGGTGGTGCTGTTGACCTCATGAATGCCTAACCGGTAAACGGCGGTTACGGCGGCTATGCAGGTCAAAGCGACCAGGTAATGCCAGAGGTTTTGCCGCGCCAAGATTTTCATGCGAACTCATTGTACAACGGTTTTTTCATCGGCGTCTTTGACAACAGAGGAGCCAATCATCTCAGACCGAAAAACCGAGCAGTGATTCGCAGGTTCTTGGCCTTTCGCTTGCCTTTTCGCCACCGTAAAACTCCGCAAGCAGCCTCGCTTCACCAAGCTTTTCATAGAGCGCTGTTTTACCTCGCCGGTCTTTACGAAAGTTTTATAAACATTTTATCTAATCCTTATGCGTCAGGAGCTAAGATATTTTTTACGCATACGGTCTCCAGCAAACGCGCTTGCGGGCTTTCAGGCCGTACCTAGGAACTGTCATGTTTGTAATTTTTTTTGTCACAGTATGGCTCTTTTTTTTCTGGATGACCTACCGAATGGATCAGCATGACGAAAGGCGACGACAGCAAAGAGCCAGAGACTTTGAGGCTGATGAAGAAAATAAGAAACTCAGATCCACACGGTGATGCGCTTATTGATACGCAGCACCAACTGGAAGGAGCTTTGCCAGACCGATCATGCTTTCAGTAGGCCGCGAATTTCATATCACTGACCAACTCATCATTTGTCTAAGCTGTAGATGGGAAGGTCACGGAGCAGAGCTTGCCACCGGACTGGTGCGCGTCCGGGAGCGCGCTTTTTCTGTTTATGCGTACCGCTGCCCTGCGTGCGCCAGCTTTGATCTTCAGCATCAAGGCAAGCTCTTGCTCTTTCGCTCACGCGCCGCAAGGTACGAACAAGAGCCAGAGACCCGTGCATCCACTGTAGCTCATGCGCGGCCCTTGCAAGGCAAAGGAAAAATTCGGCAATGACGACAAAATCTCCCGAACGCATTAAAGTTGTGGTTGTCACTACAGTGATGTTGTCTTTCATCTCCTTCTGGCGTGCGGCGGCGATTGTCTTAAACGACCTCGGCTCGTCGGCCTATTACGTCGGCGGGATTGCCGAAAAAGCCATCGGGCGATCCGCGCCCTGGTTCATTCTCGGCGTCATGCTTTTCTCGTATGCGGTGCGTGCGGTTTATGTTGAATCCTGTGCCATGTTCACACGCGGCGGAGTCTATCGCGTCGTCAAAGAGGCTATGGGCGGCACCTTGGCGAAGCTTTCGGTCTCCGCTTTGATGTTCGATTATATTCTCACAGGGCCGATTTCTGGCGTCGCTGCGGGACAATACATAGTCGGTTTGGTTGCCACCACCCTAACTTATTTTGGACACTCTTGGAGTCCCTCTCCTTCGACCAAAAATCTCATCGCCGCTGGCCTCGCGGTGTTCATCACCATCTATTTCTGGTGGCGCAATACCAAAGGCCTACACGAATCCTCAGACGACGCCATGAAGATTATGTATATTACGACCGTGATGGTTGTCCTATTGATCCTCTGGAGTGGTTTGACCATTGTCACCCAACCCGATAAACATCGTTTGCCGCCAGCGCCGACGCCGCAAAATTTATCCTTCGATAAGGACGCGGTTGGCTGGTTGCCAGACCTTGCGCCGGGTTCTTTGCAGACACGCCCCTCGGCAGCGGCGGACGCCGCAGCAGATGCAGCGGCAGCGGCGTTGCCGGAACCGCGTTTGGGGCTCGTGCCGAACGCAGGAGCCTTGTTGGGACTAATTGGTATTCTGATCGCTTTTGGACACTCGTTTCTAGCGATGTCGGGCGAGGAATCCTTAGCCCAGGTCAATCGCGAACTCGAATCCCCGAAGCACAAAAATCTGATGCGCGCTGGCATGGTGATTTTTATTTATTCGCTGTTGTTCACCTCGCTCGTCTCTTTCTTTGCTTACGCCATCATTCCCGATGGTACGCGACCGCAGTATTTCGATAATATGATCAGTGGCATTGCCATGAACCTGATTGGTCCTGTGACCTTGAAACTCTTCTTCCAAGCCTTCATCGTAATCGTCGGCTTCCTCATGCTTGCAGGTGCTATCAACACCTCTATTATTGGTGCCAACGGCGTTCTCAATCGGGTCAGCGAAGACGGAGTGTTGACCGATTGGTTCCGCGCCCCTCATAAAAAATACGGCACGACTTTTCGCATGATCAATCTGATTGCGCTCTTGCAACTGGTCGCCATTATCGGCTCGCGTGGCGAGGTCACGGTACTCGGAGAAGCCTATGCCTTTGGCGTTATCTGGTCATTTGCGTTCAAAGGCTTGGCGATGCTGGTGCTGCGCTTCAAAGACAAATCGCACCGCGAGTGGAAAGTGCCGTTTAACCTCAACCTCGGCAGCAATGAAATCCCTTTAGGGTTGGGAGCGATTGCGGCGATCCTCTTCTCGATAGCCGCAATCAACTTAATCACCAAAGAGGTGGCGACCATTAGCGGCGTCCTTTTCACCTTCGTCTTCTTCGTCCTCTTTGTGGTTTCCGAACGCCTCAATCAGCGCAAATTGAATCAGTCCATCGCGGCTTTGGATCAGTTCAAACTCGAATACGAACAGGATGTGAATCTTGAAACGGTACACACCAGGCCGGGCAATGTGTTGGTTGCGGCGCGTGATTACAACACGCTCGCCCATCTTGATTTCGTGTTGCAGCACACCGACACCGAGCAACAGGACATCGTGGTAATGACCGTGAGATTGGTACAAGGCCCCGATACCGGCAACCGGGATTTGTATGATGTGAACCTGTTTACCGAATATGAGCAAAGGTTGTTCACGCGGGTTGTGGCGCTGGCGGAAAAGCAAGGCAAGTCGGTTGACTTGGTCGTGGTTCCTTCCAACAATATCTTCGATGCCATTGCCCAGACCGCCCAGCGTTTAGACTCGGCGGAAATCGTCGCCGGACAATCGGCGAAGTTGAGCGCCCAGGAGCAGGAACACGAATTAGGCAAAGCGTGGGAGCGCCTGCCCGAACCCTCGCGTCGCCAGGTATGTTTGCAAATTATCCAACCCGATTATCAAGGCCGCAGCGTCTATCTTGGGGCACACGCCCCAAGACTGTCTGAAGAGGATATCGGGTTAATCCATGACCTCTGGCTTGAAGTGACCCGGATTCCGGCCCGCCATAAAATTCATCATCGCGATGTCGTGCGCGTTGCGCTCAATCGGTTGCGGCGGGATTTGCACGGGCAGTCCGATGTGATGCTTGATTTTTATAAGATCGAACACGAAAACAAGATGGAGCGCGCCCTCGCTCCGTCCGCTACGGACAGCGTTCCTGCTGACCGCAAATAATTTTTTGAACAACTACTGATGACTTCGCATACGTTTGCGAATCAGTCCTCTCCGTCACCATGCGGAAATCGTTTGCTCGTTTACGCTGAAGCGACAGCCTTTTTTCCTTTAAGACAGCTTCTCCTTGAAATAAGGAAAAACGGGTTTGGGTTTCCGCTTGCTGAGGCAACGCCAAACGGCTTTTTCTTGCCTTCCCTCAATCCTCGAGGTCTGGTCAACCGACCGATGTAGCCACAGCGCAAGGGTGCAGAAGGAAAATGTCAAAAAATCGTTAGGCGTGCGCGCCCTCGCATGATTAAATTAGCGAGGCAACCGGCGCGCCGGTTGGCCTGATGAAATCAAACTGAAAAAGCGAGTTCCTGGCGCATGAGCCGTGACGACGTATTGGAAAAACTGAAAAGCATAGACACCCCCGACGATCACGAAACCTTTTTGCGGTCGCAATGGAAAGACTTTGCGGCCTTTGCCTGGACTAACTTTTTACAACACGGGCGCGGCGCGATTGTGGTGGATTTAAAGCACGCTGCATTTGAAAAATCGGGTTTGCAGATGCCCGCTTATTATGTTGCCGAAGGCAGCGAAAAGTTGCGCCAGCACGGCGGCTGGCCGAACGCCGAGATTGTCCAAGCGGTCAACGATTATGACCCCGAACTGGATGTTGTGTTTCTGGTGTGGCGCGTGAATGATGACATCATTCATTATGTAGCGACCGATGACCTGACGCCGCCCAAAGCTTACGCGGCCAAGCAGCGCAAGCCGCGAAAGAAATCAGCAAAGCATTTTTTCAAAGGAGATTTTTGATTGTACATCGTAGCTTCGTTCGTAGGATTTCTGGCGGGCTTAGTCAGTTGGTTTGTCGGTAATTATCTGGTCGCGCAGTTTATTTACTGGGGCAGCAATCGTCAGCCGCACCCAATGCGTGAAAACGTATTGAAGGCGTATGAATTGTTGCTCTGTAGCCTCGTCTTCATCATCAGCGCGACGCTTCTTTATGTTGTCGCTCGCGCTTTGTGGCCTGACCCTGCATAGCTTGCGCTTTGTGGCCCAAACCCTTTTACTGCCGTGCTACTTTTTCCTCGCGCATCATTTGATACGCTTTCAAAGGCGCTTCAACATCTCCCGCCTGCGACCGCCTTACTACAAATGTAGTCCGCGTTAAGGTACGTCTGGGCGGGAATAATCATATAAGCCAGTCACGAGTTAGAGGCTGTCAAAACTTGGGTCGGAGTTTCACTTGCCATCAAATCCCGTTGATAAGCGGGAACGCTGCACTGCGCTGCTGTCGGTCTCTTGAGCCGTTCGATAGCGGCGCGCTCGCTCTCGCCATCACCTCTGCAAACCCTACTCAATAGAAGTCCACCGCAGCGCTTGCTTTGCGACTCTAGCGCCTTTATGTTTAGTGGCGCTACCTGGTCAAAGAAAGGTTCGGCCAATTCTATGAACGCTGCCTCTACATTTTCGCCGGTGATGAAGGAGCTGATGGTCGAAGATTATCGCATCGCCGAAATCAATAACGTCTTAACTCCGGCGCTGGCGATTTATCCGACAATCGTTGACGCCAATATCCGCGCCACCCTGCGCCTGTTAAACGGCGAGGCCAATCGCTGGCGGCCTCATGTGAAAACCGCCAAACTGCAATATGTGATGCGCCAATTGGTGGCGCAGGGCGTGATGAATTTCAAATGCTCGACTGCGCTGGAACTCAAGACAGTCTGCGAAACCGGCGCTCAGGATGTGTTGCTGGCTTACCCTGTGGTCGGCGCAAATGCGCGGCGCGTGCGTGAAGTCGCAGCGGCTTTCGCGTCAACTCGCGTCTCCGTTTTGGTAGAAACACCAGCACAGATAGCCGCCTGGAAAGGTAGTAAAATTGGCCTGTTTATTGATGTCAACACCGGCATGAATCGCACAGGCATTGAACCACATCGCTTTGCCGAAATCGTCGAACTGGCACAAATGATTCTTGCATCGGGCTTGGAATTTCGCGGCCTGCATTATTATGACGGGCATCTCGCCGGTGTCCTCGATATGCCGGAGCGCGAACGACTGGCGCATCAAGGCTACGAGCAGTTGATGGAACTGGTCGCCGCTTGTGAACAAGCCCAAGTCGCCATTGGTGAAATCATCACCGCAGGCACTCCGGCTTTTCCTTGTTCCTTGTCCTTCACACCGTTTGCAGACGCCGCGTTCATTCACCGTATATCGCCGGGGACGGTGGTGTATGGCGATTGCACCAGTCTCGTTCAATTGTCCGAAGAGTACGGCTATCGGCCTGCGGCGGTGGTGATTTCGACCGTCGTTTCGCATCCGACGGCCCATCGTTTCACTTGCGATGCGGGACACAAAACGGTGTCGGCGGACGCAGGCATTCCCAATTGCTTTGCGCTCGGTCACCCGGAGTTGCTGCCGCAACATCCCAGCGAAGAACATTTGCCAATGGAAATTTCGGCAAGCGCCGATTCCTCGTCAACGCTGCCCGTCATCGGCGACACGCTATATTTAGTGCCGAAGCACATATGCCCAACGGTAAACAATTTCGATCACGCTTTGATTATTGAAGACGGGCGCATCATCAGCGTCGAGCGCGTCACCGCCAGAGGCCGCGAACATCCTGTCCTTGAATCAGCAAACATCAAGTCATGAAAAAAGCAGCGTCGGCAATTGATTTCTGCCGACGCTGCTTTTTTCATGATTGCTTGGGCGAATCCGCGACGCCTTTTACAAAATCATCTTTTCCTATTCTTTGTTCTCCGATTTTTTCTTTTCGGCATTCAACTTCGCCTGTATGCGCTCTTTAACTTGCGGGCTGGTGGGTAACGAAAGGGCTTTTTGCCAAGCGGCTATCGCTTGATTTGTCTTGCCTTGGCGTTGATACAGATCACCGAAATGCTCTTCGATTTCCGCCACATCGCCTAACGCTTCGGCGGCTTTTTTCAAATACAATTCGGCTTCGGCAAATTTGCCCAGCTTGCAGTACGCCCAGCCCAGGCTGTCTAGATAGCTGGCGTTATTGGGTTCGGCGGCAACGGCTTTTTGAATCATCGCCAAGGCTTCTTCGAGGTTGCGATTATTTTCAACCAGATTGTAGCCCAGATTGTTGAGCAGCAGCACATTGTTCGGCTCCAGTTTCAAGGCTTCCCTGTAGAGCGTTTCGGCTTCGGCGAGTTTTCCTCTTTCGCTATAAAAAGCGGCTACGTAATCAAGTGTACGCCAGTTTTTCGGAGTATTATTTAACGCCAGTTTTAAAATGGCTTCGGCGCTGTCCCCTTGCTGTTTCATTTGCAAAGCGACCGCCAGATTCATGTAGCCATCCGGCACTTCCGGGCTGACCTCTATCGCCCGACGCAAAATGGTTTCGGCTTCCGGCAAACGCCCCAGTTTGATATACGCCATGCCCAGATAGTTCATTGAACAACAATTGATGGGATTGAGTTCGACGCCCTTTTGCAGGGCTTCTACGGCTTCATTGAGCCGCGAAAGATTTAAATATGCTTCGCCCAACAGGCAGTATGCCGGATCACGATAGGGGTCAATCTCCACAGCTTTTTTCAACTCCTCCATCGCCTGATCGGGGCGATTCATTGAACGATAAATGCGCCCCAGATTTTCATGTATAACCGCCAATCGGTCATAGGGAGCCTTGATGCTCAAGGCCTGTTGATAAGCGGCAATGGCTTCCGCTTTGTGACCCAGACTCTGATGCGACCAGCCCAAGCCGTGATAGGCTCTGGTAAAGTTGGCATCCAGTTGAATCGCCTGTGCAAAGGATTGAATCGCTTCTTCATGCCGGTTCAACATTTGCTGGTTATAACCCAGCCGGTAAAACATCTGCTGATTTTCCGGTTCCAGTTCGGTCAGTTTTTTGAAGACCGCTGCGGATTTCGCATAACGCTGGCGCGATTCCAGCAGGTGTCCCATTTCTTCAAGTAAATCCGTGTCATTGGGAAATTTTTCCAGCGCCTGTTCAAAAATCATGATCGCTTCGTCAAAGCTCCCCAACCGGGTATAGGCAGCCGCCAATTCCCGGTACGCCTCTTGGTAATCGGGCTTGAGTCGCAGCGCATCTCGGAAAGAGTTAATCGCATCTTCGTAGCGACCAATCTTCATATACTCTTCGCCTAACCGTTGGTGGGCTTCGGCGGAATTCGGATTTAACCGCGCTGCTTCCTGCGCTTCTTCAAGGCTTCGCGTATCGCTGGTCGGGTCAGGAGGAAGTGTGAAGTTGAAGGTAATCGTGCCAACGACTTTTACGACCGCGCCACCAAGTTGGGTTGGCGTGAATTCCCATCCCCGTGCCGCCGCTACTGCCGCGTCCTTCAACAACGGATGCCCGGAAAGCGCCCGCGCCGCAATCACTTTGCCCACTTCATCCACCGTCACTTCAACCACCACCGCCCCGGATACGCGAGCGGCTTTGGCAAGCGGCGGATAGGTGGGTTCGACGCGCCGAATAGCCGAACCGGCCAGCACGCCGCCTGATTTCCGCACGATTTTCGGCGCGGCTGGCACAGTATTTTGGGGAGCCGCTTGGCCAATGCTGGCGGCAGCAAGCAAAAGGACGAAAGCAATACATAGCTTGAATAACGAACGAGCGAACAGAGAGATGGGCATCGCTATGACTCCTGAAGTAGGATGTTGTGTAAAACAGAATAGGACCCGGCGGGCGTGATTATACTGGTTCCCCTTCCGAAATAGCGAGAGCTTTTTTCTGTAAAAAGCCTGCTTTGGCAAGGACGTTGTTTTGCAGCGGCAGACCATCAGGCAAGGCAACAAACGGTCACAAGCAGGGACACCTTTTGATCGCTTCGATGAGCCGAACAGGCGAGGCGGTAAACTTCTACGCGGGAGAGCGCTTCGCCGTTGGCAGTATAAAGCATAAACACGTCCACCTTGTTGCTCACCATTTTGGAAGCTTTCTTTCATCTGGTTGCAGATTTATCATAGGCGCTTCTTTGCGCCCGCTCTGTATCCAATCAATCAAGCCCTGTTTGATAGCCTTGGAAGGCAGATGCTACTATCAAAGCTTTAATGAACACAGAAACCCCCATCATCGTAATCGGCGGCGGTTTGGCAGGCAGTGAAGCGGCTTGGCAGGCTGCCGAACGCGGCGCGCAGGTCCAGCTTTTCGAGATGCGTCCGGCGCGCCCTACGCCCGCGCATCAGAGCGCCAATCTGGGCGAAATCGTCTGCTCCAATTCGCTCAAGTCCGATGAAGTGGGAACCGCGCCGTATCTATTGAAAGAAGAGTTGCGACGCGGCAACTCGCTGATGCTTGCGGTCGCTCATCAAACGGCGGTTCCCGCAGGCGCGGCGCTGGCCGTTGATCGCGAGAAGTTTGCCGCAGAGGTGACGCGCCGCATACACGCGCACCCCAACATCGAAGTCATACGCGAAGAGATTCAGGAAATCCCTGCACAAGGCATTGTCATCATCGCCACCGGGCCTTTAACGTCACCGGCGCTTTCTGAACAGATTGCCCGCCTCACCGGCGCAACGCATCTCTATTTTTACGATTCGATTTCACCCATCGTTGATGCTGAAACTATTAATTACGACATCGTGTGGCGAGCGGCGCGGTACGATAAAGGCGGCGCGGATTATATCAATTGCCCTATGGATGAAGCGCAGTACGACGCTTTTTATGAAGCGTTGATTCAGGCCGAATCGGTGCCGCTGCACGAATTCGAGAAGACCATGTTTTTTGAAGCCTGCCTGCCCATCGAAGAGATTGCGCGGCGCGGACGCGACACCTTGCGCTTTGGCCCTATGAAACCTGTAGGCTTAATCAATCCGCGCACTGGCAGGATTCCCTATGCCGCTGTGCAATTGCGTCAGGAAAATCTTTTGGCCGACAGTTACAACCTGGTGGGCTTTCAAAATCACTTAAAGTACGGCGCGCAAAAAGCCGTGCTGCAAAAAATTCCCGGACTTGAACAGGCCGAATTCATACGCTTCGGGCAGGTTCATCGCAACACCTTTATCTGCGCGCCTGCGGTGTTGAACGAGACCTTGCAAATGCGCGACCAGCCGCACGTTCTGTTTGCGGGGCAGATTTCCGGCGTGGAAGGCTACATTGAAGCGATGGCAACGGGGTTTATGGCAGGGGTTCACGCGGCGGCAATCGCCGTGGGGCGCGTGCCGGAAAAACCGCCGCGCCACACCGCTATGGGCAGCTTGACCAATTACATCGCCAATTCGGAGACCAAAAATTTTCAGCCGATGAATATCACTTTCGCCTTGTTGCCGCCGCTTGAAGTCGCCGAGCGCAAGCGTTTGAAGCGCAAACGCGACCGTCATCTTTTACAAGTCGAACTCGGCTTGCAGGAGTTTGCCGCGTGGCGCAGCGGCTATCTCTGCGAAGGTTTGCGATGAACAAAGGTAAAGGGTCAGGCGTAAGCTCTGTGAGAGGTTTTCAGAAATCGTGAAGCAAGCAATTATACCGAATCGAATCAGGCGAATTGTGTCTATTGTCGTGTGCCTGCTGTCTATAATTTTGCCTATGGCCGTGGCGCAATCCGGCAGACCCACACCAACTGCGCCGACGCCCAAACCGCCGACCGGCAAGCCCTCTGCGCCGCCGGTTCAAGAGACGCGCCCACGTCGCGCCAGCAACGAAGACCCGGAGCAGGAGGCCATCAAACTCTCTGCGGATTTGGTGACCGCGATTACAGCAGTGACCGATGCGGCGGGCAATCAGGTGAACAATCTCACCAAAGATGACTTTGTGATTTATGAAGACAATCAGGCGCAGGAAATTTCCAACTGCTACAAAGAAGGTCAACTGCCTTTGCGTCTGGTTTTTTTGTTTGACACTTCGACTTCAATTCGTTCGCGTTTCGATTTTGAACAACGCGCCGCCGCGCAATTTTTTCGTCAGGTCTTACGTGCTGGCGATACGGCGGCGGTCATCAGTGTGTCGAGCGATCCGATACTGGAAATCCCTTTTACTTCGGACGTGAATCGCCTGGTTAACACGCTTGCCAGTTTGCGACCGGCAGGCGCGACGGCGCTGTATAATGCGCTGTCGCAAGCGGCGAAATTGCTACGCAAAGAAAATGGCCGTCACGTCATGGTGGTCTTATCGGATGGCACAGACACCGCTTCGGGCATCACCTTGGCTCAGGCTTTGAAAGAGGCGCAGCTCTCCGACACGATTATTTATGCGGTGCATTCGACTGGCATCGCGCCCTCGGTCAACGTGCAGGATTTAGGCGGCGAGTTTGTCATGAAAGCGATGAGCGAAGACACCGGCGGCAAGGCGTTCTTTCCGCCGATCTTTGAAGACGCGAAAAAAGAGGGGCGCGATTTGGACGAAATCTACAAACGCATAGCCGCCGAGGTGCGCGCGCAATACGTCCTGACTTACTATTCCAAAAATGACAGCCGCACCAAAACTTATCGCACGCTGCGCGTCGAAGCGAAACGTCCGGGGTTGCAGGTGCGCGCCCGCAAGGGTTATTACATCTCAAAAGATTAATAGCGAGTGCCTCAAGAATCGGCAGGGGACGAAAAAAGCATTAACAAAAGCAGGATTCTCGTTCATCATGCATATTCAGCGAGTACCGGAGAGGATTCCACATCATGCAAAATTTGCTGCGGTCAATTATGGCGCTGTGTCTGATTTTGTTGTTGCTGCTCCCATTGGCGCAAAGCGCCAGTCATTCCGGGAGGCAGAAAAATAAACTTATGAATACTCCTTCAGAAAATCGTGACGACGAAGCGCTGCGTGCGCGCGCCGAAAAACTTCACCGCGATTCCATCGTCATTGATACGCATAACGACATCACAACGCCGATGCTCGATGACGGCTTTGATCTGGGCATGGACGGCAGCAATTCGCAAGGCAAAATCAAGACGCATACCGACCTCAAGCGCATGAAAGCCGGTGGCCTGGACGCCGAATTCTTTGCCATTTATGTTGATAAAATTTTCGTCAACAAAACGACTGCCGAAGGCGGCGGCGCGGCGCGGCGCGCCTTGGATATGATTGATGTGGTCAATGAACAAGTCCACAAACATTCCGATGTATTGGAAGCCGCAACCACTGCCGCAGACATTCGCCGCATTGCCCGGAAAGGCAAAATCGCCGCGCTGATGGGCATCGAAGGCGGCCACGCCATCGAAGACAGTCTTCATGCCTTGCGAATGTTTTACAAACTCGGCATACGTTATATGACGCTGACGCACACCAACACCAATAACTGGGCGGATTCAGAAGCCGATTTGAACAATGCCAACGTCAAGCATCACAATGGTCTGACCGATTTCGGGCGCGAGGTGGTGCGCGAAATGAATCGCCTGGGCATGATGGTGGATATTTCGCACGTTGCCGACAAAACCTTTTACGATGTCATCGAAACCAGCACAGCGCCGATCATCGCTTCGCATTCTTCGTGTCGCACACTGGCCAATCACACGCGCAATATGACGGACGATATGCTGCGCGCCATCGCCAAAAACAACGGCGTCGTGATGATTAATTTTTACGATGGCTTCATTGATCCCCGCAAAGCCGAAATGACCATGCGTCGCCGCGCCATGCAGGACGAGTTGAATCAGAAATATCCCAACGATGCCAAGCGCGTTGCCGAAGAGATGAAGCAATGGAATCGTGCCAACCAACTTCCGGTGACGCCGTTTTCGGTGTTGATGGATCACTTCATACACGTCATCAAAGTCGCAGGCATAGACCACGTCGGCATCGGTTCGGACTTTGACGGCGTACCGGCGCTGCCACAAGGCATGGAAGATATTTCCAAGCTGCCGAACCTCACCGTAGAATTGATGAAGCGCGGTTATACCGATGCCGACATCAAAAAAGTGTTAGGCGAAAATTTACTCCGCGTGATGACTCAGGTCGAGCGCGTCGCCACAGAGATGCAGAGTGAGCGAAAATAAAAAAGCGGGGTTTAGAATATCGCCTACAGGCGGAAGCTTTCGTACTCGCACGCTTCCGCCTGAAAGCGATACTCTAAACCTCCACTGCTAAACCTCCGCCGCGAATCGTTCGCCATCTTTTGAAGTTCGCGCCAAACCGATACGAGGCGGCGTTGATGCCTGGCTTATCGCAGATTGAACTCGATTTCAACCGTCACCCAATAGGAAACTGCTTGCCCGTTTTTCATCGCCGGTTGAAAGCGCATTTGCTTTGCCGCCTGTATGGCTTCTTCATTCAAGCCGCCGGTCAAACCCACGCCGGAAATTTTCACTTGCTTCACCAGACCATCCGCGCCGATAAGGATTCTGGCGTGAACCATGCCTTGCACTTTTTCCCTGCGCGCTTGTTCGGTGTAATTGGGTCGCGGCTTGTTCAACGCCACAGGTTTTGAATCAACCGCTTCGTTGTCATACGGTCTATCGCGGCGCGCTGTGCCATCCTGGCGTTTGCCGTCATTTTGTCCGCCATCTTCACCCAGCCGGAATCCCTGCCCCTTGCCTGAACCCACGCCGCCCTTTTCACCCGCGCCGAGGCCTTTGCCGCTTCCTTGTCCATCCGAAGGTGGCCCAATCACGCCTTCCGGCAATCCTGTAGGCGCAAGGTTATCGCGCTTGAGATTTTGCGCCGGATCGCCAAGCAGGGTTTCTGTCATCGGCAAATTCGGCGGACTCAAAGTTGGTCTAGTCGTCGGTGCCATCAACGGATTTTCAAACGCGAAATCCGGGCGCTCGCCTTGCGTTGCAGGCGTAGAGGAATGATCGCCGCCGCCACCACCGCCGTGATTTTCTTTTTCCTTGTCATCCTTACGCAGATTCGCTTCGTGCTGGTACGGCGGCAAATAAAGTTGCGTCGGTATCAACCCATTATCACTGTAGGAGGTGGTCGCGTCGTGGCGATGCGCGATGGTCCAAAAGGCTAACGTGGCAAGAAAGAAAGTCGAATAGATCAACAGGCTGATGGCCAAACCATATTGCAGAAATTGTTGGCGACGACGACCGCCCAGGCCGTCGCCTTTGATGGACGAGAGAATGAATTGTCGCGGGTGTTGACGAAACTCGCGGCTGGCTTCGATGAACTGTTCAAACAATCGTCTGAGCAAAGACGATTGCTCAAGGCTTGCGCCAAAGAACAAAGCATGGTCTTGCATCCTTATTTTCCCCTTTGATGATTTGCCGCTGCACGGTGCGACCTGAAAATACTTGACTAGGGTTTGCCCCTCTACACATTCTGTTGTGGTTATTGGTGATTCAAGATTTCTGATCCGTCTGTACGAATCAAGCTAAAGACATTGAGAGAATGAGGTAGAGGAGGCGAGCTTGCAGCCAAATCTTTCAGCCGGAATTTCGCATGGCAATCGCTGCCATTCTTCGCTATTGTTGGAGCGTTTCTCACATCACCGATGGAGGCGCAAACCATGCGATTAGGATTGAATTGCGGCTACTGGGGCGCAAATGCCGGAGATAATGTGGCGCTCGCTCAGGCGGCGGAAGCCGCAGGCTTTGATTCCTTGTGGACTGCCGAAGCTTACGGCTCGGATGCGGTGACGACCTTGACTTGGCTGGCGGCCAAGACCGAGCGCATCAAAGTCGGCACGGCGATTATGCAGATGACCGCGCGCGTTCCGGCGATGACCGCGATGACCGCCGCGACCATTGATTTATTGACCGGCGGCAGAATGCTTTTAGGTATAGGCGCATCGGGGCCGCAAGTCGTCGAAGGCTGGCACGGCATTGCTTACGGCAAACCGCTGGCGCGCACCCGCGAGTATGTAGAGATTCTTCGCACGATTTTGAAACGTGAAGTGCCGCTCGTGCATCAAGGCGAGTATTATCAAATCCCCGTGCAAGGCGGCACAGGGCTGGGCAAACCGTTGAAATTAATTTCGCACCCTTTGCGTTCCGACATACCGATTTATCTGGCGGCCATCGGCCCGAAAAATGTCGCGCTTGCCGCCGAAATTGCCGATGGTTGGTTGCCAGTGTTTTTTTCGCCTAAGCGCATTCACATCTTTCGTGAATCCTTGGACGAAGGCTTTGCCAAACGCCGCGATGACAAAACCGCCGACGATTTCGACATCGCGCCAACCGTCAGCGTCGTCATAGGCGATGATGTAGGTGCCTGTCGCCATCAGGTGAAGCCGAATCTGGCGCTCTACATAGGTGGTATGGGAGCGCGTGGCAAAAATTTTTACAATGACTTGGCGTGCCGCTATGGTTTTGCAGAGGCGGCAGAGAAAATCCAAGACCTTTACCTTTCCGGCAAAAAAGCTGAAGCGATTGCCGCCGTGCCGGATGAACTGGTTGATGAAGTCGCCTTGTGCGGCCCCAAAGAACGCCTCAAAGAGCAACTGGCGATGTGGCAGGAATCCGGCGTCAAGACCTTGATATGCGGAACCGGCAGCGTCGAAGCGATTCGCACAATGGCAGAGTTGACGAGTTAGCCGGAGGTGAACATGCCGCAGCTTGAAGGTGCGAGCGAACCAAGAACAAACAAGGAAAAGTTAAATTTGATATATCGCTTCTGCGGCTTCTTTTTCGGAGCGGACTTTATGGAATACCTGTGTTTGAGTCATTTATGACTCAGGTTCGAAAATCTTGCGATTAGCCCGTTGGAATAGGTCTTCAACTTCCATCTTTTTAAGCACGGTAGCATCTAGTAGTCAGTCCTTGTGGTTTTGATGAATAACAGTTGATCGGGTAAAGTCTGAATGGAATAACTATCACAAGGAGATTGACCAGACTTGCCCAAGAAAAAATACATCGTTGAGTTAACCGAGGAGGAGCGCGATGAAC
>JACQDB010000001.1 GCA_016201275.1 Acidobacteriota bacterium
CGACTGGCGCGCCATCGCGGTTCCGCAAGTTCGCCCCCGCCGGGATCGTCATCTGCACCCCAGGCACTCTTGGGGTCGTCACCACGCTGTCCTGGTTGGGAATCACCTCTACTTCATATTGTGTATCAATGGCTGGCAGGTAGAAGATATAGGGGTTCGTGTTGGCCTGTCCCGCCAGCAGATTCGCCGGTTCAATAATCACCGGATAGCTGCGATTGGGGGCGCTGGCGGTTCTGCCGTCCACCATCAAGGGGCGCGTCGTCCCCGCCGTCACCGCGCTCAAGATAAACCCGCCTGCCGCATCGGTGGTCGCGCTCTGCCCATCCATAGACACCGTGGCTCCCATAATCGGCTCGTCTTCGGTGGACAGCACACGCCCCGAAAGCGTCGTCTGCCCGCCGCGATAATGGATTCTACAGTGGCGTCTGTAACGACTCCATTCGCAAAAGGTTTACAAAACCCAAATGCCGCCATTCCCGTTATTGAAGATCACTGTTTCTGCGGTTCGGCAATCATCCGGTTCAAGTGCTATAAACAGAAACGATCTATCTGTGAATTCTATTCTTACCTCCTGTTCCTCTGCCACTGAGGCTGTGAGCACTTGTTTGCCAATTTGTTCGCATAACTTGTCGCGGTAGCCTTCCATGCCGAATTGGACATGGCTTTCTCCAACTTCTACAACAGGCCAATTCAGCAATGTTAGTGTTGGACCATCGAAGTGTAGCTGAACATAATCTTGAACGAATGTAACTGCGCTCAACTTCTCTCCAACAATGTGGACCATCGGCTCTTTACTTCTTTTGTTTTGACTATTAAACATACTGTCCCTAATTCAAAGGTATATGCCACATTGGATCCGATTTGCTAATGGTCTTACCCGTGTATGGATTAACAGCCTGCCCGTTGGGATTCATATAATTCACATAGCCGTTAGGATACCCTGGAGATGGACCTCTTGGTAGTGTTGGATCCATGACTCTCACATCGCTGACCCTGGGACTCAAACCATTGCCCCCGTTTCCACCCGTGTAGCCAAAGCCTGTCACTTTTCCACCAGGAGTCACAATAGGGATTTCTGTTGCTCCCTGCGGGATCGGTATAGCGGGTCCGTTTGCCTGCCCAAGAAAACTTGGACCGTTTGGCCCGTACTGATTATGCACCAGCACGCCGGACTTACCAACAAAATAGGTATGCGCGTTCTCGACTTCAAGATTGTAAACCTTGAACAAGCCATCGTGTCGCTTGATGGACTTGACGCAAACGATCTTGCCTTCTTTGGTGACGAGCCGCGAGCCGATTCCCAACTCGCCTGCTGCGACCCAGCCCTTGCCTTCGACCCAGAAGCGATGCTCCGGCGTCGTCTTGATGGTCTCGCCTGCGACTTTGATGTCGAGCAAGACCGCCGACTCTCTGCGGAAAACTTGCGCCACTCGCTGGCGCACCGGCTTGCCGCTTTCGGCATCGGCTGCCAGCACATAATCACCTTCCTTGATCTCCTCGATATTCTTCTCGCCTTCTGGTGTTGCGACCTTTGTTCCCGCTAAAAAGCACGGACCTTGCGGAGCTTCTCTTGCACTCCCCCGCGCTCCTTCCAGCAAGCCCGCCACGGTCAAGAATATATCCGCAGCCCGCTTGGTCTCGACCGCCGTCGCATACGCCACGCCAGCCCCGCCTTCACCGTTGCGATACACCTCATAGCCCGTCGTCCCCAGCCGCAGCATATCCGTCGTGCCGCGCAGCAGATTGGCTAACTCGCCCGGATTGCCGACTCGCAGATTCGGAACGCTGTTGCCGACAAAGATGTGAGAAATTCATCTTTCCGCAAGCTCTATTGAATCTTCGCTTTTTTCTAAAGCCACTTTTTCAAGAGATCTATGATCTGACTCCGGTTCCTCAATCCCACTATTTCTTCTACTAGAGTTCCTTTGCGGATAACCAGCCATATTGGACTGCCCCACTGTTCTTTAATCTGCTTGCACCATCCTTTGTTCTCTTTGTGATTATCAAAAGGTCTGACTCCTAAATTGAATCTCCCATTCAATTTCTTTGCAGCAGATAAAGCCTCCTCTATGCTTGTTCTGTCTGGAACACTCCAAATTGCAAAGAGCAGTATTAGCCAAACCTCTTTTTCCAACTCCGGCTCCATTTCTGTTGGAGCCATAGCTAACGCTCGACAATAGTTTGGTTCATCTTCAAAAACTACTTGATATGAACCGTCTGTTAAAACTTGAATAGAGTAGCTCATAAATATCATTTTAGAACTCTGATTATCGTAGTAGTAATTCCATTTACGGTACTCTGAGTTGCCTGACCTCCAATGGCATTGATTATTTGCTGATGTGCTTGCATTGCATATTCGGCTGGGTGAACTAGCCTTATCTCTCCTCCAGGACGAATTACCCGACTTAATTCCCCCGCAATTCCTGGTCTTAGAGGTGAGTTTTCAACCGTAATCAAACTAGCAGTGTTATTTTGAAAAGGCATTGCCTCCCCAACTCCTTGAACCAAATTGGGAATTGGGCTTCCAGCAGTGCCGGTGGTGGTGGTGTGAGTACCAGGATTTAGATTAATCGCATCGGCATATCGCCCTTCTCCTCCAACATCAATGTGAACTCCTCTGTCCGCTGCGCTCCCCCGCGCACCTTCCAGCAAGCCCCCTACAGTCAAAATAATATCCGCAGCCCGCTTGGTCTCAACCGCCGTCGCATACGCCACGCCAGCCCCGCCTTCACCGTTGCGATACACCTCATAGCCCGTCGTCCCCAGCCGCAGCATATCCGTCGTGCCGCGCAGCAGATTGGCTAACTCGCCGGGGTTGCCGACTCGCAGATTCGGAAAATTGCTGTTCCAC